>DASREX010000103.1:0-15604 GCA_035651855.1 Candidatus Sulfotelmatobacter sp.
ACATCTTGCTTGCGTGCGGCGGAAAGTTCGTGCGCCTGCTGCAGCGCGGCAGTAGTCTTACCCGCGGCAAAATAGGCGCGCACGAGGTTGAACCGTGCTTCCACCGTCTGGGGGTGCACTTGCTGGAAATGCGAAATCGCTGCGCCAGGCGATCCCTTCGCCAACAGGAGCAGTCCCAGATTGTAGTGGGCATCGCGGTTCGCCGGAGCAGATTTCAGGACCTTAGTGAACTCTTTCTCCGCCGCATCAGGATTCTGCTGGGCCACATACAGGTTCCCCAGATTATTGTGAGTCGATGGGGAGACCGGATCAATTTTCAGCGCCTGCTGAAAGGCATCCAGGGCGCGCGCATAATCTTTTTGATTGGTAAAGACGATGCCGAGCAGATTGTAAGCTTCGACGTTGGCCGGATCGCGTTTGAGTTGGTCCTCAATGAGGTTCCGGGCTTCATCCAACTGGCCCCTCTGAATCAGTTGTTCAATCTGGCGCAGACCTGGCGCTGCCGCGGCCGTCTGCCTTGCAGCATGGGTATTCGGAGGAGGCTGTTGTGCAAAACTGCGGCTGGAAACCGAGATTGTGAGCAGGATAAAGGCGCCCAGCCATCGCCTGCACTGCAGGCTCGCTACTGGAATCGAAGCGGTCCCCAACATCCCCACCATGCCCTCTGAAGCCCTCAATATAGCAGTTGAAGCATCTGCCGGGCCATCTTGTGCTCCGGCTGCTTTTGCAGCAAGGTCTGCAAAACTGCGCGCGCTTTTTCCTTATCGTTAAGAACAAGGTAGAGCCGCGCCAGGTTGAGATATGCCTGGTCGAACTCCGGAGCTCTCTGCATGCATTCCTCGAGTTGGGACTCCGCATCCGGATATCGCTGCTGCTGGATGAATAGGACGCCCAGGTTGTTCATGGCATCGGCATAGTCTGGCCTTAATTTTATGGCGTTCCTCAAATACTTTTCTGCCTGACGGGCATCGCTGCGGCGCGCGTACAACATGCCCAGGCTGTAGTTGATCTCCGGGTTGTCAGGATCGCTCGCGTATGCCCGTCCGAGGAGGGACTCAGCTTGAACAAAGTTCCCCTGCCTGCGATAAAGATTGCCGAGGTTCAGCAGGGCAGTGCTGTAGGACGGGCGCAACTCCAGGGATCGCTGAAAATTCCGCACGGCTTCTTCGTTATTGCCCGCTTGCGCCGCCAGCATGCCCAGATTGTTCCAGGCCTCAGGATAGTTCGGCCGCAATGTCACCGCCTTCTCGAGATTGTCTTTGGCCGGTTGCGGAGCATTGCGGCGGAGATAGAGCGTCCCCAGATTGTAATAGGCATCAACCTGATCTGGCTTATTCGCGATGACCTGCTGGAAGGCTCGCTCTGCTTGATCGAGATAGCCATGCTGAAGAAAGGCGACGCCATAGGTAAGCGCATTTCTCTGAAACTCGTCCTGGAAGAGAGTGCCCGGAAAGGGAAGAGCTTTGCGGGTCCGGTCCGCCGCGTTGCCGGGTACTGAAGCCACATCTTGGGGGATAGACTCCGGATCAAAGCTTCCCTGGTAGACCTTCACAATGTCGCCCGATTTGTCGATCAGGAAGGATATCGGGAAAGACAGCTCGCGGTGACGGTCAAACATGTACCGGTAGACAAGATTGTAGAGGCCCGCCATCCCCGCGTTTGCGATCAGAGTGGGAAAGGGCAAAGCTTCTTTAGCGGTGAACGACTGCAGCGCCCGAGGATCCGGGGGATCATCGAAATTTACAGCCACGGTTTGAACTCCGTGGAGATGAAAGCGGGCGTCTGCCTTGCGCAGAGCTCGGAGTTGATCCCGGCACGCGGCCGACGTCGTTACCCACAGGGCCAGTAAAACAAAACGGCCGCGGAAAGAGCTGAGTTCCCGAACCTTCCCGGTCATATCGCTCAAGGCGAACTCGGGAGCCGAAACTGGCTCGATCAGCCAGGTGGCCCACGAAGCGGGCACTTCCTCGCCTGCCGGGAGATCGGATGCATGAGCCCACATTTCCGGCGATGAGGCGAAGGGCTGGGCCTGAAATTCTCCCGCGCCTTCGCGAATGTGGATTCGATGGTTGAGCGGCAAATTCTCGAAATCCTGTGTCAGGCCGCTCGGCCATCGTATGGTCGCATTCACAGCTTCCAGATTCTCTCCCAACCCAAAGTGAAGATCCTTGGTATGTTGCGACAGGAACCCGGAACCGGCCTGCACATACTTCGTTTGCCGGAGCGAGCCTTTGACGACACTGACGGCTGCTCCGACGCCGTCGCGATTGCTCTTGTCTCCCCGCAGGCGGAAGGTGATGGAGTTGCCCAGATGCTGCATGGCATTGCGCAGGATGCGCAGTTGGGGAGCATTCCGGTTCTTGAGAACAATCTCGATCCGGCCGTCGCCATCGAGATCGGCCAGAGCGAAGGCGCGGCTGTCGTCGCGGAAATCCAATCCGGCTACGCCTGAAATATCCGAAAACGTTCCGTCGCGATTGTTGGCGAAGAAGACATTCCGCTCGAAACCGTTCCAGGCCGAATCCGATCGAATGAGCTCGTTGATCGCTCCCCACCCGCGTTCGTAGTTGGACGAGGGGATTGAATCTGAAGGCGAATTCGCAACCACCTGGCGCCAGAAAAAACTGGAGACGTCCTTCTGGGGCTCGAGACCGGAAACGTACCCGTTCGCGACGTACAGGTCCGGGTATCCGTCGTGGTCGAAGTCCCAGGCGTCGCTGGACCACGACCAGCGGCCCATCTCGACCCCGGCGCGCGGGGCGACGTTCTCGAATGTTCCATCCGCCTGGTTTCGGTAAAGTGAGTTTCCCGTCATGTGACGGCGATAGAGCGCTCGGATCTGCGCGGGCTCCCCGGGATGAAAATGACGATCCTCAAAAATTCTCATACCCGCCGCAACCCACATCCCGGCGGCATAAAGATCTTGCTTGCCGTCATTGTCAAAATCGAGCCAGCAGGCACTCATGCCGGCGCCGGCTTCATCGACCCGGGCCTCGCTGGAAACCGCGGCAAAGGTTCCATCCGCCTTGTTCCGGTATAGAACGTTGCGGCCAAAATCATTCACCACGTACAAATCGGGCCAGCCGTCTCCGTTACTATCTCCCCAGGAACAGGCGAAGCTGTAGCGGTCGTTTTCCAGATTGAGCCCGGCAGCCTCGGTACGATCCTCGAACGTCCCTCCGCCGGCATTGTGAAAAAGATAATTGGGAGGCCCATTGCGCGCGTCAAAATAGGGAACGGGATAGCGGTATTGGTCCAGCCCGCCGTAGTAGTTGTAAAGGCAGAAGTAAACGTCCAGACGTCCGTCGCGATCGTAGTCAGCGAGGGCGCAGTGAGTGAACGATCCCTGCGGCGGGCGTGCGAAGGCAAAGGCGTCCTTCTTCAAGGAGAATTTGCCTCGGCCATCGTTGATAAATAGAAGTGGCCCCGTAGCACATACCACTAGCAGGTCCTGCACGCCGCGATTCTCGAAATCGGCGAAGAGCGCGCACGCGGAGAAATCGACGACTCCTACCCCACTGGCTTCGGTGACATCTTCAAACGTGCCATCTCCGCGATTACGGTAAAGCCGGTTCGGGAGCCCGGCGGGCTGGCACACGTACAAGTCATCCAGTCCGTCATTGTTGAAGTCGCCTGCCGCAATGCCGTTGTTGCCATAGACGTCGACACCGATTGCGCCATCCAAAATCGTTCGCCAGTAATCGGCTCCGTGCAACAGCTGATTTATGTAGGAATCGTTGCGGCGGAGAGCCGCAGAGGTAACGTCGACGAACAGCCGGCCGGACGTTCGACTAACGGTTTCCGGTTGTGCGGTCCACTTCAAAAGCCGCCATGCGCCGGATTCGTTACACGCCCATTGCGTGCGCCACGAACCCTGACGACTCTCGCGGCTGCCATTCTCCTTTTCCCCAACGATCTCGTAGCGAATGCCGGCTTCCAGCGTCAGGGGCGACAGGGCACTCTGCGTACACTCATAGATCTCGAAGTCGGCTGTTTCCACGCGACGCAGCGGAGCCAGGTATTGCTTGAATTCCCCGAGCCATCGTTCGCGGCCAACCAGCGCACCCGAGTCAAATTCCCTGCGCAGCACTTCAATTCCGTTGCCGGAACGGACGCGTGTTTCACGGACCGGATTTAAGGAACTGGCTTGCATGGACGCTGCAAGGACCTTCTCGACAGCAGCCAGACCCCTGGCATCTGTTCGAAACGACTGACTCCATTCGTGCAGCAGGTTCATCAATTGCGATGCGTAGCCCTCAAGCACGTATTCATCAGTCCCCGGAGTCGCAAGGCGAATGATCTCATCGAGCGGAGACTTCTCCGGGTATTGCGGCATGAATCGGGCATCAGCGAAAGGGAAGTGGGGAACGCGGGCAGCGTAGGTTTCCCCGAGCCGCGTATTCAGAACCCCGTCTTTAAAGGGAGCCGGCAAAAACAGGACGGGGGCCCACCGCATCTGCTTCAGGAAAGTTCTGCGCGAGGCATCAGGCTTTCGGTGTTTTGGATCCGTGATCCCCAAGTGGCCGGCTCAATCCAGACTTGACACTGGCATGCTAGCACTTTCTGCGAGCGGGTCTCCCGCGACCGCCTCCGGAGCCGGCCCGGTAGACTCGCCAATCACCAATTCAGATCCGATCTGATATTCCTTGCCTTGGGGACTGGCGGTGCTTGAGAGTTCGTGCAACGCGTCGGCCGCGAGCCGGCCGAGAGCTTCGCGATGAATGTCCACCGTCGTGATGGACGGATTGCAGTATTCGGCCAACCGGGTCTTGTCGAATCCAGTAACGGAGATGTCCTGCGGCACGCGGCAGCCGGCGCTTAGCAAGCCTTTGATGACGCCCACCGCCGTCAAGTCGTTCACGGCCATGACCGCTGTGGGCCGCGGCGAGAACTTCGCCAGGGCAGTACCCGCCGCGAATCCGCCTTCGAATCGCAAGTCACCCGGCAGCACGGGCCCTGGTTCTAATCCAAGCCGCTGCATCGCGTTTTTATAGGCTTCGAGACGCTCGATGTTCGATTTCAGGCCGGGCCGTCCCGCGACAAATGCGATGCGCCGGTGATTTTTTCCGTAAAGGTAATTTACGATCTGCTCTACCCCCGACGGATAATCGATTCGCAAATTACTGGTGTACCCCTGGACGGGCGCCAAGTCGAGAAAAGTGACGGCAATCATGCGGCGCGCCAGTTCGTGCACCAGGCGCAGGCTGATCTCTGAGGTCATGATGGCGACGCCGCGAACTTTGTGTTCCATCATGCGCTCCGCGGCCTCCCGTGTTCTGCGCGGGTCGTAATTGGTATCGCTGAGAATTGCGTCGTAGCCCAGTTGCCGGGCGCGATTCTCGAAGCTCTTGATCACCTCCGGGAAAAAAGGATTTTCAATATCCGATACGATGATTCCGAGCGTGCGCCGGTCGTGCGAGGCCAGATGCCGAGCGTGGGCATCGCGGATGTAGCCCAGCTTCTTAACGGTGGAAAGCACGAGCCGGCGAGTTTCGCGGCCCACTTTTCCGGTCTTGTTCAGCACATTGGAAACGGTCGCGGTCGAAACGTCGGCGGCTTTCGCAACGTCGCGAATGGTTACGCTCATAATCGAAATTCCCAGCCGGGTCGAAGGGAAAATTGCGGGGGCCGAGACTGCGCGGAGTATAGACGACGAGAAAAATCTTGACAACGCCGATAACAGCGTGATATTCCCCGGAGCACACTCGAGCTAGTAGGTTTCCATTAGCCTGAGTATGGGTTAAGCGGTTAATTGAAAAACAACTTGTTTTTCGACTACCGCCCGAAACTGGGGTTCGTTCTACCAAACAAATTATGCCGGCGGGGCCGCACTTGGCCCGGCGGATCGTCTTTGGTGATCGAATGTGTTGCCAGGCTTGCGCTGTGGCTTGCCTGGGACAAGCTCAAAGGAGAGCTCATGAACCGGTCGGCGTCCTCTTGGATCCTGCGTACCTTATTTGCCTTTGCAATCTCTGCCGTTCTCGGCATCCTGCCCCTGCAAGCCCAGGTAGACACCGGTTCCATCACGGGTACGGTCACCGATCCCTCCGGAGCAGTTGTCAGTGGGGCGAAAGTTACGCTCACCAACGAAGGCACCGCCGCCAGTCTCACCACCACGACCGGATCAGATGGCTTGTATCGCTTCAGCCCGGTGCGCATCGGCAGTTACAAGATCGATGTCGCCGGGCAAGGATTCAAGACTGCGACAGAAACCCACATCGCGGTTGACGTGAGCTCTAACGTCACGCGAAATTTCAAACTCCAGCCCGGCAGTGTTTCGGAAACCGTCGAAGTAACCAGCGAAGCTCCCCTGCTGCAGTCTCAGGACGCCTCGGTCGGCCAGGTAGTCAACCAGAAGAACGTCAACGACCTTCCTCTGAACGGACGAAACTTCACCTTCCTGGCACAGCTCGCAGCCGGGGTGAACAGTCCGCAGGCTGACACCCGAGGGAACGCTGCCAGCGGCGCATTCTCAGCCAACGGGCTTCGCCCCGCGCAGAACAATTACATGCTGGACGGCATCGATAACAATTCTGACACCGTGGACTTTTTGAACGGCACGAATTTCGTCGTCCTGCCCCCAGTGGATGCGATTCAGGAATTCAAGGTTCAGACATCTGACTTCAGCGCCGAACTCGGCCGTTCGGCCGGTGCCGTCCTGAACGCTACGATCAAATCGGGTACGAATCAATTCCATGGCGCGGCATGGGAATTTTTCCGCAACGACAAGCTCGACGCTGCGGATTATTTCGAGGACGCGAAGGGAATTCCAAAAGGAGAATTGCGTCAGAATCAGTTTGGATTCGCCGCCGGTGGGCCGATCATCAAGAACAAGATTTTTATCTTTGGGGACTATGAAGGATTTCGCCGAGTTCAGGGCACGATTCAGACCGGCGCAGTACCCACTGCGGCAGACCGCGCCAGCGGTTATACGAATCTTTCCGACATCATCCAGACCACTGCGCGAACCGATGACTTAGGACGCACGATCTTGACCGGAACCATTCTCGATCCGGCTACTACGCGGCCGGTTACTGCCGGGATTGCAGATCCGGTCACCGGTCTTGTAGCGGTGAACACAGGATATGTTCGCGATCCCTTCAGCTTCAACCCGGCCGCCGGGACGAATGCTTTCGGCACTGCCGGATGTCCGGCGAACACCACAGATTTCTCAGGTCAAATCACCAACTGCTTCCTGAACCAGATCAACCCTGCTCGCTTCGATGCCAACGCGGTTTCGCTGTTGAACTTGTTTCCAGCGCCGACCAGCCCTGGAATTTCGAATAACTTCGCCAGCAGCCGCCCGTTATATGAGCATCGCAATTCGTTTGATACTCGAATGGATGTGAACTTCAGCCAAAAGGACCAGGCATTCTTCCGCTTCAGCTATGTGGACGACCCGCAGTTCATCCCCGGCATTTTCGGCGGGATTGCGGATGGAGGCGCTTTCCAGCAGGGGATCCAAACGGCCCTGGCCCAGCAGAGTGCGTTGGCGTACACCCACGTTTTCTCTCCAACGTTAGTCAATGTAGCTCGCGTAGGCCTAAATTATCTGCACACGACCCGAACGGGACCAGAAGGCGCCACCAGCACGGATATACCGTCACAGTTTGGAATTCAGGACATCCCTCAGGGGAACCTGAACGGCGGTCTTCCCGCGATTGGTTTCGGCGGCCTTGCGACGCTGGGCAGTAATGCTTTCCTGCCATCCGACGAGGTCAGCCAGACTCTCCAGTTCACCGACGATTTCACCAAGATCTACGGGAAGCACAGCTTCAAAATGGGAGTGGAGTATCAGCATATCCACTTTGCGACCCTGCAGCCGGCGTGGTCGAGAGGACAGTTCGACTACAACGGTCAATACACCGATATCTCGAAAAATAATTCAAGCAGTACGGGAATCGCGCAGTTTCTGCTGACTCCGACGACTTCCACCGTTCCCGGAGGAGTGAACTACGTCGGTGGCGCCGATGGTGTATTCGCGTCGAATATCTCCAAAACTAACGACGCTAAGAATTACTTCGCCACTTACTTCCAGGATGACTGGAAGACCACCAGCAAGCTAACTCTTAACCTTGGTCTTCGCTGGGATTGGTTCGGGTTAATTTACGAGGAGCACGGCAGACAGGCCAACTGGGTCCCGTACGGGCCGCCGACCGGTTCTCCTATGTTCTTGCTTCCCGGCAATGTTGACCAGTCCCAATTGTCGACGAGCTTCGTCAATCAATTGGCGGCCGATAACATCCAACTGAAGATCGGTGGCTATGGTTTGGGGTTGGGCCGCTCGCAGAAAACCAATTTTGCCCCGCGAGTAGGATTCGCCTACCAGGTTACGCCTAAACTAGTGGCCCGCGGAGGATTCGGACTCTTTTATAACGCGTTTGAAAACCAGGGTTATGGACCCAACGACGGGGAGAACTATCCCTTCGTGTTTAACTTCTCATGGTTCAATACCAATGATTGGACCCCGCTCGGCTCTGACCCTGTAGCAAATCCCAATCCATGGACCGGTTGTCCCACTGCGGGACCCGGAGGAATTGCGACTTTGTCTTCTGGCTTTTCCTGCATCAGCCTTTCTCCTAAGGCAGTAAACGCCAGCGGCTTGGGGCTGCAGGGGCTGTCTTTTGATTTCAAGACACCCTACACAATCAGTACAAATTTCACTCTGCAATATCAGATACGCCCAACGTTGACGGCCCAGGCCGGGTGGGTGAATACCGAGGGACGTCACCTGCAGACTGGAATCGGCGCGAATAACGTTTCCCAAATCCTGCCTTCCGGTACCGCCACCAACAATTTCATTCCGTTCCCCGGCTTTGGCGGCGGAAGCTATCAGGCAACAGTGGGCAGCAGCAGTTACAACGGCCTGCAAACCAAATTGGAGAAACAATTCAATAGCGGGCTCAACTTCCTCCTCACCTACACGTGGTCAAAAGCGTTTTCCAATGCCGGCGACCTGCTGAATGGAGGTAGCATCGGGAACTACCGAGCTCCCTACGTCCCGGGTTTTGGCATCAGGAAAGACCGTGGGCTGGCAGATTTTGACATCCGCCACGTCGTCCATTTCAGCGGAGGATACGCACTGCCCTTCGGAAAGGGCCGGAGATTTATGGGCAACGCCGGCAGTATCGCTAACGCGGTTGTCGGAGGCTGGAGCTTGAACTGGATCGCCACACTCCAAGGTGGCCAGCCTCTAACGCTCACCTGTCCGACCGGAACCACTGCCGGAACTGGCTGCTACGCCCTGATGGTCCCCGGCCAGAGTCAAAAGCTTGGATTGCATATCGACGACAACGGACAGCTAAGCTGGTTCGGCAATCCTGCAGCGTTCACCCAGCCTTGTGTCCTGGGCGGTTCGCCGGGTGCTACAGTACCAACGCCAGGCAGCCCCGCTGGATGCGTCCCGCTGAATGGCATTGGCGCCTTGGGAGGAGGCCCCTCACAAACCCGCGGACCGGGCTTCCACCGGCTGGACTTCTCCGCTTTCAAGGACTTCAAGCTCAGCGAACGATTCATGATGCAGTTCCGGGCAGAATTCTTCAATATTCTCAACCATCCAAATTTCAACGCGCCTGGATTTGGCGGTAACGGCGTTGTTGCGATCAGCGGGGCGACCGACTTCCTGCCGGGCGAGAACACTCACTTCGGAGAAATCGGCTCGACTCGCGATGCGCCATACGATCCGCGACAGATCCAGCTTGCGCTGAAGCTGTACTTCTAGCTTCGCGGGTATTTATGGGGGAGCGCTTTACAGAAGCACTCCCTCTTCTATGTCACTTTCGTGTCTTAATCCATCGGCCGCGACCGGTGATAGCATACGAATCGTGAATATCGGACGTGGGCCATGGTGGGGTATGCCTTTGGCGGTGATGGCTAGCGCACTGTTAGCGTCCGGGGGCGCACAAGACGTCCACCCCTTAAATGAGAGATTCCAATCTGCTGTCGCATCGTACGAAGCGGGACACTTGCCCGAAGCAGCCGCGCAGCTCGAGAGCCTTCTACGGGACACTCCCAATAGCTTCGAGGTGCACGAACTGCTGGGCCTGGTTTATGCGGGCGAGTCGCAGGCCGAGCTCGCTAACCGGCATCTGCAGCAGGCAGTGCGCCTGAAACCGAATTCAGCCGCTGCACGAACCAATTTAGCCACAAACTTCATTCATTCGGGGAACCTCGCCGCCGCCGAAGAGCAACTGAAAAAAGCGGTCGCGCTCGAACCTCAGAACTTCGATGCCAACCATAACCTGGGTGAGGTCTATGTACGACTCGGCAGGCTTTCTGACGCCATCGCTTATCTCAAGCAGGCCCAGCGCATCAATGGCTCCTCTTACGAGAATGGATACGATTTGGCGTTGGCCTACTTATCCACCGGGCATCCAGCTCCAGCACGGGAAGTCGTTCAGAAATTGTTACAAACAACGAATGCCGCCGAGTTGCACAATCTTTTAGCTCAGATCGAAGAGAAGGACGGTAATTATGTAACCGCGGTCAACGAGTACGAAGTGGCAGCTCACCTGGATCCGAGCGAAGGCAATCTCTTCGATTGGGGCAGTGAGTTGCTGATCCACCAGACTCTGGAACCCGCAATTGAAGTCTTTCGAAGAGCGGCGGAGCGGTATCCCAATTCAACCCGGATTGCAATCGGCCTTGGGATTGCGTACTACTCGCGCGGAATTTATGACGAAGCGGTCAAGTCCCTCCTGCGCGCGGCTGATCTTAGCCCCTCTGACCCGCGCTGCTACCTCTTTCTCTCGAAAGCTTATGACAGCTCGCCCACCCAGGCGGATGAGGTTATTCAACGGTTCCGGCGGTTTTCGGAATTGCAGCCGAACGATGCCCGGGCTGCCTACTATTACGCCATGAGTCTGTGGAAGGGAAAACGGGCGCAAGACTCCAGCGTCGATTTCCAGCAAATCGAGTCTTTACTGAAGAGGGCGATCGCGCTCGAGCCTAAGCTCTACGAAGCTCATTTTCACCTGGGAAATCTTTATTCGGATCAGTCTCATTATGCGGAAGCCGTTCCCGAATATGTGAAGGCGTTAGACAGCAATCCCAACCTTCCCGATGCGCATTACCGCCTAGGCCAGGCGTACGTGCATACCGGCCAAAAGGACAAGGCGCAGGCACAGTTTGCCATTTATCAGGAGCAGCGCGCGCAGCATCTTGCCGATCTCGACAAGCAACGGGCCGACATTCGCCAGTTTGTGTACTCGGAGTCAGCGGGTGCGGCAGCCACGCAGTAAGCATGCGAACGTCACCTTAGGGCGCTGAATGGAGTTCTCAAAACAGACTCGAGGAGAGGCCAGGCGGTCCGCGCCGCGGAACGCGCCCGGCAATCGCGAGATCAGCAGCTTCTTGGCCCGCAGCCGCCGCGATTTTCTGCGTGAAGCCGCCCGGGTCGCCCTGGGAACCTCGCTCTTTCGTCCCGCCTGGGCGCGCGCCGTGGCGTCCCGGCCGAAACGGAAAGTTGTGGTGGTCACATTCGGCGGCGGCGCGCGGGATCAGGAAACCTTCATGCAGGAGGGGCAGGAAAACATTCCTCACCTGATGACGGAACTGATCCCGCAAGCCAGCTTCTTCACACAAGTCGTCAATCGTGGAATCCTGGGCCACTACGTTGCGACTGCGAGTCTGGCCACCGGCGTGTATGAAACCTTCAACAACTTCGCGGCTGTAGCCCCGCAATCCCCCACGGTTTTCGAGTATTTCCGCAAGGATCTGAAGCGACCCTCTTCCGACGCGTGGGTTGTGGCGCCCAGCAACGGTTTTAACCGGATCGGCGAAAGCAGTCATCGTTCGTACGGGGCGGGCTTGGGCGCGCGCGTCATCCTGCCCAAGCGTCTGTTGACCGCCGCTACCTCCGGCGCCGGCCACGACTTTCAGCATCTGTTGCGAGACAACTACGAGACGCCCTACTTCACTCCCGAACTGGCCGGCAGCGAGTTTGAACTCCAGCAACTGGAGATGATCCTGAAGCTCTCGGTGGAGGACTTCAGGAAACATGCCGAGACTTTATCCAGCCCGGATGAGCTGTCGGTTTACATTGCTCGTCAGTTAATGCGCCAGGTGGCGCCGAGTCTTTTGTGGATTACGCTGCATGACATCGACGTGGCCCATGCAGGAGCTTACTCGCTGTACATCGAAGGAATTCGCCGCACCGACCGGCTGTGTTCGGAGTTGTGGAAAGCGATACGGACTGAGCCGGAATACGCGGGCAACACGACTCTGTTCATTCTCCCTGACTTCGGCCGGGACTCGGACGATGACGCAGGGGGGAACGGATTTCAGCATCACCGCACCGGAGATGCACTCTCGCGTACCACCTGGATGCTGGTGGCGGGCGCCGGGATCCGGGAGAATGTTGTATTCGACCGCGCCGTGGATTCCACTGATCTCGTGCCAACCCTGGGCGCCGTATTGGGATTCAATGCCTCCCTCGCGCAGGGAAAACCCGTGAACGAAGTCTTGTAGCTTACATGCTTCCCCGCGATCTCAAACCCGAGATGTTCTCCGGCTATCCTCCCGAGGCCCGTAAGATCATTACCAATTATGTTGCGACCTTGCAGCGGCTGCCGCTCAGTTTCGTGCCAGGCCTGCTTCGCGAATTGATCAACTTCGATTTCAAGTTTCCCGCGGAGCGAAAGGTGCATGAACGGGAACTGGATTATCTCGGTTCACTTTCCGCCGCTCAGTTAATAGACTGGTTCCAGGGCTTTTCCAGGATAAGGCTTTCTCCTGAACTCGAGCAGTTCGATTGGGTCAAGGCTCCCGCCCAATTCGTGGAGCGACTGTCGGCTCACCTGTGGACCACCCATCAACTTGACGCTTTTCGTCAGGCCTCGAATGATTACGCGGACCGGCTTCACGCTGCTGTGCCTCCGGAGGCTCCGCCGGTACCACGGCTCGGAATCAGCGTGATCGGCCAGGGCGTAGCCTCCTACGGTGAGCCGTTGTTCCGAAAGCTGCGAACCCATGGCGCCTACTTTACCCACGTCAAAGCAGAGAACGGCCTTCGTCAATTGCTGGATGGAGTCGCCGCGCGGGCTCGATCGCACCCCGTCCCCTATGGCCACTGGTATATTGATGGCGGCATGGCAGCCGAGTGCGATCCGTCGCTCGTCTGCATTTCCTATGAGGCCCTTGCGCCGGTGCGCGCGGCGCTTCTGGCAAGAATGCAGGAAGAGATTAACCGCCCGGGCATGGGACCGGAAGCGCTGCGTACTCTGTTGGCTCGGATGCGCCCGGCAGATCTGGGAATGGAGCAGCAAGGCAGTGCGACGCCGAAAGATGAGGTGCTGCAGCGATTCGAAGTCAGCGTACTGACCGAAGGCTCGGGAACTCAGATTTTCAGCACGGTCTTCGCCCAGTGGGCAGCGCGCGAGGCGTTGCGGCGCGCCCAACCGCTGACACTGCTGGTGCGATTTGCTCCCCGCCAGCGCCAGAGGCCGATGAACGAGATGCTTTCGGCGCGAGCCAGTGTTCCTCCGGAACTCGATGTCATCGGTTCCTTAGTTGACGGCGATTTTGGCGCGTATTACAACTGGCTCAACCAGCAGCGCCTTCCCGGCGCCGAACAGTCCTGTTTTCTGGTTTGGTTTGAGGGCCACAATCAGGCGCTGGCGATTGGTCCATCGATGGCGCGGGGCACCGAGTCCAACTCCGCCGCCGATCTCCAGCAAGTGCTTACCTGGATCTTGTGAGCTGGTTGAGTTTTTCGCGGACTTGCAGCTGTTTCTTCAGTAAATGAAAGGTCAGGCACTAATTATGGATCGACGCAGGTTCCTGCAGCAAACCGGCACGTTCATTGCCGGCGCCGCTCTTAGTCCCTACGCTCTTCCGACAGATGCGCAACCACGAGACTCCGGTTCCGGCGGGCGCATGATCCTGCCCATGAATCGCAAATGGCGGTACAGCCGGGCCTTCGTCGAAGGCGGCCACGATAAGGCCTTCGACGACTCAAAATTCGACCAGGTTGTCATTCCCCATACCAATATTCCGCTCCCCTGGCACGGCTTTGATGAAAACACGTACGAGTTCGTGTCACTATACCGCCGCCGCTTCAAACTTCCTACCGCCGCGCGCGGCAAGCACGTATTCGTCGACTTTGAAGGGGTGATGACTGCCTCGACGGTGTGGATCAATGGAACGCGTCTCGGCGAATACAAGGGCGGATACACGCCATTCTCGTTTGATCTGACGCCCCATCTCGATTTTGACGGAGAAAACGTGCTCGCCGTCGATGTGGATTCGACCGAGCGCGCGGATATCCCTCCCTTTGGATATGAGATCGATTATCTGACATTCGGCGGCATCTACCGGGAAGTATCTTTGCGTATCGTTCCTTCCACGTTTATCGAGAATCTGGCCGTTCGCACCAGGAATGTGCTCACCCCGAATCCGGCAGCGGAAGTGGTGTGTTTCGTGCAGCAATTCGAGCCGTCAAAGGGCGGAGTGACTCTGGAAGTCGAGTTGCTCGACGGGGAAAAGGTTCTCGCCAAAATCTCGCAGCAGTTGCCAGGTGCGGGCCCGGCAAATGAGCCCGTGGCTCACAGCGTGCGCCTCGAGGGCCTGAAGGGAATCGCGCTGTGGGATCTGGACAAGCGCACTCTGTATAAGGCGCGGGTACGCTTGCGCCGCGGGGCCGAGGTGCTTGATGAAGACTCCCGCCGTTTCGGCTTCCGCGAGGCGCAATTTACCGACCACGGCTTCGAACTGAACGGCAAGGTCATCAAGCTCCGTGGTCTGGATCGGCACCAGACCTTCCCCTGGGTGGGTCAGGCTATGCCGGCCAGGGCGCAGCGCCGGGATGCGGATATCCTGCGCAATAAGCTCAAATGCAATATCGTTCGCACCTCGCACTATCCGCAGTCCCGCCATTTTCTAGATGCGTGCGATGAGATGGGTCTGCTGGTTCTCGAAGAGATCCCGGGCTGGCAGCACATCGGCGATAAAGCGTGGCAGGACATCTCTGTCGACAACGTCAGCCGCATGATCCGGCGCGACTGGAACCATCCCTCGATTATCCTGTGGGGCGTTCGTATCAACGAGTCGCGCGACAATCACGACTTCTACGCCCGGACTAATGCGCTGGCGCACCAACTTGATCCTACTCGCCAGACCGGCGGCATTCGGTATTTCCAGGAATCCGAATTTCTGGAAGACGTTTTCACGATGAATGATTTTGGATGGCCCCTCAAGCCGCCCAACCATCCGCGCTACTTGAATACGGAATTCGTGGGCCACACCTATCCAACCAAGACCATTGACCAGGTCGAGCGGCTTATGGAGCACACCATCCGGCACGCTCGAATTCACGACCAGCTCGCATCCAACCCGCAATACGCGGGAGGAATCGGATGGTGCGCGTTCGACTACAACACTCACGGCAATTTCGGCTCCGGCGACCGCATCTGCTATCACGGCGTGACAGACATATTCCGCGAGCCGAAGCCGGCTGCGGGTTTCTACAAGTCCCAGTGCGATCCTTCCGAAGAGGTCGTGCTCGAACCGGCGTTCCACTGGGCGCGGGGGGATGCATCCATTGGGTTCTCGAAAGCCGTCGTGTGCTCGAACTGCGATCACCTGAAGTTCTATATCGACGACAAAC
>DASREX010000104.1:0-19725 GCA_035651855.1 Candidatus Sulfotelmatobacter sp.
CCAGCCGGGCCGCTCAACTGTTGTCGCTCGAAGGCAAAGTCGCGGTCGTGAGCGGAGCCGCATCCGGCATCGGGCGAGGCATCGCTCTCGCCTTGGCTCAGATGGGAGCCCGGATCGGCGTGCTCGACATCGATCAGGGGAAGGCGACGCAAACTGCGGAACAGATCCGGGACCAGGACGGCGATGCTCTCCCCCTGCCCTGCGATGTGCGCAGCGCAGCGGAGTGCCGCCAGGCGGTAAGCACGATCATCGACCAGTGGCGACAGATCGACATCCTCTGCAATTGCGCCGGAATCGCCATCCGTAAAGACATTGTGGAACTCACCGAGGAAGAATGGGACCGCGCCCTCGACGTCACGCTCAAGGGGATCTTCCTGCTCTCGCGCGAGGTAGTGCCACACATGATCCGCAACGGCGGAGGCAGCATCATTAACATCGGTTCCGGATGGTCGCTCAAAGGCGGCCCGCGCGCCGCTTCGTATTGCGCGGCCAAGGGCGGCGCGGTCAATCTCACCCGCGCCATGGCCATCGATCACGGCAAGCACAACATCCGCGTGAATTGCATCTGCCCGGGAGATGTGGATACTCCCATGCTGCATAGCGAATGCGCGCAGCTCGGAGAAGATGCTCAGGCATTCATGAAGGAAGCGGCCAATCGTCCGCTTGCCCGCGTGGGAACCCCCCAGGACGTGGCCCATGCGGTTCTGTTTCTTGCCAGCCCAATGTCGACTTGGATCACGGGTGCCGCGCTCGTCGTGGACGGCGGCGGCCTGGCATAACTCCTCTTTGTCGAATTCAGAATGGGTTCACGCCAGGTCCCTTTCCCACAGGTTACCTTCGGACATCCCCCGCACAACACCTTCGATTTTTCCGTCAAACCACAACCTGGGGTTAAGGTAGAACCTATGCGCCCTTCGGCTCGCGCCACCGATCGGCATCTACTCCTCGCAACATAAGGCAGGCTTACATGCAGACTGTAAATAGCCCCACATCGCTCCGGCGCAGCTCCAGAGTGCAGGCCGCAGTCCCCATCCTGGTCACGAGTCTGGAGGGCAAACAGTTCTCCGAGGTTTGTGAAACCCTCGTGGTCAATGCCCATGGCTTTGCCATACAGACGCGGGTAAAGCTCGACAGCGGCGTTCCGCTCCACCTGCACAGCAAGGAAGGCCGCGAGACGACGGCTCGCGTGGTCTGTTGTCAACCCATCGACTCCGGCACTCAGGGATGGAGATTGGGAGCCAGGCTCGACCGTCCTCAAAACTTCTGGGGCTTGAAGGACTGTCCCAAGGATTGGGCCGTGCCTTCGGTCCTGCTGCAACCAAGACTACCGGAAACCCTCCCGGCCGCGACCACCCTGTCTCCGCACAAGGTCCCGCCCAGCCAGCCCTCGCCCGCGGTGCTGGAGCGCGTAGCACGGCAAATCGAGGCGCAAGTCACGCGGATGATTGCGGAGGCCGTTCGCCCGCTGCAAGCCGAAATTTCAGGGCTCAAGCAAAAGCTCGCGCAGCGGGAATCGAATCCCAGCCGCTTTGAGGTCTCGCTCTCCAGCATCCCCTCTGAACTGGAGCAACAGCTGGAATTGCGCCTGCGAAATGACTTCGGGCCCAAGGTGATGGAGGAGGCGCGCCAGCAGGCCGCGCAATTGCTGACTGCGGCCCAGGTCGCCATCGACCAGAAAACCAGCGAAGGCTACCAGCACTTCGTCACCCGTGTAGCGGAGGAGCTGAAAGGAGTCGAAAAGCGAGCCCAGGATCTCTCTGCGCATCTTTCCAGCAACGCGCGGGAGCACATGCGTCGCGGGTTAGACGATTTTCACCAGAAACTGTTGGAGGGAGGCAATTCCCTCAAGCGGCTTGGCGAGGAACTGCTGGATTTTCTCCAGCAGAATTTGAACGGGGAGCACAATGCCCGGCGCGCTGAACTGGAGCAACTGAGCGCATCGCTGCAGTCGGAATCATCCCGCTTGCGCGAACAGGTGCAATCCCTCGACGACCGCATCGCGAAGCTGGACTCTGCTACCCAAGCCTTGGAGTCTGGCATGGAGCAGCGGTTGCGCCAGATGGCAAGCAACACGGTGAGCGATGCCCACAAACAACTCGAATTTATAGCCAGCGAAATTCTGCAGGAACTGAACGCCCGCGGGATCTCCGCACTGAAAAATCAGCTGGACGAAGCAACCGGAAATATGATGATCGTTCAAAAAGGAATCATCGCTTCAGCCTGCGAGTCTCTGAAGGCGGAAGCCGGAAACGCTTTGCAGGCGTGCGAGCGCTCCATGGAGCAGACCGCAAATCTGTCGGTCGAGCGCTGGCGCCTCAGGCTGGCGGGTGCGTTGAATGCCCTGGCTAGAAATTTGGGTGAGCACTTCCATTTCGACGAATCTGCCCCGGCCGCCGAGGACCCTCAATAAGCGAGGTTGGGACGCGCCTCTGAATCATGCGGTACCCTACCCGCAATGCAGGCGTTTCAGACCTGCGCGGCCTGCTCTCGCCGTTGCCGCGCCGCTTCGTACAGCAGGATGCTTCCCGCCACGCCGGCATTCAGCGATTCCACCTGCGGAGTGTGGGGAATTGCTACCAGTTCGTCGACTTGCGCGAGCACATCCCGGGGCAGGCCCGAGCCTTCGCTGCCGATGAAGATGGCCGCAGGTCCAAGCAGCATCGTCTGATCCAGGGGCGTCCCTTTGTGCGAAGAGGTAGCGAGTAAGCGGATTTTTCCCGCCCGCATCAGCTGCAAAGCACTCTTCATCTCGCCGGGCGCCTTCGCGATGACCAGCGGAAGCCGGAAAATCGATCCTGCCGATGCGCGCACCACTTTCGAATTGAACGGGCTCACGGTTCCTTCGCCCAGCACAATCCCGGCGCTGCCAAAAGCCTCGGCCGATCGCAGGATCGTCCCCAGATTTCCCGGATCCTGCAACGCCACGATGACAATTATGGGCCCTACCTGCAGGCGTTCCATGATGTCCTGCAGAGAGAACCGCTTGAGTTGCACCAGCGCCGCTACCCCTTGGGGGCCTTCGCTGGCAACGCTGCTATTGAACAGCTTGTCGGGAAGCAGCAAGGTTTCAACCTGCGCCCCGATCTGCGGCAGGAGGCGCTCGGCCAGGCTCTCCGCCGACTCGCGAAAGAAGATTGCCTGAAACCGCAACCCGCTGCGGATGGCCTCTTCCAGGATGCGCACGCCTTCGATGGCGCAAAATCCCTGTTCGGTGGGCTCCGCCCAGGCAAATGCCTGGCGCAACTGCTTCACCAGGACATTGTGCCGTCCTTCGATTCTCCTCAGCCGTTGCCGGTGGCGGGGAACAGATTCTGGCGTTTCTTTCATGGGATGGAACGGGGCTCGCCTCCCCGGCATCATACTCCGCCTCGCGTTGCGGCCTCGGCCAGTATTATGATAGGTTTCGCCATTCAAATTCATCCTAACCTGCAGCTATAGAAGGGAGCGCCGTGCGCGCCGAGATTGTAAAAATTAATTGCGATCATCCCGAAGTATCCCTGGTCAAATACGCCGCCGATCAGATCCGTTCCGGAGAGGTTCTGGGAATGCCGACCGACACCTTCTACGGATTAGCGGCCGACCCGTTTAACCTGCGCGCCGTAGACAAGGTGTACGACATCAAGACGCGTTCCCGTCACAAGCCTTTGTCGCTGCTCATCGAGAGCGTGGATCAGGCGGAAGAACTGGCCAAGCCGCTGCCGGATGAGTTTTATGCGCTGGCCAGGAAGTTCTGGCCCGGACCGCTGACCATTATCGTGAAAGCCGGTTCGCGCCTGCCTCTCAAGGTCACGGCGAACACGGGCAATGTCGCGCTGCGCGTCCCCAATGCGAAGATCCCCCTCGCGGTGGTCAGCGCCGCCGCCATTCCCATCACCGCGACTTCGGCCAATCTCAGCGGCGCGTCGGAGTGTACCAGCGCGGAGCAGGTGCGCGACCAGCTTCAAGGGCGTATCAACATCATCGTGGACGGGGGCACTTCGCCCCGGGACATCGCCTCCACGATTATCGATTTGAGCGATGAAACGGAGCGCTGGCGCATCATTCGCGAAGGCGCCATTGCCGCCGACGAAATTTCCAAGTTCTTTGCCCAAGGCTGACCGCCCGAGCATGAACCCGATGTCCACCAACCAGCCTCTCCGAACGCGCTGGTGGGTTCGTCTGCTGATTGTGGTAGTCGGATTAGTGGGGATTGTCCTGATCGGCACATCCGTGCAGGTCATCGAGACCGCTTCGAAGCAGGAAGTGCATCCCGCGGATGCGATCGTGGTCTTCGGGGCAGCGGAGTATTCCGGACGTCCTTCTCCGGTGTTGCGCGCGCGCCTGGATCACGCCCTCGATTTATTCCATCTCGGCGTGGCCCCGGTGGTGATCACGACTGGAGGCGCCGCCGACGATCCTCATTACAGCGAGGGTGGCGTGGGACGCGATTACCTGATGCGCCACGGAGTCCCCGAACGCAGCCTCATCGCTGAAACCCAGGGCCATGACACCTCGGAATCGGCGGTTCGCGTGGCCGTGATCATGCGCGCCAACAATTTGCATAGCTGCATTGCCGTCAGCGATGCCTATCACGTCTTCCGCATCCGCAAGCTTCTGGAGCACGAAGGCATAAGGCCGGTCTACACCGCGCCCCGGCTGGACACGCGCCCGCACAGTATCATGCAGCGCGCCGGATCCGCGTTACGGGAGTCCACAAGCTACCTGCTGTGGCGAATCGGGATCACGTAAGAGCCGGGAATCCCGAGGGTGCCCCATCTCTTGTCCCCGCGTTTTTTGCGGGACAGGGTGGGGAAGTTGACGTCTGCGGTGTGGCGTATCCACTGGTGCGGTTACTAGTGGCCTGTCGCGGTGACAACTTTAGGGGCAAGTCATGGCGACGTCACGCCTCGCTATGCTCGGCGGGGCGAACGAATGCGTCCGCCCCTACATTACTTGCCCAAAGGCCAACTCGCCGTCGTGGTTTACCAGGACATCCTGTGCCGCAACTCCGTAATGTGCGCCACGTGATGCCTTCCATGCCAGGCGTAGAGTGCCAGCGTTTTCTCCAGGGTCATGGACCCCAGTTCCGGATGGCGAAATGTGCGCTTCCACTGTTCGGGTGTGAGCGATTGCAACAGGCGCAGCCAGCGGTCATGCAGCGCATCGAGCAGCGTGAGCGAAACCTCAATCGGCGTTGCCTGCACATCTGCCAGCAGCGCCCAGCGGTCCTCAGCGTACGGCTTGATGGTCGGCTCTTCTTCGGTCAGCGCCAGCTTGAACCGGGTGAAGGCATTCATGTGGCTATCCGGAACGTGGTGCACGACCTGGCGCACGGTCCACCCTTCGGGACGATAAGGTGTATCCAGTTGCGCCTCCGAAAGTCCTTTCAGGCTGGCTCGCAACTTCGCGGGCGCCTCGCCAATGTCATTCAGAAATGCGACTCTCTGTTGTTCTCGCGGTGGTCCTTCGTAAATGAACTTCCCGATGGGATAGCGGAGATCGGTCATTCTTTCCCCCTGGTGAACCTTCCTCCACAGATGATCTAAGATCCCACATAGGTTCAAGGAAAGTCTGCCGAGCCACCTGAACATCAGCGTTGTTTTGATGACGACAGGCGGCAGTATCGCTTCGCTCATTTCCACAGGCCCGGAATCCCGCGAATTCGTGACTCCCTTGCTCTTCCGAGGATCCGGGGCGGTCGTCAGCGTCGCCGGCCAGAACCTGAAACGTTAACTACAACCAGTTGGGCCCTTCCCCCGCTGACCACATCCGCTCCCGCTTTGAATATCGGTTCATCCTTACCGCGGGTTGGTGCATCCTATGAGAGTTTTGGGCTAAACTCTCCCTGCCGCTGAGTTTAGCGATACCCGGGGCCCGGCTGTGGGGCCGTGCCCGAAAAAACCTGCGAGGGAACTATGCCGTCGTCGGTCTGGTCTGGCCATTTAACCTTCGGACTCATCTCCATGCCGGTACGCCTTTTTTCCGGTGCGCGCAGTTCGGGAATCTCCTTCAACATGCTGCACCGCCCGGACAAGCAGCGCGTCAAGCAGCAGTACATCTGCCCGCTGGAGAATGTTGTGGTGGAGCGTAGCGAGATCGTCAAGGGATACGAGTTCCGCAAAGACGAATACATCCTCATTGAACCCGAAGAGATCAAGAAGATCGAGCCGCAGACCGCCAAGACCATGGAGATTCTGGAATTCGTGAAGGCGGGTGACGTCGATCCGGTCTACTTCGAATCCTCGTACTACATGATGCCCGAGGAAGCGGGCCGCCGTCCCTACGCCCTGCTCACCAAGGCGCTGGAGCAGAGCAAGTACGTCGCGATCGCGAAAATTACCATGCACAATCGCGAGTACACGGTTTTCCTGCGGCCCACCGAAGGCGGCCTCATGCTGCACACCATGTACTACTCCGATGAGGTGAGGAAGGTAGAGGGCTTCGGAGCGCCCGATGTGGAATTGAAAGAAGCCGAAGTCAAAGTCGCTCACCAATTAATCGAGGCCCTGGCCGACGAGTGGGATCCGGAAAAATACAAAGATACTTTCCAGGAAAATTTGAAGAATCTGATCGAAACGAAATTGGAAGGCGGAGAGGTCGCCGCGGTCGAAAAGCCCAAGAAACTGGCCCCAGTCGTAGACCTGATGGCAGCCTTGAAGCAGAGCCTGGCGCAAATGGAAGGCAAAAAGAAACCCGCCGCCAGAGCCAACAAAGAGGAAGAACCCGCAGCCGCAGCCGCAGCCGGAAAGTCTCGCCGCCGCCGCAGTTAACACCTTCTCCCGCAGGAACAGCCCCGAGGGCTGTCCAAACGAAGGCGAAGCCCCAGGCATCCATCGCGAAACCCCGACGCATCCGAAGCTAGAAGCTCGAAGCTCATAGCTCATAGCTCATAGCTCGCGACTCCTAGCGCATAATCCACGCAATCGCTACAATAATCAATTCTGTCATTTGAACCAGAATCTTCCTTCGGGGTGCGGATGAGTCTTCGACGTGTGGGCGGGCTGGCCGCCATGGCGCTGGCACTGATGGTGTGCATGTCCTGCGGCGACATCTATCGCCCGGTAGTGATTCCCATCGCCGTGACCACCCCTAATGCGGCGAATTTCCATGCCGTGTTCGGCATCAGCTCCAATGCGCAGGCTAATCCCGGCGCGGCGCTCCAGATTGATGTTTCGGGAGATACCGACATCGGGCAGGCGGATATGGGGATCAACCCCACCCACGCCGCAATTCTGCCCAATAATGCACGCGTCTTTGTCGCCAGCGCAGGCAGTTTGTTTCCTGGGCAATCTGATATCGTGACGTCCTTCACCCCGGCAAGCGGAGGCAACATTGCCAGCGGGCTGGGAAATCCCACCATCTATACCTATCCCAACGTGGGGCCCATCGGCTCCAGCGGAACGCCCGAGTGGTTTTGTTCCTACCTTCCTGATTTCCTGGCTACCACCCAGGGCACGGGCATTTACGTGGCTAATTATGGCGTGGACAATGACCCCGGCTGCACCACCCTGAGCAGTACCGATTCCGTCGCCCTTCTCAACAACACGGCCAATGGGATCACAAATTTCGCTTATCTTCCCGCTGGTGCACACCCGGTCGCTCTGGCCGAAACGCCCAACGCGCAACATCTTTATGTGGTCAACCAAGGCAATAACACGCTGACCGATCTTTCCCCCTTGGACTTGTCGACCGCGGCCACGATGAATGTAGGGGCAACCCCGGTTTGGGCGGTCGCGCGCCTCGACAATCAGCGGGTGTACGTGCTCACCCAGGGAAGCGGAACCCTCGTTCCTATTGACGTTGCCACCGATACGGTCCTGCCCAGCCAGACCAATCTCTCGGTCGGCGCCGGAGCCAATTTCCTGCTTTATGACCCTCATTTGAACCGTCTGTATGTCACCAATCCCAGCAACGGCAACGTGTACGTTTTCTCGGCGACGGGAGGGGTTGACCTGAGCGGCAATGCCAACGATACGCCCACCCTGCTGGCGACCATCTCCATGACGGCCGGCGCGAACCCGCCCTGTTCGAGCGCATGTTCGCCGGTTTCTGTAACCGCGTTGCCCGATGGTTCGCGTTTCTACGTCGCTAGTTATCAGAGCGAAGCGAACTGCTCCGACCCGAATGTCGGAAGCACGGCCTGCGTAATTCCGCTGCTGACGGTCTTCGACGCACCCAGCATGACGGTGAAGCCGGCCACGTTGTCGCTGCGTCCGCCCTCCATCTCCTTGCTCGGGACACCCAACTTTGCCGCCAGTCAGTATGCGCTGCCGCCCGTCGCTTCCTGCGTGCCGGCGCCGGTGTACTCCCCGGGAACGACCCGCTTCCGCATGTACACTACTTCGGCCAGCGACAGCAGCCATGTGTACGTGAGTATTTGCGATGCGGGAATGATCGCCGATGTCGTCACCAGGACCAGCACCATTGCCACCGGAAGCAACTCGCCGGACACGCTGGTGACCAATATTGCCGCTCCCTTTGGCGCCTGCGCGACCACGTGCGGTTCGGTGGCCACGATCACCTCCATCGGCGCCACCGGCAACATCGTGACCTTTACCGCGTTAAACAATTTCACCGCGGGTACAAGGGTGGCAATTTCCGGCACAGGAACCAGCCTGGACGGGCAAACCTTCACTGTGCTCGCCGCCGGCTTGTCGCCGGCCGCATTCTCCTGCAACCTGAATTCCTCCAAGGACGCCGGCGTGACCGGCACCACAGGCAAGGCCGTCCCCCTGGCCCCTCCCCAAGCCCCCATCTTTTTGCTGACCGGCCAGTAAATCGGAGTGAATGAGATCAGGAGTGACTCGCGACGGGGCGCAGTTGTTGCAAGGAATGCCCGGTGTTGGGGTGTTAGGGGTTGGGTGTTTGGCGTTAGGGATTGGGTGTTGGGCTGAGTGCTGAGCGTGGAAGAGCGGCCCTTTAGGGCCGCGTTAATGCGGCAAAAAGATTGGGGCTTTAGCCCCCGCGCCTAGACCTTGACTGGAACCTCTTCTTTCGCCGCATAATGCGAATCCACGTACTGATCCAGGATCGCGATAAACTCCGCCACGATCCGATCGCCTTTCAACGTCGTAAACAGCCGCCCATCCACATAGACCGGAGCCTTCGGCTCCTCGAACGTCCCCGGCAACGAGATCCCGATATTGGCGTGCTTCGACTCTCCCGGACCATTCACCACGCATCCCATGACTGCAAGCTTCATCTCTTCGACGCCAACATAGCGTCCTTTCCATGCCGGCATCTGCTCGCGAAGATAAGACTGGATCTGCTCCGCCATTTCCTGGAAGAAGGTGCTGGTCGTTCGCCCGCAACCGGGGCACGCGGTCACCTGCGGAGTGAAACTGCGGATGCCCATCGACTGCAGAATCTGCTGTGCGACCCGGACTTCTTCGGTCCGATCTCCTCCCGGCGCTGGGGTCAGTGAAACGCGAATCGTATCTCCGATGCCTTCCTGCAGCACCACGCCCATGGCCGCACTGGAGGCGACTACGCCCTTTGCCCCCATGCCCGCTTCCGTCAGTCCCAGATGCAGCGGGTAGTCGCAACGTGCCGCCAGGGCGCGGTAGACGTCGATCAGATCCTGGACGCCGCTGACCTTTGCGCTGAGGATGATCTGGTCCGGCCGCAAACCATATTTCTGCGCCAGTTCCGCCGAATTCAGCGCGCTCACCACCATCGCTTCCATGGTCACTTCGCGCGCATCTTTGGGCTCGGACAACCTGGAATTCTCGTCCATCATGCGCGTCAGCAGCACCTGGTCCAGCGATCCCCAGTTCACCCCGATGCGCACCGGTTTCTGATACTTCACCGCAACCTCGATCATGGTGCGGAAATTGGAATCTCCGCCCTTGCCGATGCTTGCGTTACCCGGATTGATTCTGTACTTCGCCAGGTCGCGCGCACACTCCGGATACTTCGTCAGCAGAACGTGCCCGTTGTAGTGGAAGTCGCCGATGATCGGAACCCGCACTCCCTGCTTGTCCAGTTCCTCGACGATGCGGGGTACCGCCGCCGCCGCGTCATCGTTGTTCACCGTGACACGCACCAGTTCCGAACCGGCGCGCGCCAGCGCTGCGACTTGCTGTACGGTGGAGGAGACATCCGCGGTGTCGGTGTTGGTCATCGACTGCACCACAACCGGTGCATCCGACCCGACCCGCACACCTCCGACCACGGCCGTTACGGTCTTCCTGCGTTGAATCGTAGCCATAGGGAATCTTTAGTTTATCACGCGAAAACCGGCCAAATGAGCCGGTCGCTCCGCCTGCAGACCCAGCGCTGAAGACCTTTCGGCCTATCGCCATTCCCCGCTAAGTTGCCCATTCTCATGTGCCTGCCAAATACCGGACGGCGGCACGAAGGCCCGTCAAAATCCGGCAAGAGGGCTTAAAGTGATAAGAACTGTTCGCCACACGTTTCCCGTCGCTTCGCGCCTCTGGCCGCTGATTCCAATTCGATCCCGAGGTTGATTTATGGCCGCACGCAAGAAAGCACAGTCCTCAACGTCCACGGCGGCGAATGCCGGTTCCTCCGCGCCTGCGTGGCCCAGCTATCAAGGAGCATCGCAGCTTGTCGGAACCAGTCCCAGCGGACGGGTGACCGTCTACGTAGATGCATCACTCGGTCCGCGAGGCCTCAAAAATGCTCGTGACCTGTTGAACGATGCCGATCGCATCGTCGCCGCCAATGACGGGATCTTCGGCACCACGGGAGGACCGGTCAGCGTGATCGTTTTTGCCCTTGGCGGCGCCACCGATGGCACCGGCGGCGCCGATCATATGGGCTGCGACTATACGAATGGGAATGCCATCGAGGTGGACGCCTCGTTCGGGCACTCCTCCCGCGTATCGGCGCTGTTCGAGGCCGAACTGAGCGAATGCTCGATGAATGGCAATCTCTGCGGCCAAAGCACGGGCGAAGCACTGTCCCGCTGGTGTGCGGCCGTGGTCAGCAACAATGCGCTTTCGGATTTCGCGACTGCCCCACAATGGGCGCAGGACGGCATGCCCGATTATGTCAACCGCACGGACCGCACCGACCAGAGCGCGGACAGCACCGGATGCGGCATGGCCTTTCTATCGTGGCTCATGAGTATGGGGTACAGTCTGAGCCAGATCGCTCCCCGGATGGTGGCGCTGGGCGACGCGGGAACGTTCGCCCAACTCTATTCCGATCTCACTTCCGATTCGTCAGCCAACGCCTGGCCGAAGTTTCAAAGCGCCATTCAGTCTCTGCCGAACGGGCTTAGTAGCGATGATCCCTTTGGTGCTTTCACGGCAGCCGCAACGCCGGCGGAAATTCCGGCGCAACCTGCGCCCGTAACGGACATGACGCCACTTCCGTCATTGCCGCCGAAACAAACGGCCCGGGCTGGAAACTGCCCGCCAAAATCCAGGCGCCTGTTGCCCCCAAACAGGTAAACGTTCAAAAAGGACCGGCGGCGAGATTCGCCGCCGGGTTTACTGTCGAATACCGCTGCGAACTTAAGGCAGCCGGTCGGCTAGCCCGGGGATTGTCTTCATCAGGTCGTTGTAGATGACCATTACCGCGAAGAGTACAAGAAACACAAACGCGGCCTGGTACACGCGTTCCTTGATGGTCATGCTGATGTCGCGCCGCATCAGGCCTTCGATCAGCAGGAACAGGATCACGCCCCCATCCAGAATCGGGATGGGCAGCAGGTTGAAGATGCCCAGGTTCAAGCTGATGCCCGCCGTCAATTCCATGAGCGGTGTCCAGCCCTTCTGCTGCGCCGCATAGCCCGCATCCTGCGCGATGCCGATCGGCCCGGAGATGGCCCGCATCGAGATCTTGCGCTGGACCATCTTCTTGGCCAGCTCAAGAATCATGAAGGAATATTTTTTGTTTTGTTCCAGCGACAGGCTGAGCGCCTGCGCAAACGGCAGTTGGCTGACTTTGGTCAGGCCCTTATTGACGAATCCCAGCCGGTATCGGCGCTCTTTAGGATCCTCGGTGGGGGACAGCACGGGCTGCAGGTGGAAACTCAACATCTGGCCGCCGCGGTCAACCGTGATGTCCACCGGCTGGTCCTTGGTCTCCTGCAGGCTGTCAATCATGCTTTCGATGGAAGGCACGGGCTTTCCATTCATGGCGATGATCCGGTCGTTTTCCTTGACTCCCGCTTTGGCCGCGGGCAATCCCGGATCCAACTGGCCGACCACCACCGGCTTCTCCGGAAACCATCCTACCGAGCCCACTTCTGAGGTCGAAACTGCCCTGGGCAACAGCGTCTTGGGCAGCATTTGATTGCCGCGCTGAATCGTGACCTCAAGAGGCTGGTTGGGACTTAGCCAGACGCGCGGCTCCACCTGCTCCCAGGTCGGATTCTCGATTCCGTCGATCCTGGCGATCCGGTCGCCTGGCTGAATTCCCGCCTTTTCTGCCGGAGAATCCTTACGCACTCCCTGCACCACCGCCGGCTTATCGAGATACACCGGGTATTCGTAGTGCACCATGTACACCACGGTGAGCAACACCACGGCCAGCAGGATGTTCATTGCGGGTCCAGCAATGGCAATGAGAAAGCGGTGCCAGCGCGAATGATTGAGGAACTCCTTGGGATCATCGCTGCGCTGATCCATGGGGTTCTCGCCGCTCATCTTGACGTAGCCGCCAAGCGGAATGGCGTTGATGCGGTAGTCCGTCTCCCCTTTGCGGAACCCGACCAGCCGCTTGCCGAAGCCGATGGCAAACTGCTCCACCCGCACCCCGAGCCATTTCGCCACGGCGTAGTGGCCGAACTCGTGGATCAGAATCATGAAGCCCAGAACGGCAACTACGGAGACGAGTGAAATTACGAAATCAGACATAGTCGAGGTAGGTACGCTCCCCCTGATTAGATTCCCAAAACTACACAAAAGATGTTGCGCGCGGACCTTCTGTCAGGCTTAGAACCCGCTGTTCTGCCGACCGCCGGGCTTCCTGGTCGGCGTCCAACACCTTCTGAATCGACGGCAATGCCCCGGAATTTGTTTCGCCGAGTGTGTCTTCAATGATCCTGGGAATCTGGTCAAACCGGATTTTGCCTTCCAGGAAGGCGGCCACGGCGATCTCGTCCGCCGCGTTCAGCGCCACCGTTTTTGCGCCTCCAGCCTCAGCCGCCTCATACGCCAGACGCAGGCAAGGGAATTTTTTCAGGTCCGGCGGGCTGAAGTCCAGATGACGCAAGTCACTGACGGCAAACTTCATATCCGACTCAATTCGATCCGGATATGTTAGGGCGTACAGGATCGGCAGCCGCATATCCGTCACCGAGAATTGAGCAAGTATGCTGCCATCCACAAACTCCACCATGGAATGGATCGTCGATTGAGGATGGACAATTACTTCCACTTTTAAGGGCGGCAGGTGAAATAGTCTGCATGCCTCGATGACCTCAAATCCCTTGTTCATAAGCGTGGCCGAATCGATGGTGATGCGCTTTCCCATCTTCCAGGTGGGATGGTTAAGAGCCTGTTCGACCGTGATGTGGGCAAAGTCCGATGCCGGGGTGCTTCGAAACGGGCCGCCGGAAGCCGTCAGCCATACGCGCTCGACCTCCTCCATGCGCCCGCCGCGCATGCACTGATGCACCGCATTGTGCTCGCTGTCGATGGGAAGCAGCGCTACGTTTTGCCGGAGCGCCTCAGCCGTGATCAATTCCCCGGCGGCGACCAGGCATTCCTTGTTCGCCAGCCCCAGAGTCTTGCCCGCGCGCACAGCTTCGTAAGTCGCCTCCAGCCCGGCCACGCCCACGATCGCACTGACTACGAAATCCACATCAGCATGGGTTGCGACCCGCACCGTTCCAGCTGCGCCGTGAACGACCTCAATCTGGCCGAGATTCTCGCGCTTCAAGCGGGGGCGCAGCAGTTCCGCATCGGACTCCTTCGCCACCGAAAGTACTCGCGGACGCCAGCGCCGGGCCTGCTCGAATGCCGCCTCAAGATTGCCTCCCGCCGCAAGCGTGACGATTTGAAACCGGTCCGGATAGGCTTCGGCCACACTCAAAGTGCTGCGCCCGATCGAGCCCGTCGACCCTAGAATGGCGATGCGTTTCATTTTCGAGTGTCAGTCAGTGCCGCTTATTTGGAAACAGCTGGAGCAAACCGCTCGAGCCAATCCCGCTGTTCGGCTGTCTCTGGAACTGCTACGCCGCGCGCGACCGAAACTACTTCCATGGCTGCTCCGGGGCTCATGCCGTTCTTCATCAAAAGACAGGCTGCAATCAATCCTGTGCGTCCAATGCCCTGGCGACAATGAACCAGCACATTTTTTCCTGACGCCAGGCGGCTTGTCACATGCTCCAAGGTCTGCGCCAGCTTCGCCTCCGAGCGGGGGACGTGCATGTCCGCAATCGCAAAAGATGAAAACTCCAGGCCCCCTCTGCGAATCTGTTCGCCTTCCCTGGTAAGGTCGAACTCCTTCTCCTCTTCCGGTGTGAGCAGCGATACCACCATTCCGATGCCAGCGCGCTTCCAGGCGGCGACCTCGTCTTCCAGCCAGTCTCCGCCGCGCGGCCGCGCGGCCAGCGCCAGCTTTCCTTGCCAAGGTCCGTTGAGCCAGTAAAGTCTCGTCACTCCGGGTCCTTCACCATGATGTCTCGCGGGAGGCTGTCCACATCCACGCCCCTTCGCCGCAAAATGTGGATGCGATGATGTCCTTCCAGTATAGTTCCATCCTCCCGAGTTTTCAGGCAATTAGGAGTTCCTGGCACCAATGAGGCCAGCAGTGTCTCCGTTGAAAGATGCTCCATCTTCGCGAGTTTGGTTGAGTTCAGGGAACCGTCAGAATGTAAAGACTTCAGGGGAGGTTTCGGCGCTGCATCAACCGTGTGATAACAACCTTCACTGCATCACGCGCCACGCCGCATAGTACCACAGCACGGGGGTCGCAAAGAGCAGCGCATCGATGCGGTCCAGCATGCCTCCGTGGCCGGGAAGCAGAGCCCCGGAATCTTTTACATTCGCGCCGCGCTTGATCAACGACTCAACCAGATCCCCCAGCTGTGCTGCGATATTCAACACCAGGGTCAGCACGATAACCGGGCCCAGTGCGGGTTGCTCCAGCCCAAACATGCCGTCCCTGCGCTCGATCAATCCGGCACGGAACATCGCTGAACTCAAAGTGGCTGCGTAGTGGAACAGGAGCCAGCCCACCGCCACACTGGCCACAAGCGAAGCTGCCGCCCCTTCCCAGGTTTTCTTCGGGCTGACCCGCGGGGCCATCAAATGTCTCCCCATCGATTTGCCCACGAAGTACGCGAAGATATCTCCCGCCCAAACTACCAGCAGGAGATAAAGCAGGTAAAACGCTCCCGCCCACTGCTGCCGCAACTGCACCAGCATCCCCATCGGTAGCGCAATGTAAGTGAAGGCGAAGACCGAGGCTGCCGCCGCCGGGTAGCCCTTACTCAAATCCTCAGTCTTCATCGCGCGTGTCAGGAAAATGAATGGCGCCAGCGCGGCCGCGAATCCCATGCAGTAGACAAACACGGCGGTCGCAAGCAGCGGCTTGTCGTTGCCGAAGTTGAAAGCAAGCGCCAGAAAAAAAATTCCCGTGAAGATGTACGTCAGAATGCGCAGGGGTTTCACCCCGTACGATTCCGTCAGTTGCAGGAACTCGTGAATGGTCAGCAGCGCAACCACGCCGGCCACAATGGCCAGCACCGGCACCGGCGCCCGCAGAATGAGCGCCAGCACAACCGGGATCAGTACGACTGCGGTCGCGATTCGTTTCAGCAAAGGAAAGATTCAGGGAACGCGCAATTATAACTACACCAGGGCACGGCCGTATCTTTTCTGTGGCCCCCTGTGTTCAGGTGTGGTTAAGCTTTTGCGGTCTCGGGCGCGTGGGCATCGTGGTGATTCAGGCCGCCATATCGCCGTTCCCGCTTTTGATATTCCGCGATGCCCTCCAGCAGGTGCACGCCCCGGAAATCGGGCCACAAGGCGGGCGTGACGTAAATTTCCGCGTAAGCCAACTGCCAGAGCAGGAAGTTGCTCAACCGCATCTCCCCGGACGTGCGCACTACGAGGTCGGGATCCGGCAGATGCCGCGTGTAAAGATGCCGCGAAACCATGTCCTCATCAATCCGCAGATGGCCGGCGCCGCCATTGCGCGCCGCCGCATCCATGATCGACTGGAAGGCATCGACCAGTTCGCTGCGCGCACTGTAATTGAGCGCCAGAGTCAGCACCATCCCGCTGTTGCCCGCGGTTGCGTCGCGCGCCCAGTCCATGCGTTCCTGCACGTCGGGGGGCAATTCGTGCTGGCGCCCAATGTACTCCAGCCGGATGTTGTTCTTATTGAGGGTCGGAACCTCCGCTTTCAGGTACCGGCTGAGGAGTCCCATTAGAAACCCGACTTCGCTGGCCGGGCGCTTCTTCCAGTTCTCCTCGGAAAACGCGTAAAGGGTAAGCGCCGGGAGGTGAATGCGCGCGGCAGTCTCCACGGTGGAACGCACCGCGGCCACTCCGGCGCGATGTCCGGCCACGCGCGGCATGTGGCGCCGCTTGGCCCAGCGCCCGTTTCCGTCCATGATGATGGCAATGTGCTGCGGCAGCCGCCGGGGATCGAGGCGGCGGTACACCTCCGCTTCCTTGCGATCCAGTCCCGCAGGCACTTTGTCGTGCAAAGTGGTCATTCCGTTATGAGGCTATCACAGCCGGGAAGCGGCTGGCAATTCGAAGCAGCGTGGGTGCGGACACCCTATCCCAGGCTGCGCCCCATGGCCGTGACGCTCAGACTTTCAGCTTGCGAAGATAGGGCACGCTCGCCTTCATCATGTCGAGGTTCATTTCCACGAAGTAGTTCTTGATGCCTCCCGTCTTCGCGGTGCTGAAGATCTTGTGCCAGTCCAGTGTATCCCGTCCGACCGGCGCGATCTTCTTCGTGCGGGCATCCCAACCTTGAACGTGCATGGAAATAAACCGGCCGGGATACTTCGTGAAGTACTCGGCGGCATCGTAACCCTCGCTGATCGTCGATACCTGGAATTGAAACTTCACCAGTTTGGGATCGAGCAGTTCGAAAAGGACGTCATAAGTGCGTTTCCCGTCCACTGTGGAGAGTTCGAAGTCCTCGTTGTGTAAGCCTTGTTGAATGCCGGCCGCTGCGGCGCGCTCTCCCATCTTGTTGTACTCGTCGGCCGCCCGTTTCACATCGTCCATGCTGGGATTCTTGGGGCCTTCCAGGCTCGGCACCAGCATCTGGGTGAGGCCGATGTCCTTCGCCCAGGCGATGCGGTCGTCCTGGTTCTTTCTCAGTTCGTCGACGCCGAAGTGCGAACTGACGCAGGTGAGGCCTGCATCGTGGATCATCTGTTTGAGTTCGGATCCCTTGTATTTCGCGAGACCTCCGAAGCCGTTATCGTCGTATCCCACGGGCGAGCACATCTCGATGCTCTTGAATCCGGCGGCAGCCAGTTGCTTGAGCGTGCCAGGAAAATCCTTGGCAATCATCTCCCGCACCGGCCAGGTCTGGCATCCGATGGGCATGCCCAGTGGGTTTGCCCCAAGTTTGAGGGCGCCGGAAGAAAGCAACCCTACGGCCGCCGTTTGTGCGGCTGCCACCTTGCAAAACTCTCGTCTCGAGATTGAAACCATGAATTCCTCCTGCGTGGATAAATCTGCGTTCTAGAGTTCCCAGCCCTTACGGCGTTCCGGGCGGATGTAGTTTTGCGCGAAATCCGAGTTGTTGGCTTTCATCGAAGCGCGGTCCCAGGTGATCTTCTGGCCTGAGCGCACCGCCACGTTTCCGAGAAGAAGGGTTTCGGTTACCATGCCCTCGAATTCGAAGTTTCCTCCCGGCTTCACCTTCCCGCCCTTGCAGGCGTCGAGCCATTCGCGTTCATTTCCCGGGGAACGCGGAAGAGTCTTCGGCGGTTGCCGGTAAGCGTCCATGCGCGATTGTGGAATCAGCCGGGGATGAGATCCGTTGAATCCGCAAAGAATCTTGCCCCGGTCGCCCACGAACAGCAGCCCCTCGTCCTCCTCCTCTTCGGGGATCTTAAAGGGACGATCGGGTTCCAGTTCGTCGGGACGGGGCGGCTTGAGGCCTCCGTCGTACCAGGTAAACTTCACCGGAGGCATGTCTCCGCGGGCGGCGAAATCGTAATGGATGATCGAGGCGAGCGGATAGGTCTCGTCGTAACGATCGCTGGAACTGGCCTCGACGCTCACGGGGGCTTCGAGTTTCAAGACTCGAAAAATCGTATCGTAGCTGTACGATCCCATGTCGCCCAGGGCGCCGCAGCCGAAATCGCCCCATCCGCGCCAGACGAAGGGAAGGTAGGCTCGGTTGAACGGACGCTCGGGCGCCGGGCCCAGCCACAAGTCCCAGTCCAGCCCCGCGGGCACAGGCTCGGTGTCCTTGGGACGCTCGATTCCCTGCGGCCAGAACGGGCGGCTGGACCAGTTAATCACTTCGCGCACCGGACCAATCGCGCCATCCCAAATCCATTCGCAAAGCTGGCGCGTCGCTTCCGACGCCTGGTTGGCCACGGCAATCTGGGTGGCGACCCCGGTTTCGCGCGCGATCTCGGCGATGCGGCGCGCTTCGTGGATCGTATGGGTCAAAGGTTTCTGGCAGAAAACATGCTTGCGCTTCCTCATCGCGGCCGCCGAGACGGCGGCGTGCAGATGGTCGGTGGTGCACACCACGACCGCATCCACGTCGTGTTCTTTTTCCAGCAGCTGGCGAAAATCGGTGTACGCCGCGCACCCGTGATACTGGCCGGAACGCTGCTGGTTGGCGTAGAGCGCATTCACGATTTGCTGCGCCGGTTCCCGCCCGGCAACGCCTGAGGTCACTCTCAGCGTGTGACTCAGTTGCAACGGCTGCTCCGGACTCAGCCATTCCCAACCCGAACTCACGCCCAGCAGATCGCGCACCGATTTGCAGAATTCATGGTCGTCCCACTGCGGATATTGATCCCCGCTTTGAGTCACGTCGCACACCGCAATCCCTTGAACATCTTTTTCCCGCAGGAAATGGAGCATGACCCGCAATCCCTGCGCGCCCACACCGATGAAGGCGAGGTTCACCTTGTCGCTGGGCGGAACGTAGCCCGTCCCGCCCAATACATGTCGCGGAACGATCGAGAACCCGGCAGCCGCCGCCGCGCTCCGGGCGATGAAATCCCGGCGAGAGACGCTGGCGAGGGATGAAGATGACCTGGTTCGAATCCGGTTTTTCATAAGGTATTCTCCGCGGAGCGGTGTAGGAAACGGATGATTCTACGGCGGATGCCACCCGTCTGACCAAACAAAATGCAGCATCCCGCTCCGTATGGCATAACGGCCAGCCGAACCCGCAGCACAAGTTGGTCAATCTCTGATGAAGCTGTCTACCTGTCATCCCAAGCGAAGCAGAATAGCAAGTTAAACTCCCTCTACCTGTCATCCCGAGCGAAGCAGAATTGCCGCTTTTCGGCAATTCTGCGCAGTCGAGGGACCTTGTGTCTCTTTATACTGAATCAGGCCCGCCTCGGCATTTTTCCTTATGGAGCGCCTGCCCGCGAACCTCAATAATCAGTCCATGACTCGACACTCCAAGCCCAACCGGCCCCGCACCTCGTCAAACAATACGATTCACCGGATCTACACCGAGAGCAAAAATAGCCGGGCCATAGCCACCCTCATCGGGCAACAGTTCGAGAGTTTTACCATGCACCCCACCGTCGGATATTACCGCGGCAGCAAGGAAGATTCGATCGCCATCGAGATCACAGGTGCGAGCGCGCCT
>DASREX010000105.1:0-48700 GCA_035651855.1 Candidatus Sulfotelmatobacter sp.
ACGAATGTGACCCAGGCAGCGGGGATTTATCAGCCCAACGGGAAGAACCTTTCGGTGCAAGCCGCGGATTACGACAACGACGGATGGCCGGACTTGTTTGTCGCTAACGACGGCTTGAATGCTTACCTCTATCACAATGAACACAACGGCACTTTCAAGGAGGTCGGCCTTACTACAGGAATGGCGGTTACAGCCCGGGGAACGGTAATGGCCGCGATGTGCATTTCTCTGGGGGACTATGACAATGACGGGCAACTCGATCTTTACATCTCAGATTTCCAGCGTTCCTCGGATCATCTGTGGCACAACGATGGGGAGGGTTTTTTTGACGAGGTCAGTGATGAGGCGGGAATCACGCGGCCCACTCGCGATGTGCTGAGTTTTGGCGGCGGCTTTTTCGATTATGACAATGATGGCTTACTGGACCTTTTCATCGCCAATGGCCACGTCTATCCCGAGGTCGAGCAGGCTACGCCGGGGACGCATTACAGGCAGCTCAATTCGTTGTTTCACAACGACGGGAATGGGAAGTTTGTTGAGGTCAGCAAACTCAGCGGTACGGGATTCGAAACTCCGTACGTAGGCCGGGGCGTGGCATTTGCCGACTTCGACAACGACGGCTCTGTGGACGTGCTGGTGTCCAACAATGGAGATTCGCCGCTACTGCTGCACAATGGCGGCGGCAGGGGAAATCACTTTCTCAATTTCAAATTGATCGGCAAGAAGAGTAACCGCGATGCGATGGGAGCGCGCATCCGCGTGGTAAGCGGCAAGACGTCGCAGATTCGAGAAATCGCCGGAGGGGGCAGCTACCTTTCTCAGAGCGACCTGCGGGCAAATTTCGGGCTCGGCCAGGCGAAGCGCGCGGAGATTGTCGAAGTAACCTGGCCCAGCGGGCTGCGGCAGAGTTTTCGCGACGTCGAAGGCAACAGCTTCTATGTGGTGGAGGAGGGGAAGGACCGGCTGGAAATGCAGCATTTTGCTGGCCGGCAGCGGTAGGTTAGGTCTGATTCCGTATCGTCGGAACACAAGGTCCCTCGACTGCGCAGAATTGCCGGAAGACGGCAATTCTGCTTCGCTCGGGATGACAAAGACTTCTATCTGGTGGAGGAGGGGAAGGACCGGTTGGAAATGCAGCATTTTGCTGGCCGGCAGCGGTAGGTTAGGTCTGATTCCGTATCGTCGGGACACAAGGTCCCTCGACTGCGCAGAATTGCCGGAAGACGGCAATTCTGCTTCGCTCGGGATGACAAAGACTTCTATCTGGTGGAGCAGGGGAAGGACCGGTTGGAAATGCAGGCATTTTGCTGGCCGGCAGCGGTAGGTTAGTTCTGATTCCGTATCGTCGGGACACAAGGTCCCTCGACTGCGCAGAATTGCCGGAAGGCGGCAATTCTGCTTCGCTCGGGATGACAGGATTAAGAGCTTAATCAGAGACCCCCTGGCAACCCGTCATCCGAATATTCGGCTTACTGCTGCTAGGCCTTGCTTGCTGCTTGCAGAATCTCCCGCAAACGCTTCGCGACTAGGATTTCTTCTCCGGGCTGCAACATCCAGACGCCAACCACGATGGTATTCGGTCCGCCGGGCAATCCTGCGCTGGCCGGGGCTCCTCCGGTGGATGGATTCAGTTCGATGCGCGGCTTGCCGGCGCGCATCTTTTTCATGACCTCTTCGCCGGTTATCTTGATGCGGTCCTGGTCGTAGGTGATGAGCAGGTGGGGAACATGATTGGCGACTTCCGGGACGAAGATGCGCGTCTGAACAGTTGGAACCGCTGCCAGGTACCTGGCGATGCGGTCGGCACGGCCGCGGCACTCCGCTTCGATCGCGGCGTCATTCTGTTTAAGGAACCAATCCACCGCGGCGACCAGGCCGACAATTTCCTCTTTTGCCACTTTCAGCCCGCGCCCCACGGTGTTTGAGTTGGGGGAATTGTTCTTCCTGGCCGCTTCAATCAGATCTTTTCTGCCTAACAGCAAGCCCGTACACTGCGGTCCGCGGAGGCCCTTTCCGCCGGAAAACGTCACCAGGTCAAATCCCATCTGGGTGTAGTTCCACAAATTAGAAATGGGGGGCACATCAGCGGCGGCGTCGTTGAAGCAAGGAACGCCATGCTGGTGGGCCACCCGCACCCAATCCTCGCGGCTGATCTTGCCCCCACCCGCGTTGAAGAAGTGGGCCATCACGGTACGCTCGTTGAAGGCTTGTTCGTATTGCTCCAGAGTCTCGACTTCCACAAAGAGAATTCCGCAGTTGCGGAGGGCGTGGTCATAACCGTAGCGATGAGCCTTCTGTACGATCACTTCGTTCTTGAGCTGGCCCATGTCAGTGGGAATGCCGAGAATGGCCTGGTCATTTCCCAGAGTCACGCAAGCCGCCGTTCCCACTACCAGCGCCGCGGCAGCGCCGGAGGTGACAAGGGCGGCCTCACAGCGCAGTTTCTTGGCCAGGTACTCTCCCGAGGCATCGAGAAGTTCATTCAGATTTACAGGCTGTTTCGAGGCCAGAGCGACTGCGGCTTGGACCTCAGCCGGCATGGTCGATGCGGAGAGAACCGTGTAGGTCCCGGCTGCGTTAATGAACGGAGTTACGCCGAGCTTCCGGTAATAGTCCACCGCTGGGGAAGGCGAAGCGGAAGACGCAGCCGCTTTCATCGTGGGAATGCCGGAAAGCGCGGCGCCGCCCGCGACCAGCGCCTGCGCCCCCCTGCCTAAGAGTTTTCGCCGACTTATCGGTCGCATGGTTACCTCCTGTGTGAAACCTGCCTGCACTAGTCTCGTGGAAAGTCGTCCGCCCTGGCGGGCAAGGAATCCCCGCGCTCAGGACTGCCAAAATATTGCGGGCGCGCTTTTTCCCATTCGACCATGCTGAGGCCGGAGGGATCGTACACGATGCGTCCGGCGCGAACTGTCATGCGCGCCGCCAACTGGACGTTGGCGTCCAATTTAGCGACTCCGCAATCGATGTAACCGAAGCGCCCTTTCATCAGTTCCAGGACGGCGATATCCGCGTCCTTGCCCACGGACAAGGTTCCCAGTTCCGGCCGGTGAATCTCGTTCGCGGGGTTCACGGTGGAGCGCCGGACGACATCCGCCAGCGGCACGCCCATGGCCAGGAACTTAGACATTACATTGTTCATGCTGACGGTGGTGTAATTCCCGGTGTGGAGATCCGTGGATATGGAATCGGGGACGAATCCCTGGCGCTGGGCAGGAACGGCATTACGAAACCAGAAGCTGCCGCTTCCATGTCCCACGTCGAACTTGACACCGCGGGCGCGCGCGGCCGTCAGAACGGGATTGAGCTTGCCATCCGGAAGAAGGATAGGAAACTGCTGGGCAAAGACGTGGGTGTGGATGTCGCCGGGGCGCAACTTGTTGAGGAGGTCGGCGTAGGTTCGTTCGGGGCGCGGCCAGAAATCGACCATTACGGGAACATTGGCCAGCGTACCGCATTCCACGGCGCGGTCCACCGCGGCCCAGGGCACGTGTTCGGCGTCCCAGGGTTCCCTGGTCCAGTAGTGAGCCGTCTTGACGCCCACGATCAGGTCTGGATATTTCTTGATGGTCGCCGCGCAAAGCTTGACATCCATCTGGTCCAGGCTCTCCTCGAGGCCCCCATTCATGCCGTTGGCGACGATGTTCAGGAAAGCCAGGACTCGCACCCGGGCGCGATCGATGACTTCTTCCTTCTCCTGAAGGAACGTTTCCGCGCCGGAAGTCCCGGCGTCGACGATCGTGGTCACCCCGGACTGCAGCGCCAGGTCGGCGGGGATGCCCAGCGGAATGTAATGGGCTCGCGCTTCGGGGGCGAACCAGTTCAGCGGCGCCCCTCCATGCCCAATGTGGTAGTGAATGTCGATCAGCCCGGGAGTGACGTAGAACCGGGAAACATCCACCACCTTCCCGGCCTGCCCGGCGGGAATATTTTTTTCGACTGCGGCGATCTTTCCCTGGAAGACGGCGACATCGCGTACTTCATCGATCTGATTGGCGGGGTCAATGACGTGGCCGCCCTTGAGCAGCAAGTCATAGCGAGGAACCTGCGCGAGCATTTCTGAAGGAAATCCGAGGGCGATTGCTAGTGCGGCGATGATTGCGGCGGACAGTTTGATCCAAGTCTGCATAGGCCTTCTCTGATCGTGCGAAGCGCAAGTGTATCCAGTGGAAGCGAAATTGTCACGATGCGCGCGGGAACGACATCCGGCGGCGGTTGTAAAGAGATCGCCGCTATCGTAATCTGATCGCTGTTTTTGAGGTTGGGATCGGAATCGACATGGACCGCCGCACTTTCGTGAAGGCCGGTTGCCTGGGAAGCGCCTCGCTGCTGGTGCAGGGTCTGGATCCCAGCCTGCGCGCGGAGGTAGTTCCACCTTCGCTGCCGCCCATCGAACTTCACGGACTGCAAAACTACGAACCCTCTCCTCTGCGCCTGCCCGGGCTCTTTCCGGGACGGGTGGTTGAAATTCGCGACCCGAATGCGATCGCACGCAACCGCGTTTCACAGCCTGCCGTTCGCCGCATGCTGGAGCAGGCGATGAAGGAGTTGACCGGGGAAAATTCCGCGCGCGAGGCCTGGGCGAAGTTCATTACGCCGCACGATATCGTGGGCATCAAGATTAATCCGTCAGGAGCACCGGCCTGTTGTTCTTCGCCCGAGATCGTGCGGGAGATTATCAGCGCGGTGCAGTCGGTTGGGGTTCCCGCACGCAATATCGTGGTCTACGACCGCTATTCCTATGAGATCGATATCGGCAGTTATCAGGCGCTCATGCCTCCGGGAGTCCGGATCGTCGGCATCCAGGAAGCGTTTGCGGCTGGCGGCGCCTACGAGCCGGGGGTTTATTGTGAGGCGAATTTCTTTGGCGAGTGGGAGACCCGCTCTTACATGGCCAGCATCGTGTCGCACGAATTGACGAAGATCATCAACGTGCCCACCATGAAGGACCATTCTGCCTCCGGGGTTACGGGCGCTCTCAAGAACCTGGCTTATGGCAGCTTCAATAATGTGGCGCGCACGCATCGTGCGCCTCATTCCTTTACCAACCCGGTAATCGGGCTGATGTGCACGGTCGAACCCTTGCGCTCGAAGGCGGTGCTGCACATCATGGACGGGATGCGCCAGGTATGGCACGGGGGGCCGCTGACGCAGGTGCAGGACTTCATTGACCAAACGGGCATTCTTCTGGCGTCGACGGATCCGGTTGCGATGGACACCGTCGAACTGGAGGCGATTGAAAAGAAGCGCCGCGAGCGGGGCGCGCCTTCGTTGTGGCAGCACGATCCCAAGAGCATCACCGGCGATAGCAGCGAGTTTTATCATGACGCTTCGAAAAACCTGTTCTTCCGCCAGCCGGGGCATATCGCGGCCGCCGGGAAGCTTGGGCTAGGCGTCGCAGACCTCAAGCAAATCGATCACCGTCTCGTGTCGGCTTGAGTTCATGATGACGGAAACCGCCAAATCCAACGGCTCCGCAGACTGGCCCACTCTGCTCAAGGACAATGCCCGCAGCGGAGGGCAAGGACAGAATCCGGCGCACGCTCCGGAAAAGGCGATTTGGCAATATCGCGCCGGCGGCTCAGTGCGGTCCGCACCCATCCTTCACGAAGGCATTCTGTACGTTGCGGCGGTCGACGGCGCAGTGCACGCGCTGGACGCGCTCACCGGCGCTTTGAAGTGGAAATTTCAGGCTGGAGGGCAAATCCATTCCACGCCTTCCCTGTTTGGGGAACTTCTTTTTTTTGGCTGCGATGACGGGAAAGTCTGCGCCGTGAACCATCGTTCCGGTGCCAAGTCGTGGGAAGTAGCCACCGGAGCCGAAGTGTGGGCCTCTCCCGTCATTCGTGGCGGAGTGGTATTTTTCGGGAGCGCCGATGCAAAAGTCTATGCGGTTGACGCCATAACCGGGCGCTCCCGGTGGACCCAGGAAATGGGCGGAAGAATTTATTCCAGCATTTATGCGGCCGAGCGCCAACTGTACCTGGGATGCGGAGACGGCAAGGTTTATAGCCTGGAGGCCAGCTCGGGAAAACTGCTGTGGAGTACGCCCACGGGCAATGGCGTCGACTCCTCTCCTGCGGTTGCGGGTGATCTGGTTCTCGTCGGCTCGGAAGATTTCTTCTTTTACGCCATGAGCGCCACCACCGGAGAAGTGCGCTGGAAGTACGAAACTGGCCTGGGCATCGCCTCCTCGCCTGCGGTCGCGGGCGACTTGACTGTTTTCGGCAGCAAGGACGGATTCCTCTACGCGCTGGAGACTCAAACCGGGCAATTGCGCTGGAAAACCGCCGCGGGCGAGTTGATCACAGCACCCCCGGTGATCGGCGAGGGCATCGTTTGTATTCAGGCGGGAGGCACGTTTGCTTTGGAAATCTCGTCGGGCAAAGTAGCGTGGAGAGCCGGTCTTGGCGGCGCACTCCAGTCAGTTCCCGTTCTCGCCGGGGATGTGATTTATCTGACGAGCCTGAGCGGGGAGGTTTATGCGTTGCGCTAAGCGCGTTGCCATTGCGATGATCCCTGTTTTCTTCTCACTGTGGGGAAGCGGGCAGAAGTCGGACACGCCCCTGCTCGTTCACGGGAAGAAGTACGTCATGGGCACGGTGTTCGAAATCGTGGCCTATGACAAATCGTCGGAACACGCGTCAATGGCGATTGAAAAAGCGTTTCAGGAGATCGTTCGCGTGGATGATCTGCTGAGCAACTACAAAGCTGAGAGCGCGTTGAGCAAGCTGAATCGATCGGCTCACTTTCATGCGCAAGAAGTGCCGCCGGATGTGTACCGGGTGATTGAAACGTCGGTGGAGTTTTCGCGCCTGTCGAAAGGGAAGTTCGACGTATCCGTCGCGCCGCTGGTGAATTTGTGGAAGGCCGCGTTGTCCGGGGAAGCCGCACCATCGGCCGCGCAGGAAGAGAAGGCCCGAGGTTGCGTCGGTTACGAAAAGATCGAGTTGACTCCCCCGGACCGGATTACGTTTCACTCGGACTGCATGCAACTGGACTTGGGCGCGATCGGGAAGGGGTATGCCGTGGATCGGGCCGCTGCAACGCTGCAGTCTTGTGGAATTCACGATGCGCTCATCAATGCCGGAGGGAGCACTATGGTTGCGATGGGTTCTCCTCCCGGTCAAACTGCGTGGCTTGTACACCTGAGGGATCCTTCGGGGAAAGTCGATCCGCAAGTCATGCTCAAGGACGAAAGCGTTTCGACATCAGAGCAAACGCCTGCGTCGTTGCTGGATGACCATGCGGGGGGCCACATTATCGATCCTGATTCAGGAAGGCCGCTGAAGACGCAATTCGCGGTCAGTGTGATTGCCAATACCGGCACGCTGTCGGACGCGCTTTCGACCACGCTGTTGCTGCTCGGTCCCGAGGAGGGCAAGGGGTTGCTCAACCGCATCCCGGGCGTATCCGCGATCTGGGTTTCACCCCAGGCGCAGACCGAGACCGTGACTCGAGGCCCGCGGATACTCCTTGGTGCAAGATCGTGAGGACTCAAGGGTGGGCAACAAGCCGCGGTTCTCATAGCCTCGCGATTCTGTTCTGCATCCTTTTGGCGCTGTCTCCGCGCGGCTGGAGTAGCGTGCTTGTGGAGTGGACCAACCCTGCACTGCCGGCGGCACGCGAGCTTGGGTTCGGCGATCTCGTAGTCCCGTGGAATGGCGCGAACTCTCCCTTAATAGCATCGGCCCTCACACAGGGATACAGGGTCTACCTGGAAGTGCCGCTGGAGCGGGCGTCAGCTGCCGCCAGAGAGGCGAGCCGGCGCCGCCTGCAAGGAGTGATTCTCAACATTCAGCCATCGCAGCGCGAAGAATTGGAAAAGGCGCTTCCCCGATTGCGATCGGCGAATCCCAAGCTGCGGGTCTTAGTCCTCGATGGGAACGGCAAGCAGCCGGAGATGAGAGGCAGCCTGGTCATCAAGCGCGATACGGTGCTGGAGGTCTCGAGCCCAACGGCACAGCCGTGGATCGATACCAATCTTGCCCTGATCAGAATCGAAGAGAGATTGCACCCCGCCGAAAGGCCTCTCTACACATTTGCATGGACGCCATCGGAATCCGGGCAGCAAGAACGCCGGGCTACCGTCGCGGATTACTCTCTGGCCATCGCCGAGGCAGGCGCTTTCCATGCCGACCTAATCCTCAAGGTGGATGAGCATCTGCAGAAATCGCTCAGCGAGCACGATGCGGAGGCTGGCAAACTTTGGGGCGAGGTGCTGTCCTGCGCAAAGTTTTATATGGGGAAGACCGCGCGGCCGTTGCAGGCCGCTGCCAATGTCGCGGTGGTGGCCGATGATCTGGACCCAGGCGATGAAGTAATGAATCTGCTGGCGCGGCACAACATTCCTTTCAAGGTCCTGGTGCCGGCGGACTTGAAAGAATCGAAACTTGAAGGCATCGATGTCGTCGCAGTCTTTGCCAAGCCGGATAAAGACGCTGCCGAGCGGCTCACCACATTCGCAACTGGCGGAAGGACGGTCGTAGTTGTGGATGCGCACGGATCCTATCCATGGCAGAAGAGTCCAGCCGTGCCGCGGAATGAACACACGGTGGCTTATGCGGTCGGAAGCGGGACGGTGCTTGAACTCGGGGAGCCCGTCAGCGATCCCGAGACATTTGCCCAGGATATCCGGCGCCTGCTCGGAAAACAGAACCCGCTGCTGACTCTATGGAATGGCCTGACGGTGATCGCTGTTCCCTACGGAGAGCACGACGGCAGCGTGAAGCTGGTCGAATTCGTCAACTACGCCGGAGAGCCAGTCCGGGTTCAAGTGCAGGTCAGAGGATCGTGGAGCACGATTGGTTACGAATCTCCGGAACACGGATGCTGCCAGACTCTCAAGCGGGAAGAACGCAACGGCTTCACAGAATTCGTAATTCCCGATCTTAGGATCGCGGGGCGGGTGCATCTGGAGACGGAGCAGCCTGCCACCTCAAAGGACAATCGCGTCCAGCCTCGTTAGCGGAATCTTCGGATGAGCAGAGTGTGCCGGTCCGATCGGTAAAGACCCAGCACATAAATCGCTGGCCTTCCCTTAGTCGAGTAAATTTCCTGGCGGATGCGAAGTACGGGCGAGCCATGAGGAATGCCCAGAAGGCGAGCGGTATGAGGATCGGCGGTGGTGGCGTCGATTTCTTCGTCGGCGTGGGCTATTTCCAGTCCGTAGTCCTGCTCAAGAATCGAAAATAGCGAGACCCGGTCGAGCCGGGCGCGGGTGAGATTGCTGTATTCGTCGGCTGAGAGATAGCAGGTTTCAATGGCGAAGGCTTCCTCGCCTCCCAGGCGGAGCCTCTCCAGCTTGATGAGCCTGCTGGTGGCAGGGAGAGCCAGCCTGGCGGCAACTTCCTGCTCCGTATCCACCACGCTGAGAGCGAGGAGCTTGGAAGACACGGCCAGACCGCGCCCGGCCATTTGCTCGGTGTAGCTCATCAGCTTGTTGAAATGGATCTTGGGAGGAGCGACAAACGTACCCGCGCCGCGGCGGCGTACGACCATCCCTTCGCGCTCCAACCCGGCCAGCGCATGACGGGCCGTCATCAGGCTAACCCCATGAATCCGGGCCAGTTCCCGTTCGGAGTCGACGACGTCTCCGGGCTTCAGCTGCCCGGATTCCAGCCGCTTGAGGATCGCGTCCTGAATCCGCTTGTAGGCGGGCAGTTCGGCGGTCCGCGCTGGTTGCATGGTTTCCACGAAGATGCACCATACTACAAAGTGCTCTAGCTCTCCAACAGAAAATTCAAGTGCCAAGGCTGGTGCGGAGAAACGAGGCTCGTTGTCTGCGAGGTACGTCCCATAGTGATTAAGTGGCTGAGAAGTGGGACGACCGGGAGGCCCGCTAGTCGGAGGTAAATCACTCGAAGTTAATGGCTTATTTCGACGGTAAAGATATTCTGCCGTGCGCAGTTTCTCGCCTTGATGGCTCTGGAGTGCGGGCGGGAGCCAGGGCGTTAATTCGAACCTGTAATTGAATTCGATTAGAAATTTGTCGGCCGGAGCATTTTTTTCTTGACGATGAGGAACGCTGTGCTATATAGCATGACCCCAGCTTCGTTGCTCGTGGGTGGAGGAGGTTCTGATGAGACGTGTATCAACTGCAGTTTGCTTACTGCTCGTACTGATGGTGATCACAGGGACGTACCAGTGCGCCTGGGGTCAGGAAGTTACGGCCGCGATTGTGGGAACAGTCGATGATCCGAGCGGAGCGCCAATCAAGGGCGCAAAGGTGGTCGCCACCGACAAAGATCGAGGAACGGTTTATCAAGGTGAAACCAATGAGGCCGGCGCCTACAACATTAATCGCATTCCCGTCGGCTCTTACGAACTAAAGGTCACTGCGCAGGGATTTCAAACGTCGGTGCATCCGGCGTTTACGCTGGTGCTCAACCAGACGGCCCGCATCGACGTGCAGATGAAAGTGGGCCAGGTTTCGGAGACGGTGGAGGTCACAGGCGCCGCGCCGATCTTGAAGACGGAGAGCACACAGGTGGATACGGTCATTGATGCCAACACGAATGACCGATTACCGCTCGCGACTCGCAACTACGTTCAATTGACTCTGCTAGCTCCTGGTTCGGTCACGCCGAATCCGGACAGCTTCAATAACGGCGATAACACGGCGAGCGGCGGGCGCCCCTATATCAACGGGAACCGCGAGCAGGCTAACAATTTCATTCTCGACGGCATCGACAACAACCAGGTCTCCGATAATCTGGTGGGCTTCACGCCAGCGCCGGATGCCATCGAAGAGTTCAATCTCATCACCCAGAACGCGCCGGCGGAGTTCGGAAACTACCAGGGGGGCATTGTCAATGCCACCATCAAATCCGGAACGAACGCGTTCCACGGCGATCTCTGGGAATTCTTCCGCAACGACAAGCTGAACGCGAACAAGTGGGAGAACGGGTTTAATGGGCCAACCGCTGCACTTCCCAAGGATAAGCTTCGGTGGAACATGTTCGGCGGAGCGATCGGCGGCCCGATTGTGAAGAACAAGCTGTTCTTCTTCTTCGATTGGCAGTCTCAGCGCTTCGATCATCCTGCCAGCACGCAGAAGGTCGGTGTATTCACGAATGCCGAACGAACTGGAAACTTCGGGGATATTTGCACCAGCGGGTTTACAGCAGGAATTTGTAATGACAGGGATAGCAACGGCAACATCATCAACCAGCTCTACGATCCCTTTGTTGCCGGCCATCCGGCCTTCCCGAACAACGTGATCACGGAACCAATCGATCCCGTCGCTCAGAATCTCTTCTCCTCATCGCTATACCTGGCGCCGACCGGCCCGGGTCTTGAGAATAATGCCACTTACACGCAGGTTCAGCAGTTCAATACCAATCAGTACGACATAAAGATCGACTACAACGCGACGTCGAACGATCACGTTTTCGGGCGCTATTCCCATGCCAAGCAGCATAACCCGACGACGAGGTCGTTTGCCCTGCTCTCCGGCGGTTTTTCGGACGCCCCGATTGAGAACCTTGGTCTGGATTGGAGCCACACCTTCAGTCCAACTCTTCTGAATGATGTGCGTGTCGGGGTCAATCACGTTCGCTTGCACAATGGACCGACCTTCAGTAGTGCCGCTGCGACTGCGGGAACTGATCTCGGCATTGCGAATGCCAACGCTTCACGCCCGGGCCTTCTCTTTCTGAATTTCAATCCCGGAAGCGGTCCGCTCACCAACGTCGGAGATCGTTGGATTGAACAGAAATTCCAGGATGCCGTAATTCAGGCATCGGATGCGGTGGTTATCACGCATAGCCGCCACGTATTCCACACTGGATTTGAGTTTTGGCGGGACCGCATCAACACGTTCTACACCGGCAACAACGGTGCTCTCGGTGAAATCCGGTTCAGTGGTCTGTACACAGAGAACTCGGCCGGTAACGGCGGGTACGGCGGAGCGGATTTTTACCTTGGGTTAACCGACCTGGTTGACAAAGGCATCTCTGGGGGAGAGTGGGGCCAACGGGCGAGCATTTTTGGGGCCTACATCCAGGACGACTGGAGGGCTACCGACCGGCTCACCGTCAATCTTGGTGTGCGCTACGAAGCCCATACTCCCTGGGTCGAAGAAAAAGATCGGCAGGACAATTTCGACCTGATCACTGGCCAAGTTATCGCGCCGAACTGCTCGATCGTAAACCTGGGCACGGCGCCGGTAACCTGTCGCAAAGGCAGCCGCGGACTATACAACGGCACGTACGGCGGCAAAGATTTCCAGCCCCGCATCGGCTTGGCGTGGACTCCAGGTGCTCTCGGCGGGAAGTCTGTCATTCGCTCAGCCTTCAGTATCTCATCCTATCTGGAAGGCACCGGGACAAACCTGCGTCTTCCGATCAACCCTCCATTTACTCCGGCGGAAACTCGCGTCGAGCTTCCCGGCACGACGACGGAGCAGGGAATCATTACTGGAGGATCCGCGAGTGACCCGTTCGCATCCGCGCTGGTTCGCGTCTGGGATCCTCACGTGCAGCCGGCGATTACCTACCAGTGGAACTTCACCTGGCAACAGATGCTCACCAACAGCATGACCTTCCAGGCCGGCTATGTGGGCCAGCACGGCATTCATGAAATGGTTCCAACCCCGTATCTGCAGCAGCGTTTGCCCGGGGAGGCGGGTTGCGCCGGCCCCGGGGTCTGTCCCAGCGTTTACTTCTCAGGAAACCCGGCATTCCAGTCCGATATCTCTCAGATATCGGGAACGGCATCCACTGGAAGCTCCAACTACCATGCTCTACAGACCGTGCTCCAGAAGCGCTATTCCAGCGGCCTGCAATACCAGGTGGCATACACCTACTCGCGCTGCAGAACCGATAACAGCGGATACTACGGAAACTGGGGCGCACAAGCTGCTCCGGCCAACCCGTACTACCAGAACCTCTACGACCCGAGAGCTGATTGGGCGGACTGCTTTTTCGATTCTCGCAACGTGCTCTCCGCGTATGCCGTGTACGAAATTCCGTTCGGCCATGGCAAGCGGTGGGGGAATCAGACTAATCCTGTGGTCAACGCTGTGGCGGGAGGTTGGTCTGTGAATCCGATCGTTTCGATCCACTCCGGCTTCCCGGTTGCGTTGTACGACTTCAACTTTGCCGCTGGCGACTCCGCCGGTACCGGAAGCCGCGGACTTCGTCCCGACTGCAATGCGGGCGCAGGCAGAACGTTCGGACGCAAGAAGTATTTCGATCCGAGCAGCGGCGCCTTTGCCGGCTATCAATGGTTCGACCCAACCCCGTATACCGATCCTGCCAATGTCTTCGGAACCTGCCCTGCGCAGGGACCCGTCGTTGGACCCGGATATGCCAATCTGGACCTAAGTCTGCAGAAGAACTTCCAGATCACCGAGAGGGTAAGGGTGCAGTTCCGAAGCGATTTCCTCAATGCCTTCAACCATGTAAACCTCAACACTCCGAACTCGGCCCTCGGAAGCACGATGGGTGTAACGGGTACGTCCTCGAGTCCTCGAGTCATCGGGTTTGCGCTCAAGCTTTATTATTGAGCGCGCTGATATGATTGGGGGCAGATGTTTCTCAACATCTGCCCCTTTTTTATGTTCAAAACGCAGATTTTAATTTTCGTATTAGGCTGTCTTTCGACTGCGGAAGCGCTCGGCCAAGTGCCCAAAACAAGTCCGGCAAGCCCGCAGCGGGCGATGAAACTGGCGCAGAGCGGTCACTGTGAAGAGGCGTTGCCGGCGCTGAAGAGAGCGTCACAGGCGACGGATAGGAGCACCAAGCGGAGGGCGGCCTTTGCCGGGGTACGCTGCGCCATGCTGATTAATCAGACGGGTGCGGCAGTGGATTTCCTTCAGATGCTCAATCGCGACTTCGCCGGCGATCCCGAAGTCCTCTACCTATCGGTTCACACCTATTCAGATCTGTCCACCAGAGCCGCGCAGCAGCTGGCGATGACGGCGCCGAACTCTATCGAGGGGCATAAACTCGATGCCGAAGCGCTTGAGGCGCAAGGAAAATGGGACGCTGCGGAAAAGGAATACAAGGCGGTGCTGGCGCAGGATCCACAGCAACCTGGGATCCATTTTCTCTTAGGACGGTTGCTGCTCTCGAAACCCGATGCCGGCCCGTCCGCAGGAGAGGAAGCCAAGAAGGAGTTCCAGGAAGAACTCAAGATCGATCCTTCCAATGCGGGAGCGGAATACGTGCTGGGCGAGATGGCGCGCCAGGAAAGCCAGTGGGATGAGGCTATCCGGCATTTCTCTCGAGCGACGGAACTGGATGCCGGATTTGGAGACGCATTCCTGGGTCTGGGCAGCGCTTTATTGTCGGCAAAGAAATTCTCCGACGCTATTCCGCCTCTGCAAGCTGCCGTCAGGCTGGAGCCGCGGAATCCGGGTGCGCATTACAATCTGGCGACCGCGCTCACCCGGGCCGGGCGGAAGGATGAGGCTGACAAGGAATTCGCGATTCACCGTCAGATGACGCAGAAAGGCGATGCCGGGCAAGCCCAGCAGCCCGCTCCGCCGCAGAATCCCAACTAGACGACAAACCTTTCTACATCCGGGAACCAGTGAAGAGGCCCTCCACCAAACCCAGCCGCATCCAGCTTCGATCGACGCGCCGCGATTTCCTGCGGAATGTGGCAGGCGCCGCCGCCCTCAGCGGACTGCCGCGCCTTGTTCATGCAATGCCGGAGCCGGTTTATCCCTTCCAGGAGATTCCGGCAGAGAAGAGCGGCATCCGTTGGGTGCACACTTCCGGCAAGTCTCCAGCCAGATTCCTTCCGGAAACCACCGGTCCAGGCTGCGCCTTTCTTGATTACGACAATGACGGCTGGATGGATATTTACCTGGTCAACAGCGGCAAGTGTGATTTCTATGATCCCAATCCGCCGTTGCGCAACGCCCTCTACCGGAATAACCGTGACGGTACGTTTACCGATGTCACGGAAAAGGCCCGCGTGGCCGGAGGAGGATACGGGCAGGGAGTGGCCGTCGGCGATTATGACGGAGACGGCTTCCCCGATCTCTATGTAACCCAATATGGAAGAAGTATTCTGTATCACAACAATGGCGACGGGACGTTCACCGACGTGACGGAGAAAGCGGGAGTCGCCGCGCCAGGCTGGTCATCCAGCGCAGTCTGGTTCGATTATGACAATGACGGCAAGCTGGATTTGTTTGTCTGTCAATTCGTGGAGTTCTCGAAAACCATCAACAAGTCGTGCGGGCCTGGAGAAGAGGGCAAGCACGGTTACTGCATTCCCCGCCTGTACAACTCCATGCCGAGCTGGCTTTTTCACAACAATGGAGATGGAACATTTACCGATGTCAGCAAGAAGTCCGGCATCGCCAGTCACCTTGGAAAGGCGTGGGGAGCGGTGGCTACCGACCTGAACAACGATGGCCAGATGGACTTGTTTGTCAGCAATGACACGGCACCTAACTTTGTCTTTATGAATCGCGGGCAAGGGCGGTTCGAGGAAAGCGGCACGTACGCGGGTGTGGCTTACAGCAGCGAGGGTCGCGCCCGCTCCGGGATGGGGCTCGATTCGGCCGATTTCAACCAGGACGGATGGATGGATCTGTTCGTGGCGAACATCGACATGGAGCGATTTTCGATTTACCAGAACAATCGTGACGAGACCTTTGACGACCAGGCCGGCCGTACCGGAATCGGCATGGCAACCAGGTTGATGAGCGGATGGGGGTTGAAGTTCTTTGATTACGATAATGACGGGTATCTTGATCTGTTCCTTGCCAATGGAAATCCCGACGACATCATTGAATCTATTCACAGCCAGGTGAAGTACCAGGAGCCACTCCTGCTTTTTCATAACACGGGCAAGAACTTCCAGAATGTGAGCGGGGAGAGCGGACCGGTCTTTCAGAAGCCACTATCCGCTCGCGGCCTGGCGATCGGGGATTTCAACAACGACGGAGCCGTGGATGTGCTGGTGGCCGCTAACGATGGCGCGCCTGTCTTGTTGCGCAATGCAGCGGGAACGCAGAACCACTGGCTGGGAATCAACCTGGTGGGAACGAAATCGAACCGCGACGCCATTGGCGCGCGAATTACGTATCAGGCTGGAGATTTGAAGCAGCAGCGCATGAAAGTCGGCGGCGGCAGTTTCTTGTCCTCTCACGATCCCCGCGTGGTGTTGGGCATCGGGGCGCGTACTAAGATCGACTGGGTGGAAATTCAATGGCCGCAACCCAGCGGGAAGGTCGAAAGGATAACCAATCTTCCTATCGACCGCTACGTGAGCATTGTCGAAGGCGACGGCAAATGGAAGTGAGACGAGGATCGTGTCCGGGGAATGGGGCTATTGGCCCTGCGGGCCTCAATGTTGTCGTTCCACAAGTTTCAATAACCCAAATCTCTCCGGCACATGGAAGCTCTCGGCCATGGGCGCTTGCCATGCCAACTGGTGCCGGGCCGATGCCGGCCCCTGGCTGCGGAACAAGTCGATGCGGAGAAGGTTCCCGGATGCGGCCGGACGGGTATCGATGGCGGAATAAGGGATCCTCATCGCGCCATACCAGACATGAGCCGCCGGATCGATTCGGGCTGAAACCGCGAATCCCGAGTTCCATTTCCAGCCATCCTCGTGCTGTGGTTTGTCGAGATCGATATCAAGATCGATCCATTCTCCGCGGGGAGAGATCTCGAATTCTTTGTAGCGGCGAATGGCCTTGAAGTCCGCGCCAATGAAGGCTTCCGCTACGTCCCAGTCCCAGAGGCCGTAGGTCTCGGCGGAGGTAGTTGGTTGTGGCTTGAGGCTGAGCTCTTCGTACGGGCAGATGAACAGAAGGTATAGGTTCTGCCTGGTCCATCGCGTCCGGATCTCGGTTCGATACCTGGGATCAGGCTTGCCGTATTTATCGGCATCCATGTAGGTGGGCGGAGAGCCGCGCCAGAATGAAGAGGCCGGGTTGGTGTCGAGGCTCGGATCGGACTCGGCAAACATGCTCTGAATCGTCTTATCACCGGCGAAGGCGAGAGATGCGCAGGTAACGGTCAGAGCCACCATGCGAAGCAAAGAATTCATGGGCAGAATCCGCGTTACTGTCGAGCGAACTAGCGGCCGCTGGAAAGCGCCAGCCGGGTAAGGTGATAGGTTAATAACTGATCGGGGCGCAACAATGCTTCCCGAAATTCCCGCTGCGCCCGCTGACTGTTTCCAGCGGCGCGATCGAGCATAGCCGCATTGTACAGCCACCATCCGGTGGGGGAACTGTCGCCGCCACTCATCATGCGCTCTAGAGTGTTTTCTATTTTCTGTTTCGCCGGAACGGGATCGAAATCCGGAAGTTCCTGCGAAGCCTTCCAGGACCAGACGGCATCCTCCGGATTGGATTGCCCGGCAGCCTGCTTGAACTTGCTACGCGCCCGGTCGGGCAGATTACAGCCCTTGTAGACGGTTCCGAGAAGGTAATTGAACCTGGCGGAGAGCAGGAATGGCGCGAGCCCATCATGAGTGAACGCCAGATCGGGCACGGGTTGTGCCACATGATCCGCAAGCCCGGTTGCCTCGGAGCACTGTCCGCGCCCGGCCAGCGACACGGCGTGCTGGATCTGCACTTCCAGCCAGACTTGCCGGACGTTGGTTCCGCCCTCTTCCCGCTGGAAGAAGCGATTATGGAACAGCGCCGTTGCCTGGTCGAACTGCCCGGATTCCGCCAGATTCAGAATGAGTTCATACACGAGCGGCGTCGGCATCCGGGAGAGATCGGGATACTGCCGCAGCGCCGCTACGCGTTCCTGGGCCGGGCGCTGCAGGATGCTCAAGGCCTGGTCTATTCCCGTGTAAAGCTGGACGTTGCCGGGATCCGTCCGCAGCCCCTCCTGGAATGCATTCAGGGCCTGTCCGGGATCGTCTTTCACCTGCAGCAAAGCGCGGCCCAGACTGGCATGCAGAACAGGAATCTGCGGATTGAACTTGCGGGCCAGTTCCCACTCGGCAAGCGCCTCGTCCTTTTCTCCCTTTGAAAAGTAAAGTGTGCCCAGCAGGTAATGGGCATTCGCGTCCTGCGGGTTAGCGATGAGCGCGGCGGTCAACACCTGCAAATCTTCGGCGCGGCTGGGAAATACATAGCTGGTGGGAAGTTTCGCAGCCGCGCTGAAATCCGCGGGGGGAGCGCCATTCTGGCCTAGCTTTTGCCGGCAGTAGCCGCGGTAGTAAGCAACCAGCGGATGTTTGCCTGGCGCGGGTTGTCCCGGTTCGCTCTCATCCGCCGCCGAGGGCGGGTAGTTGCGGGAGAGCACGTCCAGTGCTTGCGAGTACATGCCCAGGCGCATGTACTGAGAGGCGAGATTCAGCACGCGCTCGGCATCGTCGGCCAGGTGACGCAGGTCAGGCCTGCCAACCTGCTCCAGCAGAAAATAACTTTGGGGAAAACGTGCCAGTGATTCCTGAGCGAGTTGCCGGGATCTTTCCTTGTGTCCTTCAGCCTGCACGACGGCGCTCAATTCTTCCGCGGCGCGAGGATCATCGGGCGCCGAGCGGGCCGCGAGTTGAAGATAAGACTCAGACTGCGGCAAATTTCCTGCGCGCGCCGAAAGCTCGGCCAACCGCAGATATCCCGCAGCCCGGAACTCGGGAAATCGGGCTGCGGCTTCGTACGACTCGCGGGCTTGCCGATCCTGCCCCAGGCCGTCATAGGCTAGTCCCAGGTAATAGGAAACTTCGGCGTCGGACGTGTTGCGGGCGTAAACCGGATCAAGGAAGTTCCTGCCCTCCTGGAAGCGCAGCAGGCCGACAGACAGGCGTCCTGCCGCTTTTCGCAATTGCGCACTCTCAGGAAATTTCGCCAGAGCATCCTGATAACTCTGCAGGGCCGTCAGTAGATTGCCATCGAGTTCCTGCTCATTTCCCAGTTGAAGCCAGTCATCTTCGATGCGGTGCTGGGGATCCGGGAGGCGGTACGAGGGTTGCGGCCCGACATGAATTTCTTCAAGAGGCGTCCAGTCATATTGCCCCTCGGTTTGCTGGAGCAAGACCGCATTGCCGGCGTCCAGAAGTTCGAAAGTATATTTGCGTTGCGAGTCGGCGTTCGCCAGTTCGTGCGTCCATGTATGCTGCGGAGTGAGATCGGCTTTCTCCTGAAACAGGGTCTGGCCGCCGGCGGAAATGCGCAGCGTCGCCCCGGTCACTGCCTGATTCACGTTGAGCCCGGCGAGCAGCGCATTGTCCCGCCGGCTCAGATGAACCACGCCCGCCAGGTTGGCTCGGGAAATTCCGCCAATACCGCGCACCGGCATCCAGAATTCCGAGAAGCGGATAGTCTGCCGGGGTTCGAGGAAGGCGTATGTCTCCTGATTGCGGAACAGTCCCGCCTGCACTTCGACGTAGGCGCTGTTGTTATCCGAGAGCGTCTTGCGCCAGTCCAATCCGTCCGGATCGGTGCCCCAGGACCATATCTTCTTTGCCGGCAACTGCGCGTAGTCCGCATAGTGCGCGGTTCCAGCATTGGTGTGAGGGTGCCAGACGCCCATGAAAGGCTCGCGGCTGCCGTGGACAAACGAGGAGACGGGCCCCTTGGTCTGATTCTTCACAATGCTGAGATCGGTGCCGTCAGCCTGTACCGGCCAGGGTTCAACCTCGCGAAAACCGTGGCTGGCCGTGAACCGCATCGGGTACTGGATTCGTGAATCGTCCCACACCTGAACTCCCGCATTGTTCCACCAATAGAAGCGGTGGCGAACGTCGCTGCGGTTGTTCAGCGTCACTTTCTGTTCGAGAACGGTGGAGTGCGGGCGCAGCAGGAGTTCCACCGACCATTGCATTCCGTAAACCCGGTCGATGTTGCCCACCAGGACGGATGCGCTGCCGTCTTCTTTTTGACCGAACGCAAAATCGACCGGGGACAGACTGACCCAGTTGTGGGATACGGGGAAGTTGAATTCGATGCCGAAGGCCGCCCACGCGCCGCGATACGAGATATTGGCCTTCTTGATGGAGGGGTTTTCGTAGAACATGGGCTGGCCGCTGATCTTATCGGTGCAGGTGTAGACGTGACCTCCAAGATCAGGCAGCACGGAGCATTTCAGATATTCATTCTCCAGAAATACAGCGCGCCAGGCGTGGTCGACGCGGCGATCGGTCAGGTTGTCGCGAAGCGTATAGGGATAGTTGAAGCGCCCATTCGCATATTCATCGAATGGAGGGTTGGGATCGGGCGCACCCTCCTCGTACGTGGGCAAGGTCAGGACGCCCTGCCAAACCCGCACTTGAGCTGTGAGCAGGGAGCAGGATAAAAGCAGCAGGGAGAGCAGAATTCTCAGGGCCATCATATCTGCAAGAGTTGTCGAACGGTTCCCATTATCCACGCTCAACAACCGGGGAGCCACAACTTATTCAAAGAGTAACGGCTGCTCTTTCATCTCATTGAACTAGCGGCGCAAGCACGTTGGCCTGCGGAGACGAAGATATACTGACGCTACCGGCGGTGAAACATCATCGAAAACGCGTGACGGAGCCAAACAAGATCATCTCGGACAATCCCGCAGCCCACGAGCATAAAGAGGGCGGCGGGTTGCGATGGCAGGCCGCGGGGCGAGCTCTGCGGCACCGCAACTTCCAGCTTTTCTTCGGCGGACAGCTGATTTCGCTGGTCGGCACGTGGATGCAGACCGTGGCGCAATCCTGGTTGGTGTATCGGCTGACCGGATCCGGGCTGCAGTTGGGCGCCGTGGGATTCGCCAGCCAAATTCCGGTATTCCTGTGTGCGCCGCTGGGGGGGATTGTGGCCGACCGCAGCAACCGCAAGCATGTGGTCATTGCGACCCAGATCGCGTCCATGATGCTGGCGTTCATTCTGGCCGCACTCACCCTGACGCATCACGTGAAAGTCTGGCACGTATTCGTATTAGCGGCGCTGCTGGGCGTGGTGAACGCGTTCGACATCCCGGGACGGCAGTCATTCCTTGTGGATATGGTGGGCAAAGACGATCTGATGAACGCGATTGCGCTGAACTCGTCCATGTTCAACGGCGCCCGCGTCGTCGGCCCGGCGGTGGCGGGGGTGCTGGTGGCAAGGCTTGGCGAGGGCTGGTGTTTTTTCGCCAACGCCGTGAGCTATATCGCGGTGATCGCCGGACTCATGCTGATGAATGTGCATGCTCCCGCCCGAGTATCGGACAAGACCTCACCGTGGGAACACATTGTGGAAGGATTCCGATTCGTGAACCGGACTGCGCCGATCCGCGCTTTGCTGCTGCTATTGGGAATGGTGAGCGTGACGGGAATGCCGTACGTCGTGCTGATGCCGATCTTTGCGGATCGGATCCTGCACAGCGGCGGCCAGGAGTTCGCGTCCCTCATCGGTTCGCACGATCTGGGAGCGGTGCGGCTGGGTATTCTGATGGGCGCGGCAGGCGTGGGGGCGCTGCTGGGAGCGCTGACGCTCGCGGTCCGTGCCGGGGTAAAAGGGCTGGGAACATGGGTGACGGCATGTTGCGCCGGGTTTGGCGTGAGCCTGATGCTGTTCGCGCTCTCAAAATCGTTTTGGATTTCGGTGCTCCTGTTGCTGCCGGTGGGATATTTCATCATGCTGCAGATGGCGTCCTCGAATACTTTGATCCAGGTGATGGTGCCGGATGCCCTGCGGGGACGGGTAATGGCCTTGTATTCGATGATGTTCATGGGGATGGCGCCGTTGGGTGCATTGCTCGGCGGGGCGCTCTCGGACCGTCTGGGAGCGCCCATGACGGTTGCCATTGGCGGGATCGCGTCCGTAGCCGGGGCCTGGTGGTTTGGCGTGCAGTTGCCGAAGATTCGGGGAGAGGCGCGAAGGTTGATCCAAGCGCAGGCGATGGCCGGAGGCGGCCCCGCGGAAGAGATGTCGACCCCCGTGCTCGAGGATTAAGGATTTGCGGGCTTGCGTAATGCGCTGCGCCCCAGGGCTACGAGGAAGATGGCGCTCTTGCCTCGGGCGTGCGGCGAAAAGAAGCTGACAACATCGTCATCGTAGAAGGTGAGTCCGCTGGCTCCGAGTCCTTGCGCGTAGGCGGCAATATAAAGTTTACCGCCCAGGATGCCGGCTTCAAGTTGCACGGCGCGATAGCCGCGATTGCCATACCGCTCTGCAATCTTCTTCAGATCGGCCAGGAAGAATACGTCTACCGCGGCGTCGGAGGGCAACTGTTGCTCGAGGCCCAGGTAGCCCGCCTTGTCACGGAAATCGCCGGGCTTGAGCAATTCCAGCGAACTGCTATCCCAGTGGTACACGTAAGCGCCCGCATCCATCCCCACAACGCTGTTGATGATCAGGTACAAGTCATTGAGATGGCTTCCAAAGGGGTCGAGGAAGTCGGCGGGAATGCCGCGGGTGCTGCGGTCCAGGATGAGCGAAAGCTGCGGCTGGATCATGGGATCGCGCGCGAACTGGCGCGAAGAACCGCGGCGGGCAATGACCTTCTCGATCGTATCCTTCGGCACCCGCGGATCGTCCGGCAACTGCAGGCGTCGTGCACTCACCTTTGGCTCGGGCAGGGTAGGAACGGGGGTCTTTCCACGCCACGCTCTGACTTCTTCTGCGGAATCCAGGGAAGAGGCCTCATGCATCCTGCGCATCGCGGGATAATCAACTTCCTCCGCGGAGTAAGCCACCACCGGCAAGTCCAACACCGAAATCTGTGGCGCCGGGGAAGGCGTAGAGGGTTGGTATCCAATCGGAACCAGAGAAAGGGCGGCTTCGCGGTTCGTATCCAACCCGAGCAGAGCGTTCACCGGCGAATCGAGGAATCCCGCGATGACGCGGGCGGGAAGCTTCAGTGCGTGGGCCACAGCCAGCATGTTGGCAAGGATCGTGCCGTTGTCCCAGCCAAAGTGACGGTACGTCCGCGAGCGGTATTTCCAGGCATTGCGCCAGTAAGTGCCCGAGCAAACGATGATGACGGGCGCGTGCGCTACGGCCGGATCGCCGGCCGTGGCTTCCACCAGGGACTGCCGGAAATCTCCCGAGCGCAGCTGGCGGAGCCCGAATTCCGCCGTTCCGAAGTGATAGATGCCCGCCGGAAGGGCCGGCGAGGTGCTGCTTTTCAGATCCGTGCACACGATGTAAAGCTCAATTTCATACAGAGCTCCGGTGCAGGCCGCGGCGCGAAAAAAAGTCTCGCCCTGCTCATGCTTTTTGCTGCGAGTCACTCCGGCGGAGAAAAAGAGCAGCTGGGCCAGCGTTTCCAGATCAGGGACCGCCTCTTGCTGCGCCAGGTCCGAGTTGGCTATCGCTGAAAGTGCCGGGACGCCGGTCTCGCGGAAATCGCGAGGCAGCCGAAGGACCTCCAGCGTGGGATAAATCTTGAACAGGAGCGGCTTGTTCTTCCAGTCAAGGAAATGTGGATTCGTCCGCAATCCCAGATAGGAGTGCTTGGTGCCGCTGTGGTATTGCCAGGTCGCGTCGAGGTTCTGGTTCTGACTCAAACAGCAGCGCTCCTTCCTGAGTGTGGATTAGCGGTAAGCGTTGGGAGGCAAGCCGGTGAGGCGGATTCCCGCGTGTCCTTTGTGGCGCATGTTGAGCCCGACCAGCAGAGCAGTGATCTGCTCGACGATTCGGGCATTCTCCAGCCTGCCGCCATCGATGGCCCGGATCCCCGGAATCTTTGCGGCCAGTTCCCGCGTCAGCTGTGCCGCATCCGGATCGTCGCTGCAGACGATGACATCGCATTCGAGGGGATTGTCTCCGCCCATCAGGTCGGCCGAGACATTGTGGAACGCGGCGACGACGCTGACATCTCGAGGCACCAGTTCGGCCGCCTGTTCGGCCGCGGACCCTTGCCAGACGCCGAGAGTGCGCGCGGCCCGTCCGCCGACCTCGGAGGCCAGCGGAACCGTGGCATCGATGAGAATGCTTCCGGGCGTCATGGCAGGCTTGAGGTGCTTGATCAGGGATGCCTGGCCGGCAAAGGGGACGGTGAGCATAAGAATGTCGGCGGCCGCGCAGGCGGCGCTATTTTCCATGCCGGAGATCCTGGCTTTATCTCCCACCCGCCGTTGAATGCTGGCCGCGGCCTGCTGCGCCCGGCCTTCTTCGCGCGACCCGACTATCACCGTTTCACCGGCGCGGACCCAGCGCAAAGCAAGGCCCATGCCGGCAGGACCGGTACCGCCAATGATCGCGATTGGCCGAACCGTATCTTCCACCTTGCCGCTCATGCAAATTCAGCCTCGAGCGATTGCTCGGCAGTGAATTCATCCAGCGGAACCTTCATGCTGATTCGCGAATAGGTGGTGTTGCGTTCCGCCGGAATGCGTCCAGCTTCCATGATGAGTGACTGAAAGTCCTCCGGGCTGGTGTACTGCCCGGCCGTCGCTCCGGCTTCCCGCGAGATGTTCTCCTCCATCAGGGTTCCGCCGTAGTCGTTCGCCCCCGCGTGGAGGCAAAGTTGAGAAAGCTGGCGGTTCAGCTTAACCCAGGAGACCTGAATGTTGTTAATGGATCCGGCAAGCAGCACCCGGGCCAGAGCGTGAACCTTCAGGTGCTCGGCCAGCGCCGGGCCGGAACGAGCGAGCCCTTGATGAAACAGCAATGTGTTCTGGTGCACGAAGCCCAGGGGAACGAACTCGGTAAAGCCGCCGGTTTCCGATTGAATGTCGCGCAGCAGGCGCATCTGGCGCACCCAATGCTCCGGCGTCTCGGCGTGGCCGTACATCATGGTCGAGGTGCTGCGGATACGGCACTGATGGGCGGTGCGGATGACCTCGATCCATTGGGCCGTGGAGAGCTTGTTGGCCGACAGGATGTGGCGGATATGATCATCGAGAATTTCCGCAGCCGTTCCCGGCAGGGTGCCCAGGCCGTGGTCGCGCAACATGCAGAGGTAATCCGGGAGCGGCATGCCCGTCAGTTCCACGCCGTAGACGATCTCCATGGGCGAGAAGGCGTGAATGTGCATGCGCGGGACTGCCGTCTTTATCGCACGCAGGATATCCCGGTAGTAGAACTTCGGCAGATCACGAGGCAATCCGCCCTGGATGCACACTTCGGTTGCGCCCAGATCCCACGCTTCCCGGGCTTTTCGCGCCATATCGTCGAGATTGTGAAAATATGCGTCGGCTTCGCGGGGCCCGCGGCTGAAAGCGCAAAACTTGCATCCGACAAAACAAATATTTGTGAAATTAATATTCCGGTTCACCACGTAGGTAACGATGTTGCCCACGAGTTCAGCGCGAAGAGTATTGGCTGCGACCAGCAGGCCGAGAAGATCATCTCCATGGGACTGGGCGAGCGCGTAGGATTCCTCCAGCGAGAGATCCGCGCCATTCTGCGTTTCCAGTACCTTTTCGAGAGATGACCGTACGCCTGCGGTGAGGCGAGGAGCGATATCAAGCCAGTCGAGCGATGGGAAACTTTCCAGTTCGGAGGTCGCAAGTTCGCGGTACATGATTCTCTCCGTAGAGACGTAGCTCGCTACGTCTGTTGCCGGACGCAATTACGACGTTGCAGGCGAGGCTGCATTTACGAACGTTGCCTACGCGGTTGCCAACCAGATATTGCCAACGCGACGCTGGCTACGCGACGCTGCCGGCGAGACGTTGCAAGCAACGTCTCTACAGTGTAGCGGAACTTTCAGCGGAATAGGTCGGTGGCTGCCGGCCGCAGCAGTTCCGCGATCCCCCCTTTCCCCGGCTGATAGGAAAAGCCGCGAACGAGGCAAGCGGGGGCGCGATTCAGCTTTCCGCAGACCAGGCCAGCGGCGGAGGCCAGTTCATCCGCGACCGCTTCCACGCTGGCCTTCAGCTTGTAGCCATGCGGATCGGTCCGGCCGCGATCGTCGCGCAGCGGGTTCATCCCCGCAATCCCGATGGCAAACTCCGTAAGACCTTCCCGCCAGGGCCGGCCGAAGCTATCGGTGATGATCACGGGAATGGAGAGTCCTGTCGTCTTCTTCAGGTCACGGTGAATCTGTCTCGCGGAGCGGTCCGGATCTTCCGGCAGCAGGAGAGCGTGGCGGCCGCCGTCCAGGTTAGAGATGTCGATCCCGCTGTTTGCACATAGGAATCCGTGCCGGGTTTCGGTGATCAGCACTCCATTCCTGCGTCGAAGGACGGAGCGGCTTTCGCGCAGGGCCAGTTCGATGACGCGCGGGTCAAGATCATACCGCGCCGCCCAGGTCACGGATTCGGCGGACGGGGTAATCGTCGCCAGATCGACTATCTGACCTTCAGCCTTGGAAACGATCTTGTGTTTGACGACGAGAATGTCGCCGGGCTCCAGTCTTTCTCCATCTTTCCGCAAGCTCTGGAGCAATTTGTCAGGCAGGGTATCACCGGGTTGGATTTCTTCGCGAAGCGAGATCGGGATCAGGCGAATACCGGCGGCCAGGGGTGCCGGGCCCTTTTCTTGGCTCGATGGAGCCGTCTTGTGACGGCTGGAGAAGGTCCGGCCGCCGCGGCGGGCTAAGCTCTGCCGCTCCGGGGCTTGCGCTTCACGCTTTTCAGCTGACATGATCCATCAACCCGCGATCGCGTCGATCTTGTTCTTCTTCCAGGCGGACGAGGTTATCTTTCCTTCGCGGGCGTATTCTCGCGCCAGTTGTTGGGCGCGGGTATCGCCGGGCAGAGCCATCAACTGCTGCAGGTCTTCCGGATTATCCACGTCCACGGCAATGCCAGGGAGCTTCAGCACGACACAGGGCTTGCCTGTGGCCTGAGCGGCGGCATGGTGCGGCCTGAAGCTGTCATTGCCAAAGCGCAAAGGGAACAGGTTGGCGGGACGCCGGAAGGCAGCATTTGTCCCGCGGCCATCTGCGGCGGGAACCAGCACGGTCCCTTCCTCGGGCGCGCGCTTCAGGATTTCCTCCAGTTCCCAACCCTGAAGAAGCGGAATGTCGGCAGGGATGACGAGGGTGTCTTGTTCTCCCCGCCCGGCGCAGATTCGAGTGGCCATTTCGATGGCCCCGGTTTCTCCGGGATCTTCCGAATCACGGATGACCTCGAAGTTGAACCTCTCGGCAAGTTGAATGGCGAACGGATCGCCGGTCACGACGGCGACGTGGGGACACTGCTTCCACCGGTGCAGAGCGCCCAGCACGTCGTGCAGCATGGCTTGCGCCAACCGGGTGCGCGAAGGCTGGTCGAGAATCGAGGCCAGGCGCTGTTTCGCGCCGGAAGTGTTCTTGATTGGAACCAGGATCATGGCTGCGAATCCGCCGGCTGCGCCGGAGCCGCGGCTGGTCTGTCCCTGAGCAGCCCGGGCGTCATCAGCGCGAGAACGTCGCGTGCCAGAGCCGCTTTGTCATCAGCGCTACGCATAATGGTTTGCGTGCAGTGAACGCGGAGACCGTTGTTGCGGAGTATCTCGGCTGCACGCGCGTCCCGGGTGTCGCAGACCAGCACGTCCAGAAAATCTTCGTACGCATGGGCCACGCCGCCAATGGAGCATGGCAGCCCGTGGGCCTGCATCAGAATTCCGGCCGGTCCGGCCACGGGAGCGTTGCCCACGATGGGGCTGACGGCGGCGACCTTTCCGCGGGCTTGCAGCAGCGCGTGGTGGATGCCGGGGACGGCGAGAATTGGGCCGATACTAGTCACCGGATTACTGGGGGCAATGATCACGGCGTCGGCCGAGGTGATAGCGTCGACCACGCCCGGAGCCGGTTCGGCATCGGACGCTCCCGCGAAGCGCACCGAATTCACTGGATCCTGATACCAGCGCTGCACGAAATACTCCTCGAAGCTCAATTCTCCAACCGGGGTATCCACGCGGGTCTCCACCCGGGAGTTGCTCATGGGCAGGATGCGCGCTTTGACGCCCAGCTTCTGCGAAATGACCGCGGTAGCCTCGGAGAGCGTCTTGCCCTCAGCCAGCAGGCGGGAGCGAAGCAGGTGCATCGCCAAGTCGCGGTCGCCGGTATGGAACCAGGTAGGCTCGCCCAGTTGTCCCATGGCCTGTAGGCAAAGAAAGGTGTCGCCTTTGACACCCCATCCACGTTCGCGGCTCAACATGCCGGAGAGCACGTAGGTGATCGAATCGATGTCGGGAGAGACATACAGGCCCCACCAGAGCAGGTCGTCTCCAGTGTTCACAACGAGGGTGATTTCCTCCGCGGGCATGACCTGCCGGAGACCATCGACGAACTTCGCTCCGCCCGTGCCGCCGCTGAGAACGCAGATCATGCGGCCCTCCGCGCGAGGCCGTCAGGGGCCGCCGCGCTGCGCAGCTTTTCCGACAGCAGGCCGGGCCTGGCGGTGAGAGAAGGGATGAATTCCGGATATACAGGCAGCCGCTGCTGCAAGCTGAATCCCCTGGCCTCGGTTCGCAGGCGCAATTGCTCCAGGTGCGGCCACGGTTTCTCCGGATTGATGAAGTCCGGGGTGAGCGGCGAAATGCCTCCCCAGTCGTTAATGCCGGCATCCATCAAGTCATCATAGTAAGGGGCGGAGAGATTGGGGGGAGCTTGAATGTTGAGATGGGGGAGTAACAAGCGAGCTACCGCCACGGTGCGCAGCATCTCGCCATGCGACGGCTCCGGCCATTTGGCCATGGGGATGGCGGGCTTGGCGCGAAAATTCTGCACGATGACTTCCTGGATGTGCCCATACCGCTGCTGCAAGTCACCGATGGCCAGAAGGGTATCCACGCGGTCTTCGGGCGACTCGCCAATCCCGATCAGCAGCCCGGTGGTGAACGGAACCTTTTGCCTGCCCGCGTCTTCGATGGTGCGCAGGCGTCTGGCGGGGAGCTTGTCAGGAGCGTTGTCGTGGGCGGCGCCGGGGGAGAGCAGGGCCGTATTTGTAGTTTCCAGCATCAGCCCCATGCTCGGGGAGACGGCGGCTAGACGCGAGATCCATTCCGCGCTCAGCAGCCCGGGATTCGGATGAGGCAGGAGACTGGTCTCCCGCAGAACCAGGTCACACATGGCTTCCAGATAATGCAGCGTGGACCTGTAACCCAGCTTCCGGAGGGTGGCGCGCATCTCCGGGAACAACAGTTCCGGCTTGTCGCCTAGGCTGAACAGCGCCTCGGTGCAGCCGAGTTTTTGCCCCGCCCGCGCTATTTCCATGACTTCGTCGGGAGTCAGGGTGTGGGCCCCGGAGTCCCCCGGATCGCGGCGGAAAGTGCAGTAGCCGCAATAGTCACGGCAAAGATTGGTCAGAGGGATAAAGACTTTTCGCGAGTAGGTAATGCCGCCCGGCTTGAAGTGCTCTTTAGCAGCACGGGCAGCAGTCAGCAGCGCAGGCAGATCGGCCTGGGGACAGCGAATGAGCCGCAAAGCTTCGTCCCGTCCGATCGGGACGCCCGGGCGGAGACTGGCTAAGATCGAAGCGCAATCCGCGCTGCGCATCTTCCCGCCGGAAATCGTCGCAACCAAGGCCACGCTGCCTCGAATGATACATGAGTCGGCATCGCAGTTGGCATGGGCATGTTAATGTAGCCGGTTGAGCCAGAGAGATGCAGATTTCGGGAAAATCCGGAATGCTGACCGCGGCAGAGTTTCGCAAGGCCATGGGCTGTTTCGCCACCGGCGTGACCATCATTACGGTCGACCTTGAGGGTGAGGTCCACGGGATGACGGCGAATGCGTTCGCGTCAGTATCACTTGATCCCATGCTGGTGCTGGTTTGCGTGGACCATAGCACCCGCACCCACGCGCATCTGCAGGCCAAGAAGCGGTTTGGAGTCAATGTCTTGTGCGAAGACCAGCGGGCGATTTCGGAATATTATGCCCGCCCGGAGCGCACCCATGAGAAGGCCGAATCCGAAGCGGGAGCGCGCTTTGACCGCACCCGGCACGGTACCCCCGTCCTGCATGGATCGCTGGCCTACCTGGAATGCCGCCTGCATTCCGCGGAGACCGCGGGCGATCATACGATCTTTATTGCTGAAGTGGAAGAGGTGTTGGTTCAGGAGGGACAGCCATTGCTGTTTTTCCGCGGGAGATACCGGAAGGTGGGGACGGAGATCGAAAAATCATAAGCCGTCGCTTACGGCCGCGGCTAAAGGCGCGCCTTTTAAAGGCTCGCCTCCGTGGCGGATTTTTTCGGCGAACCTGCTCCAGTCCGGGTGTCACTTTTGCGGGCTCCGGACATCCAATCTTTGCAGGCATCATTCATGGGAGTGGATTCATGGTGGAAAAAACCACAGAGAAGGTCGCCAAGACGAAAGCCGAGTGGAGGCAGCAGCTTACACCCGAGCAGTACCATGTGACGCGCGAGGCGGGAACCGAATGTGCCTTTACCGGTGCGTACTGGAACAATAGAGAGGCTGGGATGTATCACTGCGTGTGCTGCGGGGCGCCGCTGTTTGACTCGCAGACGAAGTTCAATTCGGGGACGGGCTGGCCGAGTTTCTATAAGCCATCCGCTGAAGGCGGCGTCATCGAGCACCGGGATACGACGTACGGGATGGTCCGCACCGAAGTTCGCTGTGCCCGGTGCGATGCGCACCTGGGGCATGTATTTGAAGATGGGCCGGCACCGACGGGGTTGAGATATTGCATGAATTCAGCGGCGTTGGAATTCCGGCCGGCGGGTGAGAAGTAATTTTCCGCGGTCGGGGGCTTAAGCCCCATTTCTTTAACATCGACTCACGCGGCCCTGAAGGGCCGCTCTTCCACGAGCACCTCTTCCACACGGCCGTCTGCCACAGGGCGCCGTCTTCCCGAGGGCCGCTCTTCCACGAGCACCTCTTCCACACGGCCGTCTGCCACAGGCGCGTGTTCCCGAGCACCGCTTGGGCACAGGCGTCGCCTTTTTTGCGCTGCAAGAGGTTGATTAGATAAACGAGAGGTTGATTCGATAAAGAAGGGCACGCGATTGCGTGCCCTTTGTTTCAACACTCGATCGGTTGCGGGTCGACTACGCGCTGGCAGTTGCAGCCATCGCCTTGGCCTGCTCCTGCTTTGCGGGCGCGTGGTTTGGCTTGCCGTCGCTGCGAACCTGTATTCCGCCTTTGAGCGCTGCGCCGTCTTCCACACTGATGCGCGTGGTGGAAATATCTCCGTGCACCGATCCTTCGGCGCGAATGTCCACGCGGTCGCTGCACTCGATGTTGCCCGTTACCTTGCCCATGACCACCACTTCGCGGGCCTGGATGCTGGCATCGACTTTCCCGTTGCGGCCGATGGTGACGCGGCTCTCGGGCATAGTGATCTTGCCTTCGATGCGGCCGTCAATGTAAAGGGCTTCGGAGCCGCTGATTTCACCCTTGATGACCAAAGTGCGGCCGATAGTCGCCTGATCCACGGGAGCAGTGACGTTCTTGGCTGGGTTATAGGTGTTGGGGTTGGAAGCCGGGATGCCCGACTTGGGATTGAATGAGTTCTCCGACGACTGAAGCATGCGACCTTCCTTGGTTCCCGCGCGGCGTGCCCGGGGGCGCCGCTGCATGCGGTGGTCTTGAATTTGTGGCCTTCGCCAGTTCAACGGCCACTTGGCCAACCTGACTATCGCACAGGCGTAAGCGAAGGCGAGAGATTACGGAAGGTGGTGTACGGGTGAAGAAGCAAGAGATTGGCTTATTCGGATGCCTGCAAGGTTTCGCTCACTTCTTCCCATTCCTGGATCAGGGCGGCGTGGCTTGCCTTGTGCCGGTCCAGTTCCTGAGTCTGGCGTTGCGTCTCTTCGGGGCTGACGAAATTCTGCAGTCCGGCTTCCAAGCGGGCGATCGCATCTTCCGCGCTGCTGATCTGATTCTCCAATTGCTGAACCCGATCTTCCATCTGCCTGCGCTTGAGAGGATTCATGCGCTTCCTGGGTTCGACCACAGCGGCGGCTCCGTTTCCATTGCGCGGAACCAAAGTCTGGGATGCGACGACCGGCGATTCAGCCTTGCGGCCCGCGCCCGGGACGTCGGCCAGCGTGGGAGCCACATGCTGCCCCCCTTCTTTACGCCAGAGATAGTCTTCGTAATTCCCGGGGAAGATTTCGACCTTGCCTCCTCCAATTTCGAAGACGCGGGTGGCCAGCTTGTCGATGAAGTAGCGGTCGTGCGAGACGAAGACCACGGTGCCGGTGTACTCCATGAGAGCGTTCAGCAGGACGTCCTTGGCTCGCATGTCCAGGTGGTTGGTCGGCTCGTCGAGCAACAGGAAGTTCGCGGGATGGAGCAGAAGCCGCAGCAGGGCATAACGGCCGCGCTCTCCGCCAGAGAGCACGCCAATTTTCTTGAAGACGTCGTCTTCAGAAAACAGGAAACATCCCAGCAGGCTGCGCAGCTCGGTCTCGGTCGAGCGGGGAGACAGCGCGCCGAGATCGTCCAGAATGCGGGCGTCCGGATCGAGTTCCTTGTATTGATCCTGCGCGAAATAATCGGCCAGGACGTTGTGGCCCAGGCGGAACGCGCCGGCACTGAGCGGTTCGGTGTTCGCAAGCAGCTTGATCAAGGTGGACTTGCCGGCGCCGTTGACTCCAACCAGCGCAATCCGGTCGCCGCGCTCAATCATGAAATTCACATCGCGGAATACTTCCTTCTCGCCTGCCCCGTTCTTGCCCGGATAGCGCTTGGCGACGCCCTCGAATTCCGCCACGATTCGCCCGCTTGCCTTGGGCTGGGGAAACTTGAAGTGAATACTCTTCTCTTCCGGCGGAATCTCGATACGCTCGATCTTTTCCAGTTCTTTGATCCGGCTCTGCACCTGCTTGGCCTTGGTTGCCTGGTAGCGGAAGCGGTTGATGAAGACTTCCAGTTGCTCAATGCGCTCGCGCTGGTTTTTGTATGCAGCCCCCAGTTGCTCGTTGCGCTGCGTCTTCTGGGAAAGAAATTTGTCGTAATTCCCGGTGTAAAACCAGAAACGCTTGTTCCATATCTCGGCGATCTTATTGACGGTCACGTCGAGGAAGTAGCGATCGTGGGAGATCAAGAGGAAGGTGTAGGGATAATTCTGCAGATATTCTTCCAACCAGTTGCGTGCTTCGAGGTCGAGGTGGTTTGTGGGTTCGTCCAGAAGCAGCAGGTTGGGCTTCTGCAGCAGGAGTTTGGCCAATGCCAGGCGCATCTGCCATCCCCCGGAGAACTCGTCCGTCAGGCGGGTCCAGTCTTCCTTGCCGAAGCCCAGGCCCATGAGGACGCGGCCCACTTCCGCCTCGATGGAGTATCCGTCGCGAGCGCGGAATTCGTGCTCCACGCGCTGGTAGCGGTCGGCCACGGCGGCATATTCCGCGCCGGTGTGGTCCAGTTCGGCCATGCTGTGAGTGAGCGACTCGAGTTCCTGCTCCATGGCGCGGACGTCATCGAACACCGACATGCATTCGGCAAAGACCGTGCGTCCGGAGAGAGTCAGGCCGTCCTGCGGAAGATATCCGGCGGAAGTTCCCTTGGCGATGGTCAGCGAGCCGTAGTCGAATGTGTCCATGCCGGCGAGGACTTTCATCAGCGTGGACTTGCCTGTGCCATTGCCGCCCACCAGGCCGATATGGTCGTGGTTGGTAATAAGCCAGTCGACGTTTTCAAACAGAAGCTTGTGGCCGAACCGTTTTCCGGCGCCGGAAAGCTGAATCATGGGACTGCTTTATCGTCTCATAAAATCAGGGCGCAGCGGCTGAAGGTAAAGCTAAGAACGCGAGGGCTGCGAAGATACGCGAGCAGGCCGCCTAGAGGGGAGCGGGGCCGAAGACACGGGCTCCGGGGTACCTGCCCCAGAGTTCGCGATGGAATTGGATTCTCTCCACCGCGCGGTCGATCAGCGCATCGAGTTCGCGGGAATATTTTACTTCGCGGCCTTTCGCCAAACGGCGCTTGGCCTCTTCCGCGCTCACCCAGGTAGGCTTGCGATGGGATTCATCGGGACGGCGCGTCTGGTGGATCTCCATGAGGAAGGCTTTCACCACCAGTTCCTGAACACCACCCGGCTGCCAGAATACGCCTTTGGAGTGCAGGTAGATGTGGAAATGCCGTGGCTCAATCACGCCGGTGGCGCCGGCTTCCTCCGCCGCTTCCCGTTCGGCGGCCTGGCTGTGAGAGAGGCGCGGATCGGTGGAACCCTTGGGGAAGGTCCACTTGTTCCCGCCGTTGGTGTTCACCAGAAGGAATTCAACGGCTGTGCCTCGCCGGCGATAGCACACGGCGGCCACTTGCAGCGGAACGGATTTCGCGGCTCGGGCTGAAGCCATCGGCAGCCTCCAAGGAACCAGCTTACAAGCAAGATATTTCACCTTGGTTAAAGTGCAACTAAAAATGTGCATCCGGGAGGGTTACGAAAGGGTGACGCGTGCGAGTTACAAGCCTCGCCCATACACCGGAATTGCGGCTCCGGTCACATCTTTTCCGGCTTCACCGCACAGCCACACGATGAGAGCAGCGACCGAAGAGGGCTGCACCCATTGCGAAACGTCGCCTCCAGGCATGGCCTTGCGGTTGGCGGGAGTGTCCATGGTGCCCGGCAGAATTACATTGGCGGTGATGCCGGCGTCTTTATTTTCGAGCGCGACGGTGCGGATCAGAGATACCAGCGCCGCCTTCGAGGCGCTGTAGGCGCCGACGCCGGGGCCGGGATCTTCGGCTGCGCGGCTGCCGATCGCGATAATGCGTCCGCCTCCGGCTTTCCGCATGGCCGGAATTACCGCCCGCAAGATGTGGAATGTGCCGTTGAGGTTCAGGTCGAACATGCGCTGGAAAGTTGCGTCATCGGTGTCGGCAACCGCCTGGCCTCCGGCGAATCCGCCGACGAGGTGAGCTAAAACATCGATCCTTCCGAAGCGGGAGAGGACCGTGCCGGCGGCTTTCTTAGCCGCGTCGAGACTATCCAGCGCCGCAGGGAGCGCGGTAAAGTTCGGATGCTCAAAGTCGGAAGCTTGGATCCTGGGAGCAAGTCCGATCACAGTGAAACCGGCGTCCAGCAAAGCTTTGGTTACGTGTGTTCCAAGGCCGCCGCTGGCTCCGGTGATGAGGGCAATTCTTTCAGGCATGAGCAGGACTCCCGAGCTGAAACCCCATGTCGCAGCGGCAGCGTACCACATTCTTCTGCCCGCGGGTGGATGGGCAGGTGTGGGAACGCATGCATCTCACGCCAGGTTCCGCTGCAGAGTCGTCCGGTCGAGTTCGCGTTCCCAGCGCGCCACCACCAGGGTCGCCACGCCATTGCCGATCATGTTGACCAGGGCGCGGAACATGCTCATGAAGCGATCGATGCCGAGGATGAGGGCCATGCCAGCCACGGGAATCGCCGGAATCACGCTCAGGGTGGCCACCAGCGCGATAAAGGATGCTCCCTGAACTCCGCTCGCCCCTTTGGAGGTCAGAACGGCCACGGCGAAGATTGAGATCTGCTGGAGCAGCGTGAGATGCGTGTTGGTGGCCTGCGCCACAAAGAGCGCGGCCATGGTCATGTACAGGGCGCTCCCGTCGGTATTGAACGTATATCCGGTGGGCACGACGAGACCGACCAGCGAGCGCGAGCAACCGAGCCCCTCGAGTTTCTCCATCAATGTGGGAATCGCCGTTTCGGAGGAACTGGTCGCGAGCACGAGAAGGACCTCTTCCTTTATGTGCGCCAGGAACTTCAGAAGGCTGAAGCCTGCAATCCAGGCCACGCCGCCGAATACGACCAGAACGAAGAAGATCGAAGTCGTCCAGAACGCTGCGATCAATTTGATGAGAGGACCCAGGGAGGAGAGGCCATACTTGCCGATGGTGAACGCCATGGCCCCGAAAGCGCCGAGGGGAGCGAAGCGCATGACGATGTCCACCATGCGGAATACTACTCGCGTGAGCGATTCCAGGATTTCGACCAGCGGCCTGGCATGCGGGCCTGCCGCTTGCATGGCAAATCCGAACAGGATGGAAACCAGGACAACTTCCAGGATGTCGCCCCTGGCAAAGGCATCCACGATCGTTGTCGGAATAATGTGCATCAGGAACTCGGTGACGGTTTGGGTTTTGGCCTGGCCGGCATAATCGGCCACCGCGCGGGCGTCAAGGCGGGATGCATCCGCGTTGAATCCGTTGCCGGGCCGCACCACATTTCCCACAATCAAGCCGATGAGCAGCGCCAGGGTCGAGACAACCTCGAAGTAGAGAAGAGCTTTGCCGCCCACGCGGCCAACTTTGCGCAAATCCCGCATGCCCGCGATACCCGTCACCACCGTGCAGAAGATCATGACGGTAATGATCATGGTGATCAGGCGAATGAATCCGTCGCCCAACGGCTTCATGGCGACCGCGGTTGCAGGGCGCAAGAAGCCAAGCAAGATTGCCAGCGCGATCGCCGCACTCACCTGCAGCCAAAGAGACGAGTGGAAGCGTTTAGGCGCGGGAGCTTTCGCGGGAACTTCGGATTGTGCAGTCGCAATTGGCATCTTGGTTGGGTTCTTTCCTGTCGGTGCAAAACGATTCGTCGGGGCCGCCGGCATGGCCCCCCGGAGGACAGCCAAAGCGGCAGTCTCTGCCTCTGCCGAGAGTTGCTAGTTGGCCGGGGCCTCCAGCGTTTTCACCAGCCAAGGAATAATGACTTGTTTGAAGATCCTGGGATCGGGCCACACCCCGACCTGCCTGCCCAAATGGCCACCCTGCGGATTCACCCAGGCTTCTTTCGGGGTGTCTCCTTTACTCAGCAGCAGGTATTCATCCGCGATGGGTACCTGCGTGTCGAGCACGCCCGCGATCACCAGCATCGGCGCCATGGGCTTGCCCAGCAGTCCCTGGTGGGCCAGCGACATTTTGGGCAGGTACTCGGCCATTTCGCCGATGGAGTGAATGCCTTCCAGGATATTCATCAGCGCCGGAACCTGATCGAAGAGGTATTCGCGGTTCCCCAGCAGATGGTTCAGGAGGAAATCCTTCTGGAAGAATTCGTCCACGGGAGGGGATTGCGCGCTGGCGCCCCGCAGGCGGGATCGCTCTACAATGGCCATCTTGGTGGCCCAGTACGCGCCCCAACTCACGCCGTGCAAGGCGATGCGGTTCCTGTCAATCTCCGGGCGAGACTGCGCGTAGTCAATCACCTTCGACAGCATGCGCTCTGAAGTCTCGCTGACTTTGATCGGGGCTTGACCAGTGCCCGGACCGTCAACCGCCAGAAATCCGACGCCAAGGGGAAGAATGGCTGCGAAGCTTTCGGTGAGATCCTCTTTACGGCTGTCCAGGCCATTCACGGCAATGACGAGAGGTACGGGCGCCTTGGCGTTTTTCGGGAGACGCAGGTATCCGGTGATCTGTTTGCCTTCGAAGGGAATGTGCACGACCTCCAGCGGAGGATCGTAAAGTCTGGCATGCGCCAGGAAAGCCTCGATCGCCTTTTCATACGAGCGCTGCTTGCCAGGAGAGGCGGGAATCGGCCAGCGTCCGAAGGAATACAGCCGCCAGGCGCGGATATATTCCGCATCCGCTTGAGCGGGGGCTGAGGATTCCAACTGCTGGGCATGATGGAAATAGCGGTCGGCCACGCGCATGAAGCCGGCCGCCCATTCATCTTTGTCGCCGCTGTGAATGCTTTCGAACGCTTCCCTGACATCGTTGGGATCAAGGCCAATGAGGGGATACTGTCCCACCTCCGCGCGGTGAATGGCCTCAGCTTTGATCTCGTCGATGGTGCGCTCGCGGCGTTGTTCAGCCAGAACTGCCTCCCGCATAAACAGCGCTGCCAGCATTGCAACCGATAAGCGAATCAGAGTCTTGTTTATCTTCATGCCTCGGTTTTGCCTCGCAACCAGCGTGACTGCGAAAAAGGCCGGAGGGAGGAATTCCGGCCTGGGAATGCAGAATGGTGAATCGACCTAGAAAACGAACTTCGCGCCCAACTGAATGGAGCGCGGTCCTCCGGACCCAACGGCCGGGTTCGCCGCTGCCACATCCGGCGTGGCGCAGCCGCAGCCAAACGGCTGCACCGAGGGGTCGTTGAGCCCAAATCCGTTCTGACCGCCATACGGGTTGGCGAAGTTCGGGTGATTGAAAATGTTGAAGAATTCGGCGCGGAATTGCAGGCGCCTGACCTCGCCGAAGTGGAAATTTTTGGCCAGCGAGAAATCAAAGTTCCTGAACCCGGTGTCGGGGAACATGTTCCGGCCCATATTTCCAAATTGGCCGAGCGGAGGCGCCATCATGACCGAATGTCCGGCGGCATAGCATCCAAACAGGTTCAGAGCGGCGGTTTCCGCGCCCGCACTGCCGCCATCCGCGGCCAGGGCGGAGGCGGAGCAGTCGGCAGGCATCGCGGGATCCCCAGGGGCGTAAAAGGGAATGCCTACGCCTCGTCCAGATTTGAAATCATTGGGATTTCCCAGGCTCGACGTTCCTCCACGATAGAAGCTCCAGCGAATCGGAGCGGTTGCCGGAGGACTCACCGGCAAGGCGCCGGTGCCGGCGGCATCGGTCCCCAGGTCGATCGGTCCCCAGTGCTGGGGGCTCTGCAGGGTCGTAATCGAATTGATCTCCCAGCCCTCCAGCATTTGCCCGTAACCCTTGCGGCTGGGGATGGAATAGGTTAGGGAGAGGGTCAGGCGGTGCCGAATATCAAAGTCGCTGTTCGCATATTCGGCGCCGACGTTGTAGGAATTCTGCGGCAGGCCGGAGCCATATCCGAAATCCCAGTTAGCTCCCACATCATCGGAGGCATGCGCATAGGTATAGCCCGCCACCATGCTGAGCCCATGAAAGTTGCGGGCGTTGAGCGTAGCCTGGAGCCCGTTGTAGTTCGAGCGGTACACATTCGCCATCTGGAAGATATTCGCCAGGTAAGGGAATTTGTTGGCGAAGGGGCGATTGGCTTCTTCTCCGCCGTTGTTATCCGCGGCGCAATTGTCATACGCGGGAGCGCTGGCCAGACAAAGCGTAAGCTCACCACCGGGGCCCGTTCCCCACCCGGAACCGACGGGCGGCTGATTGATATCTCGAATGCCCGTCAAATGCGTTCCACGGTTGCCGACATAGGCGATTTCCATTGAGAGGTTAGGCGTGAAGGAGTGCTGCAGGTTCACAGTCCAGTCCCACACGTAGGGGGTCGTGAGCTTGCGGTCAACGCTCATGATCGGACAGGGACCGCTGGGCGGGTTCGGATCGCAGCTGACGGTGCTGCCTCCATAGAGCGGGGAACCCGGCGTGTCCCAGGGAACAGGATTCAGGAAATTCTTAACGGTGACGTTCCCGGTCGTAATTGTGCCGCCCGATGTATTCCCGGAATCGTCGATGGGAGCGCCCGTGGGAACACTGCCGGGACCGAACGCGTTGTTAAACGCGATGAAGGACTGCCAGTTCACGGTCTCGTAAATCAGGCCGCCTCCGCCGCGCAGCACGGTCCGGCCATTGCCCAGAATGTCCCAGGCAAAGCCGGCGCGCGGTCCGAAATTCTTGTGGTCAGGGTTGTAAAGGCTTCCGATCTGGTGTCCCACCTGCACCAGCCCTGCGTTGGGATCGAAGTTCCCCAGCAGATTGTGGGCTTCCGCAGGGACAGAGCTGAATTCGTAGCGCAGGCCGACATTAAGAGTCAGGTTCTTGGCCGCCCGGTAATCGTCCTGGACGAATCCCGCAACGGCCCAATTGTGCAGTTCCAGAGTCGGATTCCCCACTTCGACGGAGGATTTGAACGGCAGACCGGCAAAGAAATCCTGCAGGGGCGTGGATCCGGCCCCGGTGCCTACAGCTACACCTCCCAGAAAGGTGATGCTGCCGCGCTCATTGCCGTAGGCCGCATTCCTGACTTTGTCGTAATGAAGTTCGCCGCCGATCTTGAATGCATGTTTGCCCGAGATGTAGGAGACGTGATCGGTAAACTGGGTGATGGAATCGGGGCCCTGGAACTTGGGCCATTTGAATCCGCCGAGCCCGGGAAAGAAATACCCTCCGAAGCCGATGCGAGGCAGGCCTCCGGAAAACGGGCCGCTCACTCCAGTATTGAGGCCGTAGCTGGACGCCTGTGTATTCAGATCGCCCGGCAACGTCGGCTGATACAGTCGGTTGTAACCAAACCTTACCTCATTGACCCACCGGGACCCGGGAGTCCATATCCAGCTGCCACCGGCAACCTGGGCGCGAGTGTGGATCTTGGACAGCCATTTCTGCTGCAGTTCGGGGAAATCCTCGACAGTTCCGGAATTGTTCCCGAAAAAATACATGGCGCTGAGGCTATGCCGCTGGCTCGGCCGCAGGTCGAACTTGCCTACGAAATTATCGACGTGAACGTTGTTGTTGAACCCGTTACTGATGTCGATGCCCTGGGTGTTGTTCAGGGGGAAGCCCGAGCCGTTGCAGGTTACGTTTCCCCCCGACATGGAACAGCCCGCAATGTTCAGGCTGGCCTGACTGATCGGGATGCCGTCGGCCTGAAGATCGGCAATGGCGTCGGGAATGCTGTCGGCGCAATCGCCGGTGGCAAGAAAGGAGCAGGTGGCGTTGGCGGGCATGGATTGCATGGACGGACTGGTCACACCGCCGAAGGAGTTGCCCACGTTATAACGCTGTCCTTCATAGGCGCCGAAGAAGAACGCTTTCTCCTTGATGATTGCGCCCCCCACGCTGCCGCCAAACTGCTCGAGAGTGCGCGTCAGTTTTGTTGCGGGCGCGGTGTTGAAGAAATTGCGGGCGTCCATGGCGCCGTCGCGGCCGAAGATGAACGCCGAACCGTGCACCGTGTTAGTCCCTGATTTCAGTCCCACATTCACGACTGACCCGGGCTTCCAGCCATACTCAGCGGGAGGATTCTGCTGCAGATTGAATTCCTGGATCGAATCGATGGGCAGGATAGTCGCGGAATCACCGGCAATCCCCGCTCCATTGACGATGGCTTGCCCGGAGTAGGGTTCGCTGTTGAACAGGCCTTCGATGAAATAGGAATTGTCTTCGGCGCGCAGTCCGTTCGAACTGGTCGTGGAAAATCCGCCGCCGGGATAACGCATCACGCCCGGCCGCAGTTGCAGAAGGTTCTCGTAATTGCGGCCGCTCAGGGGCAGGTCGTTGATCTCTTTATTGCTCAGGGTGCCGCCGAGCGTCGCCGATGTTGTGTTGACCAGGGGCACCTCTTCGCTGATGGTGATGGTTTCGCTGACCTGGCCCGGTTGCAGCGAAAAATCGACGCGCACGTCCGTCGCCACCTCAATCTGGACGCTGGGCCGCTCGATGGTCTTGAACCCGCGGGCCTCAACCCGGATCTTGTAGGTGCCGGGCTGGAGATCGAGCACTGCGTAGTTGCCGGATTCATCCGTGGTTGTGTTTCGGGTGGCGCCGCGCTGGACATCGGTCACCACCACGCTGGCTCCCGGCACGGCCGCGCCGCTCTGATCGGTAAGCGTTCCCAGAATTCTGCCCGCGGTCGATTGCGCATGGGCGCAAAGGGGAGTCATCCACAGGGCGAAGGCAGTAAGCAACAACCAGGATGCGGCCGAACGCCCGACACGGGGCGCACGGACGGCGTGGGATAGCATAGAACCCCTCCGTTCTTGGTCCGACAGCCATACCACCATCGAAGAAACCATGTCAAGCAAAATTAGTGGAAAGGGGTTGGCGTTTCGCCCTATTTTCGAGAAGTCCGCTGACGCGGGATTCTTGATCCGCCCAGCAGAATTGCTGCTCTCCCAGTTGCAATGTCCGGCGCGAGCGTAGTAAATTGATTGCGGTCGTACCACTATACCTATAGGCCGCACTATGGCACTCGTGGAAACAACCGGCTATCCCTTCTCCCGGCTGCGGTATAGTAGCCGGACCAACGCCGGTGTTTCATCCGCCGGCTACACCGATCGTTCCCCCGGGGGAAGCCCAGTGTACAAACTGGTTCGGACGTCTCGTCTCTACGAGCAAATCGTTCAACAAATCGAAGAATCCATTGTCAAAGGCGAGCTCAAACCGGGAGATCAACTCCCGGCTGAGCGTGAACTGGCACAGCGTTTTGGCGTGAGCCGCACCGCAGTCCGCGAGGCGGTGAAGGCGCTGCGGGAAAAAGGGTTGGTGGAAGCTTACTCCGGCCGAGGCACTTTCATCACCGATGGAACCACACAGGCCGTGCGGCAGTCCCTTGACCTAATGGTCAAGATTGGCCAGCCGGAAGGTTCGACCCATCTGGCTGAAGTGCGCGCGATTCTCGAACCAGAAATCGCCGCGCTGGCCGCAAGCCGCATCCAGGAGGCGGAACTGGCTACCATGCGCGAGGCGGTCGCCGTAATGGACCGTGCCGGGCAAGATCCCGATGCCTACATCGAGGCGGATCTCGATTTCCACCTGGCGTTGGCCGAGGGAGCGGCAAATCCGCTGATCCTTTCCCTGCTGGATTCCATTGTTGGTCTGTTGCGAGAGCAGCGCTTGCGGATTTTCCGCGTGCCGGGAGGACCGGATCGCGGCCAGGTCCATCACAAGCGCATTCTCGAAGCGGTGGAGCAGCGCGATCCCGAGAAATCCCGGGAAGCGATGCGGGCGCATTTGATCCAGGTGCGCGACGACAGCCAGGCGCCGGCAAAACGCCTGCCAGGAAAGAATACACACTAGACGCGATTGGAGTCCGGAGGAAGCAAGGGATGGCGAAAGTGGGCTTCGTGGGCCTGGGGGTGATGGGCAGCCAGATGGTGAATCGGCTGCTGGCAAAGGGACACAGCGTCACCGGCTATAACCGGACGCGCGCGAAGGCGCAATGGCTGGTCGAAAAAGGCATGCAGTGGGGGGAATCGCCGCGCCAGGTGGCCAGCGCTTCGGACTTCACCTTCGCGATGGTGACCAATGCTGCCGCGATTCAGGCCATCACCGAAGGTCCCGATGGACTGTTGGCGGGCCTGAGCGCGGGCAAGATCTTCCTCGACATGAGCACGGTGAGTCCCAAGGTAAGCCGGGCGCTGGCGGTGAAGGTGCGCGCGTTGGGCGCTGACATGGTGGATTCTCCGGTCTCGGGCAGCGTCATCACGCTGCAGCAGGGCAAGCTCTCCGTCATGGTCGGAGGCCGGAAAGATACGTTCGAGAAAATCAAACCGCTGCTGCTCGATATCGGCCCAAAAGTTACTCATGTGGGCGACAACGGTCTTGCCCTCTCGATGAAAATCGCCACTAACCTGAGCCTGGCCGTGCAAATGCTGGCCTTCTCCGAAGGCGTATTGCTGGCGGAAAAGAGCGGCATCGCTCGCGACGTTGCGGTCGACGTGCTCACGCACAGCGCCATCGCCTCTCCGATGATTCAGTACCGCGGACCGTTCGTTCTGCAGCAGCCGGAAGAAGCCTGGTTCGACGTCAACATGATGCAGAAGGATATGGTTCTTGCCATGGACCTGGGGCGCGAGTTGGATGTCCCGCTGCCGACCACGGCCATCAGCAACGAATTTCTGACGGCAGCGCGCGGCATGGGATGGACCAAATACGATTTTGCCTGCATGTTCGACGTGCTGGCTGCCATGTCAGGAGTGAGCACTCCTGTGACCACCGGAGGAGCCAAGAGGTGACGACTGCTACTTCCAATCCCGAGGCGGGCCGCGAGGTCGCAGCGGCGAAAGAGAAATGGCTGCGCGTCTACCGGCAGATGGTTCGCATTCGTCTTTTCGAAGAACAGGTCAACGAACTGTACACCCGCGCGCTGATGCCGGGATTGGCCCACCTGTATAGCGGGCAGGAGGGGGTCGCGGTCGGAGTATGCGAGGCGCTCAGCGTGGATGATTACATCACCAGCACGCATCGCGGGCACGGACATTGCCTCGCCAAGGGCGCCTCCCCGGATCGAATGTTTGCCGAGTTGCTGGGCAAAGAAGCGGGATACTGCCGCGGGAAAGGCGGCTCGATGCATATCGCCGACCCGGCAACCGGCAATCTCGGAGCCAATGCCATCGTCGGCGGCAGTGTGGGCATTGCGACCGGCGCGGCCTTTGCCTCGAAACGCCTGGCAAAGGGGGCGGTTTCGGTCTGCTTTTTTGGGGAGGGCGCGTTGGGGCAGGGTTCCCTGTACGAGGTCATGAACCTCGCCCAGCTGTGGAAATTACCGGTCATCTACGTTTGCGAAAACAATCTTTATAACGAGTACACGCACTATTTCGAGACCACGGCGGGAACGATTCTCGGGCGCGCCAATGCCTTCGGTATCGAAGCCGCGACTGTTGACGGTCAAAACGTGCGGGCTGTCCATGAAGTTGCGACCCGGTTGGTCCAACGGGCCCGGTCGGGCGCCGGCCCCGCCTTCCTGCAGGCCGACACTTACCGCTACAGCGGGCATCACGTGGGCGACATCAAGCGGGACTACTACCGCTCCAAGCAAGAAGAGCAGCACTGGAAGACCGAGCGCGACCCCATAAAACTGCATGCCAGCTGGCTGGCTGAGCAAGGGTACGCGGATGCGGCCGCACTCGACACCCTTGTCGATGGAATCCGCAAGGAGATGGAAACCGCGGTGAAGTTTGCGATCGACGCGCCGTATCCCAGCGTCGACCAGGTGGACGAGGACGTCTATGCCTGAACGGGAACTGACCCTGGCGCAAGCCGTACGAGAGGCCTTGGCGGAAGAAATGCGCCGCGACCCGCGGGTATGCATCTTTGGGGAAGATGTCGCAGAAGCGGGCACCCCGTTCAAGGTTCTTTCCGGCCTGGTGGAGGAATTTGGCGCAGAGAGAGTTCTTGACACGCCCATCTCCGAGGCGGGGTTTACGGGAATTGGAGTGGGCGCCGCCATGACGGGACTGCGCCCAGTGGTGGACATCATGTTTGGCGATTTCCTGACCTTGACCATGGATCAAATGGTGAACCAGGCCGCCAAGGCGCACTACATGTCCGGCGGCCACTGGAAAGTGCCCATGGTCCTGCGGACTACGCTGGGAGCGACGCGGCGCTCGGCCGCGCAGCATTCGCAGTCGCTGCATGCCTGGTTCAGCCACGTGCCCGGGCTGAAGGTAGTCCTGCCGTCCACGCCGTATGATGCCAAGGGGCTGCTCAAAACGGCGATTCGCGACGAGAATCCTGTGATCTTCTTCGAAGACAAAATGATGTACAAGCTGAAGGGCCCGGTCCCCGAGGATGATTACACGATCCCGCTGGGCGTAGCTGACGTGAAGCGCGAAGGCGACGACATCACCCTCATTGCAACCAGCAGCATGGTGCAGGTCGCACTGGGCGCCGCGCTGTTGCTGGAGAAAGAAGGGATCAGCGCCGAAGTGGTCGATCCCCGAACCACCTGGCCCCTGGACGAGAAGACCATGATCGAGTCGGTGAAAAAGACTTCGCGCGTAATCATCATGGACGAAGGGTACGGCCGTTACGGGGTAGCTGCGGAATTGGCGGCAGTCGTCGCCGAAGGGGCCTTCTACGACCTCGATGCGCCAGTCATGCGGCTGGGCGCCATGCATGTGCCGATTCCGTTCTCGCCCCCACTGGAAGATATGACGGTACCGACAGAACAAACTGTATTCGAAGCGGCCAGAAAGATGTGCGGGAAATCGTAGCGCGCCTCGGGCGTTGTCCCGAGGGTGGTTCATTCCTGGTCACATGTAGAAGCCGGAAGCGAGCAGTCAGGAGCTGATTATGGCACTCAAAACTCACGGAACCATGGCGGTCGATTGGGAAAGCCGCATTGATTTCGACCGCTTACGCCGCGAACGCCTGCAGAAAGCGAAGGACCTGCTGGCCAGTTCCTCGATGGGATCGCTGCTCTGTTTCGACATGAACAATGTGCGTTATTTGACGTCAACCCACATTGGCACCTGGGCCCAGGACAAGGCGAACCGTTTCACATTGCTGCCGCAAAATGACGAACCGATTCTGTGGGATTTCGGATCGGCGGCCCGGCATCACCAGCTGAATTGCCCGTGGCTGGGAGAGCGCTCGCGGCCGGGCATTTCGATGCTGCGCGGCGCTATGACGCCCGAAATGGGCCGCGCCGAAGATGTGGCCAAAAAAATCCGTATCGAACTGGAGAAACGCGGGCTGCATAAAGAGCCGGTCGGCATCGACATCATCGAACTGCCGGTGCTGTTTGCGCTGCAGAAGGAAGGCCTTCAGGTGGTGGACGGACAGCAACTGATGTCCGAAGCGCGGGTCATCAAGACGCAGGATGAGATCGCATTGCTGAATACCTCGGCGATGATGGTGGACGCGGCCTACGACGAACTTTACCGTGCGATGAAGCCGGGGCTGCGGGAAAACGAAGCCGTGGGGCTGGTCAGCAAGGTCCTGTACGATCTCGGCTCCGAGTATGTCGAAGCCGTGAATGCTATTTCGGGCGAACGCTGCAACCCGCATCCGCATGTCTTCTCCGACCGCGTGCTGCGGCCCGGGGATCCGGTGTACTACGACATCCTGCACTCGTACATGGGATACCGCACCTGCTACTACCGCTGCTTCACGGTGGGTTACGCATCGCATGCCATGGTGGACGCGTACAAGCGTTGCCGCGAGTATCTGGATGCCGCGATCGAACTGGTTCGCCCCGGCCGCACCACGGCCGAGATCGCGGCGGTATGGCCGAAAGCGCAGGACTTCGGATTCCCCAACGAAGAAGCCGCCTTCGCCCTGCAATACGGGCACGGGATCGGCCTGGCGATCTGGGAGAAGCCTGTCATCAGCCGGCTGGTATCCTTCGATCATCCGGTCGAGATCAAGCCCGGGATGGTGTTTGCGCTGGAAACGTTCTGGCCCTCCACCGACGGCTGGAGCGCGGCGCGCATCGAGGAAGAGATTGTGGTCACGCCCACCGGGCACGAAGTCATCACGCGTTTCCCGGCAGAAGAATTGCTTGTGGCCGGCGCGCACTATGTCACGGTCAACGGCCCGCTTCCCACTACCCGGGAGAGCGAAGCCCCGGCGAGCCGGCAGGTGCTGGAGATGATTGAAGCCAGCGCCAAGAGCGAGCGCGTAGGAGTTTCAGACTGAAGGCCATAGCCGGTCCTTCCCCAAAATCCCTATGGCCTTCAGCGTTGTCATGCCCGCTCTCGAGATGGCGCAGGAAACCGGCAAGCTCCTCGCGTGGCGAAAGAAAGAAGGCGACCGCGTCGCCAAGGGTGAGCCTCTTCTCGACATAGAAACGGACAAAGCCGTGGTAGAAGTCGAAGCCCCCGCCGACGGTTTCCTGGCCGGAATCAGCGCCGCCGAAGGCGCGGACATTCCTGTGGGCCAAACCATCGCCTGGATCGTGGAGGCGGGAGAGAATCCTCCGGCGGAAACCAGTGCGGTTGCTCCCGCAGCGCGCGTCGCAGCGCGTTCCAAACCTGAGGCAGCCCATGTCTCCCCGGCACGACCTGGCGCTTCTGTCATACCGGCAGCAAGCGCCAAGGTTTCTCCCAAGGCCCGGCGCCTGGCAAAGCAGCTTGGTGTGGACATCGCGCTCCTGCGGGGCACAGGCCCGGGCGGGGAAGTGGTTGCTGCGGACGTCGAGGCTGCATCCAAACCTGGGGATCTTTCCGCTGATGCAGCTTCCCACGATTGGGCAAAACAGGGGCAAGCGGGCGAAACCGAGGTGCCAACTTCAGTAGGCCGCATCATGGCGGAGCGTACGACGCAAAGTTGGACCACCGTTCCCCACTTCTTTGTCTCGCGAGATGTCGACGCGACTGGGCTCAACGAATACAGGCAACGCGCGGGTGGTGAAATCGAACGCGGCCGAGGTATCCGCATTACCCATACCGATCTGCTGGCTGCGGTGGTGGCGCGGGTGCTGCTCAAGCATCCCAGGCTGAATGCCAGTTGGAGCGAGGGAGGGATTCGTCTGCATGGGCACGTGAACCTTGGGATCGCAATTGCGGTGAAGGACGGGGTGGTGGCCGCCGTGATTCACGATGCGCAGGCGGCGAGTCTTGCGGAAATCGCCAGCCGGCGCAGCGAACTGACGGAGCGTGCGCGCGCGGGAAAGCTTCGGCCGGCGGATATTTCCGAGGCTACATTCACCATCAGCAATCTGGGCATGTACCAGGTGGATCAGTTCAGCGCGATCATCACTCCTCCCCAGGCTGCCATCCTCGCGGTGGGCGCCATCGCGGACCGCGTAATAGCCATGGACGGCAACCCCGTAGTGCGGCCGATGATGACGCTGACGATTTCCTGCGATCACCGCGTGGCGGACGGAGCCCGGGCGGCCATGTTTCTTGGCGAGCTTGCCCAGGCGCTCCAACGGCCTGAGCAAATCCTTTCCTAGCTTTCTCGCTCCTGGCAAACCGCCTCCTGTGAGTGACGGATTGCAGACAAGGCAGTTCTGATGCTTTCCGACTACACTGCCTAGGTCAAAAACCCCACCCTGTCGCGGAAAACGCGACAAGGGTGGGGCACCCTTCAGAGGCGGAAAATTCCGTTTGTTTGGATGTAGGAGCGGTCCAAGGCTGCGATGGAAGGGCAGCCCAGCAGCTTGAGGGTGCGCTCTATTTCGGTGCGCAGCATTTCGAGTGCTCGCGCTACTCCTGCTGGGCCTCCCGCAGCGAGGCCATAGGCGTAGGCGCGTCCAACCAGGACCGCGCGCGCTCCCAGGCAAATTGCCTTGACCACGTCGCTGCCGCGCCGTACACCGCCATCCATCAGCACTTCAATCTGACCGTTTACGGCGGCGACCACCTCGGGGAGCACCTGCAGCGAGGCAGGAACAGAATCCAGCTGCCGTCCGCCGTGGTTCGAGACCACGACGGCGGATGCCCCCTCATCGATGGCGCGGCGCGCATCTTCCGCCGTCAGCACGCCTTTGATGATGAGCGGCCCGGACCACAGCTCGCGAATCCAGCGCAGATCCTGCCAGGTCACAGTTGAACTGGCGAGCGCGGCGGCCACATCTGTCATGGGGAGTGGTCCCTGGCCGGGGACGACTACGTTGGGAAGGTGAGGCACGCCGCCGTCTATTAAAAAACGAAGCAGCCACGCCGGGCGCGACAGGAACTGGGGCAGGAAGGGAATCTTGCTCAGCACTCCTCCGCCCATGAGTTCTTTCATGCC
>DASREX010000106.1:0-4385 GCA_035651855.1 Candidatus Sulfotelmatobacter sp.
CACCGCCGGCTTGCCGCGCTCCCGGTCAGGTTCGAGCCGCACCACGCGCGCCCGGCAGCAGACGCTCATTTCTTCGGCCAGGGTGATTTGCGACGGCATCCGCAGGGTGAGATCAACCAGTTGGCCTTCGCTCAGGGGAAAGTCAGTCCACAGCAGCGCGCCCCGGGAACTCAAATCCAGAGTGAACCCGTTGCCAGTGCGACCGTCTGGGGTGCGAAGCAGGACCGGGACCTGATATTCACGAAAGCGCTGGCCGGAACGACGCTCCACTCGGATTGGCTCGGCGCTGGCCATCTGAAGAGGAGTTTACTTTACGCCATAAACTGCTTTTCGGGTAGTCACCAGAAAGTGACGGGGTGTTGCCTTCATTTGCATCGGGAGGCGGCCCCGCCGCATCATTGAAAGAGCCAGTGTGGCCTCCTTGCAATCGCCTGAGCGAAACTCCAACCAAGCATTGTCTGCAGCCGATCGCGGTCTTCGCCTGCCGGCAACCTTCCGCGCCCTGAAACACCGCAACTTCCAGCTGTTTTTCGGGGGCCAATTCATCTCGCTGATCGGCACCTGGATGCAAACCGTCGCTCAGTCCTGGCTGGTTTACCGGCTCACGGGATCTTCCTTGTTATTGGGATCGGTAGGTTTCGCAGGTCAGTTTCCTGTCTTCCTGGCCTCGCCCCTCGGCGGAATTATCGCGGATCGCCACAACCGCCGTACGGTTGTGATCGGAACGCAGGTGGCGTCCATGCTGCTCGCACTGGTCCTCGCCGTCCTGACGCTGACCAACCATATCACTGTTCCGGAGATCTTCGTGCTGGCCGCGTTGCTCGGCATCGTCAATGCCTTTGACATCCCCGGGCGGCAGTCTTTTCTGGTGGAGATGGTGGGCAAGGACGATCTGATCAATGCCATCGCGCTGAATTCTTCCATGTTCAACGGCGCGCGCATCATCGGTCCCGCCATCGCCGGGTTGCTGGTGGCGAGGATTGGCGAAGGCTGGTGCTTCTTTGCAAATGCCGTCAGTTATCTTGCGGTCATTACTGGACTGCTGATGATGCGGGTACAGCCGCGCTCGGAACTCCCCACGGGATCGCCCATCGCGCACGTGATCGAGGGCTTCCGGTTTGTGCGCACCACCGCGCCGATCCGGGCCATCCTGTTGCTGCTCGGCCTGGTGAGCCTGGTGGCGATGCCCTACACCGTGCTCATGCCGATTGTTGCCGACCGCATTCTGCACGGCGGCGCGCGCGGCCTGGGCATTCTGATGGGAGCCACCGGCGTGGGGGCGCTGCTCGGGGCGCTGACCCTGGCTACCCGCACCGGAGTCTATGGACTCGGACGCTGGATCATGTTTTCCTGCGGCGGCTTTGGGATCATGTTGATCGTGTTTGCTCTGTCGCGGAATTTCTGGCTCTCGACCGCGCTGCTGGTCCCGGTCGGCTTCTGCATGATGCTGCAGATGTCGTCATCCAATACTCTGATCCAGGCGATGGTGCCGGACCAGTTGCGCGGGCGGGTGATGTCGGTCTATTCCATGATGTTCATGGGAATGGCCCCGTTCGGCGCGCTGTTCGGCGGAGCGCTCGCCGACCGTCTGGGCGCCCCGCTGACAATCATCATCGGCGCCGTCGCCGCCATCGGTGGCGCAGCCATCTTCGGCGTGCGGCTGCCTAAGCTCCGCGTCGAAGCCCGGCGCCTGATCGTGGCGCAAGGCATGGTGGGCGGAGAACCCGCGCAGGAAGTCACGGCCCGGGTGGAAGGCTAGAACGCGTCTTAGGAACGGCGCTGCTTGTATCAGTGCGCGGCTCTCAGCCGTGCCGTGTCCGCTGAAATACGTATGCAGGCTGGGCGCCCTCTCGCCGAGGCGGAGCGTGATTACGCACGACGAGGCCAGCGTTGCTCGTCCGCCCGGACGAGGACTCCGTGCCTACATGCAGGCCCAGGGCGGTCAGTGTGCGCCAAGCCAGTGGCGCAACCCGCCCGCGACATAGCCAAACAGGTCCAACAATGAATTTGATTCCGTAGCAGTCGAAACCGGGACGAAAGAGAAGGTCAGGACGAGGAGAAGCGGCGCGACCAGGGCAAACCATCGCCGTTTCGAACCAATATCCGGCCATTCGGCAACCATGGGATGCCGCGTTCCGCTGACGCGCAGCATGACGGCCCAAACAAGCCATCCGGTCCAGAGAAACACTGCCATCGGGATCAGAACGAGCACGGTTGCGCGCGAGATTCGGCGATGCGCGCGCGACGAGATCGCGTAAAGAATGTGCCCGCCGTCGAGCTGTCCTCCGGGAAGCAGGTTCAGAGAGGTGGCAAACATTCCCACCCAGGCCGCGATCGCCACAGGGTGCAGATACAGCCGGGAAAGCGGGACTCCGGCGATCGCGGCTCCAAGTCCGGTGGCCACCAGAACTTTGCGGGCCAGATAGAACACCAGCGGAATGCCCAGTTCGATGCGTGGTATGGCCACCCCGAATGGAGCTGCGTGGGAACGCCCGAGCGACCAGAGCAACACGGGAAGCGCCACCGCGAATCCCGCAATCGGACCCGCGATCCCGATATCGAACAGGACGGAGCGCGATCGCAGCGGGGAGCGGATGCGGATGAACGCGCCCAGAGTCCCGATCAGACTTGGGAACGGAATGAAATAGGGAAGGGTCGCGGCCACGCGATATTTCACGCAATACAGGAAGTGTCCCATCTCGTGCGCCAGCAGGATCAGCATCAGGGTGAGCGAGAAAGGAAGACCTTGCAGAAGATAATGACCGCGCACCGCCCAGACAGCGGGGAAGATGCTTTCGTCCAACATGAACGCCGGATAACCGTGATCGAAATTCCACTGCAGCCTCGCCCCAACAACCAGCGTCGTGAAGAAGGTAACGGCGAACAGCAGCAGGTGCAGCCAGTACCGGCGCCGGGGATGGCGCGCCCACAGCACTCGCTCAGCGTTTGGCGGATAGACTTCAGCAGGCACAAGAACTTCGGGTGCGTCGCGGTCAGGCATGGGGCTGTATGGATTGTAATTCGGAGGCAAGTTGGGGATTGGAATCAGCAACCGCACTCAGCATATGCTGCCGGAGTCTTCCAGCTGAATGCCGAGTGCTGAGCGCTGATCGCCGTGACTACTCGATGGACTGCAGTTCCTTTCCGGGCTTGAAGCGTACCGCTTTTCCCGGAGGAATGGACACCTCCGCGCCGGTGCGCGGATTGCGCCCGATCCCGGTCTTCCGGGGACGCACGTTAAATACGCCAAAACCTCTCAGTTCGATGCGGTCGCCCTTGGCAAGAGACCGCTTCATGCTCTCGAATACGGTTTCCACTGCCATTTCGGCCTTGGTCTTGGTGATGCCGGTCCGGTTGACGACTTCGTTGATGATGTCGAGTTTGATCACGTCCGCCTCGTCGCGAAGGAGTTCTGGAAATCCTTCAAGTGCCTGATGCTAAGGGAGATAAAGGGAGATTGTCAATGGCGGGTGGTATCCCTTAAGATGCTGCTTCCAGCCCTTAGCTCTTAGCCTTTAGCTTTTAGCCAAACCAGCATTCAATCGCCCTTGGAGTGTTTGCGCTAACAGCTAAGAGCTGACAGCTAAAAGCTGTTCTCAAGGAGCTGCATGCTGAAGAGTGATCGCTGGATTCGCCGGATGGCCCTCGAGCACGGGATGATCAACCCTTTCTCCGAGAAGCAGGTGCGCGAAGGGGTGGTTTCATTCGGGCTTTCTTCTTATGGCTACGATTTGCGCGTGGCCGACGAGTTCAAGATTTTCACCAACGTGAATTGCGCAATCGTGGACCCCAAGGGTTTCGACGAGCGCTCGTTCGTGACCGTGCGCTCGGAGTGCGCGCTGATCCCGCCGAATTCCTTCGCCCTGGCGCGTTCGGTCGAGTATTTCAAAATTCCCCGCGATGTGCTGACCATCTGCGTCGGCAAGTCCACCTATGCCCGTTGCGGGATCATCGTGAATGTCACCCCCTTTGAGCCGGAATGGGAAGGCTTCGTGACCCTGGAGATTTCGAACACCACGCCACTGCCGGCAAAGATCTACGCCAACGAAGGCCTGTGCCAGATCATCTTCTTCCAGTCGGACGAAGTCTGCGAAACCAGCTACGCCGACCGGAAAGGGAAGTACCAGGCGCAGAAAGGCATCGTGCTGCCGAAGTTGTAGGAGGGGCGTCGGCCATTCCACTGGAGAGGCGAAAGATAAATAGCCCAGGGCGCAAGTCCTGGGTAGGCGGGCAGATGACCGAGTCCCGCAGAGACGGCACTGCTCCTCGATAGTTGAAGCATGGGGATGGAGGAGCCCGAAGCCTGACGTTCGCAGCCTGAAGCCGCTATAATCGAGAAATCCGGTGGGAGTAGCTCAACTGGCAGAGCACCGGACTGTGGCTCC
>DASREX010000107.1:0-7882 GCA_035651855.1 Candidatus Sulfotelmatobacter sp.
AGCTTCCGGCTCCGTCTCCGCGGGCGAGGTGGTAAAGAATTTACCCGTGAGCGACGGCCTCACGTTCTATCTGGGACACGATCGAATCAATCTGCGAGCAACTTATTTCAGAACAGGAGTGGAGTCAATGCCGGAAGGCACCTGTGAGTGTGGATATGCACTTGTGTGTTTCGAAATAGGAAGTGCATGCTCTGCTCGCCGCTTGAGGCGCGGCTTCGCCGGAGATCATTCCGCGGGAGGGCGCAGGGGTTGCGCGCGGAAGGGCGGAGTCGAGGTCTGCGCATTTGTCCGCAGCCAGCGGCGCCGGGGCAGGAAGCGGTAACGGATCAGAGTCCAAATCGCCAGCCAGCCGTCGGCGTGCCGGATTTTCTTTCCCTCGACCGCGGAGCGGGGGTGATACGAGATCGGCACCTCCGCGATCGTCTCGCCCATGCGGCAGAGTTTGGCCGTGACTTCGGGGCAGAATTCGAATCGGCGGCACTGCAGTTCCATCCGCGCGAGCACGGAGCGGCGAAAAACTTTATAACAGGTCGCTTCGTCATGAATGCGCGCGCCGTACAGGAAGTTGGTCAAATGCGTGAGAAACTTCGCTCCCAGAAAGAATCGCAGACCCCGCTCCGGACGGTCGGGCCGCACTCCGTATACCACGTTCGCACTGCCAGCTTGCAACGGCCGCAGCAAAGCGGGGTAATCCTGGGGATCGTATTCCAGATCGGAATCTTGAATCAGCACGTATTCGCCGCGGGCATAGTTCAGCGCCGTGCGGATGGACGCGCCCTTACCGTAATTCTTTTCGTGGAACACGATGGTGACGTTGTCAATCGGAGGTAATGCCCGGAGTTTTTCCCGCGTCCCATCGGTCGAACCGTCGTCGACGATAACGACTTCTTTTTTCACCGGGGAAGCCAAGACGGCGCGCAACAATTCATCCAGATGCGTCACTTCGTTGTAGACAGGCACGATGACAGAGACCCGGCCGTCCGGCCGATCTGCCGCCGGCTGCGCGCTCAAGCGGGGGATGGTTTGCGCAGAATGCACGGGGACGCTCTCTTAACCAGCATACTGAGGATTCTCTCAATAGGAAAGAAGGAAAGCGCGCCTGATTGCAACCTTTCCATTTTGGGATTACTCTGCGCAGCGTGAACGCGTCCAGGATGATCTCGGAACTTCAGTTCGAACCTGCACCGGGGCTGAAATTATCCGTCGACGAAGTACAGCTCTGGCGCGTCGACCTGGAGCGGGTTGCGCCTGGAGAAGGCCGCTGGCGGAGTGTTCTTTCCCCGGACGAAGTTGCGCGAGCGAACCGGTTTCATTTCGCGCGCGACCGGCAAAACTTCACCGCCACCCGCGCACTTTTGAGAATCCTTCTGGGCGCTTACCTGGATTGGAATCCCAAAGCAATTCCATTCCGCTATGGAGAGCGGGAAAAGCCATTGCTCGATGCGCCCCTCGCCGGCCAGGTAGAGTTCAATGTCTCGCATTCCGGAGCGGGAGCTTTGATTGCCTTCGCGCGCGCGCGGGGGGTCGGGGTGGATATCGAGCAGGTGCGCAACGGTGTGGATCACGAAACCCTTGCACAGCGTTATTTCTCCCGCGCCGAACAGAAGCAGTTGGCCGCATTGCCTCCGGAGGAACGATGCCGGGGTTTCTTCCGTTGCTGGACGCGAAAAGAAGCCTACATCAAGGCACACGGCGCCGGATTATCTCTGCCCTTGAGTGCATTCGATGTGTCGCTCGCGCCGGGGGAGAAGAACGCGTTGCTGGCTACCCGGCCCGACGGCGGCGAGGCGGCCCTGTGGTCCTTGCGCGAAGTGGAAGTCCCCGAGGGCTACGAGGCGGCACTCTGCGTCCAGGGATCTGGCTGGGTGTTGCACGACTAAGTTGCCCAGAGCCTTGGTGTAAACGCTGGTTTAAAGATGAAAGGATTTGCCCTATGCGCAACGATTTGCATACTGGGCCGCGCCGCTCGCAAGAAAATTAAAAAAGAGGGCGATTTAGCTTTTATCTCTATCAACTTACAGTAGAATGACGAAACCCGTGTCGGCACGGCATTTGCTCGCTAATCCGATAGCCGGTTCATTGGTATACACTGAGATTAACGTGGATATTTGATCCACAGCGCTTTGGCAGTTCAGCAAGTCCCCCCAAACCAGCAGTTCAGGATGTCGTCATAAACTCTCTGCGAGACACTGAATTTCATGCATTCCATCACAATCGCCGAACCTGGGAGGTTCACGCACTTGTCTGCTTCGACTAGTCACTTGATCGCGCCGCACGGCGGCGAACTTGTCAATTTGATGGCAGCTCCGGACCGGGCTGCCGAACTGAAAGCCCACTCGCGGGAGTGGCCGTCGTGGGATCTGACTGCGCGCCAGATATGCGATCTGGAGTTGCTGATGAGCGGTGGCTTTTCGCCTCTTCGCGGCTTCATGACCAAGGCAGACTACGAAGGCGTGTGCCACAACATGCGCCTGGTCAGCGGCCTGATCTGGCCGATGCCGATCACGCTGGACGTGACCGAAGAATTTGCCCGGAAACTCACGGCGGGCAGCAGCCAAGTGGCGCTGCGTGACGCCGAAGGTGTGATGTTGGCGGTTCTGCACGTGGAGGAAATCTGGCAGCCGGATCGTGCCGCCGAAGCCAAGGCAGTTTTCAATAGCACGAGCAAAGCCCATCCCGGAGCGGACTACACCGTAAATAAGTCCAATCCCTGGTACATCGGGGGACGGCTGGAGGGGCTGCAAGCTCCCTCCCATTATGATTTCCGCACTTTGCGCCTGACGCCGGCAGAACTGCGGGCGGAATTTGCGCGCCAGGGATGGCGCCGTGTGGTTGCATTTCAGACGCGTAATCCTATGCACCGCGCCCACGTGGAACTTACCTTCCGCGCCGCCAAGCAGGTCGAGGCCAACCTGCTGATCCATCCAGTTGTGGGCATGACCAAGCCCGGCGACGTGGACTATTACACCCGCGTGCGCTGCTATCAATTGCTGGGCTCCAAATATCCCCAGGGAACACAGAAACTCTCGCTGTTACCGCTTGCCATGCGCATGGGAGGCCCGCGCGAGGCGATCTGGCACGCATTAATCCGCAAGAATCACGGCTGCACTCATTTCATCGTCGGCCGCGACCATGCCGGGCCGGGCAAGGATACAGACGGGAAGCCATTCTACGGGCCCTACGAAGCGCAAGAGTTGTTCAAAAAGCACGAGGCGGATATCGGCGTGACCATGGTTCCGTTCAACATGATGGTCTATCTCGAGACCGAGGATCGCTACGTGCCGGACGACGAAGTGAAGCCGACCGACCGCGTGCTGAACATCTCAGGAACCGAACTGCGGCAGCGGCTGAATGAGGGCCGGGAGATCCCCGGATGGTTTACATATCCCGAAGTCGTGCACGAATTGCGGCGCAGCTTTCCTCCTCGCGGCAAGCAAGGGGTGACCATCTTCTTCACCGGGCTGTCGGGTTCGGGAAAGTCGACCATTGCTAACGTGCTGCTGACGAAATTCCTGGAAGTCGGCGGCCGCCCCGTGACCTTGCTGGACGGAGACCTGGTTCGCAAGCACCTCTCCTCGGAACTGGGCTTCTCCAAGGAACATCGGGACATTAACATCCGCCGCATCGGATACGTGGCTTCCGAGATTACGAAGAACGGCGGGATCGCAATTTGCGCGCCCATTGCTCCCTACGACGCCACCCGCAAGCACGTGCGCCAGATGATCGAGCCCTATGGCGGATTCATCCTGGTGCACATTGCGACCTCCGTCGAGGTTTGCGAGCAGCGGGATCGCAAGGGCCTGTATGCCAAGGCGCGCGCCGGAATCCTGAAGGAGTTCACCGGGATTTCGGATCCGTACGAGGTTCCTGCGGATGCCGAGGTAACCATCAACACTGGAGAACTGTCACCCGAAGAAGCCGCCCAGGAAATTATTCTGCATCTGGAGCGGGAAGGTTTCATCGGAGTGAATGGAGCGGCTGCGTAGGCAGCGGATCAGCCATGGAACTCGTGGTGCTCAAAATCCTGGTCGGATTCATCGTCGGCATTCTCATCGGACTGAGCGGCGTGGGAGGCGGCGTGCTGCTGCTTCCCGTGCTGATCTTCGGGTTGAAAGTGCCGGCCCTGACCGCCGTGGGCTCGGACGCACTGTTTAACTTTTTCACCAAAGTTCCGGCCAGCCTGATGCACCTGAAGAAAGGAACCGTCCGGCGCAAGGTGGTTCTAGCCCTGGGCGCGGGCAGTATTCCCGGCTCCATCTGCGGCGTGAAGACGTTGATGTACATACGGCACCTGTATGGAGACGGGGTCAACAACTTCATCAAGACCGCGGTCGGGGTGTTGCTCATCATCATTCCGGTGTTGTTGTTATTTCAGCGGCGCATTGAGGAGCGCATTGCCAACCGCCCGCCTACCATGCGGGGCTTCGCGGGAATGGCAGCGATCGGACTGGTCGCCGGGATGCTGGTGGGAATGACTTCGGTGGGATCGGGCAGCATCATCATGATGCTCCTGCTGCTCTTCTACAGCTTTCCGCCCAAGGTCAACGTTGGAACCGATATCGTGCATGCCGTAGTGCTGACGGGAGTCACCGGGTTTCTGCACTTTCGGCTGGGCAATGTGGATCCCACTCTGGTGCTGACCCTGCTGGTTGGGTCGGTGCCCGGCGGATTAGTTGGCTCGCACCTGGCGACTCGCGTGCCCATGCTCTGGCTGCGCCGTATTTTGTGCGCTCTGCTGTTGATCACCGGAGCGCGCATGCTCTGGCCGGTGTAGAACACCAATTCCAAGGACGGCATGACTTCATCCTATTCCGGCATTCTCACCCGTATCGATGCGGCGATCGCGGCCGCCCGCGAGGTCTTTGCGCAGTTCACTCCCGGAGCTATACAAGCTGAGTTCAAAGCCGGACACGATCCGGTTACCGAAGCCGACCGCGCGTTGGATGCGGTCCTGCGAAAGAATCTGCTGCGCGATGGGGAAGGCTGGCTTTCCGAAGAGAGTGTGGATGACGTTTCGCGGCTGGAGAAGAGCCGGGTTTGGGTCGTGGATCCGCTCGACGGCACCCGCGAATTCGTGCAGGGCATTCCCGAGTTCTGCGTGTCCATTGCACTGGTGGAGAACGGGCGTCCCGTGGCGGGCGGCATCTGCAATCCCGCGACTGGTGAAACCATTCTCGGCGCCGTTGATTGCGGAATCACTTACAACGGAAGTCCGGCGCAGCCGAGTCAAAGAAAGTCATTGCGGGGCGCCCTGATCCTGGCCAGCCGCAGCGAAATGAAACGAGGCGAGTGGCAGCAGTTCCAGGGCGGCGATTACCAGATCCGGCCCATGGGTTCGGTTGCCTACAAGCTGGGACTGGTGGCCTCGGGCCGGGCGGACATCACCTTCACCTTGACACCCAAGAATGAGTGGGACGTGGCTGCCGGGGTCGCCCTGGTCGAAAGCGCGGGCGGATTCGTTTCCACCCTGGAAAAGAGCAGCCTCATCGCCAACCGCCGCAATCCGCTTCTATCCGGCTTGCTGGCCTGTGGACCGTTTCTCAAAGATGAATTGCTGGGGATGCTGGAGCCGCACTTTGAACCAGCAAAACAGGGGCGCTGATCCCGCACCCGCCGCAACCAGTCGAGCCGAATGCCGCTCCTTTCTGCGCCCTACAGCAGGGTGCTGAAGTTGTGACTGGCTTTCCCACAAGAGAGATTCCGTTGCTCTGGTCAAGAGTGGAGACTCTCGGATATTCTCGTTGTTTGCATCTGAAGGCGAAAAGCTGTACCTGGGCGCCAAGGAAAGTCGGATGATCAGAAAGCGGTCATTTACAGCTTTTGCAGGCTGGCGGGCTGACAACCTTGCCACCGATTGCGGGCAATCGCTCTCCGGACGGGCACTGGAACGATGAGCTCGCTCTATCTGACGGGAGGCCGCCAGCGAAAGCTGGTGTTCAAGAATGAGGAGGAACAGCGCCTGTACGAGGCTGCCCTCCTGTTGCGCATGGACACCGGCCGCGACACCTCCGAACTGGTCATGGAATACAAGAGTCCGCCCGAGGCGCGGGCGAGCGAGGAATCCTCCAACGTCTTCAAGTCTTCCACGCTGGAGGGGAACAGGTTTTATACCTGCACGTCGACGGAGGTTCTGATCTTCGAATTGCCGGATTTCCGGCGCGTCGGTTACATTTCCCTGCCCTGCTTTAACGATCTTCATCACGTTACCCCGACCAGGGACGGCAACCTGCTGGTCGCGAATACCGGGTTGGATATGGTTGTGAAATTCACGCATCAGGGCCGGGTGCTGAACTATTGGAACGTTCTAGGCGGGGACCCGTGGTCCCGCTTTTCGCCGGACGTCGATTACCGCAAAGTCGACAGCACGAAGCCGCACGACTCGCATCCCAACGCCGCCTTCGAACTGGACCAGGACGTTTGGGTCACGCGCCTGAAACAAAGAGACGCCATTTGCCTGACGAGCCCCGGACGACGCATCAACATCGAAGTGCAGAAACCTCACGATGGGCTCCTGTGGAATGGGCGCCTTTACTTCACCACCGTGGACGGGCGAATCGTGATCGCAGATCCGCAAAGACTGGCGGTCGAGCAGATCATCGATCTGCACGAAATTCATAGAATTCAAACTCAGGAAGAAACCCTGCTCGGCTGGTGCCGCAGCATCTTGCCGGTGGACGAACGGAGAATCTGGGTAGGGTTCACCCGCGTCCGCAAGACCAAGTTCATGGAGAATCTGCTGTGGATCAAGCAGGCCTTTCAGGACAAGAGTAAACCGACTCACCTGGGCCTGTACGATATCGTGGAACGCAGGTGCCTGCAGGAGATTGACCTCGAGCGCCATGGCATGAATGTAATTTTCGGCATCTGCAACGCCGCCAATCCTGGCGATCGGCCCTGAAGATGAGTCCCGGCAAACTGGCCATCCAGACCTATAACAGCATCGCGCAACTGGAAGGCATTCGCGGCCAATGGGAAGATCTGCTGGCTGCTTATCCGTTGGCGACGACTTTCTCGACGCCGGAGTGGCTGCTGCCGTGGTGGCGGAATTTTGGCCAGTCCCAGGAACTTCTCGTCGTCGCCGCTTTTGCCGATGCGTCCCTGGCCGGCTTGGCGGCGTTGTCCTTCACGTCTGTTCGGATGGCCGGCAGCATTCCCCTTCGCGTTTTGCGCCTGATGGGGGACGGAAGTCACGACTCGGACAATCTTGACATCCCCGTCCGGCCAGGGTTCGAGGACAGCTTCGCGCATTTGCTGGTTGAGGTTATTGAGAAGCACAGAAGCCGCTGGGATGTAGGCTATCTCAATTCCGTTCCTCCGCAGTCGACCTCTATCGATGCCGTCCGGCGGGTGCTCGAGCAGAGAAAATCGGTGATGTTCGAGGGCCGGACTCCCGCTTCTGCCATCGCGTTACCGGAGACCTGGGAGCAGTACCTGAAGCAACTCTCGTCCAAAGAGCGCGGAAAGATCGGCCTGCGCGCGCGCCGCCTGGAGAAGAAGTATGCCGTCCGCATTCGCCGGTGCGAGGACGAGCAGGAACTCGATCCGTTGTTGCAGGTCTTATACGATCTGCATGGCAAGCACTGGCAGGCGAGAGGATTGCCCGGAACCCTGCATGTGCCCGCCCGGCGGCGGTTCTACTCCGAGCTTGCCGTTCTCCTGCTGAGGCGCCGCCGGTTGGACTTTTGGATCCTCGAGGCCGACGGGAAAGTGGTTGCTGCACAGTTTGGGTTGCGGCATGGAACTACCGTCTTCTCGTTACAGGAGGGCTTCGATACCGAGTACGCCAGCGACAGCGTGGGATACGTTCTGCGCAGCCAGGTCATTAAGGAACTGCTTGCCCAGGGCATACGGCGCTACGATTTTCTGGGGGGTGCCGATGAGT
>DASREX010000108.1:0-3576 GCA_035651855.1 Candidatus Sulfotelmatobacter sp.
TTTCGCGGCTTGCTCCTTGCCCACTTCCTGCCTGAGTTGCTGCAGGGTCGATCGCATCTCGTCTTCCGTCATCAGCGTCTTGCCCTGACCCATGGCGTCGCGCAGGCCACGCGCTACAATTGCCGGATCCACGGGAATTCCCTGCCGGTGCAACCCGGTGCCTATGCTCATGCCGAGCGCGTAGCTGGATTTTTCCTTTTTCGTTTTAAGTGCCAGGGCAGGGGCGGCTTTGGACGTGGTCGCCGGTTTCTTAGCCGTGATTTTTGGGGCCGAGGCCGCGGATTGAGCGGATGAGGGTTTGGAGGGTTGCGAGGCGGAACTCTGCTGCGCCTGAGCGTAACTAAGCAGCAGTGTTCCAACCACGAGTCGGGACACCAGAGAGAGCGGTTTTTGCATATACCGTTATTGTCCCATCGGGTTGCAGGGGTGGCAAACCAGATGCATCGAGCTGCGCACTGTTCGAACAAGCGGGCCGCCCGAGTTGTGCAGCCATCGGAGGCTACTCCAGGCGGTAGTTCGCTCGCGCCTTAGGATGAACCCGGTCCAAACAACTCCATGTAGTGCTTCCAGTAGCCTTCGACTTCTGACATGATGCGTTGGAACTCGGGGTGGCTGCGAAGTTTGTCCCAGTTCTTGTCCCTTTGAAACCAGGGATAGTTATGATTACCCCGCCGGACGGACTGCCGCAAACAGGCCAGCGCCTTCTCATTGTCGCCAAGTTGAGCATAGATCGCGCCGGTCCATTCCGCGAGATCGCCATCGACGATTTCTTCCGGCTTGAGCTTAAAAATGCGCGCGTCGATCTTGTCGCGCTCGCCCCGCGACGCATGCAGAATTGCAGCCAGGACGATAGGCTCCTCATCCGACTGCCCGCGGCTCACTTCCAAGGAGCGGTCGAGTGCCTGCATACCTTCGTCGGTCTTTCCCTGGTAGTAAAGAAAGTATCCGAGGAACATCAACAGCTTGAAGTGATTGGGAAAGCGCTCCAGCGCCTTGCGCACTTCCTGTTCGGCTTCAAGGGCTTTGCCCTGGTAAAGCAGCATGCGCCCGTGCATCCAATAGGCCTGGGGCAAGACAGGGTCGAGGTCACGGCCGCGGCGAAACGCGGCTTCCGCCAGATCTGTCAGACCGGCGTAATGGTAGATGTATCCCAGATGCTTCCACACCAAAGCCGAATTCGGAGCCAGCAGGGAAGCTTCCCGGAGCATGGGAAGTGAATCTGCGTTCTTGCCCTGCTCGCCGAGAACAACTCCCAGCGCCAGATTCGCCTCAAAGGAGCGCGGGTTGAGGGCCATTGCTTTACGGGCGGCTTTCTCGGCAAGGACGAGATTCTGCGCGCCGTTTTCCTGAAAATTCGTGGCCTCGAGCGAGTAAGCCTGTGCCAGGAGCGCATAGGCGTCGGAGAAGTTGGGGTCTTGTTCGATCGCACGCAGGCATCTTTGCTGGCAATGGTGCAGAGAGTCGCGCTGGGAATTCACAAAGTAATCCGTCCAGTAAGCCCGGGCCTGCAGCAACAAATCGTAGGCCTGGCTGGAGTTCGTGGTGGCAGTCTTCAACGATTGCTCTTCCTGTCCGGTGAGCTGGACACTCAGCCCGCCTACCACCTTCTGGGCCACGTCATCTTCAAAGCGCAGCATGTCGTGCCCTTGCAGGTCGTAGCGGCCCGCCCAACGGGCTGCGCCATGGTCGATAAGCTGCACCGATACCCGCACGGTATCGCCCACGCGCTGGTAGGTTCCGGCCAGAACCGAGTTCACCTCCAGTTCTTTCGCGGCTTGTGCTGGATCGTCTGTGCCTCTCGCATATTTGAGGACGGAATTGGTGGGACGCACGGCCAGATTCTGCAGAGTAGCCAGCCGGCTGATGATGGCATCGGCAACTCCGATTCCCCATACTTCTCCTCCGCTCTGCCCGGAGAGATCGCGGAACGGGAGTACGGCGAGCGTCCGCATCGAAGCCTGCACCGGACTTATCTGGGCCGCCGGCGTATTCGGGGTAGCATGCGGGAAGCGGTAGTGCAGGACGATACCTGCCGCCGCGGCCATGATGACGGCGGCAGCGGCGAGGACTGGAACCAGCTTCGATTTCATTCTCCGGGCTGGCTCGATGGATCGCGCAGAATGTCCTGATTCCGTCTCGCGCTTGAGCCGCTTCAGATCGGCCCGCACGTCCGAAGCATGCTGGTAGCGCAGGTCGCGATCTTTTTCCAGCGCCTTGTTGATGATCTCTTCCAATTTCGGGGGCACATCGGGATTCATGCGCACCGGCGGCACCGGAGCGCGCTCCAGGATTGAGTTAAAGATCAGCCCGGAGGTATCGCCACGAAAGGGCAACAGCCCGGTCGCCATTTCGTACATGACAACTCCAAAGGAGAACAGGTCGCTACGCGCATCCAGTTCCTGCCCCCTCACCTGCTCGGGCGACATGTAGGCCACCGTCCCCAGGGTGCTGCCCGGGCTGGTAAGGTGCTCGTCGCTCAGAGCGGTGGGGGCTGTAGCGGCAATGGAGCCCCTCTCCGGCTGCGCGGAAATCACCTTGGCCAGGCCGAAATCCAGAATCTTCGCCTGCCCGCGTTCGGTAATGAAGATGTTGGCCGGCTTGATATCGCGATGCACGATACCTTTGGCGTGGGCGGCATCAAGCCCATCGGCAATCTGAATGGCCAGATCGAGCAGCGCCTCGGTATCCATCGGCCGCCCCATGATCCGGTGTTTCAGGGTGGCGCCATCGAGGAATTCCATGGCGATGAACGGCTGGCCCTGGTGCTGGCCGATTTCGAAAATGGTGCAGATGTTGGGATGGTTCAATCCTGAGGCAGCACGCGCTTCCCGGCGGAAGCGCTCTAGCGACTGAGGATCCCGCGAGACATCATCAGGCAGGAATTTGAGAGCGACGAAGCGTCCCAATTCGGTGTCTTCGGCCTTGTAGACAATACCCATCCCGCCGCCGCCGAGCTTCTCGACTATCCGGTAATGCGAGACGGTTTGACCGATCATCTCGATTTTGAGGGTACGTCCAAGTGGAACACATCTTAGGTAGGGGCCCGAGCGAAGTCAACGGCGGCAAGGGGCCGCAGCACAACTGGCAAGGAAAAGAAATCTCTGTCCGGTTCCCGCGGGCTTTAGGCGTAAGGGCGCCCCGATCCCCTAGACTGCGACAATTCGTCTACGCGGCTCGCCGGAAGTTAGTAGCCTCAGGCTGAGTCCGTTCTCTTGCCGGCCTGCCGGACAATGAACTGGGTGCATCCAAGTGTGCCCCATCGTCCACTCCCACGCCGAGCCGGTCGACTAGTTCGCCTCCAAGCCAGCCGCCAATTAAGGCGAGAACCAGCGCGATGAAGGACAGAGCTAAGGCGGTCGAACTCGGATTTTGTTGCGCTGAATTTCGCAGCAGCCAGCTTCCAATGAACAGAAGCACCACAACGACATTCACAGCGCCGTGCATGAGCCCAATGTTCTTCGCTCGTGTCCCTGAAGGAATGGCCCACCAGTCGATCAGACCGAATACAGCTGCAAGCAGGCCACCAATGATTCCGGCGGCGATCATCCAATACGAAATGCCGAACCAGGAAGCATC
>DASREX010000109.1:0-103955 GCA_035651855.1 Candidatus Sulfotelmatobacter sp.
CTTCTTGGCCTGGCCGAGATCGCTGATCTGCACGTTCTCCAGCTTGATGCCGAGATCTTCCGTGATCGCCTTGCCGCCGGTGAGGATCGCGATATCCTGCAGCATCGCCTTGCGGCGGTCGCCGAATCCAGGAGCCTTCACAGCCGCGACTTGCAGGGTGCCACGCAGCTTGTTGACAACCAGCGTCGCCAGCGCTTCGCCCTCGACATCTTCCGCGATGATGAGCAACGGCTTGCCGCTCTTCGCGATCTGCTCCAGCAGAGGCAGCAGGTCCTTCATCGAGCTGATCTTCTTCTCGTTGATCAGGATGTAGGCGTTCTCCAGGGCGACTTCCATGCGCTCGGGATCAGTGACGAAGTACGGCGAGAGGTACCCGCGGTCGAACTGCATGCCTTCGACCACTTCCAGCTGAGTTTCCAGCGTCTTCGACTCTTCCACGGTGATGACGCCGTCCTTGCCGACCTTCTTCATCGCCTCGGCAATAATCTTGCCGATGGTCTCGTCGTTATTAGCCGAAATCGTCCCCACCTGCGCGATCATCTCGCCGGAAACAGGCTTGGACAGCTTGTCCAGCTCGCCGGGAAGGCGGTTGCCTTCTTTGTCGAGCTTGCCGGCAATCGTGCTGACGGCTTTCTCGATGCCCCGCTTCAGGGCCATGGGGTTGGCACCGGCCGCAACCGTCTTTACGCCCTCGCGGTAGATTGCCTGCGCGAGTACGGTGGCCGTGGTTGTGCCGTCACCGGCTACGTCGCTGGTCTTGCTGGCGACTTCGCGCACCATCTGTGCGCCCATGTTCTCCAGGCCGTCCTTCAGCTCGATTTCCTTGGCTACGGTGACGCCGTCCTTGGTGATGGTGGGCGAACCGAACTTCTTTTCGATGACTACGTTGCGGCCCTTGGGGCCGAGGGTGACCTTCACGGCGTCGGCCAGAAGGTTAACGCCGCGGAGGATCGCCTGCCGCGACTCTTCTCCGTGAACGATGTGCTTTGCCATTGCTTGTCTCCTTCGATGATTTCTTCTTGCAGGGCGGGCCTGCGGAATCTCTTTGTCATCCCGAGCTCACGCCTTTTGTGCGCGAGTCCAAGGATCTTTTTGTCATCCCGAGCTCGCGCGTTTTGTGCGCGAGTCGAGGGACCTTGCGTTACTTCCTGGACCCGGCAAGTTCTTTCTTGGCCGGGCTGGTGGTGCCCGTCAGGGTACCCAGGACTTCGTCTTCCTTCATGATGATGAACTCTTCGCCATCAATCTTGATTTCGGTGCCAGCGTATTTGCCGAACAGGATGCGGTCGCCTTCTTTCACCGCCAGCGGGAAGGTCTTGCCTTCGTCGTTGGTGCGGCCTTTGCCGGTAGAGATGACTTCGCCCTCCTGGGGCTTGTCCTTGGCCGAATCGGGGATGATGATGCCGCCACGGGTGGTGGTGGATTCTTCAACGCGACGGACCAGGATGCGGTCGTGGAGCGGTGCGAATTTCGCCATAGTTCTGACTCCTTTCAGATAGTTAGAAGGTTAATCTGCTGCGATTGAATCTATGTAAAACTATGATTCAGTGGGACTAGACTCATTTACTAGCAGTTGAGCCTAACGAGTGCTAATTCTAGGGCATGAGCGGGCAATTGTCAAGGGGTGCCTGCTCGTCTCAGTTGTGGGCAAGGGGGAAAATCAGCCCTTCTGGCCCCAATCCTCTGGCGCGGGATCGATGCCCCACACGTTCCCGGCTTCGTTCAGCGCCAGGCTCAGCAGCCAGAGCTTCTCGAACTCGCCTAGAGAAATGCAGTTCACCACCTTCGCCGGAACCGGCCGTTGGACCGGAAGATCATCCAGCTGCACCTCGGTTCCCGGGCGAACCGGTCGCGGCGAACGAGCGGCACATCCTCGCAGGTTGGCCAGAATGACATGGCAGGGCTGGCGGAAGGGCTCGCCCGGATCCTTGCTGGTAAGCAGGACCGGAATCTCGCACGGGATGCGAGTGCCTCCCCGCGCCACTTGCTTCTGTGGTGTAGAGCTCAGGTTCGGTAGTCCCTTGGCGATGTTCGCAGAATTCCGGCGTCACGCCGCAGCGCGAGAAATTATGTTCGGAATTCGTAACAGCGAGGAACGCCAAGCGTTATCCCGCCGCCCGGCAGAGTTCAGGGAGATTTGACAAACTTTTTACCTGCCATGCTCTCTTTATTCTGCCGAACTGTGAAACCATGATCCTCTTTCCCAAGACAGACTGAAGACGCATCGGAGGCGCTCATGAGAGTTGCTTGGCTGGCAGGTTTGATGTGGTTGCTGTGCGCCGGCAGCAATGCCCAGGTAAACCATTATAGGGTCACGCCTATTGTGAACAATACGCAAGATCCCTACCTGGTAAATCCGTGGGGCATGTCGCGAGCCATCAAATCGACCATCAGCGAAAATGAGTGGTGGACGTCCGACAGCGTTACCGGCTTCACCACTCTGTATTACGCGAATCAGACAGGGGCGGCGTCACTGGCGCCACTGGTGATCGCGGTGCCGTCGGCTAACGGAGTCGGTCCCGGCAGCCCCACAGGGGCGGCGTATAACCCCGGCGTCGGCCCCGGTCCCACCGCGGAGAATTTCACCTTCGCCAGCCTGGATGGACTCATCTCGAACTGGAACGCCGGGGAGAAACCGGCGCAAGCGGGCACGGGATGCTACCAGTGCCACACCAACACCACGAAGGTGATGGTGAACCGCTCAGGAACTGGTGCGTCCTACACCGGCTTGACCTTTGCCACGAATGCGACAACTAAAGTCCCGACGTATTATGCGGCAAATCATAATGGAGGCGTCGAGGCGTACAACGCGAACACGTTCGCGCGAGTAACCTTAGCGGGAAGTTTTTCTGATCCGAATATCCCCTCGTCCTACAAACCTTATGGTATCCAGGCGGAAGGCGGGTTCATCCTGGTGACATTTTTCAACAACGTGGCGGGAGGTTTTGTAGACGCCTTTGATACCAACGGAAATCTCAAGGGACGGCTGGCACGCGGAAGCTGGTTCAGCGAGCCTTGGGGCATGGCTCTGGCGCCGGCGAACTTTGGCGCGTTCAGCCGCATGCTGCTCGTGGGGAATACAACCAGCGGCCAGATCGCTGCCTTCGACGACACGACCGGAGCTTTCAAAGGCTTTCTTCAGGATTCAACGGGTAAACCGATTGTATTACCGGGATTGTGGGCCATCGGTTTTGGGAACGGCAATGCCGAATCAGGTCCCACGACCACGCTGTACTATGCCGCCGGAGGCAATTACTCGACTGGGGAGTTTGGCGCGATCACTTCGAATTAGTATCCGAACGCCAAGGACGGTGGCTAACGACACCCGCATCCTAACTACCCTCCGGCGGATGAACCGTCTAAACGCTGGTAAGGAACTTTCACGAGGTGCTTTCCGTATCCAGCGATAGAGGACGTGATGAAGGCCTATCTCGCAAACCTGCCGACCAGGACCTGGGTGCTTCTCATGGTTCCCGCGGTGGCTCTTGCCTACCCTCTCGCGACCGAGGTGGTCCCGGCAGTGCTGCGCGCCGTGGTGCCGGAGGTGGTGCGGTCGGTCCTGAGCGTGATTTAGTTTTCCCCCTGCCAGCCGCAGTGCGGGAGATACTCGGCCGGGCTTTGTCCGGCTGGACCCGCTAGAATAGGACCCGGCTGCCCAATCTCATGTTCTGAATGAAAACTCCACTCCAATCCAATCACCAGCCGCATGTGCAACTGTCGCAGGATGAATTGTGGATGGAAGAGGCTCTGCGCTGCGCGCAACGCGCTCTGGAATCAGGCGAGGTGCCGGTGGGCGCTGTGGTTGTGCATGAGAATCAGGTCATCGCCCGGGGATGGAATCGCAACATCGCCGGCTTCGATCCTACCGCCCACGCCGAGATCATGGCCTTGCGCGAAGCCGGTGCAGCTCTGGGCAACCATCGTCTGGGGGATTGCGATCTGTTTGTTACAATTGAGCCGTGCGTGATGTGTACGGGTGCGATGGTGCATGCCCGCATCCGCCGCCTGGTATACGGCGCGGACGATCCCAAGGCCGGCGGCGTGAACTCGGTATTCCAGGTGCTGACTCATCCGCAGGTGAACCATAGAATCCAGGTTCGCAGCGGGGTTTTAGCGGGCCGCAGCGCGGAAGTGCTGCAGACGTTCTTTCGCAACCGTCGCTAGATGCCGCCAGTCGTCATGCCCAGCCAGTGAAGGAACGGGCTGAGTTGCTGGCCGGTAGCAGGCGACCGCTTCCGGAGAGGTGCGTGAGTGGTTGAAACGATCCGCCTCGAAAGCGGACATACCTTAACGGGTATCGGGGGTTCGAATCCCTCCCTCTCCGCCAGATTCTTCCCGCCCCTCGTGGGACCTTTCCTCATATTTCTCTCTTGATTACGGCAGGACGAAGGCCCAGCCTTCTAAAACCCCGAACGCTGGAGTAACCCGCGAAGTCCAAATGTGGGAACAGGCGGGTGAACTGCACCCCATGTTCCGCCCAGTCCCGGGGAGTGAGCCAACCGTCCCGACCTCGTCGGTGAAAACTTGCGCACGTTCTGATCGTAATAAATCGAATTTGTGCAATTTTGAACAGACGCTCATTGCCACTCTCAACATACTGACTGTGAGCAGACCTCGGGGAGGGCTGTTCAAAACTTACGTCCGATTGAAACTGAGGAGGAGTATGCGTCGAATCGCTTTAGCGGCACTTGGTCTCGCTATGCTGTTATCCGCAGTCCCGTTGTTCTCGCAAGCGAATGCAAGCATAGAGAAGACGCTCGAGAGTAACGAAAAAGCTGGCTGGCAAGCGTGGAAAGACAATGATGTAAAGAAGGCGGGAGCGTGGTTCACGAACGACTCCATAAGCATCGCCGATGGCGGGGTATTCAAGGGCAGGGAGCAGCTTCTGAAAAGTTTTGCCGACGGGAGATGTGTGGTCAACAGTTTCTCGTTATCCGATTTTTCCTATATGTGGCTCGACAAAGGCACGGTCATCATGACCTACACGGGGACGCAGGACGCGACTTGCGATGGCAAAAGGCAAGGGGGAAAGGTTTTCGCCACGTCGATCTGGCAGAAGAAAGACGGCAAATGGTTGTCGCCATTCCACCAGGAAACCGAAGCAGGGGGCATGTAGATGGTGACGAAGCGTCGCACCTAAGTTCAGGTGGAGCTTGGGTGGGGCGGGCTGCAATCCCGGGCAACTCGGAAGTAGCGGTTGAAGTCAGGTCGTTAGACGTTTTGATCTGACCGTACCGGGAGTTACGCCAGCAGGGAAGGTGATTTGTTCAGCAGAAGTTCGCTCGTTCTGTGAACGATCTTTACGATTCAGCCGTTTTCAAGGGGTGCGCTGCACGGCAGTCTGGCGTGAGCCGTTTCGGCCATGGCTCAGGCCTTGTTATCTGGCACAGCGCGCGTGCAGGTGCAGGCAGGAGTGGCAGTGCTAGACCACGACGGTTAATCCCATCCGCTCTGCCAGATTCCCCCTTCTGGGGCACGGTGTTTCTCTCGTGATTCCGTCAGCACGAATGCCCAGCCTTCGAAGACCGCGAAGGCTGGGGCAACCGGTTCGTGGCGCTACACGGGGCGGCAAAACTGATCCAACCGTTTGTAGAGTGTCAGCGAAGGCCCCACTTCTCGCAAAGGATGCGAGAAATGGGGCACCCGGCTTACTTCAAAAGTCGCACCACCCTCAAAAGGCGCTGGAAAGGTCAGACACTCCGGATTCGGACTTCCGCACGACAGGTTTTGCCCGCCTTTGTGTAAGGATCACTCGCCGATGTGTTTGGGATCACATTAGAGCGGCCCCGACTGGGAGAGATAATAAAAATAGCGTTCAGCCGAGGTCCCGAATATGGCGACTGTACTGGATGTAGAGAAGGAAAGCTCGAAAGCGGAGCAACCCCCGGTCCGGAAATCATCCAAGGCATTTAATTCTTTTCAAATCGCGCAGGCCCAGTTCGACAAGGTGGCCGAATACCTGGGGCTGGATCCCGCCACCCGGGATCTGCTGCGTTATCCGCTGCGGGAGTACCAGTTTGCCATCCCGGTTCGCATGGATGACGGAACGGTAAAGGTCTTTCGCGGTTTTCGGGTGCAACACAATGACGCGCGCGGGCCGGGCAAGGGCGGCATCCGTTTCCACCCGCAGGAGACCATTGATACCGTGCGCGCGCTCTCCATGTGGATGACGTGGAAGTGCGCCGTGGTCGATATTCCGCTGGGAGGCGCAAAGGGTGGCGTGGTCTGCGATCCCCACAACCTCAGCGCCCGCGAGCAGGAACAAGTCTGCCGGGGATGGGTGCGGCAGGTGGCACGTGATGTTGGTCCGGTCAGCGATGTTCCAGCCCCCGACGTCATGACCGACTCCCAGCACATGCTGTGGATGCTCGATGAATACGAAAGAATCCACGGCGGGCGCTTTCCGGGATTTATCACCGGCAAGCCCGTGGGACTGGGCGGCTCCCTCGGCCGCACTGAAGCGACGGGCTATGGAGTGGTCATTACTCTGCGCGAGGCCCTGAAGGAACTGGGCATCCGGCCCGAAAATACCCAGGCCAGCGTGCAGGGCTTTGGCAACGTCGCCCACTACGCAATCGAACTTTACCAGCGGCTGGGAGGCCGGGTTATGGCGGTTGCCTGCTGGGACCAGGCCGATCAGTGCGCTTATACGTATCGCAAGCCTCAGGGAATCGATCTCGGGCAATTGTTGTCGATCACCGATCACTTCGGCGGCATCAGCAAGTCCAAGGCCCAGGAGTTCGGCTACGAAGTTCTCTCCGGCGAGGCATGGATCGAGCAGGACGTGGACATTCTTGTCCCCGCCGCCATGGAGAATCAGATCACGGGCGAGAACGTGGGCCGGATCAGTCCGCGGGTGCGGGTGATCGCCGAGGGAGCCAACGGGCCGACTACTCCCGAAGCCGACTCCCACATTCGCGAGCGCGGCATCCGCCTCATTCCCGATTTCCTGGCGAATGCGGGCGGCGTCACCTGCAGCTACTTCGAGCAGGTGCAAAGCAACATGAACTATTTCTGGGAGAAAGACGAGGTTCTGGGCAAGCTGGACCTGAAGATGACTTCGGCGTACTTTGCCGTATCCGACCTGGCGCGCCGCGAGAAGCTCTACATGAGAGATGCTGCTTACGCGATTGCCATTGGGCGCGTGGCCAAGGCCTGCCACGAGCGCGGCTGGGTGTAGTTCGCTGGCCTATCCCGCGGGACGCGCCGCAAGTGCCGGCCTGTGAGGGAGGTATCGATGACCGTCACCAGGCCCCTGGCCGCCGAGTTGCCGATCTTCGACCGCAAGTTCTGGGACGGAACCTTCCGCCACACCCAGATCGGCACCGGCTCGATCGGCGGCAAAGCGCGAGGACTGGTCTCCATCAAAGATCTGCTTGCAACCCATATCGATCCCGCTTCCTTTCCCGCAGTCCGGATTAACGTCCCTACCATGGCTGTCATCGGGACGGATTCCTTTGACCAGTTCCTCTCGCAGAATCAGCTTGGCGATCTGCCCTTCGAGGAGATGCCGGATGACCGCATCGCAATCGCTTTTCAGAAAGCCGACCTTCCCTTCGAACTGCTGGGCGACTTGCGCGCCCTGATCGTGCAGGTGAACACTCCTCTGGCTGTTCGTTCTTCCAGCCTGCTGGAGGACGCGACGGAGCGGCCCTTCGCCGGCGTGTATGCCACGAAAATGATCCCCAACAACCAGCCCGATCCCGATTTGCGCTTCCGGCGACTGGTGGAGGCGATCAAACTGGTTTACGCCTCGACCTTCTTCCGCGAAGCGCGGGACTACCTCCGCGCTACTGCCATCCAGCCCGGGCTGGAGAAGATGGCTGTGATCATTCAGGAAGTAGCCGGGCAACGGCGTGGGGATCGCTTTTATCCGGTGATTTCGGCCGTGGCTCGATCTTTCAACTTCTACGCCTTCGAGCCCGCGCGCCCCGAAGATGGCGTAGTCACGCTCGCCCTGGGACTGGGAAAAACGATTGTGGATGGCGGGATCGCGTGGACGTACTCTCCGGCATATCCCAGGAAGCCGCCGCCGTTCTCTTCCGTGCAGGAGTTGATGAAGGGCACGCAAACCGGGTTCTGGGCGGTCAACATGGGGAAACCGCCGGCCTACGACCCGGCCAGCGAGACGGAATATCTTTTGCGCGCTGACCTGGCGGATGCCGAAGCGGATGGCGCTCTCGATTTTGTCGCCGCGACTTACGATTCCGAACGCGACCGCGTTATCCCTGGAACAGGATCGCGCGGCACGCGCATTCTGAACTTTTCTCCACTGTTAATCCATGAGCAACTGCCGTTGAACGAACTGGTGAAGGCGCTCCTGGCGGCGGCTGAAACAACTGCCAACGCCAAAGTCGAAATAGAATTCGCCATCACGCTGTTGGGAGGATGGACCGAGCCGTTGCGGGCACGCGTGGGATTCCTGCAGGTGCGACCGATGGTGGTTCCAGGGGAGGAGATCGAGGTGAGCGCGGAGGACCTTAGTGATCCTCGCGCGATTGTGGCCTCGGAGAAAGTGATGGGCAACGGCGCGGCGGACGACATCAAGGACATCGTCTTCGTCCGGGCGGAGCATTTCACTCCTTCCGTGACTCCGGCCGTGGCGCACCAGTTGGGGCTGATCAATCGTGAACTGCAGCAGCAGCGCCGGCCATTCCTGCTGATTGGCTTTGGACGCTGGGGCAGTTCGCATCCCTCGCTCGGCATTCCGGTGGACTGGAGCGCGATTTCCGGGGCTCGGGCGATCGTCGAGGCGACCTTGCCGGGGATGAACGTTGAACTCAGCCAGGGCTCCCACTTCTTTCATAATCTGTCCAGCTTTCGGGCAAGCTATTTCATGGTGCAACACGGAGGCCGCCTGGGAATCAACTGGGACTGGCTGAACCGGCAGCCGGTGGTGAGCGAAACCGAATTGGTGCGGCATGTGCGGCCGTCGGAGAAGATTGTGTTGCGCGTCGATGGCCGAACCGGGCGCGGCGTTATCCTGGCGGGACAATTGGGCCGGAAATGATCCAGCGATGAAAACCGACGAGACTCAACTCGGCACCATGCTGCACGCCCTGCAAGAGCGCGCGAAGGAGTTGAATTGCCTGTACCAGGTGGGAGAGCTCCTGAACCAGCCGGAGCGGCCGCTTCCCGATATCCTGCGGGCTATCGCGGAAGTGCTGCCGCCGGGATGGCAATATCCCAGCGAGTGCCAGGCGCGCATCATCTTTGAAGGACGCACACACCAAGCCCCGGATTTTCAGCCCACGCCATGGGTTCAGAAAGCGCGCATCGTTGTCCAGCGGGAAACGGTGGGCTCGGTCGAGGTCTCGTATCGCCGGGAAATGCCGCGGGCGGACGAGGGACCTTTCCTGAAAGAAGAGCGCAAGCTGATCGAAACGATCGCGGAGAGAATCGCAAGCGCGGTGACCCAGCGCCGGCTGAGGGCAGCCTTCGAGGGCTGGGCCGCGGCCGATGCTGCCGCCAGCGCCGCAGGCGAGTGGCGCGTCGTCCTCGAGTTCCTGCGCGATACCGATCCGGCTCTGCTCAAGCGCATTTCACGCAAGTTGATCAACCACTTGAGCTGGAGCGGTGTGGAGGAGGCGAAGGAACTTCTTCGCCAGGGTGCAGCCGCGCTGCAGCCGGATCCGACGCTCGCCAGCGATGACAACCGCCCTCTTCCCCAGGATTTCCCCGGAAGCTCGCGCGACCTCACCGGCGAGGTTTTCCGCATCGCCGGGCAGCACATGAGCGAAAGCGAGATCCTGAACTCGGTCACGCGCTGGATCAAGGAAGACAAGGCGAGTTTCCTGGTGCGGGCGCTGGAAAACCAGGACACTTCGCTGGGCGAAGTCATGGAATGCCTGGAACGCTATCGGCACATCGGAGTCGAGGAAGATGAACTCTCCTTCTACACTCAGACGGGCTTGCGGGTCTCGCTGATTCGCCGTTTCTTTTCCGAGAGCCTGGGCTTCATCAACGTCGCCAAGAAGTTCATCGACGTGAAGGATTTCTATGACCTGCTGGACCGCGTGATCTTTCCCGCCGGATGTCACGGCAAACTTGGGGGGAAGAGCGCGGGGCTGTTCCTGGCCAAGAAAATTGTCGACAAGGCTCCCGAAGCCAGCGCGCTGCTTCGCGAAGTGAAAGTCCCCAAGACGTGGTACGTCACCTCGGATTGGATTCAGGACTTCGTGCACCACAACGATCTCGAAGATGTTCTCAACCGCAAGTATATGGAGATCGATCAGGTGCGGCAGGAGTACCCGCACCTGGTGGCGCTGTTCAAGAGATCCTCCTTCCCTTCCGAGTTTGCCAAAGGCCTGGCGCTGGCGCTGGATGATCTGGGAGACGTCCCGCTCATCGTTCGCAGCTCGAGCCTGCTGGAAGACCGCCCGGGTTCGGCGTTCTCCGGCAAGTACAAGAGCCTGTTTCTGGGAAACCAGGGAAGCAAGGAAGACCGGCTGGCGGCGTTGATGGATGCGATCGCGGAAGTGTACGCCTCCATCTTCGGACCGGATCCAACTGAATACCGCGCCGAGCGCGGCCTGCTGGATGTTCATGAAGAAATGGGCATTATGATCCAGGAGGTCGTAGGGCAACCGGTCGGCAAGTATTTTCTACCCGCCTGCTCCGGAGTCGCATTCAGTAACAACGAATTTCGCTGGTCGGCCCGCATCAAACGGGAAGATGGCCTGATCCGGCTGGTTCCGGGACTGGGAACCCGGGCGGTGGACCGGGTGGCGGATGATTATCCCGTGCTGATCGCCCCCGGGCAGCCCAGTCTGCGGGTGAACGTCACGGCCGACGAAGTGTTGCGGTATGCGCCGAAACGCATTGATCTCATCAATCTGGAAAGCAACGAATTCGAAACGATTGATCTGCGCGACCTGCTGCGGGAGGCCGGCGCTAGCTATCCACAGATTCGCGACCTGGTCTCACTGGTGGGCCACGATCGCATCGAACCGGTGATCGGTTTGCTTCCCGACTTCGGTTCGCAGGAAGCGGTATTTACTTTCGAAGGACTGATACGGCGCAGCCCATTTGTGGCCCGCATCCGCGAGTTGCTGGAGCTGCTGCAATCCCGGCTGGAAACGCCGGTGGATATCGAATTCGCCTATGACGGAAAGGACTTCTACCTGCTGCAATGCCGCCCGCAAAGCTACGGCGCCAGCGCGGTTCCCGTTGCCATCCCTCAGAATCTGCCGGCGGATAAAATCATTTTTTCCGCCCGGCACTTCGTCTCCAACGGCAAGGTGTCCGACATTACTCACATTGTTTATGTCGATCTCGAGGGTTACAGCCAACTGCCCGACCAGGAGGCCATGCACGATGTCGGCCGCGCCGTAGGCAGGCTGAACAAACTCCTGCCCAAACACCAGTTCATTCTCATCGGACCGGGCCGCTGGGGAAGCCGGGGAGATATTAAACTGGGCGTTCCCGTCACCTACTCCGATATCAATAACACCGGCATGCTGATCGAGGTGGCGAGGCAAAAAGGAAATTACCTGCCGGAGTTGTCCTTCGGGACGCACTTTTTCCAGGATCTCGTGGAAGCCGCGATTCGCTATCTGCCCCTTTATCCCGACGATCCGAGCACGACGTTTAATGAGGCGTTTTTCCGCCACTCGCGAAATGTGTTGCAAGAGTTGCTCCCGGAATTCTCCCACCTGGAAGAAACTCTCCGGGTGATTGACGTTCCACTGCAAACCGGCGGACTGACCCTGCGGGTGCTGATGAACGCCGACCTGCAGCAGGCGGTGGGATTCCTGTCCGTGCCGCAGAAGGAGATGGAAGCGCTGGAAAGCGAAAGCGGCGCCGCTGACCGGACTACGAACGATCACTGGCGCTGGCGTTTTCGCATGGCGCAACGTATCGCAGCCGACCTCGATCCGCAGCAATTCGGAGTGGACGCATTTTATGTCATCGGCAGCACCAAGAATGCGACCGCGGGACCGGCCAGCGATATAGATGTCCTGCTTCACTTCCGGGGAACCGAATCCCAGAGGAAGGAATTACTGCTCTGGCTGGAAGGCTGGAGCCGCTGCCTGGCGGAAATCAATTTTCTCCGCACTGGCTATCGCACGGACCAGCTTCTCGACGTACACCTGGTGACCGATCGCGACATCGAAGAGCGGTCCAGCTTCGCCGTCAAGATCGGAGCCATTACTGATCCAGCGAGGAAGCTGCCCATGAAGGGTTCCCCAGCCTAAAGCAGTTCGCGGCTGGCAGCCTCGGGCGAATCCAAGTCCAGGCGTACCAATGACAACTCAGGTCCATCGTGTGCGCCGTTGATGCACACCGTGCGCCCCAGGCGGATCTTCCATTCGCCGGTCAGGTGCGCGGATTCGTGAACGTGGCCATGCAAGGTCAGCCAGGGCTGCCGCTCCTCGATAAATCTGCGCACCGCTACGCTGCCCACATGAACATCCACCGGGACATGCTCGTAGAAGTTGCCGTCGAGCGCGGCGCGATCCAGGGTGGTATCCGCTGGCGGAGTGTGAAAAAGAAACAGAGCTCGATCCATGGGATCGTCCCCGGCCAGTGCGGCCAGATCCTTTTGGATCGTGCCCCACTTGATCGAGTGCTCCTCCGCGGCTATCGTTCTATTCCCTTCCTCAGGCGAGACGCTGCCCGGGGGCACGTAGCGTGAGACATCGTAACGCTCCCAATCCTTCAGCAGGAACGGCGTGGGTGGCACGTACGAGAGGCCAAAAATACGGAAGCCTTTCCAGGCCGCCTTCTGTCCGTGCATGTAGTGCCATAGTCCCTCCGCGGCGGCGTCCATAAAAATCCGCTCGTAGCTCCGCGGATCGTCATTGCCGAGAATGAGGAAGACATCGGGATACTCCGCACCCAGGGTGGCACGCAGTTTGCGGAATGCGGGCGCGAGATAATCACAGAAAAAATCCGTATCCTGGGTTCCCGGTTGACCCGGCGCTACCGCTGAGCCCGGAAGCAAATCTCCCCCGAGGAACACGGCAGTGGGATGTTCGCGTGCGATCGCCGCAAGCAGGTTTTCATACCGGACCGTCCGGCCATGCAGGTCCGTCGCGAAGAAGCAAAGCGGCAAGAGCAGCCCTCGACAAGGACATTAGAGCATGAATCGCCGCCAGGGGCGGCCAACACCCGGGCGGGGTACACTACCAATCTTCGTCAGGCGGGAATAAGATAGCTGGCAGCTTTTTTTGGCGGAGGTCCCATGTCCAAACCCAAGCAGTCTCCTCCCGACAATTCCCCGGGCTTTTCCAGGCGCTCATTCCTGAAGGGCGCAGGCGTGGCCGCGACCGGTACGGCCGTGCTGAATACCGGCCTGCTGGGGCACGCCGCGGAAACCCCGTCGCGGGTGCTCGGGCCGGATGCGACCACGGTGGCGCTCAACGTGAACGGCGCGGTCAAGCGCGTTTCGGTTGAACCGCGCACCACGCTGGCCGAGGCCCTGCGCGATGAACTTCACTTGACCGGCACCAAGGTTGTCTGCGACCGCGGCTCCTGTTCGGCGTGTACGGTCATGCTCGACGGCACACCTGTGACGTCCTGCATGACCTTCGCCCTCGATGCCGTCGAACGCAAAATCACCACCATCGAAGGACTGGGCGATCCTGCCCACCTGCATCCGGTGCAAGCGGCCTTTGTCGAGCACGACGGTATGCAGTGCGGCTACTGCACCCCGGGAATGGTGATGAGCTGTGCCGCCCTGCTCGAGCGCAATTCCAATCCCAGCGCCGCCGATGTGCAACAGGCCATCAGCGGCAATATCTGCCGCTGCGGCACCTACCCCAAGGTAGTGGAAGCCGCGCTGGCCGCGGCCCGATCACGGAAAGGGGCATAAGCCATGACAACGATTGCGCAAACCCCGCAGCAAAAGAGCGAGAAGGAAGGGATCAAGGACGAAGCGAAGCCGGTGCAGAACAAAGCCCAGAAGAGTGCGACTGCCGGCCAGCCTGAAACCCGCAGCGGCGAATTCCTGATCGGCATCGCAGGATCGCCGGAAGGCGTGAACAAGATCGAGCGCAACGTGCCCTCGGATGAGCCGCCGCAGCTGCCGCCGAATTCCGAGCTGAAAGTCGTCGGCAAGCGCGTGCCCCGGTACGATGGACCGCTCAAGGTCTCCGGCGCGGCAAAATATCCCAGCGATGTCCACCTCCCCGGAATGCTCTACGGGCGGCTGGTCAATTCGACGGTTCCGCACGCGAAAATTGTTTCCATCGACACCTCCGCGGCCGAGAAGCATCCGGGGGTCAAGGCCGTGCACGTGGTACAGAGCATCCTGGACCAGGCGGAACTTCAGGACAAATCGAAGGAGATTGCCTCGCGCTATCCGATCGTGCGTTACGCCGGGCAGCCGGTTGCGGCGGTCGCGGCTACGACGCCAGCCGCCGCCCTGGAGGCTTCGCGGCTGGTGAAGGTGCAGTACGAAACTATGCCCTTCGTCGTCGAGCGCGATAAGGCGCGCGAGCCCAATGCTCCCCTGGTCTTCCCCGGCACGGCGGTGGAAAGAGGTACCGCTGGAGGAGGCGGAGGGCCCACTGACGTTGCGCAGAAGGGCAATGTCCGCGGTCCCAACCACGGACGCCGCGGCTCCGGAGCAAAGGGCGACATCGAGAAAGGTTTCGCTGCGTCATCAGCCATCGTTGAGGCTGAGTACCGGACCCAGGTGCAGACCCACTCGGCGCTTGAGACACACGGCCTGGTGGCCGACTGGAAGCCCGACGGCCTGACCGTTTACGCCTCGACCCAGGGCACGATGAGCGTGCGGGACGAACTCGCGGAGATCTTCAGCCTGCCCAAAACGAAAGTCCGAGTCATCACCGAGTTCATGGGAGGCGGGTTCGGAGCAAAGTTCGGAGCCAGTAATCCCGGCGCTGTCGCCGCGCACCTGTCCAGGAAGGCCGGGGCTCCGGTGCGCCTTTTCTGCGACCGCAAAGAGGAGCAGTGGGCTACCGGAAATCGTCCGGATGCTCACATGTATGTGAAGGCGGGCGCCGATAAGGACGGCAAGCTGCAGGCGATGAAATGGATCAGCTATGGCAGCGCCGGCGTGGGCACGGGCGCGGGCACGGCCGGTCCTGCTCAGAATCTTTACGAATGCCCCAACCTGCTCGCGGAAGAGTACGACGTATTCACCAACGCCGGCCCGGGAGCGGCGATGCGAGCCCCGGGGCATCCCCAGGGAGTGTTCGGCCTGGAGCAGACGATCGACGCGCTCGCCGAAAAAGTGGGCATGGACGTTCTCGAGTTTATGGACAAGAACGATCCCAGCCCGGCGCGTCGGCAGGAACGCCGCATCGGAGCGGAGAAGTTTGGGTGGGCGCAGAAGCGGCGCAAGCCGGCCAGCGATCCGGGCCCGGTGAAGCGCGGCGTCGGCGTAGCCCAAGCCGTCTGGTACCGCATCAACAGCATGGATTCGGGCTGCGAAGTCCGCATCCACCAGGATGGTTCGGTGGAAGCCCTCTCGGCCGTGCAGGACATTGGCGGCGGCATCAAGACCGTGATCGCGCAGGTCGTAGCCGAAGAACTCGGGCTGCAGCCGCGCGACATAACCGTCCGCGTCGGGGATACGCAGCTTCCCCCCGGGCCGCCCTCTGGCGGCAGCATGACCACGACCTCGATCACGCCCGCGGTCCGCAACGCCGCTTACAAGGCCAAGGAACGGTTTGTGAAGGAAGTGGCCTCCGCGTGGCGCGTTCCCGTGGCCTCCATCGCGCTTGCAGACGGCAAAGTCGCGAGCGAAGGAGGGAAATCGGCGAGCTTCAAGCAAGCTGCCGGAGCGATGCGCACTGAGACCGTGTCCGCGACCGCCATGCGCAGTCCGGAGTACGGCAAGCGTGACATGACGTTCCTGGGCGGCGTGCAGTTTGCCGAAGTCGCGGTCGATACCGAAACCGGCATCATCCGGGTGGAGCGCTTCGTGGCGGTGCACGACTGCGGACGCCCCATCAACGTACTGGGACTCGAAAGCCAGGTGAACGGCGGAATCCTGCAAGGCATCTCCTATGCCTTGTATGAGGATCGCCGGCTTGATCGCAACACCGGCATCATGATCAATCCCAACATGGAGGAGTACAAGATCATCGGCGCGAAAGACATGCCGCAGATCGAGGTGCACTTCATCGAAGATTACCTGGCGCGAAGTTCGACCGATGCCGGCGGCATCGGGGAGCCAGCCAAGATTCCTGCCGCTGCAGCGGTGGCTAACGCCGTATATAACGCCATTGGCGTCCGCATGTATGAACTACCGATGACTCCGGCGCGCGTGCTCATCGCGCTGGGCAAGGTGAAGCAAGGAGGTGTCGCATGATCCCGCGCTTTGAATGGACCAATGCCCGCTCCATCGATGATGCCATCGACCAGATCAGTAGTAAGGCCCTGGTAAAGGCCGGTGGCGTCGATCTGATGGACCGCTTGAAGGAGGGCCTGGACGCGCCCTCGCGCCTGGTCAACATCCGCACGATCGCAGGCCTCGATGATGTGAAGGAAGAGTCCGGCTGGCTGCGCATCGGGCCCATGGTGACGCTGGCGGCCATCGCCGAGCACCCGCTCATCCGTAAGCGCTACACAGTGCTGGCGGATGCCGCCCTCAACGCGGCCACGCCGCAGATCCGCAACATGGCCACAGTGGGCGGCAACCTGCTGCAACGCCCGCGCTGCTGGTACTTCCGCAACGAGCAGTTCCACTGCCGCCGCAAGGGAGGCGAAGAGTGCTTCGCCCAGGACGGCGAGAACGAATATCACGCGATATTCGATAACGAGATCTGCGCCGTCGTGCACCCATCGGCCGCGGCCTGCGCGCTCACCGCACTGGGCGCCAAAGTCGGGGTGAAAGGTAAAAAAGGCGCGCGCGAGATTTCACTGGATGAACTTTTTGTGCGGCCGGAGACTGACGTCACTCGCGAGCATGTGCTCCAGCCAGGCGAACTGCTCACCGAAATCCGGGTCCCCGCACCCTCGGATGCGACGCGCTCCGCCTATACCAAGGTGGGACAGAAAGAGTCTTTCGACTGGCCTCTGTCCGAAGTCGCCGTGGTGCTGGAAACGCGCGGAGGTGCAGTGAGCAAGGCGGCCATCGTGCTGGGCGCCGCCGCACCCGTGCCGTGGCGCGCAAGCGCTGCGGAAAAGGCACTCACGGGCAAACCACTGAACGAGCAGAGTGCGCGGGAGGCGGCCACGGCGGCCATGCAGGGCGCAACACCGTTATCCCAGAACGCGTACAAGATCCCCATGTTCGAAGCGGTAGTGCGGCGCACCATTCTTGCCGCGGGCCAGGAGGCGTGATGCGCGAGTTCATGGACGAACCCGAAGTTGACATTCCCGGGCCCGACGAAATGCCCGAGGTCTGCCGCTACATCCGGACCAAGACGGCCTATGGCCATGCAATCGGCTACGAAGGCTGGCAGCAGGGCAACTCCAGCACCGCAGCATACTGGTGCCTGCAGACGATGGGCGCCTGCGGCCCCGACGACCAACTGGTCGAGCCCAAGCAGTGCCGGACCGGACGCGGCTGCTTTGCCAAACGAGAATAGCGCAGCCAATCCGGAGGCGGCCCAGCCATACCGTCCCTATCGGGGTAAGTTCCGGAGGAACTCGAGGACCGCCCGCAGCGTCGCTTCCGGCTGATCGCGTTGCGGCGAGTGCCGGCAATCCGCGAGTGAAAGAACCTCTACCCGTCCCCGGGCCTTTTGCTGGATGGCCTTTACCTGCGCCATCGTGCCGTACTGATCCTGGAGCCCTTGAATCACCAGGATGGGGCAACGAATCCGCGGCAGGTATTCCTCAATATTCCATGTGCGGAAATCCGGATGCAGCCAGATATCGTTCCACCCCCAGAAAGTGCGTTCAGCATCCCGGTGATGGTTGCCGAGTCTTAGCGGCAGGTCTGTCGTCTGGAACGCCGCCTTCGCCTCAGCAATGCTTTTCACGCTGAGATCCTCGACGAACACGTGGGGCGCGAGCAGGACCAACGCGCGCACCCCATCATGCGCTCCTGCGTAGATGAGCGCGATCGAAGCTCCGTCGCTGTGCCCCACCAGCACGGGACCTTCAATCTTCAGTTGCGACAAGAGATCCGGCAGGGCCCCCAGCGCCTCCTCGTGCATATAATCCACGCCGCGCGGCCCAGAAAGCACCTCAGAGTTGCCGCATCCATAGCGCGAATAGACGGTCACCGGGCACCCTGTCGCGGCGGCCACCCGCGCCGGGAAATCCCTCCAATGCGAGATTGATCCCAGGCCCTCGTGCAGGAAAACCAGCTCGGGCCCATTTGCCCGGGGAGCGGCCATCCGCAGGACTTCCAGACGACGGCCTTGCACGACCAGACTGAGAACTTCCCGGTAAAGACTATTATGCGCGGTGTCCCCGATGGATCGCCCTCCTACATGGAAGCCTTAAGATATCGTAAGCTATAGCGGAGGATATCCTGTGCGCTGCCCTCGTTGCGGGAACGACAATCCCGATGGAATGCGGTTCTGCGGAATGTGCGGGGGGACATTGCTGTCCTCGGCGCCCCCGGCCCGTCCGCAGCCGGAGCGAGGCGCGGCGCCGTCGGGTGAAGTGTCCGCGCCGGCAACGGCCACCGCTACCCGGCCGCCTGCGCCCCATGAGCCTCGCGTTACCGAGAGCTCGCCGTCGATCAGCGGCCCATCATTTCTCGGTCTCAATGATGCTCCTCCGGCCTCGCGCAAGCGGGCGAATCTGAGTATCGATCACCACGGTTCCGGGTCTCGCAACCTCGATTACCTGCTGGATGACGAGGAGCACCATCGCGGAGGCGGTGCGGGAAAATTCTTCCTGATTGTCCTCGCGCTCGCGCTGGCGGTCGGCTTCGGTTATCTGCGATGGAAGGGTCAGCTTCCCTGGTTGAATGCGGGCGCCGGGAAGCCTGCCGCGGCGACCCAAACACCGGATCAGCCGGCCACAGACTCTGCCACATCTTCATCTCCGGGCACTACACCGGAATCGCAGCCCGCAGCCAGCACGACGGGGAACCAGCCGCCTGCCAACCAGCCTGCCGCGAGTCAGCCTGCCAACAGTGCGGCAGCTACTCCGCCGGCGTCGAATCAGGCACAGCCCGCCGCGGATGCAGGCAGCGGGCCACCAACGGGGACTACGGCGTCAGAGGATGGAGCAGCGTCCAAGAACCCGCCCGCCGACAGCGCCCCTGCCAGCAAGGCGGCCGAACCTGCCGCGAAAGCGGACGATTCCTCCGATAACAGCGAACCGGCTGCTGCGGAGGAACCCGCCCCCAGGCCGAAACCGGCCCCGCCGCCGAAACCTCGTGCCGCCAGCAAGCCGGTAGATTCCGTCGCTGAGGCCCGCCGGTACCTGTACGGCCGCGGCGCCGCGCAGGATTGCGAGCGAGGCCTCCGTCTTCTCAAGCCCGCCGCTAACCAGGGCGATCCGAAAGCCATGATCGAAATGGGGGCGCTCTATTCGGCCGGCCTCTGTACTCCGCATGATCTGCCAACCGCGTACCGCTGGTTCGCAATCGCGCTGCGGAAAGATCCCTCGAACCAGGCGATCCAAACAGACTTGCAGAAACTCTGGGGCGAGATGACCCAACCCGAAAGACAATTGGCGATCAAGCTGACCCAGTGAGTATCCCGTGGCCCGGTAAATCACGTGCGCTGCTGTTCATGCTCTGCATGAGTGTGGGCCTGGCGCAGACCACGAAGCGCACTTCCCCGCCGACTCAACGTCAAATGGGCAGCCGGAAGCATTATCTGGGCCTGCCAAATTTTGGCGAGGTTTCTCCAAATCTTTTTCGCGGAGGACAGCCCGGGGCGGATGGTCTCAAGGCACTCAAGAAGATGGGCGTAAGCATTATCGTGGACATGCGCGGCAACAAGAGCGCCCACGAACAGATTGCCGTCCGGGAACTGGGTATGCAGTACATCGCCATTCCATGGCACTGCCCCTTCCCTTCGGATGCCGTCTTTGCGCGTTTTCTGCGGGTGATTAAAGAGAATCCCGACAAGAAGATCTTCGTGCATTGCCGCCTTGGGGACGATCGCACCGGAATGGCGATCGCCGCCTACCGCATGGCCGATGAAGGATGGTCTGCCGACGACGCTCTGAACGAAATGAAGCGGTTCGGATTCACCGGAGCCCATCGCGTGATCTGCCCGACCCTGCAGTTGTACGAAAAACGGTTTCCTGAGCACCTGAAAAGCAATCCCGCGTTCAAGGACGTGCGAGTAGAGGCGGAAGAAGCGAAGAAGAAGTAAGCCTCCGCGGATTACGTGGCCCCGGACGCATTCGTCCGGGTGGGGGTGCCCGGAGCCTTGCCTTCAGGCCTTGCCCTCCAGTCTTGTTCAACCTGCTCACTTGCGCTTCGCGGGGCGGACCAATGGGTCCGACCCTACACGGGTTGATTTGCGTTCCGAGTTGGGAATGTTTTGCGTATTTCATTTATGCTTGCGCATTCTGCTTCTTGTTGCAGTGTCAGAATTGCGGCATGCAGTTCTACCGCCGGAACCTCCCCCATCTCCAGAGAGACTTCAAGCCCCACTTCATCACGTTCGTCACCAGGTCCCGGTGGACATTGCCGGATCAGGCTCGAGACATCGCGCTTTCGTCATGCCGTCACGATCATCGTAGAAAGTACGAACTGTATGTGGCTTTGGTGATGCCGGATCATGTGCATCTGATCCTTACACCACTGGTCAACGAATCCGCCAAAGAAATGTATTCACTGATAGAAATCATGCGCGGAATCAAGGGTGCATCCGCCCGCGCGATCAACGAATCACTGGGGCGGCATGGTCCGGTGTGGCAGGAGGAGTCCTTCGATCACGTGCTGCGTTCTTCGGAAGGATTGGATGCAAAGGTCGCGTACGTCTTGCAGAATCCAGTAAGGAAGGGACTAGTGGCTGACTGGCGCAGCTACCCTTGGGCCTGGGAGAGACCCGATAGGGAGGCAGCCCAGTTAAGGATAAGACCGCGAACCACGTAGCCCCGGACGCATTCGTCCGGGGAGGGTGTGCCCTGAGCCTTGCCCTCCAGTCTTGCCCTCCAGCCCTGCCCAACCTGCTCGCTTGCGCTTCGCGGGGCGGACCAATGGGTCCGCCCCTACATGGTCAGGCTTCTTCCTGCTCTTTCAGCTTTGCGATCACGCTCAGATCTTCCAGCGTCGTGGTATCGCCTTTTACTTCGCCGTTGGTGGCCAACTCGCGGAGCAGGCGTCGCATAATCTTTCCGCTGCGTGTCTTGGGCAGCATATCCGTGAATCGGATATCGTCGGGCTTGGCCAGCGCCCCAATTTCTTTCGCTACCCAGCGCCGCAACTCTTCTTTCAGTTCGCTGGAGGGCAGTCTTCCCTGCTCAAGAGTGACAAAGGCGGAAATCGCCTGGCCTTTCAATTCATCGGGACGCCCCACCACCGCGGCTTCCGCGACAGCTTCGTGCGCTACCAGGGCAGATTCGACCTCCATCGTGCTCAGCCGGTGCCCGCTTACGTTGAGTACGTCGTCGACCCGCCCCATGATCCAGTAATATCCGTCTTTGTCCTTGCGCGCGCCGTCCCCGGTGAAATACACGCCGGGAATCTGTGACCAGTAATTCTTCACGTAACGGTCGGGATCGCCGTAGACTGTCCGCAACATCCCCGGCCAGGGGCGTTTCAAGACCAGGAATCCTCCCGAGCCCTCAGGCACGGGCTTGCCGTCCATCGTGACGATCTCAGGCACGACGCCGGGGAATGGCCGCGTGGCCGAGCCCGGCTTGGTGGGAATCGCGCCGGGAATCGGCGTCAGCATGATGTGCCCGGTCTCGGTCTGCCACCAGGTGTCGACGATCGGACACCGGTTGCCGCCGATGGTCTCGCGATACCACATCCAGGCTTCCGGATTGATGGGCTCGCCTACGGTTCCCAGCAGGCGCAGGCTGCTCATGTCGTGTTTTCTGGGCCATTCGTCGCCCCATTTGATGAAGGTGCGGATCGCGGTGGGAGCGGTATAGAACACGTTCACCTTGTGCCGCGCAATGATCGACCAGAAGCGGTCGGGCTCGGGGAAATTGGGCGCGCCTTCATACATGAGGCTGGTCGCGCCATTCTGCAGCGGCCCGTAGACGATATAGCTGTGTCCCGTCACCCATCCGATGTCGGCCGTGCACCAGTAGGTGTCTTCTTCCTTGAGATCAAAAACCAATTTCGTGGTGAGATAAGTTCCAACCGCGTATCCCGCGGTGGTGTGGACCACGCCCTTCGGCTTCCCGGTCGTGCCCGAGGTATAGAGAATGTAGAGGGGATGCTCCGCATCTAACGGCTCCGCGGGGCACACGTCCGACGCCTTCGCCATCAGTTCATGCCACCAGTGATCGCGCCCGGCCTGCAGGTTGACGGGCGTGCCCGTCCGCTTATAGACGACAACATGCTTTACGCTGGGACAGGATTTAAGCGCCTCCTCCACGGCGGGAAACAGCTTGACTTCCGCGCCCCGCCGGTAAGATCCATCCTGCGTGATCACTGCCGCGGCCTGCGAGTCGTGGATGCGGTCGATCAGCGCGTTGGACGAAAATCCTCCGAAGACTACGGTGTGAGGCGCCCCGATGCGCGCGCACGCCAGCATCGCAATGGGCAACTCCGGGGTCATTCCCATGTAAATCGCCACCCGGTCGCCCGTCTTCACTCCCAGAGACTTCAGCATGTTGGCGCACTTCTGCACTTCCCGGTGCAACTGCTGGTACGTCAGCACACGAATCTCGCCCGGTTCGCTCTCCCAAACAATGGCGGCTTTGTTCTTGCGCCAGCTCTGCACATGCCGGTCAAGGCAGTTGTAGGACAGGTTGAACCGCCCCCCCACAAACCATTTCGCCCAGGGGCAATTCCACTCCAGAACCTTGTCCCAGGGTTTGAACCAGTGCAGTTCGTTGGCCACGCGCGACCAGAACTTGTCGGGATCGTCCACCGACTCCTGGTACATGCGCTCGTACTCCTGCAAGTTTTTGACGTGTGCTTTCTCGCTGAATTCCGGCGGCGGGGGAAACTGGCGCTGCTCCTGCAGAATGGAATCGATGTTGGTGGACTGGTTATCAACGACTTTCTCGGCCATGATGAAACCTCAACCCGGAGGATGTTTTGGTTCGCGCCCCGCGATTGGGGCACGAATTCGCAGGAACTTTATTCTACACAGGAATCCCCGGATGTGATTGCTGGCCGGGGCGGCCGCAGGCGAATCGATGCTGCGTAAGCCGCACCTGAGCAAAAAAAGCCCTGGGCCGAAACCCAGGGCTGTTCTCACCAGTGCGGCTTCAGCTTGCACGCCGCATGGGCTTATCGGTCTTCTGGAAATCGGCGCTGCTTTCGCCGGTAGAAGAGATGTCCTCGGCGCCCGTTTCCTCCAGAATCTGTTTGGCTCTCTTGGTCCACTTGGAATCGTCGCAATGGACCGAGAGCAGGATACCTCCCTCTTTGATTCGGCCTTCGTAGCGCTTGGCCTCGTACTCGGGAATGCCCATTCCTACCAGGGCCCCCGCGATGCCGCCAACAACGCCACCGGCGCCCGCACCCGCCAGCGCCGCCACGATCGGACCGGCGGCGATCAGCGGTCCCAGGCCGGGGATGGCCAACGCGCCAATTCCAGCCAGCCATCCCAAACCGCCTCCGATGACCGCTCCCGATGTGGCTCCGGTTGCGGTCCCTTCCGGCGCCTTGGTCTGCTTGGCGACGGCGAAATCCTTGGTCCCCTCGTTCTCAGGGAAAAGGACTGAGATGTCCGTGTTGCGGAAATCGGCCGCGCGCAGTGCGTCTACCGCGGTGTCTACGCTCAGGCGATCCCTATAAATACCGAATGCTGCTGTGTTTTTACCCGCCATGTAATCTCCTTTGCTGTGTTGATGGATCGTTTCAGGTCGCGAGGCTATTTGCTGGCCACGTCAATCTCGCTTTTGATTTTGTCAGCCCCACCCGCCACTTCGGCGGCTTTGGCTTCGATAGCCTGCTTTTCCTGGTCCGAATGCACAGGTCCTTTCAAAGTGACCATGCCATCCTGGGCAATCACCTTGATGTTGTGCGCGTAGGTGGAGAGCGACTTGTCCTTCACCAGGGCGCGCCGCACCTGCTGCGCCAGGGCACGATCCGAGCCGTTTTCCTTCTGCCGGTCTGCGGTAGGCTCGCTCTGGTTGCGGTCGCGCTGGTTCATCTTTGTGTTGTCGGCCGGCACTTGCCCGCCGGCTGCAGGGTCCTGTTGTGACCAGAGCACTCCGACCGTGCTGAGCGAAATGATCAAGGCCAGGAGCCGTAACAATTGTTTCACTGGAATCTCCTCTCGGATGTAAGCGGAAAAATGGCTTGCTCTTGGAACACTACAGAGGCTTCCGCGCTCGTCCCATAGGGGAGGTATAGTAGGCGGGCGCCGGAACCACCCCATGTCCCAATGGCGGTATTCCGCGCCCCGCGTAACCTGTGTGGCAGCAGGAAGTTGGCGGACGGAAAAAACAAATTATCGCGAAACGCCGCGCTGACGGGCGGATACTGTATGGGAGCATCCCATGTCTACCACCATCAAAAAGATCGTTCTCGCGATTGCGGCGTTCATCCTGGTTGTCTTCGCCGTCTTCCTGTTTAACCAGACCATGCAGATTGTACAGGCGGCGCGCAGTCTGAATCCGGTATTCGGCAACGGAGTTCTGTGGGCGCTGATCTTCCTTTACACCGCCTTGCTGGCGACCCCGTTCGCGCTCTGGTTTCGCCTGCCTAAACGAATTCTGCCGCCGGAGGCGACGGAGGGCGAAATCTACGACGCATTTCTGGTGGACTTCAGGAAGCGTCTGGCACGCAATCCGCGCCTGCGGGGAGTGTGCCTGGATTCCGCCGGGGACGTTGAGGCCGGGCTGCGCATCCTCGACAAGCATGCCGATGATGTGGTGACCGATGCGGCATCCGCAGTCTTCCTCAGCACCGCAGTTCTGCAAAGCGGCCGCCTGGACGTGCTGGTGGTCTTGGCCGCGCAGACGCGCCTCATCTGGAAAATTGCGCACGTGTACGATCAAAGGCCATCGCTGCGCGACTTCGTGCAACTCTATGCCAACGTCGCGTCCACGGCGTTGATCGCCGCCGGAATCGAGGACATTGACGTCGACGTGTTGGTGGGAACTGTGTTCGGTTCCACGGTGGCGGCCATTCCGGGCATGCACCTGCTCGCCAGCTCGGTGCTGTCGGGATCAGCCAATGCGTTTCTGACGTTGCGCGTGGGAATGATCTCGAAGCAGTATTGCCGCTGCACCACGCAAGTGGAAAGGAAGGGCCTGCGCCGTGCCGCAACCGTCGAGGCAGCGAAATTGCTTGGCGCAATCGTACGGGACGGGTCCAGGAAACTGACTGTAGCCACCCTGAATGCTTCCAAGACAAAGCTGCGCGACGCCTTCACGCGGCTGGTCACCCGGAGACCGGAAACGGCGGAAAGCGCATGAACATCCTGGGGAAGACTTAGCCGGCCAGCAGCGCCACCCCGCCTGCTACCAGGAGGGCTGCGATCCAGCGGCGGCGGTCCACATGTTCATGCAAAAAGATTTTGGCGGCAAAGGCGTTGCCGATGAAGGTGAGCGATGCGGCGGCGGGCGCCACCAGGCTCACGTCTCCCCAGGAAAGTGAGAACAAGAGGCTGAAAAAGGCCAGCGCCATCGCGCCCACGGCAACGAAGAAGATCGAATTCGAGAAGATGCGGCACAGGACCGTGCCCAATCCGAAGCGCCGCCCCAGCGCATGCAGGTCGCCGACCTGCTTCATGGCGCGCGACATCAGAATGTCTCCCAATACAGAAAAGCCGACCACCGCGAGGATTCCGCCCCAGGTGTAGAGATGTTTCATCGTTCGTCCCCGGTAGCCGCGCGGACGTGGTCGCGGGATACATCCAACGACGCTCCGTCCTTCTGGCGTGATTCGCGAGAGGGCGGGGAGATTGAATTCTCCCTCGGGTTGTGATCTGACGGGACCTGCGGCTTTGACTCTTCCTGCTGATGGGTAAGCGCCGGGCCTCCGGCCACAAATCCAACTCCGCCGGAGATCAGGGCGATGCCCATCCAGCGCAGCGGACTCACCTGTTCGTGCAGCGCGAATCTCGCCACCAGCGCAAGCAGAACGTATCCCAGAGAAGTCGCAGGCAGGACATAGGTCAGATCAGCCCAGGAGAGGGCGCTCATGTAGGAAGCAAAAAAGGCGAGCAACAGGAGAATACCTACCGCGACCCAGGGATTGAGGACGGCCACGAACAGGCTGCGCAGATGATGAAGGGAGATGTTGCCGGTCTGCTTCATGCCGTGCGCCAGCATGGAGTCGCCCGCCGCCGCGAAGACGGTTACTCCAGCCAGTACAAGATACTTGCGAAAAGTCAAGCAGTTCTCAATCCTCAGCACCCGGCACGTCGTACTCAGCGAGATCCTTTGCGGAGATACTGAGTACGAAGTACCGGGTACTGAGTACTTCTCTAGTCCGACATTCCCACGGCGCCGGCCGGCTCGCCAGCCGCGGCTTCCTGCGCGTGCTGCTTCACCAGTTTATTGCGCTGCGCGCGCAGCTTGAGGAAGGTCCTGGCCTCTTTATACAGGCGCTTGCGCTCGTGCCCGTCGAAAGCGGCTTTCTTCAGGATCCGGAACACCGCCTTGGGGCGGAAGTAATATTCGTCGTAAAAGCGATGCACCGCCGAGAGAATCTCATCGGCGGGCAGGCCGGGATACTGAATGTGGGCGAGCTGATGTCCGCCCTCATCCACCATCTTGTTGTCGCCCACGATGAACCCGTTCTTCACCGCGTAATCATAAAGCTCGGTCCCGGGATAGGCGTGCGCCACCGAAACCTGGATGGTCTCAACGTCCAGCTCCTTGGCGAACGCGATGGTGTTGTTGATGGTTTCGCGCGTCTCCCCCGGCAGGCCCAGGATGAAGTCGCCGTGAACCACCAGGCCCAGTTTGTGACAGTCCTTGGTGAACTGCCGGGCCCGTTCGACGGTGGCGCCCTTCTTGATGTTCTTGAGAATCTGCGGGTCGCCGGATTCGTAGCCCACGATCAGGAGGCGGCAGCCGGCTTCCTTCATCGCCTTCAAAGTCTCGAAGTCGGTCGTCACCCGCGAAGTACAAGACCAGGTCAGGCCAAGCGGCTTGAGCTTGGCGCACAGTTCGATGGTCCGCGCCTTCTGAATATTGAACGTATCGTCATCGAAGAAGAACTCTTTGACATTCGGCCAGTATTCCTTGGCTTTAGCCATCTCGCGCGCCACGTCATCGGTAGAGCGCTTGCGCCAGGGATGCCCGCTCAGAGTCTGCGGCCACAGGCAGAACGTACACTGCGCCGGACACCCGCGCGTGGTGTACAGCGAGACGTAGGGACTCAGCAGGAACGGCACATTGTACCGGGTGACATCGAGGTCGCGCCGGTAAACCTCGGTGACGTGCGGCAGGGCATCGAGATCCTGAATCTGCGGCGCGTCCGGATTATGCACGATCTTGCCGTCCTGCAAAAAGGAAACCCCGGGAATGTCCTGCAGCGGCTTTCCCTTGGCATAATCCACTACGGCGTAATCGAACTCCTTCCGGCAAACGAAATCGATTTCGGGACACTCCCGCAGGGATTTCTCCGGAAGCACCGAAACATGCGGCCCCACAAAAGCGATCTTGATCGAAGGATTCGCCGCCTTGATCGCCTTCGCCAGCCGCATATCCCCGGGAAAACCGGGCGTCGAAGTAAAGAGCACAAGGAATTCATACTCCCGCGCAATGTTGATCGTCTCTTCCCCGGAAACGTGATGCGGAGGCGCATCCAGCAGGCGGGCGCCTTCCAGCATCCCAGCCGGGTAAGCCAACCATACCGGATACCAAAAACTCTCGATTTCGCGGGTGGCGGGCCAACGAGAGCCGGCGCCTCCATCGAAATTCTCAAAGGAGGGAGGATTCAGGAACAATGTTTTTAGAGGCATATTGGGGTTCTAAACATCATAGCATTGCGACAACGCTTCTCCCTGTGCGTACGGGTGTTGCTTAAGATTCCCCGGGGGTCAGCAGATCGTGGCCTAAATGCTTGATTTCAATGTACTAGGCCTCAGGCTAAAAACAAATGCCGAAGGGGTCAATGTACTGTTGGATGCATCCAACGGGCGCAGGGTGCGGCGAGTGGGATTCCGGATATCTGTTGGGGACACGGGAATTCCTGCGAAGTCCGGGGCAGTCCTTTGGCGATCGTCCTCGGGATCGGGGCAGCACGTCTACACCTTGACGGACGAATGCGTCCGTCTCTACGTGGATCGTGGATGGGCTACTTTTTCTTCTTGGATTTCTTTTCGGGCTTCTTTTTCGCGGGTTGCTTTGCCGCAGGTTTTGCCTTTTCGGGCGTCTTCCCTTTGGCCTGCGGTTTTGCCGGAGGCGGAGGCGGGACGGGGGCCGGGGGCGCAACTGCGGCGGCTTTGCCCTTTTTCCCTTTCGCTCCGGACTTCCCTGCCGCAGCCTGCGCTGCGCTGGCCGCTGCGGCTTCGGCGGCGGCTTTGGCGGCGCGTCCTCGGCGCGGCGCCGGAGGCGGCGGTGGGGGTGGCGGGGCAAACGGCTTCAGAAACTTTAAAGTCTCAGTACGCGAGCGCAGCTTGCCGTCCAGCAACAGCATGAAAACATCGTTCGCAATTTTTGGATACTCCGGCAACTGCGGTGTGATCAACAGTTCCGTCATCTCCGGGAGCGGAATCTTCTGCTGCGTCTGGCGCCACTTGGTCAAGTAGTTCTTGATCTTCTGTTCGACCGACTGCTGTTTCGCGGTAACTGCCAGGAACAGCACCATCTCCGGGCGAGCGGAGGAGAGCAACTGCCAGGTGCGGGACGGGGTGGCAGCCTCCTTGCCCATGAGGCGCTTGGCCAGTCCCTTGGCGTGGTCTTCGATATCGCGCCAGGCCTCGACCAGATCTTTGCGCGGGATCAGCTTTTGAATCTCGGCAACATCCTTGTCGGAAAAATGCGCGGTCAGGAAATACATGACGGCGGGCCCGGCATCGGGGGTATAACCGAGATCGATCATCTGCTGGCGCGTCTTCATCAGGGCGCCGATGCCGTTGACGTCCACTTTCGCGGTCGTCCAACGCTCGTGAAGAACCTGCAGCCAGCCTTCCTTCTCCAACATTTTGACGACGTTGAGCGGATCGTCCTCGTGGGCCAGGGCCGCGATCTCGTGGCCGATGGAAGAGCGCAGGATATGGTCGATGTACTTACCTTCCTTGGCGGCGTCGTACCGGGCCTGGGTGCGCTCTTCCAGCGCCCAGTGAAACCGCGCCGCAAAGCGCGTGGCTCGAATCAGGCGCGAAGGATCTTCCAGGAAGGAATAGTTGTGCAGGATGCGGATGAGCTTGGCTTCGATGTCGGCCACGCCGTTGAAGGGATCGAGCAGCAGGCCGCGCGATCCTTCATTGAGCGACAGCGCCATGGCGTTGATGCTGAAGTCCCGCCGGCGAAGGTCGTCGTGAATGGTAGCCGGCATGACGATGGGAGGCTTGCCGGTTTTCTCGAAACGTTCGGTGCGCGCCATGCTGACTTCAGCGCGCGCATTCCCCGGCAGAGCCAGGAAAATGGTGCGGATGTCTTCCTCGACCGCGGTGATTCTGGCTCCTGCTTTTTCGAAATCCTTTTGCAGTTTGAGGGGATTGCCCTGGACGGTGAAATCCAGATCGCGGATGGTGAATCCGCTGATAATGTCACGAATGGCGCCGCCGGTGAGGTAAAGATTCATGCCGGCCGCGCGGGCAACATCCTGGACCAGGCCGACGCCTTTCAGTTGGTCCGGCGTCAACCGGATTTCCATCGTGTAAATGTAATCAGCCATTCGCGTTAGGCGACTTGCCGGGCCGGGAATGCCAGGCCGGCGAGCCGTACTTTCCACAGGATTTCCACAGCCCAAAGCGACCGCTGGAGCCAGGGCCGAGCCACGGAATGCAAGTGGCTAAGTACATTAGACTTAGACGAAGCAGTACTCTCCGGCAAGCTCAAGAAAATAACACAACGTTTACGATTTGGCTACTGCCAAGGCGGATTCTGTGAGTTTGGGCGAGAATAGTGCGAGAATCCTGAGGCCAGACTTGACGCCTCGGATCCGGACCGGACTGGGCTCGATAAACGAGAAGAATCTGAGTTGGAGCCTGGTCTTCGCTTTCTTTTGCCGGCTCATGTTATGGCGCTAGCGCGCAGTTCCGAGATCCGACGTCCTCACTTATGCCGTCTACCCACAAAAAAGTGATCGTCCGGAAGATGGACCGGGATTCTGTCTCGGGATATGTGTCTCCGGCCAATTTCGTGAACGAGGGCAAGATCGAAGTTCTCAATACGTCGGGCACGGTCATCGCCATCGCACTGCGGGAGATCAAGGGAGTTTATTTTGTGCGCGAGTTTGGAGACTCGGAATCGCTGACCCGCAAGACCTTCACTTCGCGTCCGCGAGCCGAGGGTTTGTGGGTGCGGTTGCGGTTTAAGGACAGCGAGGTCCTGGAGGGGTTAATGCCGGCGGATTTGACCCAGAGTATGCCCGAGGGATTCCTGGTGAATCCGCCCGACCAGAGGTCGAATACGCAACGGATCTTTGTGCCGCGGACGGCCCTGGAGTCGTTGACGGTCCTTGCAGTGATTGGAGCGACGCGGAGGAAGCGGGCGGCCCAGGATCAACGGCAAGTGCAGCTGTTTGATCAGTAGGGCGCGGGCGCTCAGCAGCCAGCTCTCAAGCGTAAAGTATGCGCGTGCAGCTCTTAAGGGCTATGCCGTGGCACTTTCGTACGATTTACGATGCCCAGCTGTAGCTTTACATTGTGCTTGAGAGGTCGTTTTAGAAAGTCAAGCGGCTCTTGAAGCGGGGCCTTCTCGGGGGAGGATGGTCCCGCTTCTAATACACACCTGCCGGAATCCACCGGAACTTTACCTCAGGAAACACGCACCGTTCAGAGCAGAACGTAAAATCACTCAGCGATGGCAACTGCTTGCCCGGCGCCGCCCTCTTCCTTGTAGTGAACGATTCGAAATCCCGCCGTTTTTAGCTCTTGTTCAACTTCACTGGGCAAGAACCGGTGCACGTATTGGCTCCAGTCCAGATCGTCTCCGGGCTCCAGCGCTTCCCCTCCTGCGCGAGAAAGAATGCGAAACACCTTCGCAGTGTGATAACTGATCGCGTCGTACCGCGAATACCCGTCTCGCGTGAAGAATGAGAGCATAATGGGCGCTTGCGGCAAGGCACGCAGGCGCAGAGCTCGAAGAAATGCTATCCTCCTCACCCTTGCAGGAATGTGGGTATATCCGCCCCAACCGACGAGCAGGCCATCATAGATCTGCGGGCCGGGAGGAACCGTGTCAGGCGGGCAAAAGGCGACGAAACTCGATTCCCGCGCCTCTTCAAAAGCTTTCTGCGCGGCGCTCAACAGGCGCAGGTTACATTCAAAGCCTTCAGCGCTGAAGCCCGCCTTTCGGAGCGCCAGAACCTCACGGCCTGCGCCGGCCGCCGCCACCAGAATGCGTGATCCCTTAGGGAAGTGGCGGCCCACAAGACAAGACTCCCAATCCAGGAGCCCGCTCTGGATGTGCTCCGCAGATGCCAGATGTTGCGAGGTCTTGTACGCTTCTGCGGTGATGACGTTAAAGTCGTCGGGACTCAGGCACCCGAGCCAGAATCCCTTATGCAAAGCTCTTTCTAAGTTGACCAGACGATTGAACCAGCGGTCTGCGCGTAGAAAGCACTTTACTCGAAAGCGGGGGCGGTAGAAGTCGCGCTCGGCAGGTCCGGTTTCAGGATGTTCGACATCCAGCCGCATCGGCACTCCTTCGCGGGACAAGGTTCATGGCCTTTCTGGAGGAAAATCCAGGCGCATGCCGATTCGATAGAGAATGGGCGGGCCGAGATTGAGCAGGGAGACGCCGTTGAACGGCGTATTGGCGACGTTATAGCGCTGGTTCAGGATATTTTCGGCAGCGGCGAAAACCTCCAGGTTGCGCGTGAGATTTCGCCCGATCTGCAGGTCCATGCTATAGGCGCGACCCAAGGGATAGCGGTTCTGGTCGTCGTCAAACTGATTGCCGATGAAGCGGCCCTGCAGGCTCAGCAGCAGGCGGGAAGGATTCCAGTAACGGGCTTCCCACGTGAACACATTCTGCGGAACCTGGGCGACTCGATTTCCCAGCAAAGAGACTTCGCCCGCTGGGACAGTGTAGTTGACTACTTTCGCGCCCGTGAACTGGTAGCCGGCGGAGATCTGGAGGTCGAGAGTGAGATGGACCGCGCCGTCGAGTTCGACCCCGCGGGAGCGAATGCGCCCCACATTCTGTTTCTGCCGCAGAACGGGTGAGGAGGTTGGATCGATCGTGACGTTCTCGACCGGGTCGACGATGTCGCTCCAGAAGAAAGTCGCGCGCAGATCGAGCTTGCGGTCCAGCGCGGCGACGTTCAGCCCCGCTTCGGCTCCGGTCAGCCGCTCCGCGCTCAAATAGGGATTGTTTAAGGTCAGGACATTGGCGAGGCGGAAGCTGCGGTAGAGTTCGTTCAATGTGGGCGCCCGGAACGCACGATAGATTGAAGCCGTGGCGGAGTAATTCTTACTGAGGGTCCTCAGGACGGATAGGCGAGGACTGAAAGCGAAGTCACTGCGAGCGGGATAAAACCCGCCTGGCGTGGTGCAAGCGCCTGCCACCGGCGTGCAGATAGAACTGGCGTGGAAGTTGTTCCAGTCATCGACCCGGGCGGCAAGGATGACTGTCCAGTGATCCCAGCGAACCAGATCTTCCCCGAAGATTCCAAAAATGCGCTGCCGTCCGCCGGCTGCATTGTTGCGGGTGTGGGTGCCGGCGGTGAAAAGTTGCTCATCGCTGGCGCCCATTACTTCCATTAAGTCGGCGCCCGCGATCATCGTCTGATGCTTTCCGAAAAGATGCGTCCACTGCGTTGCGCCTCCCACAACCTGCTCGGGGACGTGCTGCAGGTTGGTGAGGGATTCGCTGTTGCGATCGGGAGCAATGGAGGAGAAACGCTGATCGTAGCCCTGCACCTGGCCATAGGCGCGGAAGGTCAGCGAATCGTTGCCGAACTGCTGGTCATAGCCGGCAGCGCCCTCGCCCATTCGCGTGTCGTTGGTCTGGACGGGAGTGCCGTTGTGGCGGAATTCGGTGTAGAAATTTCCCCGGACGAAGATCCGGCCTTTCTGCCCGACTTGATGGCCCAACGTTAATTCCAGCGAGGCGTCTTTCGAGTTGGCAGGAGTATCGACTGCCCCGCGCTGCGATGCCGGAACCAGAATGAAGCCGCCGGTGCGGAAGAGTTCCGATGCGAGCGAGACATCCCACCTGCCCAGGCGGGTTCCAGTCCATAAGGAGAGATCGGGAGTCTGCTCGTTGCCGTAAGAGGTTTCGACACTCAGGGCAGGGCTCTGCGGTTGCCGGGACATGAATTGCACGACTCCGCCGAGGGCGTCACTGCCATACAGATTCGATGCGCCTCCCCGGAAGACTTCGACAGAGGCGATCGACTCGCGCGGGATTCGATCCCAGTAGACCCAACCCCCGAAGGCGTCGACCAGGGGGAAGCCGTCCTCGAGAACCAGGGCGCGGCTGGCGGCCGTGCCTCCGAGACCTCGCAGCGAAACGCCCTGATTGGAGGCATTGGCGGTGCGGCTGCCGGAGCGGCGAAACAGCGAAAAGCCGGGTACCTGGCGGAGGAGGTCATCGACGCGCAGAGCGGGACTAGCAGCCACGTCCTGCTGCGAGAGCAGGACCGTGCTGCCCGGAGTTTCCGCAAGACGGACCTCGGTGCGGGCTGCGGAGACTGTAACCTGTTCGCTGGCCGACGCGGGTTGCAGGACAATCTCGAGGTCCGCGTGCTCCATGGAGTCCGCGGTCCAGGATTGGCGGGCCGCCGTGAATCCCGGGCTGTCAACCTCCAGCGATCCCGCCGTCGCGGGGATGGAAAGGAAAATAAAGTGTCCCTTGGAGTCGGTTGTAGCGGCGGCTTTATACGACGACGCCTCCAGAGTGACTGACGCATTCAGGATCGCTGCCCCGGTGCGGTCTCGTACCGTGCCCTCTACGATGATGCTCTGGGCGGACAACCTGCTTACACCCAAGGTGCAGAGCGCCGGCAGCAGGGCGAGAATGGCAGTTCCCTTGAACATTGCGAACTAAATTACCAGACCCGGCCGCGGAACGAGCGTCCCACGCCTCCGAATCCACTGCGTAGAAGGCGCCGGCCGCGCATGGTATACGATTCATTGGGCTGTCTATACACTTATGAAACTTTCTGCGATTGCTGCCGCACTGCATGCTCGGGTGGAAAATTCGTCCTCCGATATCGAAATCAAAGGCCTGAACGGGGTGGAAGAGGCGGGGGCCGGAGAGTTGACGTTTGTGTCGAATCCGAAATACGCACAGGCGGCGCGAACGACGAAGGCTTCAGCCGTCATTCTGGCGGAGGACTTCCCTGCCATTCCGGCGGCGATGCTGCGGGTGAAAGATCCGTATCTGTCATTTGCGCGGGCGCTGGAGTTATTTCATCCCCCCCGAAGATACGCGCCGGGTGTCCATCCGACGGCGGTAATCGATGCGACAGCGCGCATTGGCGAGGGGGCTCACATCGGCCCGTATGTGGTGATTGGAGAGAAGGCTGTAATTGGCGCAAATGCAGTGTTGCTGGCCCATGTGGTGATTTATCCGGGGGCCCGGATCGGGAATCACTTTTTTGCGCATGCCCATTCTGTGGTTCGCGAGAACAGCCGGATCGGCGACAACGTCCTTTTGCAGAATGGAGTCGTGATCGGGAGTGATGGGTTCGGATTCGCCAAGACCCCGGAGGGGCACTGGCACAAAATTCCTCAGCCCAGCCCTGTGGTCATTGGGGATGAGGTCGAGGTCCAGGCCAATTCCTGCATTGACCGGGCAAGCGTAGGCGAGACCCGGATCGGGCGCGGGGTGAAGGTCGATAACCTGGTACAGGTCGGGCACGGGACGCACGTAGGAGAAGATGCGCTGTTGTGCGCTCAAGTGGGCCTGGCTGGGTCAACCGTGATCGGCAACCGCGTGATTCTTACCGGTCAGGTGGGGGTCGTAGGACACTGCACCGTGGGGGATAACGCAATCGTCACGCCCCAAACGGGTGTAGCGGCGGATATCGCGCCCGGGGCGTTGGTAAGTGGATCTCCCGCCGTAGATCACCGGGCGTGGCTGAAATATTCGGCCATTCTGCCCCGCTTGCCGGAGCTTGTGCGCATGCTGCGTGCCAAGACTTCCAAGAAATCTGGGCCGCCTTCGCGTGACGGGGGGGAATGAGCGTCAGCGGCTATTCATTCCATCTTGGCGGCGAAATGAAGCCCGTCCAGCGCGAGCGGATACATTCCGGCGCTGATGGGCTGCAGTCGCAGCAGACGATCGGCGGACATGCAAGAAAGTCGAACGGCTTCCTGCTGGGCGGCCAGAAGCGCGATTGTGATATTGACGTAGCAGTCCTCGTGGACGGCGCGTCCGTGCTCGTCGGTTTTACTGCTTTCGAGAGCGACGGGGTCGCCGCAAATAACACAGACAGCGCCTGCTTTACTCGGAGCGTCAAAGAGAGAGCGTTTCATGATCGGACTCCTTTACCAGCGGCGAGTAACTGATTGGACACAACCACTCATGCAAGTGGAGAGCCACAAGCAACGACGCTCAAGTAACTCTTGCCAGCGCTGTAGCTTGCGCCGGCATGGAGCTTCGGAATGCTGGCAAGAAAAGCGCGCGCCCGGCGCCAAAATTTCACGCTTTTGGAATAAACCTCTGTGTACTAAATCCTGCGTACAGGTTTTGCTGTAGCTGCTATCCAATATGGTGCGCGTCCGAATTGTTTGGGCCGCGGTTATAGTATGCAGCGTTATGCATTGCTTACGAAGGTGTACGATTCCTGCGTAGGCGCAGGCGCAGAAGAAGTAGACCTGCCAAGCGGAGGCCATGACAACGATCCAACGGATGGTATTCATGCTGGGATCAGCGATGATCGCCGGTACCCTGATGGCGCAGACCTACGCGCCGGGTGCTTACCCGGAGAGGGAAATCTCCAATCGCGCGCTGCGGCTCAAGATACTCTTGCCCGATGCCCGGAAGGGCTTCTATCGAGGAACTCGATTCGACTGGGCCGGCGTGATCGGCAGCCTGGAATACAACGGGCATAGCTATTTCGGGCCATTCTTCGAGAAGTTCGATCCCTCGGTAGAGGATGTGGCGATTGGCGATCCCATTGTGGCGGGGATCAATAGCGCGGCCAGTGGGCCCGTCGATGAGTTCATCGGGGCGGATGGGGCGGCGCTGGGATATTCGGAGGCCAAGCCGGGCGAAACGTTCTGCAAGATCGGAGTGGGATCTCTGCGCAAGGCCGACAATAAGCCTTACAGCTCTTACACCAACTACACAATTGTGAGCGGCGGGAAGCGCGACATCAAAGCGGGGCCGGGTTGGATTCGGTTTTCCCAGGAATTACATTGCGGGTCGGGATATGCCTACCGCTACGTAAAGACGATTCGTCTCATGAAGGACGAACCGATGATGATGATTGAGCACACGCTGGTTAACACTGGCAAGAAGGCGATCGCAACCCGGGTTTACGACCACAATTTCTTCAGCATCGATCATCAGAATACCGGACCAGCGATTGTGATGAGCTTCCCATTTACTCCACGTCCAACCCAGGATATGGGCGGGCTAGGTCAGATCCGCGGCAAGGAGTTGGTGTTCCCGAAAGAACTGCGGGGCAGCGATACGTTTTACAGCGAGTTCACAGGGTTTGGAACGACCGCAGATGACTACCAGATCAGGATTGAAAACACGAATTCGGGTGCCGGCGTACTGATTCGCGGTGCGCTGCCGCTGGCCAGCTTGGGAGTCTGGGCGGTGCGAACCGTGGTGGCCCCTGAACCGTACGTTGACATCAACGTTCCCACGGGAAGCCAATTCCAATGGGCCTACACTTATAGCTTCTACACGGACAAGACACGAAGCTCGCAGCCGTAATTCTGATATCGCCATCCGCAGACGCATTAGGCCGCAGAGGCTCAGGCGCCGCTTGCAGATCCTGGCTGACGTCCGCTTCTCACGCGGCCGTTCCCTGGCGGTATTCCGGCGGTAAGCCGCTCTCAATGGCGGCACGGACCTTTTCCATCAGGCATTCGCGCGAACCGAAATCCTTGGGATCGATGGGCTGATGGAAGATGACGGTTACCTTGCCGGGCTTGATGGAGTAACGGCCCTTTGGCATAGCGCGGTGCGTGCCTACAATAGTCATTGGAACGACCGGAACTGCGCACTCCATGGCCAGATAGAATGGCCCCTTCTTGAAAGGAAGCAGCTTGCCGTCGAAGGAGCGCTTCCCTTCCACGTAAATTGTCATCGGTAGTCCCTTCGCGACCACGGCCTTGGCGTCGTTCACGGCTTGAATACCGGCGTCGCGGTTAGCCCGATCTACCGGAACCAGCGATCCCATGCGCATGGCCTGGCCCAGGATGGGCACCCTAAACAGTTCCTGCTTGACCATGATCGAAGTTTGACGCGGGATCAACGGAATCTGAATCGGCGGGTCGAGATTGGAAACATGGTTGGTCATGAATATGTAGCTGCGGGAGTGGTCGAAGCGCTCCAGGCCAACGGCTTCGACGCGGACTCCGGCGACCCAGATGCCCGCGCGCGCTCCCCACATGAACAATGCATAGAGTAGGCGGATGTTGCCCGTGAGGAAGGCCGCGGGAAACCCGATAACCGCCGCCACGGGAGCGGCCAGAATCCAGAAGGCCAGCATCATGGTGGTGTGAATCACTGGGGGGAAACTCCTGGCGCTTCGGCTTCGCCTTTGAGCCACGCGGCGCGGCGGGCCCGCTGCCCGGGTGAAACCTGATCGAGATCCTTCAAGCGATACAAAGTTTCCTCCCGGGAACCTGCCTTCCACTTCAATTCGTGCTCGCCCCGCAGGCGCGAGCGAACTTTGAGCGATAACATTTCGCCGGGAGTGAGGCGGGACATCTGCTGCTGAAAGTCTTCCGCCGCTGGTTTGCCCTGGAATTCGAGGATGATGTCGCCCACGCGCAAGCCCTGTTGCTCGGCTTCACTGCCGGGCGCTACTGAAGCGACTGCCACGGGGCCGTCGAAATTCCGCGAGGCGTTGAAGCCCGGGTCCGGCACGCTCATAGTGACAGCCTCAACCCGCAAGCCCACGGAGCGGAAGAAATCGTTCCAGGGAATGTTTTCGGTTCCCGAAACGTACCGCTTGAAAAAGTTCAGCAGGTCGGCATGGGAGATGGCCTCGGCGGCTTCGCGCACGCCTTGCGAGTCGTCAAAGAAGCGCCCCTTCTGCGCGTAATTGCGGTTCATCCATTGCATCACTTCACGGAGGGAGGCCTGGCCATGGCTTTGCTCGCGGACCGCGAGGTCGAGCAGGATGCCCAGCAATTCTCCTTTGTTGTAGTAGGAGATGCTGCGCTCGGGACGGCGGTAGTAGTTGAAGGCTTCGAGCCAGGCGTCCAGGCTGGATTCCTCGGCGGACTGGGTCAGGTGGGCGGGACGGTCTTCGAGTTCGGTGATTTCCCCGCCAATATTCGAGAGAAATTGCTTTTCGTCGATCAGTCCGGCCCGGAACTGGATTACATTCTCCACCGTGCTGGTCACGCCCTCGCTGAACCACAGGGCGCGAGTGTAATTTTCCTTGGTGTAATCGATGGGCTCGAGAGTACGCGGGCGGATGCGCTTCACGTTCCAGAGATGGAAGAATTCGTGAGCCGTAACCGAGTTGACGGGATACAGATTCTGCTTGATGGTAGCCGCGTTGACCTCGATGGCGGTGGAATAGGCGTGCTCCATGCCGCCTCCGGCCGGACCCCGCGGGAAATGATAGAAGAACGTGTAAGCATCGAAGGGCCGGTCGTTCATCCAGGTAATGGCAGCGGCGACAATCTTCTGAAGCGAGTCTTTGAGCTGCTCCGGGTTATAGTCGTCGCGATCGGCGTCGACGATGACGCGGAAATGGCCGCCGGACTGCTCAAAATCAATCTCCTGGAAGGCGCCGATTTCCACCGGCGAGTCTACAAGACGATCATAGTTTTCGGCGATATAGGCATCGTCTCCGGCCCGCAGCGGGGTCGCGATATGCCAGTCCTTGGGCACGTGGCTGAAATGCAAGGTCAGTTGAGAATTGCGCGCGTCCACGGGATACATCAGAACCTGGGCAAGGTTCAGGAAGGCGTGGTGGGAATTCAACTGAGCTCCGAACGGCCCCGGCGAATCCAGAAAGATTTCGTATTCCACAACCGCGCCGTTAGCCGCCCCTTCGATTTGCCAGCGGCTCTTGTCCAGTTCTCGCATAGCAAGCGCGGTTCCAGCGCGGTCCTGGGCGCGAATCCAGTTCACATACTGGGAGAAGTCGCGAATCTGGTAGAGGGCGTTCCAGACGGGGAGTTGAAGCTCGCGAACCGGGTGCCCGGAGGGCAGGATGATCTGTACGCGCGCCAGATGCTGTTCGCGATTGGCTAGGGAGATCGTGTAGGTGACCGCGGCAGGCAGGTCCCCGCCTCTCCCAGGCGCGACCAGACCAGGGGTAGCGTGTGTTACACATTCCGCCAGCACTACGAAAACCCAGGCGCGCAGGAACGAGTTCATCGTTTTTCCGCCAACTGCTTGAGGCGCGCGGGAAGTTTCTCATAGATGCCGCCGAAGCCGCCATTGGAGAGAATGGCGACGACATCGCCGCTGCGGAGTTCGGGAACGATGGTTTGCACGATGGCGTCGGCATCGGCAAGAAGCCGCGCCGGCCGGCCATTCTGCTCAATCTGCGCGGCCAGGGCCGGGAGTTCGAGACGCTCGTTCTCGGGCACTGCCTCCGAACGGAACACATTGGCGACTACGATTTCATCGGCCTGGGCCAGGCTGCGGGCCAGATCATCTTGCAGCACTCGCCGCCGCAGCGTGTTGGAGCGGGGTTCGAGAATAGCCCACAGCCGCGATCCGGGGTAGCGGGCGCGCAGCGCTTTTAATGTGCCCGCAATCGCCGTAGGGTGATGGGCGAAATCGTCAATCACGGTGATGCCGTTGACCTGCGCTTTCACTTCCAGGCGCCGCTTCACGCTTTTGAAAGTGTTCAGAGCTGCCGCAATATGTTCCTTTGAAATGCCGCAGAAGCTTGCCATGGCCGCGGCAGCGGTGGCATTCCATACGTTGTACTCGCCGGCAAGCGCGAACTCGAATTCCGCCCAGCGTTCGCCATTGCGCTCGACTGTCCACCGCGTGCCCGCAGGATCAAGATGAAGGTTGGTTACTTTCCAGTGGGCGCGGGGGGCGGCCCCGTAGCGCTCCACGGGGCAGAAAGCCTTGGCAACGCAGCGCTCGAGGCTGGAACTCTCGGCGTGCCCGCCCGCGGCGCCGTCAAAGGCGAGGATGAGTCCGCGGCGTGGAATCAGGTTCACCAGGCGCTTGAATGCGGTTTCCACCGCATCCAGATCCTTGTAGATATCGGCGTGATCGAACTCCACTGACGTAAGGATGATCGCGTCCGGGAAGTAGTGAAGAAACTTCGGCCCCTTGTCGAAGAATGCGGTGTCGTACTCGTCGCCCTCGAGGATGAAGTGCTTGCCCTCCCCCAGCCGGAAGCTGGAACCAAAATTTTCTGCGATGCCGCCAATGAGGAAAGACGGATCCAGCCCGGACGAGTGAAAGATCCAGGCAAGCATGGAGGTGGTTGTCGTCTTGCCGTGGGTCCCGGCTACGACCAGGACTTCCTTGCCTGTGAGAAATTCGTCGTGGAGCAGTTGGGGCAGCGAGCAGAACGGGATTCGCTGGTCGAGCACAGATTCGAGTTCCACGTTGCCCCGCGACATCGCATTGCCGATCACCACCAGGTCCGGCTTGGGTTGCAGGTTGTTCGGGTCGAACGGTTGCGCTACGGGGATGCCTAGTTCGCGCAGAAAATCCGACATCGGGGGATAGGCCGCGGCATCGGAGCCGGTCACCCGAAAGCCTCGCTGCTTGAGCATTCCGGCAAGGGACGCCATCGCCGTGCCGCAAATCCCGATCAGGTGGATGTGTTTTTGCTCTTTCATAACTTTTAAGATTCAACCCCGGAGCACGCGAAGGCGCCCCTCTGCTCACGTGACGGCGGACTCCAGGACTCTCAAACTTACGTTCTGTTTCTCTGCTTGCAGCTTCGCTCTGACGCCCAGGGGGAGGGTGATATTGTTCGAGGTTACGTGACCTGACTTCAGGCCGTAGGCCACCGGAATGCCCAGTTCGCCGACGATACGCGTGATGACTTCCGGCAAGGTGTAGTCCTGATTGGGAGCCTGGATGCAGTCGAGCATTTCGCCGAAGACCAGGCCGCGAACCTTTTCCAGCTTGCCTGCCAGTTTCAGTTGCATCAGCATGCGGTCGATTTGATATGGCTTGGCCGCCAGATCTTCCAGGAACAGGATCGTGCCTTCAGTCCTGATCTCATACGGCGTACCCAGCGACGCGACGAGTATGGAGAGACAACCGCCGTACAGAGTGCCTTCGGCCTCTCCCTCGGCCAGCGCGATCACGCCGTCCAGGGGAACGTTCCACGCGCTCGTTTGCGTGAGGGCGGCCGTAAAAGATTCCAGATCGACTCCGTTCGCGTGGGACCAGTCCTTCGCCACCATGGGCCCGTGAAAGCTGACGAGACCGGCATCAAGAATGTGCGTGAGGAGGCTGGTGATGTCGCTGTAGCCCAGGAATATCTTGGGATGGCTGGTAATTTTCTTCAGGTCAATTTCTTTCAGAAGATAGTTTGCGCCGTAGCCGCCGCGGGCGCACAGGATGGCGCGGACCTCCTCGCGTTCAAACATCTCCTCCAACTCGCGAGCGCGGCGGGTGGCGGATCCCGCGAAATAGAGATCGCGCTCGAAGATGGAATCGAGATAGAAGGGCTTGTATCCGCAGTGGCTCAAGGCCTGGCATCCGGCTTCGAGATCCGATTGCTTCACGTTGCTGGCGGGTGCAACGATGCCTACAGTGTCTCCGGGTCGGAGGGCGGGCGGCTTAACGAGTTTGCGGGTGGCGATCGGCATGATGCGCGCGCATTCAGGTGAGGAAGAATTCTCCACGACACAGTAGGCGTGCCGGGCCGCGGAGAAAAAGCTGGTCGCCCTCACGCCGCACGGTCTGGGTGCCGCCGGGAGCGTGCACTTGGACGGGAGTTTCGGCGCGGCCGGCGCATATGGCGGCCACTGCCGACGCGCAGGATCCGGTGCCCGAGGATCGCGTCTCTCCCGCTCCGCGCTCGAAGAATCTAGCCCGCACGCCGTGCTTAGACTCGACTTTCACGAACTCCACGTTGACTCCCTGCTTAAAGTAAGCCGATCGCTGAATCTCGGCGGCCTGGGCCTGCCAGTCTCGAGGAAAATCGTCCACGAAGATTACAAAGTGGGGATTGCCCGTCGATACAGGAATCCCGCGTAACTCGCCTTGCTCCGTTTTCAAGGCCAGTTCCTTCCCTGCCTGCGCCGCGCCCATCGCCATCTCGAATTCGTACTCCCCGTCGCTGCGACTCATGAGAACGCATATCTTCGGGCCCGCGCCGGTTTGAATCGTAATCTGCTCATTTCCCAGCTCCGAGAACAGGTAGGCGGCGGCGCACCGCGTGCCGTTGCCGGAGATTTCTGCCGCGGACCCGTCGGCATTGATGAGCTGAATTTCGATGTCGGCCCTTTCGTGCGCCAGCATCCACTCGACTCCATCCGCGCCCACTCCCTCGTGCCGGTCGCAAATTCGCCGGGTGACAGGGGCCCTGTCCGGCGCGACAACCAGCGCGGCATCGATCAATAAAAAATCGTTCCCGCAAGCGCTGGCTTTGACAAACGGCAGGCTGCGAATGCCCGGGATCACTCGCGCTCCACTCTTCCCAGAGACGTGACGCTGCCGAAGATGGTGGACGCCTTCAGCTGCCGGAACAGTTCCTTCTGATCACGATTGCAGCCTTCCACGTCGAACTGCAGGCGGACATGTTGAGGGGTGGCCGCGGCGCTGACATTTTGCATGAGTCTATGCTGCGACTCCAGAATACGGTTTACCTCGCCACTGACCTGCTCGACCGTCGCGCCAGTCACTTCATAGCTCGAGGTGAGCAACTTGAGATTGAATGTCTCTTCGATGTGGCCCAGGGCAAAAAGCGTCAGCAGCACCAGGGCCGTGGCAAACATCGCAGTCATGTAGAGGCCGCCCCCGGCTGCCATCCCAATCGATGCTACGACGAAGATGGTGGCGGCAGAAGTCAGGCCGGTCGTAAGCCCGCGGTTGTGGATGATCGAACCGGCGCCGATGAAGCCGATACCCGGGATGATCTGGGCGGCAATGCGGGCGGCATCGGAAGGAATTCCGGCCAGGCGCTGCGATAGCAAAGTAAACATGGCGGCGCCGAAGCAGATGAACATGTTGGTGCGCAGGCCCGCGGCGCGATGCTTCCATTCACGTTCGAGGCCGATTAATCCGCCCAGAACCGCTGCCATCAAAAGGCGCACGATCGAACTGCTGACGATGCCGCTCGCCATCTCCCGGCGAATCAGGTCGGCGAAATGGTCCCAGTTCATAGAGGATTGCGCCTTCGAAAAATTGACGGATGGGCGAATTTTATCACCCGGAGGACGCGCGCCTGCGTTTACCGCGATGATTACCTCGCGGCATAAAGCACGGCGCGAGGCTGTCCGCTGACGTGCAGTTCGACCAGTTCGTGCAGCCGCCTGTCGTGCACGGCCTGCCACACGGGATCGCCATCGAAGGCGAGAACGTAATCGGCATATTTCGCGGGATCGGCGAGGGCGCGTTCCCACAGCCCCTCGCGGTCGGCCGGCTGCTTCCAGACGCGATGGTTTCCTTCGTTGATGCTGCGCTTCAGGGGAACGGCGGCACGCTCCAGGGCTCCGACCTGGTCGCCCAGGTACATCAGAATGGTCGAGTCAGGCGGAAGCTTCTCCAGCCAGCGGGCGACTTCGACCTGCAGTTGATTGCGCGTCCGCATGTTGACCTGCGCCTCCTTGAGGCAGACGGGATCCGTTCCCCAGATCGATGCATAGCTCACGCCTACCAGGACCAGGCCTGGAAGCACAATTCCCAGCCGTACTCGGGCGGGGAGCGCTTCTGCACGCACGGCGAGATAAGTCAGGAAAGCGATCGCAATTGCCAAGGCCGGCAGTAACTGCAATCCGTAACGCGCATTGTAATGGGTATACGGCCACCAGTTGGGAATGAAGATGGGCACGCCGCCGTAGGCAATCGACAGCGCATAGAAAGGGATCGGGACCAGCAAAAACAATAACGGGAGTGCGCGACGGAAGCGAAGTGTGATGACCAGCACCGCTGCGATTCCTCCAAACATCCACGTGCGCTGCAGCCATTCCGGTTGTGCGACGTTATTTTCCGCGGACTTCAGGAAGTAAAGGGCGGCGATTGCGGGATGATCGCTGCCCGGATGTCCGGGATTGCCGGCGCTCTGAGTCCTGCTTTCGATTGCTTTGGCGGAGTAGGGACCGTTGGCGAATTCCAGCGGGTTGCGGTACACGATTCCGTTGTAGGCGAGCCAGAGGGCGGGCGCGGCGGCCACGATCAGGACGAATTTCACGGGCTCCAAAGCCCCTCTCGTTGAGTTGTCTCTAACGCGGCCCTGAAGGGGCGCTCTTCCACGGCTCTTCCTGTCTTCGGTGATTGTTCTTCCGCGGTTTTGGTCGGCCTCCACCACTGCTCCTACACGGTTCTGGTCGCTGAAGGGGCGCCTTCTACGCAGGCGAACTGAGATTGCGAGGACTGCAATTGTCATGGTTGCGGTTAGGAACCATCCGTCGTAGCGGGTCAGGGATGCGGCCGCGATGCACAGGGCGCATTTGGTCAGGGAATTCGAACCCCGAATCCAGTCCGCAAAAAAAACTACCGCCCAGACGAAGAATGCGAGGTATACGGTCTCTCCCATCGCGGTGGACTGCATGTAGATCAGGTTGGGATTGGCGGCGAAAATAACCGCGGCGATCCATGCGGCAATGCGGGTGTGGCGGTCTTCCGCGTTATCCGTCAAGCTCGTTCGAGTCAGGCGAAAGACTCCAACGACAGCAAAGACGTATCCCGCCATCGACGGGATGGAGCCACCCGCGCCGCTGCGCCACATTGCGGTGGAGATTATGAACGGGATCATCAGAAGATGGGGCAGCGGAAGCCAAACGGTGCCCAGTTGCAACAGGCCGGGTGTTCTGGAATCGAAGACGCGGCGCGCTATGTTGATGTGGGCAATCGCATCGCCGTACAGGAGTATTTCGCCCCGGCGATAAAAGAACAGGAAGGCGAATACAGAAATACAAGTGGCCAGCCACGCGAGCAAATTAATGTCGGAAGCGCCGGGCAATGCGGGCCGCGCGGCTTGGGAAGGTTTCGGCATTGCTGCAGGGATCGGGTCTTGGGTCTTGGGTGTTAGGCATTGGGCTCACACCTCTGGGTTGTTCCCAACACCCAAGACCTGAGACCCAAAACCCAAGACCCGAAGCCTACCACCTAACACCCATCGGCGAGGCACCTCCGTCACTACTCCAGGTGCGTCAGTTCCCGGAAAATCTGAAAGCGCCCTTCGATCTCCTCCCGGGTCAGGGACTGCAGGCGCTCCGTGCCGAAGCGCTCGACCGCAAACGATCCCATCACTCCTCCGTAGAACAGGGCGCGCTTGAGGACCTCACGGTTCAACTCTGCTTGAGAAGCAACGTAGCCCATAAAGCCTCCGGCGAAGGAATCTCCCGCGCCGGTGGGATCTTTGACTTCCTCAATGGGAAGAGCGGGGGCGCGGAAGGGATGGCGTCCGATGCCGAATGCGCCTTCGCGGAAGAAAATAGTCGCGCCGTATTCGCCGTGCTTGATCACCAGTGCTTTCGGCCCCATGGCGATGACTTTCTGCGCGGCCCGCGGAAGGTTTGTTTCATGCGCCAGCATCTTGGCTTCGGTGTCATTAATCAGCAGCACGTCGACCAGTTTGAGGGTTTCGGCCAGTTCCTTGGGAGTGCGGTTGATCCAATAGTTCATCGTGTCACAGCCGGTGAGCCGTACATAGTTCATGTGCCGGCGCACGTCCGCCTGCAGCGTTGGCTGGATGTTGGCCAGGAACAGGAAATCAGTGTCTTCGTATTCTTTGGGAATACGGGGCTGGAATGTCTCGAATACGTTGAGATCGGTATAGTCCGTTTTGGCTTCGTTGAGATTATCGACGTACGATCCGCCCCAGCGGAAGGTCTTCCCTTTGGCGCGCTCGAGCCCGCGCGTGTCGATCCCATGTTGCTGAAAAACTTTCTCCTGTTCGGGGCCGAAGTCTTCGCCCACGACTCCGACTACCCGGACCTTCGTGAAGTAGCTGGCTGCGAGAGAGAAATAGGTGGCAGCGCCTCCCAGAATGTTCTTTACGCTGCCGGAGGGCGAGGTGACGTCATCGTAGGCTACAGAACCGACCACAAGTATGCTCATGCGTTTTCAGTTTCGGCCAGGGTCCGTTCCGTGTGCCGAAGCGGGTCACGAAGAAAGAACGAGGGCGCGAAGCACAATCCTTTAATTTGATTTCGATTGCAGGTATTTCCCGATAATCAGCTTTAACTTATTTTTGGTCGCAGCGGGGATCTTACGTCGATCGGTCAGGATCGCATGGGCTAGCGCGGACCCGCATTTGCAGGACCGGTCCCGGGGCATGTCCCTCACCGTCTGGCGGACGACTTTAGCGGCATTCTTCGCATTCTTGACCAACACGGCTACGATCTGGTCCACGGTTACCGAGTCATGATGCGGGTGCCAGCAGTCGTAATCGGTGACCATCGCAACCGTCACGTAACAAAGTTCGGCTTCGCGGGCCAGTTTGGCTTCCTGGAGGTTCGTCATGCCGATGACATCCATCCCCAGGTTGCGATAAACGTTCGATTCCGCCTTGGTCGAAAACTGCGGGCCTTCCATGCAGAGATAGGTACCGCCGCGCTTGCCTGCGACGCCGGCCTTGCTGCAGGCGGATTCGACCACCCTCGCCAGTTCCCCGCAGACGGGATCGGCGAATGCAATATGGGCAACAATGCCATTTCCGAAGAAGGTGTCCACGCGATGGCGGGTACGGTCGAAAAATTGGTCGGGAATGACGAACTCCAGCGGCCTGTGCTCCTCTTTCAACGATCCCACCGCAGAAATGGAAACAATACGCTCGACCCCGAGTTGTTTGAAGCCGTGGATGTTGGCGCGGAAATTCAGTTCGCTGGGCAGGATGCGGTGGCCTCGCCCGTGACGGGCAAGAAAGGCAACCTTGCGGCCTTCCAGCGTCCCGCAGACGTACGCATCGGACGGAGCGCCGAACGGCGTCCGCAGGCGGACTTCCTTCATTTTGGTAAGACCCGGCATGGAGTACAGGCCGCTGCCGCCGATGATGCCGATCTCCGCTTGTGACAATTCCCCTCCCGCAAATCCGCTTGAAACAAACTGGTGATTATACAGGAGGGATTTCGGGATCAGGATCGTCTTGAGGCAGATTGGCGGGCTCGCTTCGCTCCGCCGGGGGACCAATGGGTCCGCCGCTACGCGATACAATTTTTCCATGAGAGGTGCGATTGCCGGGTGCGTTCTGATCTTGACGGGCGGATGGGCTGTGGCGCAGCAGAAGGCGGCGCCGGTCACGGTTCCGGCCGCGATTGATCATAATCGGGTAATCATTAATGTCGATGTCCCGCTGCCCGATGGGTCGTCGGAGACGGTTCATGCCTGGGTCGACAATGGGAATCCTGATCTCTATCTTTCGCGGCGGATCGCGACCCTGCTGAATCTTACGGTCACGTGTGGAGATCACGAATGCTCATCGCCCCCGCCGAAGGAAATTCTGGTGAGGGGGATGGCGATCCCGCTCGGCCAGGTAAAACAAGCCAGAATTCCCTTGCGCCCGGTCAGCGCGGCCGCGGTGCTGGCGCCGGGAATTTCGGCGGAGATCAACTTGCCGGCCGCCATCCTGCGGAATTACGACGTGCTGATTGATTTTCCCGAGCGCCGGTTTTCCATTGGACCGCCGGGAAGCATCCAGTTCCGCGGGTCAAGCGAGAAAGTTCGTGTCACCGCCAACGGGCTTGTTGAAGTTGTGAGCCAGATTGAAAACAGGAAATACAACCTCGGGCTGGATTTTGGTTCGAGTATCAGCTTCTTATCCGAGGAAGTGTTCGACAAATTATCCTCCACGCATCCCGAGTGGCCGCATATGACGGGTGCGGTGGGCTCGGCGAATATGTGGGGCGGCGATGGGGAAACGAAGTGGAAGGTAATGCGCATCGACCGGCTGCAGTTCGGGCCGCTGTTCCTGACGGAGGTACCCGTGGTCGCGCTTTCCCGGCCAATCCAGGACTTCATGGAGAAACGCGCTGGAATGCCGACTGCGGGACTGCTGGGAGCGAACGTGCTTCTGAATTACCGCGTGGGACTGGACTATGCGCACTCCTCCGTTTATTTCGATATCGGGAGGACGTCGCGATTTCCGGATTTCGATGTGGTGGGGCTGGTGCTGCGGCCTGAGGACGATGGCCGGTACACGGTGCTCGGAGTTGCCGACCTCGAAGGGAAACCTTGCGTCAGCGGTATTCAGGCCGGAGATCACCTCGTTGCCGTGAATGACATCCCCGTGCGCGGATCTACCATGGGACAGGTATGGGCGGCCCTGGGAGGAACTCCGAGCCAGGAACGCAGGTTGACTATCGAGCGCAGGGGCAAAGAGTTTGTCGTGCCGGCGACGGTGCAACGTTTTATTGCAGAAGCGCCCGAGGGCAGTAGCAAGCAGAAGAGGAAATAGCCACAACGCAACCAATGGGCACATCCGTTGAACTCCGGCTGAAGGGAACGACTTCCGACAAACCGGCGATTATCATTTAGGATGCAGCCATGAAACGGGTGGAAGAGATCCCTTCCACTGCTTCACGACATAATCAAATCCCGGAGCATCTTCTCTATGGAAACTGCACGACCTCTGGCAGGGCAAGTAGCCGTGATCACCGGTGCCGGCCGCGGCATTGGAGCTGCGATCGCCCGTCAACTCGCAGCTCTCGGCGCAGCCACGGGCTTGTGTGGCCGCACGCAATCCACTCTGACCGAGACGGCTACCTCCATTGCCGAGAGCGGAGGAAAGGCTGAAGTCATTCCGTGCGACGTTACCGCTCTGCATCAGGTACAGCACGCCGCAGCGCGCATCGAAAGCACTTTCGGCCGCATCGACATCCTGGTCAACAACGCCGGAATCGGCGGTTTTGAGTCCTCACTGCACGAATTGCCTCCGGAAGAATGGGACCGCATCCTGAACACTAATCTGCGCGGCGTTTACTACAGCATTCGCGCATTTGCTCCCATGATGATTCGGGCTCGGTCGGGGCATATCATCAACATCTCCTCACTGGCGGGAAAAAACCCTCTGGCCAACGGCGCGGCCTATGCCGCCTCCAAGTGGGGCCTGAATGGCTTGAGTTACTCGGTAGCCGAAGAACTGCGGAAACACCAGGTTCGCGTGTCGGTGATCTGTCCCGGTTCGGTGCAAACCGAACTCGGGCCCCACACGGGCAAGGATCCGAAGAAAATGCTGCAACCGGATGACGTGGCCCACGCGGTAGTCATGCTGGTGACCCAGGCGCCACAGTCCTTTATGAGCGAGATCCTGCTGCGGCCCACGCAAAAGCCCTGACGCGGCTCTGAACCTCGAGCCCGGAAGTTCGTTCCCAATGTGATTCACTGTCCTCTGTGGGGAAGGATTCGCGCGGATAGGAAATCTGACGAGGCCCGAGGCACCCGCAAGTCTATTTTTTGAAAAGATTCTCGAACGCCGCCCGGGCATCGTTCGGACGCAGGTTGGCGGGGGTAGAAGTCTCTTTTTCCCGGGTCACGCGAATCTCAAATAGCTCACAGGTATTGCGCGCATCTTTCTTCGCGACGCGCTCCTTTACCGGCTGCATGCACTCAAATCTGGTGCCGGGGTCGAAGTAGGTGCACTGCTTGCAGGAGTGCAGCTCAAACCCGCACTTCGGGCATCTGCCATCGGCGGAGAGACCCTGCAGCACGGTGCCACACTGGGCGCAGCGTGACACCGCGCGCGTGCCCGGCATGTTAACCGGGCGCGGTCCAAATGTGTTATCCCGGCGCGGAGATGGCGAACCTGGACTCGAGCGCTCGCCTCCCTTCTTGCGATCGTCGTCGCGATCCTGATAACCAGGTTGACGGTATTTCGCCACAGACCCTCCCCCAGCACCCAGCGTTATTCTGTACCCCTCCCGGCGAAATGGGCAAGCGCCTTTCGCGGGATGAGCGGCTCCCTCGATCTTGGACGACCCTGGTGCTTTGCCGCCTGCTAGCGGCGTCTCGGGGGCGCTCCCGTACAATAACTGCATGATCCACGAAATCATGCCGGTCGGCCCGCTGCAGTGCAACTGCTCGGTAATCGGCGATGAAGCGAGCCGCGAGGCGATGGTCATCGACCCCGGCGACAATATCGACGAAGTTCTGGCGCTGGTCCGGAAACACAATCTGCAGGTCAGGCAGATTGTGATTACGCACGCGCACATCGATCACGTGGGTGGAGCGATGAAGCTGCGCGCTGCAACCGGGGCACCTATTCTGCTCAACGAGAACGACTACGCCCTGCTCCACATGATGGACGTGCAAGCCGCATGGATCGGAGTTCCGGATCCCGGAAAGGTCGAGGTCGACGCCAGCATTACCACGGGAGAAAGCGTAAAAGCGGGCGCTCTGGTGGCAAACGTGCTTCACACTCCAGGTCACACCGAAGGCAGCATCTGCCTGCACTTTCCGGAAGAAAAAAAGCTGATCGCCGGGGATACCCTGTTTGCCGGTTCAATTGGCCGCACCGACCTTACGGGCGGCAGCATGCACAAGATTATGCGCTCTCTGCACAATATAGTGCTCGCGCTGCCGGATGACACGGTGGTTGTGCCGGGACATGGAGAGTTGACGACCATCGGCGAGGAGCGCGCCAGCAACCCGTTTCTGGTCAGGCGCTAGTGCCGGCCGACGCCCACGCCTGCCCGCCCAAAATGAAACTGCAGGCGCGCTGCGGTGACGCTGCACACGATCTCCACCCGCCTGCTTCTGATATAGTGAACCCCTGCAAAGGAGCACCGCCATGGCTGGCAAGAGTCTGAACCGCGTTCAACTGATCGGAAATCTCGGAAAAGATCCGGAGATCAAATACACGCCGCAAGGCACGGCGGTGGCCAAGATCACCCTCGCTACAAATGAACGTTTTAAGGACAAGGCCGGGGAGTGGCAGGACCGCACCGAATGGCACAATGTGGTGCTCTGGCAAAGGCTGGCCGAAATCGCCGGAGAGTACCTGAAGAAGGGCGGGAAAGTTTACATCGAAGGGCGCCTGCAAACCCGTTCCTGGGACGATAAGCAGACCGGGCAAAAGAAATATATGACGGAAGTGGTTGCCAGCGACCTGATCCTGCTGGGCGGACGGGGAGAAGGCGGGGGCGGTGATTTCGCAGGCTCCCGTGGCGCTTCCACCGCCAACAGCTTCGACCAGCGGACGCCGGAACCGGAACCCGCCAGTGCAGGTCCCATCACCGACGAGGACATTCCCTTCTAGAGCAAAGGAAAACCGTGTTGCCGGTTAGCAACACGGTTTCGATTCGAACTGCGTCAATCTGCAACGTGGTTTGAAATTAAGCTCGTGCCAATCTCCGGCGGATCGCCCCTGCGACACCCGCCAGGCCCGTTCCGAACAACAGCAGGCTCCCCGGTTCGGGAACTGTGCTGAAGCCGATATATTCCTGCGGACCAAAAGCAGGCCTTGCGTTTGATGGAGTGTAAAGCACCAGGCCGTTGTAAGCGGAATTGGGAGCCACAGACGCCAGGTTCAGATACGTCTGCTCCACCCAGTAAAAAACCGGATGCGACTGAAAGTAGGAACTGTTGAAGGCGCTGGAAGAAAACAGTCCCCAAATCGCCCACTGCGCGGTGTTCCGGTTGAGATTGTTGGCCAGCATGCTCTCAAAGATCAGGCCCGCCGCTTTGTAGTCGAGAATCATGCCCGGCCCGAACATGCTGTTGGAGATGCCCTGCAGAAATGGCATCGCGGTGGCGTTGAACGTTTCGCCCACCACCACGCCATTGTCGAACGAGTCGCACATCAGCGGGACTTGGCTGGAGGTGCCGTTGATAGAGAAGTAGTAGGGATACCCCACGTAGGGCGAGCCATTCAATGCCGGGGCTCCGTGATGGCCCTCATACGTCATGCTGACCGAGTCGGCGAAGGCGGAACTCGCGAGCATCAGGCACAGCATCAGAACCGGGAACAGAAGACGACGCAGCTGCATATTTTGCCTCCCAGCAAAACCGTGAAACGAAATCTGCGGTACTTTCGGTTTCATTCGATCCAGGGGAGTTGGACAGTGTTCAGGATTCTTGTCAGAAATCGCTGCTGCCGGGGGAAGGAGCGGCAACTCTGTCCGGAGAGCAAATCACCTCAGTAACGACCGAAGATTACCGTTGTCGTCGGTGCCTGAAAATGGCCTGTTAGTGGCGTTATCAAAGTAACCCTTTCAGGCTTTACTTCAGGGGAGTCGGTGCCCAACCCGGCCCAGGAAGGCAAGTGTATAATCTAGCGTCCCGTAGCACCCCCGGTCTGCGGATTACCGGGTCTTTCCCTCGATGGGCCAAGGGACAGCAGCCGAACATCGTACAGCAGCGAATATCGTACCGACGAGATTACGGAACCCCACCCAGCTTCGTATCATGAATACCGACGTCCCAAATGTGTCTGTATCCATGCCGAGAACGCAGAAGCCTCCCAGGCTGCGCGAGGCCAGGTTCGAGGACTATCCCCAGATCGCGTCGCTGGCGTCCCGCTTCCAACTGCACATGGAAAGCTTTTCGGCCTGGCAGCATCTATGGACCAATAACCCTGCCTATCGCGAGATCCAGGACAAAATCCCGATCGGATGGGTCCTGGAAGATTCTCAAGGTTCGATTGCCGGTTATCTGGGCAATATTCCCCTGAGCTACGAACTTCAAGGTAAAAGACTGCTGGCAGCCACCACCCGGGCCTGGGTGGTAGATTCCCCTTATCGCCCGTATTCCCTTCTGTTGCTGGGCACCTACTTCCAGCAGTCGAATGTGGACCTGTTCCTGAGCACCACCGTTAACTCGCAATCGGCCGCAGCATACTGCACATTTGACGGTATCCCCGTGCCCACAGGGGCTTGGGATCGGACATTGTTCTGGATCAGCGATTACCAGGGCTTCGCAGAGAGTTTCCTGAGAAGAAAAGGTTCCGGGCGGGCCAAGGCGCTAAGTTACCCGATTTCGCTCGGAGCGTTCCTGCGTGATCGCTTCAAGAAGCGTCGTTTTCAGAGAGATGGACACCGCGTTCCGGTGCTCGCATGTTCGGGCTTCGATCAGCGGTTTGAATTATTTTGGACGGCCCTGCGGAAGAGGAAGCCCAATGTCCTGCTGGCGGTTCGCAACCAGCAGACCTTGGATTGGCACTTCAAATTTGCCTTGGAGCAAGGTCTCGCTTGGATCTACACCGTAGAAGACCAGTCAGGTTTGCTAGCCTACGCGGTATTCCTGCGGCACGATTTCCCGCCTATCGGGCTGCGGCGCACCCGGTTGGTTGACTTCCAATCCTTGGACCAGGAAAGGGCGCCAGACTTTCTTATGGCGATGCTCGAAGCGGCCTTGATGCGTTGCCGGCAGCAGTCGATCCATATGTTGGAACTGGCGGGGCCCACACCCGCCCTGGAACGCACCCTGGAGCGCGCAGCCCCTCATCACCGCCAGCTCTCCAGCTGGCTTTTTTACTACAAGGCGAGAACTCCCGCGCTGGAAGACCGGCTCAAAGACCCCGCCCTCTGGGAGCCCTCGCTTTTTGATGGAGATTCAAGTCTGTAAATTCAGCCGCCAGGCCCACCGGGCTGCCCGTCTATGGCGAGTTTTACCCAGTTAGAGCCATTGTCCAGCCGCCGAATTTATGTATATAATTTGGACCATTAAGAGGCTGTGTCCCCTCGCAGCCGGCACCCATGCCATCTTCGTTGTCCCAAACTCAACGTCCCAAAGCCTTCATTCATAAGGGGAGTATTCAGCTTGGATAAGGATCGCAGTCGAAGCGCAGGTATTGGCGCTGACGGGGAGAAGGCTAGCGGCATTTGCGTTCCCGGGCTGGTGAAGCGCCAAGCCGAATCGACGCCGGATGCCGTGGCATTGACTTCCGGGCCGCGGTCCGTCACTTATAGCGAACTGGACCGTCGCGCCAATCAACTGTCTAACTACCTGCATAGCCTGGGGGTAACTTCCGGATCAGTGATCGGTTTGTGCCTCGAGCGCTCGGTCGACTTCCCCATCGCTGCCCTCGCTATCCTGAAAACCGGTTGTGCCTATTTGCCGCTTGAAACCAATGCCCCTCCGCTGCGCCTGCAAACCATGCTGAACGGCGCGCGTGTCCCGGTTGTCATAACGAATCAGGCTGCCTCTGAATCGTTGCGCGGAACGGCAGCTAAACTAGTTGCGCTGGAGCGCGTGCGTGACCAGATAAGCGGCTGCTCGCCGGAACTCTCCGCGGCAGCTGTCTCTCCTGAGCAGTTGGCGTATGTCATCTATACCTCCGGGTCCACGGGAACTCCCAAGGCAGTCGCCATAGGTCACGGCAGCCTGCTGAATTTGTGCCAGTGGCACAATCGCGCCTTCAAGATCAGCGCCGCAGATCGCGCCACTCAGCTGGCGTCGATCAGTTTCGATGCAGCAGTTTGGGAGCTCTGGCCGTATCTGATCGCCGGCGCCAGTGTGCATCTGGTGGATGGCAACGCCCGCACCCAGCCTGAGCAGCTTCGCGACTACCTGGTGCGCGAAAAGATTTCCATCAGTTTTGCTCCGACGCCTTTGGCCGAGCAACTTCTGAAATTGAGTTGGCCGCCCCAGACGGCGCTCCGGTTTCTGCTTACCGGCGCCGACACTCTCCACTGCTGGGCGCCCGCCAATCTCCCGTTCACTCTGGTGAACAATTATGGCCCGACTGAGTGCACGGTAGTCGCAACTTCCGGAATAGTTCCTGCGGAAGATTCCGGAGATCGCTTGCCCCCGATTGGAAAGGCCATTGACAACGCGGAGATCTACATTCTGGATGAGCAACTGAATCGCGTGCCCGACGGGGACGTGGGCGAGATTTACATCGGAGGAGCAGGCCTGGCCAAGGGCTATTTGAACGATCCAGCATTGACCGCGCAACGTTTCATTTCCAATCCGTTCGGCGCAGAGCGGCTGTACCGAACCGGGGATCTGGGTTCCTTCCGTCGCGACGGCCAGGTCGCTTTTCATGGGCGGGTTGATGACCAGGTCAAGATTTCCGGTTACCGAATTGAGCTGAATGAAATCGCCGGCGTCCTGGGACGGTACGCCGCCATTCGCGAGAGCGTGATCGTGGCCCGCGACAATGAACAGGGACAGAAACAATTGGTGGCCTACATCGTTCCTAAATCCACTTGTCCGGGCCTCGGCGAACTGCGCGACTTTTTATCCAAGGAATTGCCGGAATATATGCTGCCCGGAAGATTTGTGCGGCTGGATTCTCTTCCCCTGGGGACCAGTGGAAAAGTGGATCGCTCGGCTTTACCCGCGCCAAACGACACGAATGTATTGCGGGACGATAGTTTTCAGGGCCCGCGTACTCCTACCGAGCAGCGCGTGGCTGCGATTGTGTCTTCCCTGTTAGGCCTGCAGCAAGTCGGGATCAAAGACAATTTTTTCTACCTGGGCGGCAATTCCCTGTTCGGCACGCAAGTGATCGCGCGCATACGCGACTCCTTCAACGTAGAAATCTCATTGCTGAAGCTCTTCGATCATCCCACCGTGGCCGAACTGGCCGCCGAGGTCGAGCGGCTCATCGTGGCCAAGCTCGACAGCATGAGCGACGAGGAGGCCCAGCGCCTGCTCGACCTGAACATCGAACAAACCAGCGCATGAGCAGCTCGACCAGCGACGCGAGTTCCAGGACGTCGGGAGCTAGCGCGTTAAGTCTTTACCACCTTCTCGATCCCGAGGTACTGGCCAATCCCTATCCCCTGTTTCACCGTCTGCGTAGCGAAGATCCGGTTCATTGGGACGCTTTCCTGCACACCTGGGTGGTAACGCGTTATGCGGATGTACTAGAAGTGCTGCATAACTTTTCGGCCGACCGCACCCATTCCCCGGAAAAGCTGAAAGCTATGGGACTCTCGGACATGACTCCTTTGGCGCAACTGATGGTCAAGCAGATGCTGTTTATGGATCCGCCGGCTCACACCCGGCTGCGCAGCCTGGCTTCTTACGCCTTCAGCCCGGCGCGGGTGGCCGTGCTGCGCTCGCATATTCGAGAGATCGTGAACCGCCTTTTGGACGAAGTGCAGCAGAAAGGTCAACTGGACATCATCCGGAACCTCGCGGAACCTCTGCCCGGGATCGTCACGGCAGAGATGCTTGGGGTTCCGGAAAGCGACCGGCTGCAGTTAAAGAACTGGTCTGCTGATTTTGCCGAAATGCTGGGGAACTTCCAGCATAACCCGGAACATGCCCCGCGTATGCTGCGCAGCGTTCACGACATGACTGCATATTTCCGGAATACCATCCGCCGCATGCAGGATCATCCCCGGGAGGGACTGGTCCATTCGCTGATGACCGCGGAGGTCAACGGCGACCGTTTGACCGAGGAGGAAGTGGTCGCAAACAGCATCGTGACCATGGTGGGTGGGCAGGAGACAACGACGAATCTGATTGGAAATGGAGTGCTGACGCTGCTGCGGAATCCTGCGGAAATGAGGAGATTGCGGGAGGATCCGTCTCTGATTCCGTCGGCTGTGGAGGAGATGCTGCGCTACGAAAGTCCTAGCCAGCACACCGGCCGGATCGCTCCGGAAGACGTCACTCTGGGAGGCAAACGAATCCGCAAAGGACAAGCTGTAATGGCGGTGATGGCGGCGGCAAACCGCGATCCGGAGCGCTTTCCCGAACCCGACCGCTTTGACGTCACCCGCAAGGATAACCGCCACCTTGCCTTTGGCTATGCCGCTCACTTCTGCTTTGGAGCCGCTCTGGCGCGGGTGGAAGGGCAGGAAGTATTTGAGGCCATCGTGCGCCGGCTCCCTGAGCTCGAAGTAAGGGCCGCCCATCTCACCTGGCGCAACAATCTTGGCCTTAGAGGCCTGATTTCTCTGCCTGTCAGCTTTCGCGTAGTACACTCTCCGAATTAGATTGGTCGTTACGGTGGAGGAGTGTGCAGGCTCACCATCGTGAGGCCCGGACCGGCTTGCGGCAGCCTGCGTGTCATGGCGCCACCGAACCAATGCTCGATGAATCACAACTGACTGAGGCTAAGCGGAAATTGCTGGAACGGATGCGTGGCGGGAATCTCACTCCTGCGGCGTTGGCCTCGTCGGACGTCAATTCCGAGCGGCGCGACCTTCCTATTCCGTTGTCCCTGGCGCAGGAACAGGTTTGGCGCCTCGAGCAGACAGCTGGGAAGCTGGCGCCGCTTCACAATGAATCGATCACGATCCACAGGCACGGCGCCTGCGATCCGCGGGTGCTGGAACGCAGCCTGACGGAAATTGTCCGCCGGCACGAGATTTGGCGAACCACCTTCGCCCTGCAGCACGGGCAGCCGGTCCAGATTGTTCACCCCGCGCCCGCGGATTTCCGGATACCGGTTGACGATCTCAGGCACCTGCCGCAAAGCCAGGTGGAGACGGCGGCGATTGCGCTGGCCACAGCCGACGCCCGTGCGCCTTTCGATCTGGAACGCGGGCCTCTATTCCGGTTGCGCCTGATCACTCTGCGGGACCACGAGCACAGTATCTATCTGACCGCCCATCAGAGCATCGTCGACGGCATCACCGTGTTCGACATTTTTCCCTACGAATTAACCACACTGTACGAGGTCTTCTCCTGTAGTCAGTCGTCGCCGCTTCCCGAGTTGCAAAAACAATTCGCGGATTTCGCTCTCTGGCAGCGCCGCAACTATCGCGCCGGCGCCATGGATGATCAGCTGAAATATTGGGAGAACCAACTGGGCGGCGAGTTGCCGGTGCTGTCTTGGCCGAAGGGGATCCGGCCATCCCGGCAGACCTATCGCGGCGCGATGCAGTCCTTCGCGATGCCTGCGGAACTGACGCAGCGCCTGAAGAATATGGGACGCCGCGAGGGCGCAACCCTGTTCATGATCTTGCTCGCCGGCCTGATGCTGTTGCTGCGCCGCTACACCGGCCAGGACGACATCATCGTCGGCACCCTGGCGCCGTCGGGCCGGAAACACAGCGAGTTCCAGCGCCTGCTCGGATACTTCCTTAATCCTGTTGCCTTGCGAGCGAATCTGGCCGGGAACCCACCGTTCCCCTCCTTACTGCGGCAGATACGTGACATTACCTTGGCTGCGGTCTCGAATGACGATGTGCCGCTTGAAATCATTGCCCAGCGACTGCAATACCAGCCTGACCCCCGGCGTCACCCGTTCTTTACGGTCGCGCTGTCGGTCGCTCCCGATGTGGCTGCCTTGCCGAGCGGCTGGAAGATGACTTATATGGATGTGGAAAGCGGCGGCGCGCGATGGGATTTGTACATCGAGATGAGCGATCGGGCGGAGGCATTGCTGGGCCGCGCTCAGTATAATCCCGATCTGTTTACCAGCCGGGAGATCGCTGAAACCGTGCATGATCTTCAAGAACTGCTGGAGAAAATTGCTGCATCTTCGTCCAGCTGATTATTGTCGGCCGCGAAGAATGCGAGCAGCCTAGTCGCCGGGATCAAGGCACCACTCCCCATCCAGACGGGAGAGACAGGCGTCGCCGCGTTCCAGCGTTTTGAGCAGCTCGGTGTTGCCGGTTCGTGCGACGGCCCAACCGCCACGGCATGTAAAGAAGCATCCCTTGTCGGAAAAGTCCGGCAAGCGACGGCTGTCCACGACCCCGTGGAGAGCAATGACGCCGTGCTGCCAGGCATCGGCAAAGAGATGGTCGAGCAGATCCTTGGTGTATTTCGGATCCCCGCCAATCTGCACCACTTCGCCCACCGCTCCCGGCTTTACATAGTAGATGTACCAGCCCACGATTTTCTGGTCTTCGTTGCGAAGCACCATCTTTCGCAGCTGGCCCCGCGCCGGCCTGCGCTCCATGAAATTGAGCAGCCATTGCAGGGACCGGGAGTCATATTCGGGCCATAACGAATATCCCTTGCGGAACTCCACGAAGCATTGCAGGAGGGTTTCGATATCGGGTTCGGTGCCAGCCAAGCGAGGGTTGAGCTGGCGAAAAGGGCTGGCCGATAGCTTTGCGGCCATGCTGTCGGCGAGGCTGCACAATGGTTTTGCCGCAAACTTCAGGCTGGCGGAAAACAGAGGTCCGGTTGAGTGGCACAGCCCGTAGAGCGCATAGTGTCCGGGACGCAACGGGCGCCGCCAGTGGTAATTAAGAGCCGGGACCAGCATTCCCATCTTTTCCAGAATCCTTCGCGAGATGTCATTGGCCGAGTCCGTCAGCGACAGGTCGTGCTGGGTCCCCAGGAAGCTGCTGATGATCCGAGGGGCGGCGAGGCCCGACCGGTAATCCGGGTGCACCACCAGATTGCCTCCGAAAATCACCCGAATGGGCTGCCCGCGAAATGACATTCTCCGCACGCTGCCGCCCAGAAATCCCACGACGCCATGCTCCTGGCTTTCATATACCAGCGAAGGGATGTCAGGATCGCTGAAGGGATTGGTGAAATAGAGCTCACGAAAGAAAGACAGAAGCGCCGGGGGAGCTGACCCTTGCCGGCGACGCATGTAACGCCAGTACAGATTCGCAACCTGAGGCAGGTCGGATTCTACTAACGCACGTACCCCCATACCGGTCGGTCCCCTTCTGAACTTGAACGAGAGATTGATTACTACCAGACAGTACTGGACTACGCAATCGCCCAACCGAGTGGCATTGCGGAGCTGTGAAGGTTGGAATACCTTGGATTTGCAGCGGGACGGAATGACCTTCAGTCAAGGCCTTGGGAAAGTTGCAGTACTCGGCAGTCAGTCCCCGGGGTTAAGACACCACTCGCCATCCAGCCGGGAGAGGAAGGCATCGCCCCGCTCCAGCAGGTCCATCAACTCGGGTTTACGCGCCCGGGCTACATTCCAGCCACCGCGACACGTAAACAGGCATCCCTTATCGGAGAAGTCAGCCATCATGCGGTTCGGCACTACTCCGTGCAGGGCAATCAGCCCATTCCGCCACGCGTCGTAAAAGAGGTGATCAAGGATATCCTTGATCATCCTCTTTCCCCCGCCCACCTGCACCACCTCTCCTACGGAGCCCGGCTTTACGTAGTAGATGTACCAGCCCACGATCTTGTCCTCGTCGTCTCGAAGTACGATCTTGCGGAGTTGTCCCCGCGATGGGCTGGGATCCATGAAACTGAGGAGCCATCGCAGCGACGCGGGATCGTATTCCGGCCATAGCGAATATCCCTGCCGGAATGCCGCAAAGCATTGGAGGAGTGTCTCCAGGTCAGCCTCTGAACCCCGCAATCGCGGCTTCTTCTGGCGAAAGGGATTGGAAGACAGCCGTCCCGCCACCCTGTCGGCCACGGCGGAAAAGGGCTTCGCCACTATCTTCAGGCCGGTGGAAAGGGCTGGACTTAGCGATTTTGAGACCGTGTAAACAGCGTAATGAGCGGTCCGCAAAGGTCGTGCCCAGTGAATGCTCAGAGCCGGAATAGTGCGGAATCCGAGTCGCTCCAAAAGGCGGCGGGAAATGTCGTTGGCCGAATCAGTTTGCCACAGGTCGTAGTTGCCGGACATGTAAGCGCCCAGCAGGCGCGAGGCGGCCAATTGCGAGCGGGCCTCGGGATGGACAACGAAGTTTCCGCCAAATGCAACCCGGATAGTCTCTCCACAGACGGACATTTTGCGCGGAATGATCCCGAGAAAACCGACAATCTTCCCGTTGGTACTTTCATAGACCACGGAATGAGTCTCCCCGGCCGACCACGGATTCGTGAAATACAGCTTCTGGAAGGTCGTGTGCAGGCTTGCCGGGGCCGATCCCTGCTGTCGACGCATGTAGTGCCAATACAAATCCACGACCTGAGGCAGGTCGTTTTCTTTCAGGGGTCGCACGGACATTATTGGTTTACCCTTGTGCTGGCACGTAAGAATATATCGTTCAACCCCTGTCAGGCAGTCAGGTTGCGCTTACTGATTTATTTATTTCCTCGAATGGACGAAACCCGAATGTAACTGGTGATCTCTGGTCGGGCGGAGTCTTGTAGTGAAGTCTAACAGCCTGAGCAGCCATGGACAACCCGGCTAGGCGGGCGGACCGGCCGCAAACTCACGTCGGGCGAATCCCAGTTTTCCTCTCGCTACGGGCGTGGAATCAACACTGGCCACCGCTTCCACCAGGGCAAATCCCTCTATAAACTTCAGAACCTGTACCTCGATATCGAGACGGTTCCCGGGAACAACCGGCACCAGAAATCGCATTTCGTTGATCGCTCCCAATACCAGGAACTCTCCCGGTTGCGTGCCGCTGCCGGTGCTTTTCGAAAACAGGATGGAGGCTGCCTGTCCGATCGCCTCCACGATCAAGGTTCCGGGCATGACGGCATGCTCGGGAAAATGCCCCTGAAATTGAAATTCGTTTCCGGTCACATTTTTCGTGGCGTGAATGCTCTTTCCGGGTTCCAGGGAGATGACGGTGTCGACCATGAGCATGGGGAACCGCTGCTTCAGGGTCGCGCGTACTTCTTCAAAGGTCATGAGGGGCGCCGTGGCTGCTGGAGTGCTGTTCTGAGTCATGAGTGCCGTCAGCGCGATCGCAAAATCATCGCGGTAGAGCGTGGCAGAAAACGCGAACCGGAGGGCACGGCGGCGGCATCGGATACCAGCCGGCTCACGCGCAAGCCCGCCGCTTCTGCCATCTGCAGCGGCTGACTCTCCTGGTTGTACTCGAAAACGTGATCTCTCTGCGGCGACTCCAGAGCGGTGCTGAAGAATACGATCCCGTCCGAGGCTACGCGGCGGGACATTGCTTCGAACAGCGGCCTGGGATCGGTCAAGTGTTCGGCGAGCATGGCCGAAATCAGGCCCTGGCACTTTCCGTTATGTGCTCGTCCGTCACCATGGAGAGCGTCTTGCACCGCGAAGCGTACGCGACCGGCATGTCCGGATACCGCAAGCAAACGGTTGGCTACCGCCACCGCCGGAGGACTGATATCGCTGCCTTCAATCTGGATGTCGGGCCGGTCTTCCGCCGCCAGCAGGCTTAGCACTCCATGCCCCGCCGCCAGCTCGAAGACATGGGCCTCTTTGGACAGCCGTCGTACAAATTCATCCCGAAATAGCGCAATATGACTGATCATCGACGGCCAGAAGGGATAAATGAGAATGGCGGCCCACATGTACGGCACCATGTAGCCTTCGTCGTCGTACACCCCGGTCATAATCTCGGGCATACTCTCCGGAGTGTAACGGCCGGCGCTTTCGTAGATCTGCTTGGCTTTGGCAACTCCCACGCAGTATTCGGCGTATCCATGCACCGCGACGTCGAAGATGTCGCTGCCATAAGCCGCTTCCGCCCACCGCGCCAGCGGATTCAGCACCCAGGAACACAGCTCCCGGTTGGCCTCATAGGTAGCGCGCGCAGAGCGCGCGAAGATTTTCGCCTTGCGGTCCAGCGCCTCTAAGAAACGTTCACCCTGCTCCATCCCGTTCTCCGGACTCAGTCCTGGGACTGCACGTGACGCACGAGCCGCACCATGGGACGAATCAACTCCGTTCCATCCCAAGGTGACCCGAACGTGTGCATCCTGCCCAGTTTTACGATTCTATCTACCCCGTTGCGCCCGGCGGCGTGCGCAAACATCTCTTCCCGCCTGGCATCTGCAATGCCTAATCCCAGGGTCTGCAGCGTGGCATCGAACTTGTTGATAACCTCCATCAGATCGTCCACCACCATCACGCATAGCGTTCGCCCCTGGATAGGATTCGGCATCTCCGTGCCTTCTCCGAGCAGGATGGTCCAATCCGGAGCGGAAGGAAACAGGGCGCTGTTTTCTCCTTCCCTCATCAACCAGGAGGCGCGGGCCAGGCAAATCGCGGAACTCAGCGAGGGATCCATCTTCAGGCGAGGGTGCTGGCGGTTCTCCTGCTCGAAAGCCGCTTTCAGGTCTTGCACGAACTCCGCCGGATCGCATCCATCGCCCCGCTCCAGAAACAGCGTCTGCGGCGAAGAACAAGCCTGCTGATCGAATTGCCAAACGTCGCGGGCAATGCGCCGGCACCAGGAGGCCCGTGCCGTCCGGTCTCCCCAGGTCTTGGCATCCATCGCCGCGGCTGAGACGCGCGGGCCGAAGACCAGCACGCGTGCCCAGTGCGGGAACCCCAGGCGGCGTAGTTGGGCAACCGCTTCCGCGCCGCCCCAGATCATGGCGCCGTCCACCGCCGAGGCCATCGCCTCGTTCAGCTCCGCCCGCGAATGATCGAAACTGACAATGGAAATTCGCCGCGTCAGCCGACCTCCTTCATCGACTTCGCCCAGCGGTTCCATCACCTGCCGAGTTACCTCCAGCAACCCGCTAGGCACGCGCACCAAACAGGCATTCCCTCCCAGCAGCGCACAGCTCATCGATAACGGAGGTTGAATTTCAATATTGCCGGCGGGCCAATGTCCGATTATCCCTAGCGGAAATACCTTCAGGCGCGTGCGTCCGTCCTCCGACCATTTTCCCCGCAGGAAAGTCGGGCCGAGTTCGCGCGCCAGCAGAGGTTCCAACGTGCCGCGACGAAGCCACAGCCGCAGGAACGCCAAGCCAGGCACCGAGCTCAGGTGCGCAGATCCCAGCGCCGCGGCCCATCGTTCGAAGATGTCGAGGATTACCTCCGGAGCAATTTCCTCGCGCTGGACAACTTCCCGGAGCCGTCGCGCCGCACACGCAATCTGGTGCGGAGTATCGACGCACTGGATCAGGTCGCCCATGCAACCTCATCCCTCTGCGCCGCTGGCTTAACACGGGAATGGTCCAGATTGCCGCAACCTCGAAGCTCCGCCTTCGGGGTCCTGCCCACGAAGCGGAAACTTACTCCCCGCCTTCCGCACTGACAATCATCTTCTGCGATCAGTTCCGCCATATCCTCGGTCAACAGGAGAAATCCGGGAAAACTGGTCGGCAGCACGCTGCAGGTCTGGATGAGCCCGCGCTCCCCCGGTGGTACGGGCGCAAGGCTGAGAGGATCTCGAATGATGACTTCCGCAAATGCCGGAGCGTGCTTGTTGCCGTAAGCGCAATCGGGATAGATCACGCCCACATTTTCAACCATCCCGTAGAAGTCGACCACCCTGTCTTCTGCGCAGCCAAACAGCGCAGCGACTCCGCGGTTGAAAACATCCCGCGTAACCGCTTGCTGCTGCAGGCGCTTCCATCCGCCGCTATGCAGGACGTGCACATTAGCCAGTTCGAGCTGGATCCCTTGTTGCTGGAGCGGCAGCACCAGTTGCTGCCAGATCACATACGTGAAGCCGTACACCAGCACTTCGCGGTCTTTCCACTTGGCGGCGCAGGCCAGGAGTTTCTCGAGGTCAAGGCTGAACTCCGCCTCTTCTCCCGGGTTGAGGCAGCAGACGATCTCGGTCGCGAAGGAACCCAGGGCCTGAATCGCTGCCCCGCGCGCGCCAAGGTGGCTCCGTGACGCCAGATTTTCGCCAGTATCGATCACCAGGTATGGGCGACGTGCCGCACCTATAAAGTCGCGAACAATCGCCATAACCCCCTTCGACATCCGGCGGGCGGTGGCGACATCCAGAGGAATCCGGCTGGGCATCTGGCCTGTCGTCGAACTGGAGGCTAAGGTACGCTTCACGTCCTGAGCCGCCACCAAGGACAGGGGTGGATCCGACTTGAACACTCCCACCGGCAGATAAGGCAGATCGGCAATCCGCTCCGCGGCGCTGAAGTTGACCGGCCAATGCTCCACATATCGGCGATATTGCGGATTGCGCTCGCAGCCGTAGGCGAGCTCTTTCTTGAGCACAGAAAGCAGGGCGGACTGCTTCTGCCGCGGATCCATGCCATAAGGCGGCTGGGTCAGCAGGTCTTCGATTCCCTGTTCGACTTCAGCGAGAGTGCTCATGCAAACGCCTGCAATCGGGCGCGCGCAATTTTGCCATTGGAGGTTCTCGGCAGCTTCGCGACCAGCTTCACGGACATACAAGTCCAATGAGGGGGCAGGGCGGTCCGAACTCGCTCGAGCAGCGCGTCGCTGCCATTGCCGGAAGGCCCGTCCTTCACCACGTACAACGCCAGCGCCTCGCCGGCCTCAGGATGCTGAACTGCGGCGGCCGCGCATTCTCCGACTCCGGGCACGGCCATTACTTTGGCTTCCACTTCCGCCAGGCTCACCCGCACTCCCCGAATCTTGATGAACTCGCTGGTACGCCCTTTCAGCCATAGATATCCCTGCTCATCAAGGCAGCCTAAATCCCCAGTGCGAAGCCAACCGCCGCCAAATTTCTGCTGCGTGGCTTCCGGCTCATCGAGATAGCCGGCGCACACCGAGGGACCCGAAACCTGGATCTCTCCGGTTTGCCCGAGGGGCAGTTCCCTGCCCTGATCGTCGGCGACACGGATTCGCAGATTGTCCAGGGGAGCTCCAACGCTGCCCAGTTTTTCGCTGAGTCCATCGGCGGCAAAGCAGGAGATCCTGGCGGTGGCCTCCGTCTGCCCGTACATGACGAAAAATTCCGGCCCGGAAGCCATCTGGCGAAATTCAGCAATATTCTCCGGCGCCAGCGCGCCACCGGCCTGCAGGAATCGCCGCAGAGTTGGAAGCGGGATCGATCGCAGGTTGGAGCGCCGCAGCAGGATGCTGTACACCGTGGGCACTCCCGCAAACGTAGTGCACTGATAGGTATTGATCGCTTGCAGCACCTTGTCGGGGAACATGAAGCGCGAGTCAAATACGACCGCACCGCCCTGGTATAGATGAGTGTGCAGCACGCTGGCCCCGAAGCAGTAGCTGACCGGCATGATCAGCATGGCCTTTTCGTCCGAGCCAAGACGCTGGCTGCGGATGATGGCTTCGGTATTCGCCATCAGGTTGCCGTGCGTAACCATGACCAGGCGCGGCGTCCCGGTGGAACCGGACGTGGGCATCAGTGCCGCCAGATGACTCTTCGCCGCAGGAAACGGACCGGCTGCCTCGGAAGAGGGAGGGAAACTCTCTCTGATTAGAATCAGGCCTCTTTCCGCGGCCCACTTGCATTCCGCGGGTTTCTCAGCCCATGCCGCCTTCGCCCCCGATTTCGCGGCTACCTGTTCTCCGGAAGCAGCCAGGGTCCGCTCGTCGACCGGCACGGGCACGCACCCCGCGTACATGGCCCCCAAATACGCCAAGGCACTTGCGGGAGATACGCCGCAGCTGATCACCACCCGGTCACCGGGGCGGAGACCTCGGGCCAGGAAGCCTGCTGCGAATCCTCGAATTAAACCGGCGATCGCGCCAGCGTGGATACTTTCGTTGGTCGCCGCATCAATAAGGGACGAATTCCCGCCGAGCCGCTCGACCAGGCACGCCGCAAAATTACTCTCAGGAGACTTGTGCATCTCCAGCCCCGCCCAGCTTCGACTGTACGATCCTGCAAATCTCCCGCACGTTTTCCATTTCCATGAGATCGTCCACATCAAAAGTGAGTCCGAAGGTCTGTTCCAGGCTGCTCGCCAGGGTGACGTGTCCCATCGAATCCCAGGCCGGGACCGCATCCGGCGTCGTGTCCAAGGTCACGCTTCGCGGATCAATGTCGAACGCCGATTTAAACGCGGTCTGTACTTTAGTCAGAACTTGTTCCATGCTCAATTTCTCGCTTGTTTGGCCATCCATAGTCATCTGGTAGGTTATATCCGTTTCATAGAACCAACCGTAGTAATTACCCCAGGGTGAGTAGTTGGCCTTGCCCACACAATAAGCCACCACTGCCGTTCGGAAATTGCAATGATTGCCGGGAAATCGTCTATTAGATGTTACTGCAGGAACCTCCCCTCGTACTAGCGCACGAAGCGTGCAGCGGTCGGGGGAAGCAGCAGAATGGAACCAGCTTAAGATTTAAGAAGTTATTACAGAGTAACATCGAAATACATCCAAGACCCGCGCAGCTTAATGAATCCAGCCAAAGCACTCAAAAGTTCGGCCTTCCTAGCCTACTATAAATCGCCGGAAAAGTAATAGCTCCCCTAAGTCTCAGTCGCCGGTGACCATTTCCTCGCTCAGTCGCTGTGAGCGCTCCTCCAGAAGAAGCCGGCGAAGCGTGCGGAGATCATTGAGCAGGCGGCAGCTCACCTTTACGTGCTGGTCGAGCTTGTCGAGCTTATAAGTCACCAGGCGAAGCGCATCGAGGCGTCGCGGGGTACTTAGATCGGCCTCAGCCGCGATATCGGCGGCGGCGTTGTTCTTGGCCTCGTCCACGGCTTCGCGCAAGAGCGCGAGGAATTCCTGTGCGCTCTCGATTGTGTCGAATGGAGTATTCATCATGATTGATCCTGAGTGATCCTGAATCAGAGAGCCCGAATGCGAGTCGCAGAAGAATACTGCAAACTCCGGGGCTTTGGGTAGTGCAATTCTTAACCCGTCAGGAATTGCCGCATGTCTTTGATTTAAATCGGGTTAGCGGTACATCGAGAACCGTTCGGGCCTTCCCGTTGTAGAATATTGCACATCGCAGTGAAGCCCTTTGGTCACGTTCCAGCCTGGCGGTCGAACCGAGTAGCTTAGTTCGGGGACCGCTATGTACTTGTGGCCGCGCAACCTTGCCCAATCTGGCGGGTTAACAGATCCAGCAAAACTCCAGATCTGCCCGGGAGTACAACGAATGCTTAAATGCGTAAACCGCGCGGGCTCGAATGTGTCGAGCGCGGCGCGAATTCTTCCCCTGATGCTGCTCCTCTTTCTTCTGGCCTGCGGGGGTAGTCCGTCCAGCAGCCATATCTCGCCTCCACCGCCGCCACCGGCGGGGCCGCCTCCCACACCCCGACCCGGCTTCGTCTCCGCTTTCAGCTTTGGAATGCAGTGCGGAATCGGGACCGTCGCGAATTGCAAAGGCAATACCGGGATCAATTGGCCCACGACCCAAGGCCAACAACCAGGAGTGCTTCGGCTCCATGACACCGGAACATCGTGGGCAAGCTTAGAACCGACCGTTGCCGGGTCTTACCAGTGGGGCGTATTGGACGAGTGGCTGGACACCATTGAAATGCATAGTGTGGCGGTGATCCAGGTCTTCTCCTGGGTCCCGTGCTGGGATACCGTGGATACATCCACATGCACAAAGCCAACGGTCTCGCCGAACGGCACGAATTCGCCGCCAAGTGATCTGACTGCGAGTGGCAGCCCCACGTTCAACGATTTCGTGACGGCCTTTATCACGCACTGCAGCCCCGCAGGCAATTGCGTAAGCAAATACATCAAGTATTACGAGATGTGGAACGAGTGGGATCTGGCAGCGCACTGGACGGGCACGGCGGACCAGCTATACCAGATGCTTGCCCCAGCCGCAGGCATCATTCGCCAGAACGTGCCGCAAGCTGTCATTCTCACCCCGTCGGTCACCGCATCGGCACAGTCGGAGTTGCAGGCATGGCTCAATCTGGAGAATGCCAATGGGCGCATTTCGGACTGGGTCGACTGGCACGCCTACTTGATCGATAACTCGCTTCCGATCACCCCGGAAGATAAATGGACTGTCTCCAGTGGGGCCTTTCTGAGTTTGCTGGCGGCCAACCCGCCCTGGGACAAAGCGCCGTGGGCAAATACGGAGACCAACTTCGATCCCATGACCTTCGCCTGCTCCTACACCGCAGACGACTGTACGGGTCAGATCGTGCGCTGGCAGATTCTGCACGATTCCTGGGGTGCATCCACGCTGGATTGGTACAAGTGGAACCAAACCATCGGTTCGAACCTGCAGAACCCCCAGTACGAAACCGCCTATTCCAATGCCATGCAGTACACGGTGGGGGGCCACTACACGGCTGCGGCGTCATTCACGGCGGCCAACGGAGCGTCCACCTGGACCGCGCCCTTCGTGGAAGCGAACGGCACTTCCGCTTTATGGGTGTGGACTCCGAAGGAGTCCGGCACACCCTATACCGTCCCCAGCGGGTATGTCGATTACCTCGACTTGACGGGGGCCAAAACCAGTGTAACGGCGGGTCAGACCATCAATATTGGTCCCGAGCCATTCCTGCTGGAGCAGTAGTTCCCGGCACGATTTCAAAGAACAAAGAACAAGGGAGAGGCCGCCGCAGGGCGGCTTCCCTTGTAATTCCCGCCCCGGTAGAATCCCCGCCCCCGCCGCCACCCCTGTTCTTTTGCCCGTACAGGCGGGCTCAACGCCCCTCCGCGGCATGAACCTTTGTGACCTAGTCCCAATACGCTGGAACAAAGATACTCAAGGTACAGGAAATCGATCCGGCCGGCAGTTCCAGACGCTGCATACCGACGAGGGCAGCGGACCATCGGCTCGGACCCAAGATTGGCGCACTTCGTTCAAGTAGAAACTGAACAGACAAGAGGGCGGCCCGGATTGCGGAACGGGGGCTTCTCACTGGCTGGCTCAGGCATTTTCAGGAGATCCCCCAATGCGTCCATCATCAGCAGTCCGATACTCATTCTTTATCTTAATCACCGCAGCCATATTTGGGACCGCCCTGCCTTCCGGCGCGCAAATCACCGGCGTCCCCATGTTCAACCGCCCCCTGCAAATCTCCAGTTGGAGTTTTGAGTGCATCAACGATGGCAGTACCAGCGCCAGCAGTTGCGGGGCGAATGGGAACTGGATCAGTACGAACTCCCAGCCCGGAACCGTTCGCCTGTGGGATTCGGGCACGAACTGGGCTCTGATCCAACTATCGAGCAACACCTACGATTGGAAGAAACTGGATACGTGGCTGGACATGATCGCCGCCCACCAGCCGACGACAGTGATCTACACCTTCGGGCACGTTCCCTGCTTCGTGGCCAGCGCGGCTTGCACCGGCACTCTGGGCACCGGACATTACTGGTCGACCAGCCCGCCGGTGGACCTTACCAGCAGCGGTAGCGCCACCTTCAATCACTTCGTGACTGCCCTGACGCAACATTGCTCGGCCAAGGGAAATTGCGTCAAAACCTATATTAAGTACTGGGAGTTGTGGAACGAAGCCAACCTGACTCAGTTCTGGACGGGAACGCAGGAACAACTCTACGACATGTTTAAGCCCGCCGTTGCCATCATCCGCAATAACGTTCCCGGGGCAATTACCTCCACGCCTCCAGTATGCGGCGGAAAATCCGACTGGATGAGCAGTTGGCTGAATCTGGAGAACACCAAGGGAAGACTCTCCGATTACTACGGTATCCATCTCTACCTGAGCACCTATACGCCCGAGCAAAAGATGCGGGTGATCAAGAAGATGGTGGATGCGAAAAACAGCGCCGGCTGGACCAACACTCCCTGGATGAACACCGAGACGAATTTTATCGTCAACTCCTATGTCTGTTCTTCTCAGTACACCAGTGCGGATTGTCGCGGCCAACTTGTCCGGTGGCACGTCCTGCAGTACGCCTACCAGGGCGGCGCCGGCGGAGCCTACCAGGTGGGATGGTTTGACTGGCCCAGCATCGCCAGCGGCGGCTATGACTCGTACTACTACACCATGATGAAATGGCTGGCGGGTTCAAGCTTCACCGCCTCCTGCAGCAACACCAGCGGGACGGTATGGACTTGCCCGCTAATCGAATCCAACGGCCATTCCGCTCTGATCGTGTGGAATACGGCCGGCAGCAGCAACTACACTCCCGCTTCCCAGTACGTGGATTACAGGTCCTTCAACGGGACCAATGGCGGCGCGACGACCGCAATCTCATCCGGACAAGTCACTAAAATTGGAGTGATTCCGGTGATGTTCGAAGCTGCCAGGTAGAAGTCCTGCAGGCGAAGACCGGAAACGTGAGCCTTGGATAGGGTAAGGCGGAAGGCTCGTTCGAGGGAGGACGAAACAGACGAGAGACTTCAGCGGCTGGGACGACTCGTCCAGCCGCTGAAAAGTTTATTGGCGTACTCGAAATCGCGATCCCCAACTAGAACTGCAGGCCGTATTCACCTCGGAAGATGCGCGTTCTCCAGGTATAGCAATTCGAAGCCGGGACGGTGCAATTCGAGGATCCGGCTTGATTCGTGGTGAAGTACTCTCCGACCCCGTAGAACGTCAAATTATCCGAAGGATCCAAAACCGTGGCCGCATACTGCCCCCAGCGGTTGGTATTCATCTGGTCTGCCGAGCCTTGCATGATCAGGTGGGGCAAGTCGAAGGTCAGCGCATTGTGCGGGAGCACGTCAAAGCGGATCGCCGGGTGCGATATCGTGCTTGACGTGTTGTAGGTGATCCCGAGGTTTCCATTCTTATCCAAGGCAACACTGGGCATAAAGAGATACAGCCGGCCGCTCGAATCCTGCAAATCGGCGGGCCCGGAACCGCCGCTGTTGACCGATACTGTCACATTGCCGGAGGACGGCTTGAGGATGTAATAACGGATGCCGGTCCGCTGGTTGCTGGCATTTTCCATGACCACATGCGCGGCGGTGAGATAGGCGCCGCCGATGGTTGAAGAGAGATTGTTGTACGCCAGGCGATTTGCCATGCGGTCGCCCAGCGAATCCAGGCAGGGAGTGAAGTAGTTCCCGCAAGTCCGGCTTCCATAGGGACCAATGGTGGAGGTATTTGTGCTTGGCTCCGGAATGCAATAAGTGTTGGTCTCCTGATTCGCCGCCGAGGTGTTGTAACAGCCCGGCGTATAGGGATTCACGCTTATGAACTTGGGGCCAACCAGGCCGCTCGATCCCCAGGTAAACAGTGCGAGCTGATTCGAGTAGCACAATGTCGACTGGCTGGTGCAATAGTGCAAGCCTGACTGTCCCTGCTGCGCATTGCTGGGATTGACGATGGAGAGAAAATATTCAGGCTCGCCGCTCGGCGGAAGCGTTGGGCTGTCGATGTCTGCCGCATCCAGCGAGTGGATAAGACTTGGCCGTTGCGTGGGAGAAACCAGGTAGGCGTAGCACTTCATCGCCTGGGAGGGAGCTCCGCGCACAATGCTGGCCCGGTCCAACTGGCAGGCTTCGATTCCGGATTCCACATACCCCGAAGTCGGATCCTGCAGATCGAAGGTGATGTAAAAGCCGTTTGACCAGGTAGCGAACCTCGGCCAATCCGGGAAGTAGTACCGGTTCGTCCCGGTCGAGCAGTTGCTGGAACTCGGAACGCAGGGAATTACCGAGCTCATCTTGTATTCGTAGGCGTACCACTTTGTATTGGGATTGGAGAGATCGCTGCTGGAGCTGGCAGCAACGCACCAGGCATACTGCTTGACGCCGTTGCTGGCTGTGTAGCTTACACGCCGGCTGATCGCATATACCTTGTCCAGACGATCGTAGATGACCTGCACATTGCCGGCCGTATTGCCCTGGCACTCGGGTTGAGACGTCGCGGACCATAAAGCAGAAACGTTTTGCGGAACGGCGGTACTTCCGCCGCTCGTGTTGGTGAAGATAGGCCGGCCCGACACTTTATCGAAAGCCTGGATATAAGCCCCATTGACCCACTCCACCACCTGGGCGTTCTGCCCCGTCACGGTCGGACCTACGGCAATGTTCTCGTCCAGATTCGGCGCCATATCATAGAACTGATATGCGCCTCCTACATTCTGCTGGGCATCGATGCCTTCAACGGAAAGTCCAGTCCAGGATCCCGAAGTGCAAGTCAATGTGCAAATGGGGAACGGAGCGGTAGTTGTGTTCTCCGCGACTTGCGCCGCGGTAAATGGACCACTCATCGTTCCCGTCTGGCAATCGGTGCCGGCGGGACACGCCTGTGCAAGTAGTGGAGTGCTTAAGAATGCTAACGCCAGGGCCCAACTTTTGAGTTCCATGATTATCCTTCTCGGTATTACTTCGGCCGGAGTACGGGTTAGAAATCAAGCCCGTACTGTCCCCGGAAGATGCGGGTCTGCCAGGTGAAACAGTTGGCAGCGGGCTGGGAACAATTAGATGTACCGCTTTCACTGGTGTTGAAGTACTCGCCCACCCCGTAAAAAGTTAGATTATCGGAGGGGTCGATCACGGTCGCCGCGTACTCACCGTATCGCCCTGTGTTTTGCTCGTCGGCCGTTCCTTGGACGATGAGAGTAGGCGCGTCAAAGCTGGCTGCGCCTCGCGGCAGCACATCGAAATACACCGCCGGGTGGCTCTGGGCCTGACATGTGCCGCAGAACGGCCCGGATGTGGTGTAAGTAATGCCCAGGTTGCCGTTACTATCCAGGGCAGCGCTGGGCATGAAGTAAAACAGGTTGCCATTGGGATCCTGCAAGTCAGGAAACGCCGCCGTCCCGCTGTTGATGGAGACAGAAGCAGTCCCGGCGGCCACTTTAAGCACGTAGTAACGAATCCCTGTGCGCTGATTCGAAGCACTTTCCATCACCACATGCGAGGCGGTGAGGTACTCGTTGCCGGGCGAGGAATTCAGATTGTTGTACGTGAGGCGATTCGCCATCCGGTCCCCGAGCGAATCCAGGCACGGCGTGCTGTAATTTCCGCAGGTCGGCGATCCGTACGCTCCGATGGTCAGTGGATTTGTACTCGGCTCCGGCACGCAGAAGGTATTGCTCTCCCGGTTGGCCGCCGATGTGTTGTAACAGCCCGGCGTGTAGGAATTCACGCGGACGAATTTGGGTCCGGCGAATCCGTTTGCTCCCCACGTGAAGGAGGCCAGATAGTTCGAGATGCAGGGCGTCGTCTGGCTTGTGCAGTAACGCAGGCCGCTGAATCCCTGCTGGGAATTGCTGGGATTGACGATCGCCAGGAAATACTCGGGCTCGCCCGCCGGTGGCGGAAGAGAACTGTCGATGTCAGCGACGTCGACCGAGTGAATCAGCGATGGCCTTTGAGTCGAGGGAACCAGGTAGGCGTAACAAGTTATGGGAAGCGAGGGCCGGCCTTGCACAATGGCGGCGCGATCCAGTTGACACGCCTCGAATCCAGACTCCACGTATCCCGCGGTGGGGTCCTGCAAATCAAACGTGATGTAGAAGCCGTCCGACCAGGTGCCGATCCGGGGCCAGTCGGGAAAATAGTAGTAGTACGCTCCGGTGGTGCAGTTGTTTGAACTCGGCAGACACGGGATTACCGAGCTCAACTTGTATTCGTACGCGTACCATTGGATCGCGGGGCTCGAGAGATCGCTACCCGAACTCGCGGCGATGCACCACGCAGACCGGTGAATGCCGTAGCCGTCGGTGTACACAACGCGGCGGCTTATGACGAAGACATTGTCCACCCGATCGAAGATCACTTGCACATTTCCAGCAGGATTCCTCTGGCATTCCGGCTGGCTTACCGGCGACCACAGGATTCCCACGCTCACCGGTACGGCTGTGGTCCCGCCGGTGGTGAAGATCGGCTGTCCGGTAACTTTGTCAAAGGCCTGGATGTAGGCCGCATTCACCCACTCGAGCACCTGCCCGTTCTGGCCGCTCACTGTCGGGCCGACCGCGATATTGTCATCGATGTTAGGGCCGTTGTTGTCATAGAACTGGGCCGAGGTCCCGATGTTCTGCTGAGCATCGATGCCTTCGATCTGGTTGCCGCTCCAAATGCCCGTCGTACATGCGATCGACTGGCATATGGCGAACGGGGCAGTTGTGCTGAATTCGGCTGCCTGTGATGCAGTAAAGGGACCTGTGATCGTACCCGGCTGGCAGTCAGCGCCCACGGGACACGCCTGCGCGAGGAACGGAGTTGTTGTAAGGACCAGTGCAACCGCCCAGTGCTTGAAGTTCATTCGCATACTCGAGCCCATGAAGTAGCAGACACCAGGGAAGGGACTGACAACTTAACGAATCGCTGCGCGTAAAAAACAGGGCTGGGATTTCTGGCTCCAGCCCCCTTGATTCAAGAGCGGTTCAGTTACGGCGATACGTTCTGGTACAGCGGCGCTGACCGGGTCCACACGAAGTTCAGATCGCCGAAGTACGCGGCGTTGATCTTGGTCGTCCCGGCCGGCAGAGCGTAGGTTGTATAGCTGGCCACCCCATTGATCATCGGCGCCTGTCCGATCGGCTCGAAGACCACGATGGAGCCGTCCGGCGGCGGACCGACCGGTGAAGTGACCGTTGCGGTGAATGTCACCCCGTCCCCAACTTTCGACGGGTTCAACGAAGAGGTCACCGTTGCCGTCGTTAAGGCAGCGTGCGCATTGGCAACATACACCGTGCCCATTCCATTCGCTCCACCGTAGAAAGTCGTGCCGTAAATGTAATTCTGGCTGTCCAGAATCACTCCGGCATACGGAACGGCTCCGTTGGTGCCTTTGAAAGCTTGAATCACTTTTTCCTGATAGGCGCCCGTGGAAGTCGGAGAAAGCTGGTAAATGACTCCGGCATTGTTCTTTCCGCCCGCAGTGGTCGTTCCGAAGAGGTTTCCGGCAGAATCCAGCACCACGCCTGCAAAGGGCTGGGTGCCATTGCCGCCAAAGTTGTAGAGAATCCTCTCTGAAAACTTCCCCGGAGTCGACGTGGGTCTCAGCTTGTAAACAACCCCCAGATTGTTTGTGCCGCCGGCTTGCGTGGTGCCGTACAGGTTGTTGGCACTGTCAATCGCCAGCGTTCCGTTTGGACTGGAACCCTGAGTAGCGGCCTGTGCCGGATCGAAGGAGAACAGCGTGTACCGGGTCCAGGTGCTGCCGCTGGGCACCAGCGCAAACACTGCCGTACTCGTTGTGCCGAAGATGTATCCCGAGTTGTTCATCACCAGACCGCCATAGAGGCTATTGATGCTGGCAATAACCCGCTCGGTCCAAGTGCCGCTCACGGTCGGACTCAGCTCGAATACCGCTCCGTTATCGAATGCCCCGCCGGCGTAGGCCGTGCCGTACAAATTGCCGGCCTTATCCATGATTAGCCCGTTGACCGGGTTTGCAGCGTCGGGCTTCCCCAGAAAACTGTAGAGCACGCTCTCGGTCCAGGTTCCTCCCGAAAGGCTCAGTTTGAACACCACGCCATCTCCGGTCGTGCCGCCCTGAAACGTGGTGCCGTAGAGATTCCCGCTGTTATCGAACAGCAGGCTTGAGTAGGTTGGAGTCTGACCATCCGTGCAGTTGGGGAAAAGAGGGCAAAAGCTGTAGAGCACGGTCTGCGACCAGCCGCCGCTGCCGTTGGGAGTGAGCTCGTACACACTCCCAAATCCATACTGGCCGCCCGCGGATGTCGTCCCGAATAGATTGCCGTTATGCAGCGTAAGTCCCCCGTAAGGGTTGGATCCATCGGGCGTACCCGTGAAATTGTAGAGCACGACTTCGGTCTGGGCCGGGGAGGGAACAGCGGCAAGAAGCAGCAGCGCACACAGGAGAGCGAAGCTGAAAGCAGTGCGAATCAAGGTTGTGGCCGACGGAGATGTCCTGCGGCGGAAGTCGTTCAAGTCGTATTTCGTTGCGCTCCCACTTGCTGGACAGGTTGTGTTATCGCTGTGCATCATACGTTGTTGTACCCTCTCGTAAAGTATTGGGGGACGGTGGCGGTTCGAACCTGGGACTGCTAACAGCTGCAAACAGTGCTAAAACAGAACTCCGGGCTTACACAATGCCGGGAGTCCTGTGTTGCGAGGAATCTCTATGTTCTCTCTGTTGAAACAGAGTCTCGTCTGCGCTCTGGCGCTGGTGGCGGCAGGCGCGGCGGGGCAAGCGACCCGATCTGCGGAAAAGGGCGCCGGCTCGACCATCACTCTTTCCAGCTTCGGCTTTCAGTGCGGCACGGGCAAGGCGACAAACTGCCCCGATGTTACCTGGCCCGCGACCATCGCCCAGCCCGGATTGATCCGGCTTTGGGATTCACAGGTGCAGTGGCATCTTCTGAATCCCGGACGCGGAAATTACAATTGGCGGCTCTTGGATCGCTATCTGGATGCGATCGCCGCTCATCAGCCGCGGGAGGTCATGTATACCTTCGGCTATACCCCTTGCTGGGACACCAAGGGAGAATGCGAACGCGCCTGGGGTTCGCCTTATCCTCCGGACGACCTCGGCTCAAAGGGCAGTCCGACGTTCAATGACTTCGTGAACGCGCTGGTGGATCACTGCTCACCGGCAGGTCACTGCGTCAAGGACACCATCAAATATTGGGAGCTCTGGAACGAAGCCAATGCCAAACATTTCTGGGGCGGCAGCGTTCCCCAACTTTACGATCTGATGGCGTCCGCGGTCGCGATCATTCGCAGCAAAGTGCCGAACGCGGTCATTCTGACTCCGCCTGTCAGCCGCGCGGATACCGACTGGATGCGGGACTGGCTGAACCAGGAGAACAGCAAAGGCCGCCTCTCCGACATCTACTCGTTTCACCTCTATTTATTCAACAAGCTTCCGGAAGCCCGTTTCAGCGCCATCAAGGAAATGGTCAATTTGAAGAACAATACCAGCGGGTGGAGCGATACTCCATGGATGAATACGGAAACTAACTTCGATCCCGTCCGCTTTGCCTGCGATGACAATACCGATGCCTGCATTGGCGCGATGGCTCGCTGGCACATCATCCACTTCGCTTTCGGCGCGCGGCACCTCGGGTGGTTCTTCTTCAACACCACCATCGGCCGCAATCCCGAGTACAGCGTGGCGTATAAAACGATGATGGACTGGCTGGTAGGAGGCCGTTTCAGCGCCATGTGCACTCCCAGGGAAGGCGTCGTCACCTGCCCGTTTATTGAGCGCAGCGGACGCCGTGCGCTGATCGTCTGGAACTTCAGGGGCGGCAGTTCTTTTACCCCTTCCCCCGAGTATCGCGACTACAAAGACTTGGCGGGCACAACCACACCGCTCTCTTCGGGACGTCCCCTCAATATCGGAGCCAAGCCGATCATGCTGGAAGCGGAGAACTGACCAGCTTTCCCCGGCGTTCATGCCACAAACGGTACAGATAGCCGTTGGTGACCGGAGTCAGCCCGTGCTGGGAAATGATCTTGAACAGTTCCTCGAGCTTGTCCCACTCGCCGTTCTGATCGATCTCCCAGCTATGGAAATAAAGATGGGCCATGCCACCGTTGCGGGCTACATCGTCTAAGGCGCAGATGAACTGCGCCACCCACGGCACGCGGGCTTTGAACGTTGTCAGGTACCGGTAGGCCCCGGAGAAATGGGATTCCAGCAAGCAATGCCGCACCTGCACATACGCCGGGTACGTATTGGCATATGTACTGATATCCCAGCAAAAGGGATCCCGCGGGAAATCAGTCAGAAAGTACCGGCAAGTGCGCGCCGCCAGGAACCCGGCCTTTTCGACCTGTCGAGCGATACGGCGGTTGAACTTGCCGCCCGGGTAACAGAAAGCAATCACTTCGTGGCCCAGCGTATCTTCCGAATCCTTCTTGCCGTCCGTAATCTCCTGCCAGGCTCTCTGCTGCGACATCTGAGTGAGCCGAATGTGGCTCAGGGTGTGGCTGCCGACTTCGAATTGCCGATCGATGTCCCGTATCTGCGACCGGGTCATCAGCACTCGTTCAAAATTGGATCCGGGAACATAGAAGGTGGCAGTCAGCCCGTACTTATGCAGCAATTCCGCGGTACGGAGATCCGTGGGGTGTCCGTCATCGACGCTGATGGTGACGTATCTTTCCCTGGCGATGCCCTCGTTTCCCTGGGCCTGGGTTCTGAATTTCCCGCGATTCAATCGAATGCTCTCCCCAAACGCGTCTTCCCTATGCTCGAATACTCTACGCACCAAGGCGGGGAAAGTCTCTAGCACTCCCGTGCCCCTGACATCTGCGGTCCAACACTTCCCGATTGCCCGAGCATTTCGCTTTCCCGCTGGAAGAACTTCAGGATGAAATAGGGCATCTTGAACATCTTGCCCGTTCTGCGCAGGCGCCCTTTCTCAGTGAACAAGCGGAATAGCCATTCAACTCCAGCCAGCTGCATCCATCGCGGCGCGCGCTTTTTTCTGCCTGAGACGAAATCCAGGGTTCCGCCCAGGCCATAGGCTCCCCGTACTCCAAGCTGCACCAGGCGATCTCGATTCTGAGTGATCCACATCTCCTGCTTGACCGGTCCGAAGCAGACGGCGAGGTGCTTCGGTTCAAAGCGGGCGATTCTTCCCAGAATTTCCTCATTCCATTCCCGGTCTTCGATGTTCGAACAGAATCTTGGAGAATATCCCTCCACCATCAGGCCGGGGCAGCGCCTCTTCAGTACTTCGATCGTACCGCGGTTCGACTCCGATTCGGCCCCGAGCAGGAAGAGGCGCTCTTGCCGTGCGCTCGCATGATCGGCCAGGTTGTAGATAAAGTCCGAGCCGGATAGCTTGCGCAGCGTCTTTCCCGGATAAAGCAGCGAGCAAAACCACTGCACGATGCGTCCATCGATGGTGTTGACAGTGCGGCGCAGGATCGCTTCGTACGCCGGATTCTCGTGAGCGTAGGTGAAAATTTCGCTGTTCACGGTGGCCACATGCTTGAGTTCGTGGCCGCTGTGGGTCAGCAGATCCTCCATGCTCATGGACTGCAGCACCAGCTTGCCGAGGCGCACGGCGCAGGCCTGGCTCGATTGTCGCGAGGCGTTCGGCATCCGGGTCAGTGCTTGCGCAGCGTGGTCTGCTTGGTTGTAATCTGACGATGGACCCACTCTGCATCCTTGTACTTAAGCCGGCGGTAGGTCTGCCAGGCGCTCAGCGGCAGGATGGAGAATGCAATGCGCGGTGCGATGTCCCACAAACGCAGGAGCATGAACTTGATCTGGTCCGTGACGCGCTGCGCGCCTCCGGGCTTGGCGGCGCTGGCCTGGGAAAAATGCCGCGTCAAAAGCCAGTCTTTGTCCCGGTCCGCCATCCACAGAGCTTTGTATTGCTCGACCTTTTTCGCAAGTTCGGCGGGCAGCGGTTCATTGCGCTCCTTCTTGGCCACGATCTGACCACTGCGCGCCAGATTATGGTGGGCTCCCGCGAATACTTCCGATCGCTCCGACTTGTTCAGGACCGCCACCGCTGGAGTGAAGGGAACCTGCAGGAATTGGCAAACGCCCCGCATCGTCTCGCTGGGATGATTCACCAGATCTTCATAATGGATCTGGTGGAGCGCAACTCTCATCTTCACCAGCCGGTCACACTGCTTTTTTAAGACCTTGGAGGCGAGCAGCGCTTTGTGCGTCATGCCCGGCCGCGTAAACCACAGGGCAGTCGCGGAGGCGCGGATGACGCTGCGGCAGATCTCTTCCGGATCGCGCCAAATCACCAGGAACCGCGCATCCGGAAATTCGCGCGCCAGGAAGACCATCCGGTCGTAATACGACGGCGACTTGCATCCCCACCGCTTCTTCCCTTGCTGGGCCGCGTACTGGCGACCGGCCAGTTCAGCAGCCTCGGCCAGAGAGTGCACCGGGCTTTCCAGCCGGGCCGGGTCAAGGTCATGCCGGCTTACGCCCGCATTCCAGTACTCCCATTTTTCGAACCAGTTCTTGCGCTCCCAGGGAACCCGAAACATCGGCCATAGCGCCGGCAAATCCGATTCATAGAACAACCGGATATCCGGATGCTGGTTGAGGAGCGAGTACAGCAAGGTCGTGCCCGACCGCCACACCCCCACCACAAAGATCGGCGCAACGTGATCTTTTGCGGCGCCACCGGGAACCTTCGCTTTCTCCTGGGAAGCGTCTACGACGTTCTCTTCGAGGCTTACTACATCCAACCCGTTACTCATGGCTCCTTGTCCCTGTCACCTGGCTCAGTTCAGCGAAGAACTGCTGATTACTCTTTCAAAAATAGCGTGTAGCGATGGATAGCGAAGACGGGAGTCGTATTTCTGCTCAACAACCGCTCTGGCGGCCCTTCCCATGCTTTCAATCTGGCGGGGACGCTCATAGAGCCAGCCTACCTTCGCGGCCAGATCGGCGGCATCCTGGGAACGAAACAACAAGCCCGTCTGCTGCGGCTGAACCAGGAAAGGCAGAGCGCCGATCTCGGATGCGATCACCGGCTTGCCGCTGGCAAAAGCCTCCAGCACCACCAGTCCGAAGGTTTCATAGCAGTGCGTTGCGACGATTGTGAACATGCTGTTGCGCAGGTACTCCAGTTTTTCCTTTCCCCCTTTGAATCCGACTAATTCAATGTTGGAAAGTCGATTCTGCTGAATGAAGTCCCGCAGTTCCTGCTCGGCATCGCCCGCTCCCACAAATTTCAAAGGAATGTGCGGCAGCCCGGCAAAGGCCTTCGCGATCGTCATCACGCCTTTATCGCGGTATAAACCGCCGAGGTACAGAACATACCGGCCGCCCCCGTACTGCGGCGTGTAGCCCGACGTATCGATGTGGTTCGGACAAATGTGAATCTTGCTTTCAGGAATCTGCGACTGCAGCAGCAGGTTCTTGGCGAATTCCGTGAGGCAGATGTACCCGCCGATCTTGTCCGTGAAGCCCAGCTTGCGGTTCACATAGAGCGATCCGGCATAGAGCGCGCTGTATCCGGTTTTGCCTTGTACGCAGCGCTTTTGAACCGCGGGCCAGTAATTTCCCCCCTGGCACCTCTGACACGGCTGATTGTCCACGTAGAAACGCGAATTCGGGCACCACAAACGAAAATCGTGAATGACATGAACCGACGGCACCCGCAACCGGTGCAGCACGTGGTACAGGGACGGCGAAATCAGCGGGAAGACATTGTGGACGTAAGCCACGTCGGGCCGGAACTTCGCGACGAGGTCTGTAATTTCCCGCACCGTGCGGCGGGAATAGATCGTGTCCATCCCCAGAAGCGCTTTCTGCCACTGCCCGGCCGCCGCGATCTCATTGCTATTCCGGATGTAACTGGTCACTTCCCCGTGCTGCGCGAACAACTTCTCGTCCTCTGCAGCAACAATGTCAGATCCGGCGTATTGGCGGAATTGATTGTGTACGGACAGGATGCGCATGACGACGGCTTATACCGGCTGCCACCGAAGGCTCTTCCCTGCCCCATTCGCCGGTTCCTCCGACGCCAGGCGCGCGAGCTTGTTGCTCACCACCAGCAGCGCCAGCAGCAGCATGAATGGCGAAGTCGGCTTCCCACCGAAGCTAGAATTGAAAAGGCCATTGATAATCAGAAACACGTACAGCGCCATGCACCCGGCGGATACGCGATGAATGGCGCTGGAACTCGGGGCGCGGCGCAAGGCCTGGTAAAGGCGCCAGGGGATCAGAAGAATGTAGGCCATCATAAGCAGAAATCCCACTCCCCCGGTGCTGTATGCCGCTTCGATGAACCCATTGTGCAAGTGAGGAGCGGTCCAACCGACCCCGTTCAATGTGAAGGCGATAAACTCCGTCGACATGTAGCCGTGGCCGGCGATCGGTTTTGCCTTGATGGCCGGCCATGCAGCCTCCCACAACAAGGTGCGGCCGGAGAACGACTCGGCTCCCTGGCGATCACGATAAAGGTGGAAATAGTCTCCCAGGGGAGTGGTCAAAGTCAGTATGCCCACCAGCATCCCGGTGATGATGATGAACGTGAAAGCTCCCCCCAGCCTGCCGCGCAATAAGAAGTAGAGACCGCCGGCAACTACGGCGGCGATAATTCCCGTCTTGCTGCCGGCCAGGATCATGACCACGCCGCCCACCACCCCGAACAGAAGGGCCGCCTTCTGCAATCCCTCGCCTTTGCGCTTGCTGAACAGGAACATTGCCATCAGAAGCAGAATGGCGGCGTTGGGAGAGAGCGCGTTAGGAGAAACGATCGTACTCATGCGGCCTTCTTCGTCGAACATTTCCCCGCGCATGGCCGCGATAATTACGGGCTGCAACACGATGATGGCGTATGCAAAGGCGCTGAAGTTGAGAAACGAGATCGTGTCCCGGAAGGTCTGCATCCGGCTGGCGCAGGCCAGGAGCAGCAACGTGACCAGGACCAGCTTAAATCCCCACACAAAACCCAGAGACGGGCGCGGAGAATAGATGGAGGAACCGGCGCACATCAGGGCAAAGAGCGTGATCCACTTAAAGTCCCCGGCAAACAGCTCTTTCACAAATCCGCGGATGCGCCTGGAACACAACAATACAGCCAGGAAGCACAGGATCCAGGCAATAGCTTCGCCGTAGGCCGCTGTGGGAAATGCCCCTGCGTATGCGTTCGAGGTGGAGTTTGCGTCACCTTCGCGGAAGAAAATACATTCCGCGATGAGCATGATCCACCATATGACGAACGATGGCTTCGGATTATCCACCGGGAAATAGAATGCGCCCAGCATAACTACGCAGACGCACAGAATCCGCAGCACCTCCCACGTCCACTCCTGCGGCGTCATTACCAGGCCCACGGCCATGCACACGGCGACGCCCGCGACGGTCAGCGCCATCCGGACCTTACCGCCCTTGGCGGGCGCCCGGTATGAGACTGAGCCGGTTTGCGTTCCCGGCGGAGCCGTAATCACCGCAGCCCCGTTCATCCACGTATTGCCGTTGTTGGCCATCTGTTTGTCCGCCGCCGCTTCCGCTTACGCTCCTAAACTGGATACGTTCTCTGCACCCTGCAAAACCACTTCGCTGCTTTCACCCATCGGCATCCGGCTGGTTTGAACCTCCGCCGCCAGTTCAGACGAAAGCGGATAGCCCAAGCGCTGTAAGGTCTTGCCGGCATGTTTTTCGATCAAACGCACCTGCTCCGGGGTCAGTTTGGAAAGCCAGCCGCGCACCGCGCCATCGCGCACAAACCGCCCGCGGATCGAGGCGCGAACCGGTTCCCGGTCCTCCTTCTGCCTCATCTTCTGGATGGAGTTGTTCTCCACCGCGGCTTTGATCTTGTCCAACTTCACGTCCATACCCAAGAACTCGGCGATACGGGCAAATCCCGGTACCGGATCCTTGCGCAAATCTTCATAACGAACCAGCAACAAGTTCCCCGTTCCCGCAATCGGAGAGTTCAGCCAGGAATCCACGTTCTTGTGCCACGGCCCGTACGCGCTTACGCAGGTGAAAAGAAACGTGTTAATAAAATGATCCAGATCTTTGTGGTAGAAGTCCAGTGCCGTCAGGAATGCGTGTTCTGAAATTAACACGTCGCGGGCGTCCCGCACCATGTAAATGGCCCGGTGGTAGTCCTTACGATAGTACTCATGAGTTCCGATCAGGCGGCCGCCCCCGGGCAGCAGGCGCAAGGCATTGGCATGCAGCCCGATGCCGGGCATCTGCTGGTTCGTAGCCTTGAATCCCGCGGGCATTCCGGACAAAACTTCCCACATGACGAACCGAGCCCACGTGGTCCCGGACTTAGGATAAGCTGCGACAAACACGTCTGCCGGATTCAGGTTGCGATGCCGCAGCCATACCAGCGGCGCTCTCAGCGGCGTCTTGGCGAACGCCCGGCGCAACTTGCGGTATGAGGAAACCGGCTTCTTCTGTTTCGTCCCTGACTGCTTCGAGGTCTCTCCCGAATTATGATTCTGCTGGTTCATTCCATCTCCTGGGGTCTACTGAAAAAAAATAAAATCTAAGCTTGTTCCGGATTCTCCAAAGCCAATGAGTGCTGAGCCTCGGCCTTCGATCCCAGCCACCTGGATAACCGGTCGCTGGAAGTGGGACTTGCGAGCTTGCGCCGCAACACGTAAACCAGCGCTCCAAAGGAAAGGACGTCCGCGAGATTGCTGCCCCAAATCGCGCCCTTTAGACCGAAGGCCCACGTTGCGGGCACGCCGATCAGCACCGAAACCACCGTGGCGGTCGCCAGCCCGATAAAAACCGAAGCGGGCGATTCCATCGCGCGCAGGGCCAGTCCGGGCCCAAAGGTCGCGCTCCAGAAAATCTGTCCCAGGGCCAACGCCGGCAGCAGGTACGCAACCTCCATATACCGGTCCGAATACAGAACGTGAAAAATCGGCTTTTGCAGCGGAATAATGACCGCCCAGTACAGGATGGCACCGGCTACTGCCAGGAATGTGAGTCTCGTGCCCAGCAGCCGGGCCCCAGCCTTTCCGTGCTGGTGCATTACCCGGGCTGCGTAAGGCAGCACCAGCATGACCAGCGCGCCCTTGGTCTGCTCAAAGGGCATGGTCAGGTTCATCAGAGCCTTCAACTGGCCCGAGGCCGCCATTCCCGTAAAGCTGCTGAGGACCGGGAAGTAGATATAGGACGGAAGCCATCCGGCAATGCAGCTCGCCAGGGCCCATCGCCCGTAACGCCAGTGGCGGGTCCAAGCCTCGCGGACGCTCGGGGCCGGACCGCTGCCCGTCAGTCCGGAACGCAACCCGAACATCAGGACTATTCCGGTTACCAGCCCGCCCATCCCGATCAGTAGAAATGCTGTGAAGGGCGACAACAGGGCGCGGTGATACACGACAAACAGCCCGGCCAAAACCACCGCCGAGTAGATCAAGGCGCCCGCCGCGGCTCCGGCCGGCGAAAGTTCAACGTAGAAGGTGCGCCGCGCCAGCGCGAACAACATCAGGCACGGAGAGGCAAAGGCAATCCCGCCCAGTGCGCCGGCAACTGCCCCGCCGGGACTCACGTGATGAGCGATCGCCCACGAGATCACGAGCGCGGCAAATATCGTCACGGAAAGGGCTGCGTGGATCGTCAGCAGCGAACGCAGGTACCCGCGCAAATTGTGGCGAAACGCCGAGCCCCCGAACACTCCCATCGGCTCCAGAACCAGGGACTGGTACACCAGGGACAGCATCATGTAGATGCCGAACGCCACTGCGTAGGCGCCGTATTGGTCCGGCATCAGCCAGCGCGCCAGCAGGATGCTGATCATGAAATTGGAGCCGGAAATCAGCCCCTGATCCAGAATCGCCAGGCCCCCCTTGGTCCCCCAGTGCACGATCTTCTGCACCAGGGAACGCGGGCCTTGGCCGGCAGCGACGCTTACTTCGGGTTCGATTGTGGTCCCTGTGCTCATGCCTACCCGGCGTTCTCGGTTAACATTTCCGGCTGCCGCTGACCGGAGTTCTCGATGCAGTTTTTCAAGCGCTGTGCCAACTCACTGACCTGCGGTTCGCGCAGGATATCCATGTGGGCGCCGCGAATTTCAATGGTTTCCAGTTCAGCCACCAAGCTTTGCCAATCGGCATAAGGATCGTCTGCCACCCGCAACGCGTCCGCGGCGCGCAGCAGGACAGTGCGTCCCTCGTAAGGCTGAAGGCGGTAGTGCTCCGCAGCCTGCGCGTTGCTTCGCATCACCTTCTTCAAGACTTCCGGCAAGCGCCGGGCGAGGAGCGTGCGGCGAATCTTTTTGCGTATCTCTGTGGGCAGCTTCACTAACTGACCGGGATGGTGGAGAAAATCCCGCAGCGATACCGGCCTGGGAGTCCGGGCGTAGGTGTCGAACAATACCACCAGGCCCACTTCTTCTCCGCGAGCCACCAGTTGCCGTGCTATTTCATAGGCCACCAATCCGCCCATGGAAAATCCGCCGACGTGATATGGCCCGTGGGGCTGGACCGTGCGGATCTCTTCGAGATAGTGTGCGGCTATGTCTTCGATCGTGGTCAGGCAGGCACGCTGCCCATCCAATCCCTGCGACTGCAATCCGTAGAACGGATAGTCCGGCCTCATGGCGCGGGCTAATTCGTGAAATCCGACCACGTTTCCCCCGACTCCGTGAACGCAGAAGAAGGGCGGTTTCGATCCTTCCGGCTGCAGGGGCACCAACGAATTCCAGCAATGCGCCCAGCCATCGCGCAAGACCACCGCCAGTTTCTCAATGGTCGGGGCCTGCACCAGAACAGCCAGCGGAATCGTCTTGCCATGAACCTGCCGGATTCGGTGCATCAACCTGGCGGCCAGCAATGAATGCCCGCCGAGGTCAAAGAAGTTGTCGCGAACTCCAATCGGCTTACGCCCCAGCACTTCTTCCCAGATTTCGATCAGCCGGGTGTGCAGCGGATCATTCGTAGCCGCTTTTTCCGCGGACGCCGCGGCCGCCTCGGACTTCAGCGCCGCCAGCGCGCGGCGATTGATCTTTCCGTTGGGAGTGAGCGGCATTGCCTCCAGGAACACAAACTGGGAAGGAACCATGTATTCCGGCAGGCACTGCCGCACGTGCCCCCGTAACTCGGCTTCCGTGGCGGCATCCGCGGTCTGGCGAACGACATAACTGACCAGCCGCTTATTGCCCGGGGAATCCTCGCGAACAACCACAGCCGCCTGCTGGACTCCCGGATGTTTGGCCAGAACTGTCTCGATCTCTCCCGGCTCAATGCGAAAGCCGCGTATCTTCACCTGGGTATCGCGGCGTCCGACGAACTCGATTTCCCCTGCCGCGGTGTATCGTCCCAAGTCCCCGGTCTTATACATGCGGGCTTTGGGATCATCGCTGAAAATATCGCGAATGATTTTTTCTTCGGTAAGTTGCGGCTGGTTGAGGTATCCCTGCGCTACCCCAACGCCCCCGATGTGCAATTCACCGGGAATACCTGCCGGGACGGGATTGAGATCCGGATCGAGCAGATAAACTCGAGTGTTTGCCACCGGACGGCCGATCGGAAGCACCGCCGGCGCCTTGTCCTCGGCTCGCAGCTTCGGTTCGTAGGCGAGGGCAACGATGCTGGCCTCCGCCGGACCGTACGTGTTAACCCAGCGCACGCGGTCGCCCACTGCCTTGTGCCAGGTTGAGAAAGCCTCTGCCGACGCCTTCTCTCCGCCCACGATCACCAGTCGCAATCCGGCCGGAATCTTTTCCGGAAGTTCTGGAAGAGCGTAGACCCACTCATGCCAGTACGCGGTCGGTAGATCCACGACGCTGATTCGCTGCGTGGACATCCAGCCCAGCATTTCACCGGGTTCGAGCGATACGTCATCCCGGCGAAGCACCAGGGTGGCCCCCGCAGCCCAGGTGGAATAGATTTCTTCCAGAGCCGCATCGAAGCTGATGGAACAAAACTGCAGCATGCGATCGCCGGGCCGCAACCCGAACATTTCCGCCGCCGCCAGTGCGTAGTTCCTCAGCCCCGCATGTTTCAGGAGAACCCCGCGGGGCCTGCCGGTTGATCCCGAGGTGTAGATGACGTATGCCACGTCTGCCGGATTGGAGCCGGCGAACGGATTGCTGCGCGGCTCGCCTGCAAGCTTCTGCCACTCCTCCGTGAGGTGTATCAGCTGCGTGCCCTGCGGAACGACCGCCTGCAGAAGGCCGCGTTCGGTCAGCACGACCGGAGCGGCTACATCCTCCAGCATCAGCGTGAGCCGCTCGCTGGGATAGCTGGGATCGAGCGGCACGCAAGTTCCGCCCGCCTTCAGCACGCCCAGGATCGCAACGGGAAAGTTCAAAGACCTCTTCAGGCAAATGCCGACGCGCACATTCCGTCCGACTCCGAGTTTGCGCAGGTAATGAGCCAGCTGGTTGGCCCGCGCATTCAGCTCGGCATAACTGAGTTGATCCTGCGCGTGGACAACGGCAACTTCATTTGGGATACGCGCGGCGGTAGCTTCCACAAGCTCGTGCAGGCATCTCTGAGGAACCGGAAACTCACGCCAAGTTTCGTTCCGGTTGACAATCAGCTCCTGCCATTCGCTCTCGCTGAGAATCGGCAGGCGAGCTGGGGCGAGGTTGCTGTTCTCAATGGCTCCGGACAGCAGACATTGCAGGTGTCCGAGCATGCGCACCGCAGTGCCCTGCTCAAACAAGGCGCGATTGAAGTGCAGGCGTAGCTCGTCAGTCCCCGCCTCCAGGTGCAGATCAAGGCCCTCAAACGGCGCGGGCCCCTGGGTCGTGGAACAGGCGACTTGGAAAATGGCATGCCGGCTGGCATCGTGCTCCAGGCCCAGGCGCTCCTGCAGATCGGCCGACGCAGCGGGCGCTGCGTCTGCGTCGCACAGCCCGCGTTCCAGGTTCCTGGTCAAAGCGGCGAAAGACGGTTTCGACGAGAGGTCTACAACGATGGGCAGGAATTCATCACCCAGGAAATTCGCGGCGATCACGAACTTCTCCTGCCCGCTGTAACGATGGAGCAGTACCGCGAAAGCTGCCATCAGGCAGTTTGCTGCCCGGACGCCGAGATCCTGGCTCAGGCGGCGCAGGCCTGCGCTCACCTCTTCGGCGACGCAGCACGACACCACGTCCATCGGAAGCGGAAGCACCGCAGGGCGCGGCCGGTCGGTCGGCAGTTCGAGCGGAGCCGCGTCGGCCAGGTAGCGTTCCCAGTAATCCGGTTGCTGGGGATCAGCCGCGGCAGCATTCGGCGAATCCGCGTTCACGACTGCCACGGAACTCACGCCGTCCTCGGCCTTCCCGGACATGGATGGGGGGAAAAAGCTCATGCTGCCCCGGATCCTTTCAGCACCGCGGGGATCGTCTTGGCCAGAATCTGAAGGTCAAGCCACAACGACCACTTGCGAACATATTGCTGATCCAGTTCCATCCACTGCTCAAAAGGAATCGCGCTTCTGCCATTCACCTGCCACAAGCAGGTGATGCCCGGACGCACGCTGAAGCGGCAGCGCTGCCAATCCGCGCCGGCCTGGGTGAACAGTTCGTAATCGCGCAACTGCAGCGGGCGTGGGCCTACCAGGCTCATATCGCCCTTCAGCACGTTAAAGAGCTGCGGCAGTTCATCAATGCTGGTCTTGCGCAGGAACCTGCCGATGACCGTGACTCGCGGGTCGCTCTTGATTTTGAACACCGGGCCCGACACCTCATTGGCATGTTCCAGTTCCGCCAGCTTGCTCTCCGCATCGACGACCATCGTGCGGAACTTGAAGATCTGGAAAACCCGCTTGTTCAGCCCCACCCGCTTCTGGATGAAAAACACCGGGCCGGGCGAAGTCAGCTTGATCAGAATGGCCGTCAGGATCATGGCCGGAGACAAGAGCAGCAGCAACGCAGCGGACAGAGCCACATCCAGGATCCGCTTGATCACGACCGGCCATCCGTGAGGAGTCGGGCCTGCGTACTGGGTGATCAGGGGTGCGTCGAAGTCTTCCACCAGCGGCGCTGCTGTCCTGAGATCGAACAGGTCGGAGAGCAAACGGACCACAATTCCCTGCTGCTCACAGAGCGCCGCGATTTCGGTGGCGTGCTCGTGAAACGAGCGCACGGGCAGCGCCAGCACGACTTCGTCAATCACGTTGCGCCGCAGGAACGCCGGCAAGCCGGCGAAGTCACTGACCAGCTGAAAACCAGCGGCGCGCAGATCCTGCGCCCCGCTCCATTCATCGTCCGCAAACCCGATGACGTGGCAACCCCATTCCGGGCGCTGGACGATGCTCTTGCCAAAGGCGACCGCGCGTGGGTTGCTGCCCACGATGAGCATGTTGCGAAAATTGTGCCCGCGCGAGCGGAAGCGGCGCAGCAAGGTGCGCACCATCAACCGGGTGCCCGCGACGAGCAGTGTGCTGGTCGCCCAAAACATAGCGACAAACCCAGCATTCACCATGCGGAATCGCAGGATGATGGAGAAAGACATCAGAATGATGCTGCAGACCGTGGTGGCCTTCATCACGTCCACCGCCTCTGCCCGGCGGCTGGCGGCCCGTTTCGAGCGGTACAGGCCCATCACCGCAAACATGAATCGCCACAACCAGACCAGCAGCACAAACGCTACAAAATTCTGCAGCTTGATCTTAAGAGAGAGGAATTCCTCAAAGGACTGCAATCCTTCCCGGTACAGCACGGGGATGGTCGCTGCGCCAAAGGAAAGGACAATTAAAACCAGATCCACCAACTGAAACGCATACACAAAAATTTCACGTCGAAATTTGCTCATCAGGGAAAGCCTCTTTTACGACGGGAATGGGAGGGGGTCAGGTACGGCAAAACAGCGGTTGGGTTGAGCGGAGGTCCGGCTCCCGGTCTGCGGAAACCGGCGGAAACAAGGGTGCGGCTCAAGCTGCTGACGCGGGCTCCCGCGTCAGCTTAGAGACGCTTATAAAGCTTTTCTGGAATGGGGAACGTGCGCTGGTTCAGCACCGCACCCAGCACGCGCACATTGGCGCTCTGCAGATCGTGCAAAGCCTTCCGCGCAGCCTCGCGGCGGGAAGAGTTCGCTTTCAGCACCAGCACCACGCCATCACTCAACCCGCCCAGGACCAGCGCGTCATGGCAGGAATTCATCGGCGCGGCATCGATCAGAACGTAGTCAAAAATAGAGCGCAGTTCCGACAACCGGGACCGCAAGCGGTCCGAACCCAGCATGGCAACTCCCGCTTCTGGCGAGGCTCCGCAGCTCAGCAGCCACATATTCTGCGACCAGCGGTGGAGGTATTCGCGAATGGGTCCATTTCCCAAGAGCGCTTCGGAAAGCCCGTGATGGTTCTCGGTCCCGAACTGGCGATGCAAACCGGGCGAGCGCAAATTGCAGTCGACAACGCATACCCTCCCCCGGCCCTGCGAGGCCAGAGACTCCGCTACGCGGGCGCACATCCAGCTGCATCCGGAATCCGATTCGCTTCCGGCGAATACCACCCGGCGGGGACCTTCGGACACGGCGAACAGTTTTTGCGCGAGCTTCCCCACCTCGTCCCGGACGGCGGTGTTAGCTTCCAGAGGCGGTGCCGAAGGAAAAGTGTCCTCCACCGGCTGCGCTTCGGCCACAGTGGGTATGGTCTCGGCTTGTGACTGCAAAATCTCCTGCAGCCTTCCCGCTTCTGCCAACAGTTCGAAATTCCTGCTCATTCGCGTTCCTCCCAGGCACTCTTCTCTGTTCTGTCCCCGTCAGAGTTTAGGGTCAATCGTTAATTGGCCAGGTACTGGTCCTTTTTGAATCGCCGGATGAACTCCTGCATGTAAGCGCGTGCATCTTCCGGATTCGACAGTTCACCGTGACGAACATTTGCCGGAGCCGGATTCTTCATCGCCAGCAGCGTTTCCGGGTCCGGCGCCGCCTTGGGGAGGGAAAGCGGAGTGTCCTGCTCGAAGCTTCTCACGCCCGGCTCGGAGCGCAAGTTGGAAAGGTCAAAGTCCTCCGCCACCTGCTGCAATACATCGACGTCGACCGTCTTCTGGCGGAGCGCGCAACCCAGGGATAAGGCGTTAAAACAAATGTTGTTGACGTTGCGCGGAATGCCTTCGCTCAAGCGCGCGATCATCTTCACCGCGGGCCCGGTGAAGGGCAAACCGTCCTGCCGTCCGGCCGCGCGCAAGCGGTGATTCATGTACCGTGCGACTTCTTCAGCGGTCAACGGCGCCAGCGTCGCCAATACCGAAATGCGCTGCCGCAGTTGGCGCAATGACGGTTTCGCCAGCTTGTCCGCAAGCTCGGGCTGTCCCGCCAGCACGATCTGCAGCAACTTGGCTTGCGGGGTCTCAAAATCGGAAAGCAGGCGGATCGTTTCCAGCACCGAAGCTTCCAGGTTCTGGGCTTCGTCAACCACCAGGATGAACCGCCGCCCCGCGTGCGCTTCCTGCAGCAGGCAGCGATTGAACTGCTCGTGCATGCTGACCAGGTCCTGCTCCGCATTGACCTCGCATCCCAGTTCCAGCAGCAGGAATCTCATGAACTCCCGGGACGTGCACTGAGTCTGGAACAGGAAGGCAGTTCGCGCCTTGGACTGAAATTGCTGCAGGAGTTGAAACAGCAGGTTGGTCTTGCCCATGCCAGGCTTGGCGATCAGCGCCATGAAGCCGCGCTCCGCGTCGATGCCATAGAACAGCGAAGCCAGCGCCTCCCGGTGGGTCGGGCTCATGTACAGGAACCGCGGGTTCGGAGTTACCCCGAACGGCTGTTCCCGCAAACCATAGAACTGAAGAAACATTCCTGATTACCCTTTCAGATCGATCCCAAGAACGTCAGTGGCGGGAGCATGAACTCCGTTGCCATTGCCGTTCTTGTACCCGTTGCCATTTCCGTTGTGACCATTGCCATTGTGGCCATTCCCGTTGTGCCCGTTGCCGTTCGCCTGGAATGCATACGCGTAATGCGGAACCGCCGCCAGGACCGGGATATTCAGTTCGGATGAAACCTCGGTCGGCGTACGGAACGAAGCGTCGGTGTATTCCAGCACCAGTGTCGCGCCAATGCTTACCACGACAGCGATCAGAAGCCCGAGCAGGAAGACGATCCAGCGCGAATACGCCGGCAGCGCAGGCGTGATCGGACGCTCCGCAACCGCCACGTTAAGAATGCGGCTTTGGTCCAGAGCATCGGTCATCCGCGCCTCTTCGCGCTTGCGCTGGTACATCATATAGCTCTGCTCCTCCGCCCGGACCCGCCGCAACAGATCCTGCTGCACGATCCCTTTTTGCTCCAGATCGTGGGCGTTCGCCTGGTACCTGGCCACGATGGTGCGAATGGCCGCGGCGCGGGCTTGCAGCGCGTTGTCTTCCGCCTTGGCCTTTGCCAGTTCTTCCGAGATCCAGGCGTAGGTAGGATTGCGATCCGTGGTCTCGTCGCGCAGCGGCTTGCTTTCCTCCGCGGCGATGGAGGCGCGCGTATCCGCCAGCTCTTTATCCACTTCCTGTACCAGGGGATAAGTCGGCTGATACTTGGTCAGCAATTCGGTGCGCTTGAGCTCCAACGTCATCAGGGTGGACTTCAGATTTTGCAGGACCGAGGCGTTGTCGCTGACGTGCGACTGCGTGGTGAGGCGCTGCGGAGTCGTGCCCGACTGCTTTTCCAGGGCATCAATCCGGCGCTCCACCGTCGCAATGTCGGCATAGGTCTGCTGCAAACTGGCGGCAAAGTCACTCAGTTTCTGCAGCGTAATATCCCGCGCCAGCTGCGGAGATACTCCGCCCTCCTGCTGGGAAAAGACCTTCAACTGGCTCTCCGCGTCCGCCAGGTTCTTCTTGTAGCTCTCCGCCTCTTGATCGAAAAATTGAAACTCGCCTTGCGGGTGATGGACCGCCAGGTTCTTCTGCAGATACGCTTCGTCCAGGCACTGTAAAACTTTGGCAGCTTTCTGCGGGTCGGAAGAGATGTAGCTGACCTTGATCATGTTGCTCTTGCGGACCGCCTCGATCTTCAGCTCCTTTCCCAGAGTTCTGGCGGACTTGGCGATCTTTTCCTCCTCGGTGTCCTGCAAGCCAACCGCGTTCAGGACCTTGTTCCAGAACGAGTGCCTCTGATTCAGGCCGGCATTGATGACGACCTGCCGCAGCACGTCATTGCTCTGCAGCAACTCCACCTCGGAATTCAGTTCCTCTTCCGTAACGCCGGGGCGGACCATTTCCGGGTGCTGGTCGGGCGTCACCACCGGATCCAGGCGCTCGTGTTCGATCAGGAACCGGGTAGACGCCTGGTAGTCCGGCGGCAGGAAAATGGTAGCCAGTATCGCGCCCAGCAGAAGCGCTCCGAATGTAATCATCAGCGCGCGCTGGTGGCGGAATCCGATCGCGATCAGATCGCGCGTCGAGAACGAAGAAAACGCAACCTGCCGGTCTGTGGTGGGCGCCGAATCGTGTGTGGTCATCATATGTCTTCCTCGTTTTCTGTTAGGGCTGCAGGGGCACGAACGCGCCCATGCTGGAACCGGGGATAAAGGGCTTCAACTTGGAGTAGCGGTTCTTGGGAACGAACAGCATATCTCCGGCCTGCAGCGTGGGATCTTCCTTCAAATCACCCTTCTTCTCCATCTTCTTCACGTTGAAGATCTGCGCCGAGTACCAGCCTTGCGAGGCCTTGCGGAACAACAACACTTGGGAGTGCTTCGCGCTCTCCAAAAATCCGCCGGACATCGCGATGGCTTCGGTCAGGGTCACGTCCCCGCGCAAATCATATTTCCCGGGGTGGCCCACCTGCCCATCGGCGATGAAATAAGGCTTCTCGAAATCCTTGAGCACCACGCTGATCAGAGGCGCGTTCAGAATCTTGCTGTAGTCCTGGCGGAGGGTTTCGGTGAGCTCGGGTACGGTCTCCCCTTTCACCGCGACATCCCCGATTCCGCGCAGGGTAATGAATCCGTCCGGCTGCACTGTCACGGTCTGGTTAAACTCGGGATTCAGTTCGAACGAGATGTCGAACACGTCCCCTGCCTGCAGCCGGTAGCGCGGACGCCGCTCCTGAAAGCTCTTGTCCGGCGAGGAAGGCGCGCTCATCTCCGATTGCTTGTTGGCCTCGGCGATGATCTGATTCTGTGCGACAGCGAGAGCCGCGGTCATCGCGACACCCAGCAACACCAGCAAGGCCCTGATCATTTTCATATTCATAGTCTCTCTCATCCACTCACAATCGACAGCGTTGGAAACTTAATGCATCTCTAGAGAAGCTCAACTTCGTAATCATCCAGCCCAATGCACAGCGAGCGCTGGATGGGCTCGACAGAAATCACCAGCGTGCGCGAACCCTTGACCGATACCAGGATGCCTTCCACGCCGCTGAACGACCCGCTGCGCACGCGAATCTTCTGTCCGAGCTGCAGGAAAGGATATTCCTTCACTGGAACCCTGCCCAGAAGAACCGTCCGGATCGACTCGATCTGTTCCTCGGGAATGGACGATGAAGCCGGATTCGGCCCCACAAAGCCGACCACCCCCGCGGCCCGCATCACGCGAAGCCGTTCGCTGGACATATACGCAACCTTCACGAAGGCATAACCGGGAAACAGAGGCGTCTCCACTTCCTGACGCCGGTCGCTCCACTGCCGCACCGAAGTGACCAATGGGAGAAATACCGGGATGCCCTGGGAATGAAGCTCACGGCTGGCGACCTTCTCATGCCGGGAGCGGGTGCGGATGGCATACCATCGCGCCTCCGCCTCGCTTCCAGGAAAAGGAACCGACAACGAAACGGAATCAACAATGTGGCTACTGGTGCTCACAGCTTCGCCCTCTCAGTCCCAGTTGCTGACCGCGCAAACTACACCCATGAATTCGGCGCTAACGCCGGGCGTTAGAACCGCGACGCTCCGAACTTCGATCGTTCTAAATTGGGGGGATTGCCGAACGATTTGACCGCCCCGCCAGTAGCGGGGAACTACCTTGATGCGAACGATATCGAAGGTTGCAAGTTCCCGCAAGTGGTAGAAAGACTGATCGCCATGGAGTCTAAAGACTCTACGCATCTCCACCCGCGGATCGGCTCCCCGGGCCCATTCCCGCCTAGCTGTGTTCGGCGGGCGGCGCCAGGTTATGGCGGCGAATCTTGTACAGCAAACCCCGGTAGCTGATGCTCAACAGCTGCGCGGCCCGCTTGCGATTCCAGCCCGTCTTGTTAAGGGCGCTGCTGATGGCCAGCACCTCCGCCTCATCCCGGAAGAAACGGAGAGAAAGCTCCGAGCCCGCCAGGCGATGCTTCACCGCCTGATTCTCCGCCGGTCCCATTTCGTTGGACGCACCCTGTCGGCCATCCACGTTGCTGCTGGTCTTCACTTCCACTTCGCTCATATGGTCCTTATCCCAGAAGCACAAGCACTCCGTACTGTGCTCTGTCCGAAAAGATTGCTGCGCACTAGCCTGTACCGTTACGACTTTGCCGATCCCGATTGCGCGCGATTGAAACGGAGAGAAATGCCTGCGCCCGGCATAGCTTCGCCCTCTCAGTCCCAATCGACTGTGGGCACACTCCCGGCAGCACAGACAGTGTTAGGGGAACGCCTGAATATCAACCAGCGTGGGGGGTAAACCCGAGACTGCGCAACTGCCCCAGATGTTGGCGAAAGTCTAGCCACGAATGCAAGAAGTTGCAAGAGCAGAAAGTATAGAGCCGAAAGACCCTGTTCTCCACAGGTCGTGCGCTCACCACAGTCTTCCCATTGCGGGCTCATCGCGCCCCCGCGGGAGCCATGGAGCGCCAGTTTGTCAATATCACCAATGTGCCAGCGCGGGATTTCGGCAAAATCCTTAACTGGCGCGCCTTCTGCTAAGGGGCCTTGGGGGAGACCCCGGTCCTTATCCCCCGAAAGTGCCATTTACCTGGAGTCGAACTTCTCCTAGGCTTTCGTCAGCAGTTGCAGCTGGGAAATGGGGATTTCCCAAACGATTTGGCCGTTCTTGCTAGCCCTGAGGAATCTCTGATGCTAGCCCTAGGAATCTCTGATTAAGTTCTTTACTGTCATCCCGAGCGAAGCAGAATTGCCGTTTTTCGGCAATTCTGCGCGGTCGAGGGACCTTCTGTTTTCTCTTTCGGCACTTAATCAGAGTTTCCATGAGAACGGTGTTTCCTTAAAATCCAGGCGATTCCAAGGCGAAAAGATATCCTATGGCGCATCTCACGGCAGTTTCCAGTCAACTTAAGCCTCGCGTTTTGACGGCTGACAGCACCGCCATGAATACGCAGTTGCTGGTGGAGGCTTTGGCGCGCGAGGAGCAGTTTCACATCATCGAATCACCGTCCGATGCGCGCGGAGTTCTGCACTTGATCCGCAGAGAGAAACCTCAGGTTGCGCTGATCAGCGCCGATCTGCAGGATCCCAAACGAGGGGGAACGGATCTGGTTCGCAAAGTACGCCTGGAATCTCCCGAGACCCGCGTCATCGTGCTCCTCGATTTTTCCGACCGAGTCGGAGTGACCGAGGCATTTCGAGCGGGAGCCCAGGGAGTCTTCTGTCGCACCGAACCCTTCCGCTTGCTTGCAAAGTGCATCCACTGTGTAGCTGACGGACAGGTGTGGGCCAGCAGCACCGAGTTACAGTACCTGCTCCAGGCCCTGACCCAGCCCGCGTTTCCCAGTAACCTGAATCTGAGCGGAGGCGTCCTCTCGGCGCGCGACGTGGACGTGGTCCGCTGCGTGGCGGAGGGACTTACAAACCGGCAGATCGCGGAGCGCCTGAAGCTTACCGAGCATACGGTCAAGAATTATCTGTTCCGCATCTTTGACAAGCTTGGGGTTTCCAGCCGGGTCGAGGTCGCGCTCTATGCCTTGCGTAACGGCCAGGGCGGGCATACCTCGGCAATTCCTTCGATACGACGACTCACACCGGCTCCCGGTCTTGCCGCCGGTAATGCACTGCGCCCGGTGCCGATCCGGCAAGTTGCCCGCTAGCGCGGAGAGCCTGAGGTTAGCTGGATGGTAGGCTGAACTTCACCGTGATCCGTTCCTGACGATTCGCTGGCCGGCCATGCTCGAGATAGGGCTGATACTTCCACTGCTTCACGGCCTGTGTAGCTGCTTGCGCCAGCATGGGATTTCCCTGCACCACCGTGATATCGCCTACCGTCCCATCCGGTAGAACCTTGGCGTCTAAAACTACCGGACCTTCGATGCCTTGTTCTTTTGCCGCTTCGGGATACTCCGGATCCACCCTACGAACCAATCGGCCTCCTAAGACATCGTCAGGGGGCCCGGCGCTCGCACCCGGAGCAACATCGGAACGATAAATTATTTTTCCATTCTCGGTTACGATCAAGCCGCCCACGGGAGGCTCAACGGAGCGCTGCGGTTGCCGGACCGGCGGTGCGCTCGGCTCCGTGCTCTGCCGCGCCGGCGTGGTTGCGGGCGCGCCTCCGGGTTGCGCCGTGCTCGAACTTACGGAGGCTGCGTGCTCCGGCGTCTTCGCCTCCGGTCTCGCCGTCTTGCGGACCCCGATCACAACTCCCAGCAGGACTGCCGCAGCAATGACCAGTACCACCAGTGCGGAGGTCAGAACTTCATTCTTGACTGGCTGCTCCAATCCGGCCGGAGCGGTCGCGCCCTCCGCGTTCTCCCGCATTTCATTCCGGGGCTCTGAAGTCTCCGGGATACCGTTCTCTTCATCCGCTGGGCGAGCGCTCGATTCCGGTTCCCCTGGCGGCTGGTGAATCGGCCTTTCCGTTTCTTTTTTGCTTTCGACGACTTTCGCCGCCAACTGCCGGAGGCGCTCTACATCCTCATCGCTGAAATTGTCGGGCAACGAAGAGAACACCTCCAGAATTCCGAAGGGAGGACCGTTGTCTGCCAGGGGAACCAGCACCATGGACCTGAGTTGCAATTGCCGGCAGGCTTCGCCGTCCACCCGCGGATCCTTTTCTGTGTCAACGCACCGCTGAACCGTGCCCGTAAGCAGAGCCGCTCCCGAAAGCCCGACTGTAGTCTCAACCCGCGTTCCCAGCTCCGGAGCGTTGCCGCTCGTGGCGCGGCAAATCATCTCTCCGTCGCGCACCAGGGCAATCGCGGCCCCTGTCGCGCGAGTGGCCTCGCGCGCCTGTTCCACAAATTCATTCAGCACCAGGTCCAACGCCAGGTCCAGTGACACCGCCGCTCCACCGGCCTCGGTGATCGCCTTGATGACGCTGCTGATGTCTTCGATCGGATCCACCAAGAAAGGATTCCCTGTTGCCTTCGCAGTGCCGGCGCTTTCTACGGGTACTTCCTTGGCCACATACGGCCGCAAGATGGGACGTAGACTCATACTGCCCCCGGAAGCTGCTCTCCAATTATGAGGCCATTTTGGGCGTGCTTCAAATGATTTCCTCGCCCGGAAAGCGGATTTTACGCAGCCTGCGGCCGGGCTCGGGCATTCCCAGTCTGACACCTCCAGGCCTTTCCCCTAACTTTTTCACTGCGCAAATGCGAACCCTGCCTTAGAATTCTTTCAGTCGGGATTTGCGCCGTTTCCGTCCCCCCGTTCCCCCCTCCCGATCGCAGTCGACAAGGTTCTTGAGGAATGCATTCATGCGGATAGCGGTAGTAGGTTCGGGATACGTAGGATTAGTCGCGGGCGCCTGTTTCGCCGATCTGGGACACGATGTCATCCTCGTGGACAATGATCAAGCCAAGCTTTCCGCTCTTCGCAACGGGCAAGTCCCTATTCACGAGAAATTCCTTCCCGAGCTTCTGAACCGCCACCGCGGGCACCGTCTCACCTTCTCGGACAACTTAAAGGAAGCGGCCCGGTTGAGTTCTGCGATCTTTGTGGCCGTGGGCACTCCTCCCACGCAAAACGGCGAGGCTGACCTCTCCTACGTGGAATCGGTCGCCCGCGAGATCTCCGGCGGCATCGACGAATACAAGGTGGTCGTCGAGAAGAGCACGGTTCCGGTATACACCAGCGACTGGGTGCGCAGAATCATTTTGCGGAACGGCGCCTATTCCGAGTCTTTCGATGTCGCCTCCAACCCCGAGTTTCTGCGCGAGGGCACCGCCGTCACCGATTTCCTGTTCCCTGACCGTATCGTGATCGGCTGCGATAATGAGCGGGCCGCCAGCCTTCTCCGCCAGATTTACGCCCCCCTGACCGACGGCAGCTATTACCTGGGCGACGGGGCCATTCCGCAGCCCGACCGTGCCATCATTCCTCCACCGCTCATCGTCACCAGCACCAAGAGCGCCGAGATCATCAAGCATGCTTCCAATGCTTTCCTGGCAATGAAGATCTCTTTCATCAACGCCGTCGCCTGCGTGTGCGAGTCGGTGGGCGCGGATGTCCATCAAGTGGTCCACGGAATCGGAACCGACTCCCGCATCGGACCCAGGTTCCTGAATCCTGGCATCGGCTACGGCGGATCCTGCTTCCCCAAGGACGTCATGGCATTTCGCTCCGTGGCCCGCGAATGCGGTTACGACTTCCGCCTGCTGGATGAGGTCATGCGGATCAACGAGGATCAGCGGCAGCGTTTCGTGCGCAAAGTCCACAGCGCGCTTTGGACTCTGCGCGGCAAGAAGCTGGCCGTGCTTGGCCTTGCATTCAAGGGCGGCACCGACGATATCCGCGAATCCCCGGCTCTTGCCCTGGTGCAGTGCCTGCTTAAGGAAGGCAGCGCCATTACGGCTTACGATCCCGCCGCTATGGACCGCGCCCGCGAGGTTCTCGGCGCCAGCATCAGCTTTACCAACTCACCGTATGAAGCTGCTCAGGATGCCGACGCCTTGCTGATCCTCACCGAATGGGAAGAGTTCGCCAACCTTGACCTGGAGCGCATCCGGCAGGTTCTGCGGTATCCCATTGTGATTGACGGGCGTAATCTCTACGATCCTGAGATGATGGCTGCCCAGGGATTCACCTACTACAGCGTTGGCCGCGCGGCTGCCCATCCCGATGGCGTGCCTCTGGGCGTTCAGCGCAACGGCAAGAAGGCATGACACAGCGTGCGCTAGTCACCGGCGGCGCCGGCTTTCTGGGATCTCATCTCTGCGACGCTCTCTTAAGCGAGAATTGGACGGTCGTGGCCGTCGACAATCTCCTGACCGGCCGCATGGCCAATCTCGCCCATCTGCGCAATGAGCCGCGCTTTGAATTCGTTCAGCAGGATATCTGCGAGCCCTTCGACGTCGGCAAAGTGGATTATGTCTTTCACTTTGCCAGTCCGGCCAGCCCGGTCGATTACAGCACCCACGGGATTGCCACCCTGAAAGTCGGATCTCTGGGAACGTTTCATGCGCTTGAACTGGCCCTTAAATATCGCGCCAGGTATTTTGTCTCCTCCACATCCGAGTGCTATGGAGACCCGCTGGAGCATCCGCAAAAGGAGACATACTGGGGACACGTCAACCCCATCGGCCCGCGCTCGGTTTACGACGAGGCCAAGCGTTTCACCGAGGCGGTCACCATGGCCTACCGCCGCTACCACAAGGTGGACACGCGTATCGTCCGCATCTTCAATACCTATGGCCCCCGCATGCAGCTCAATGATGGCCGCGTCGTGCCCAACTTCATGAAGCAGGCCATCCGCGGCGAGGATCTCACCGTCTACGGCGATGGAAGCCAGACCCGCAGCTTCTGCTACGTGAGCGACGAGATTGATGGCTTCATGCGCCTCGCCAGATCCAGCGAGCCGCTTCCCGTGAACATCGGCAATCCCAACGAGTTTACGATCCTCGAATGCGCCAAGCTGGTTCTGAAGGTGGTGGGGTCAAGCAGCAGGATTCGCTTGGAACCGCTTCCGCAGGATGATCCCAGGCAGCGCCGGCCCGACATCACCAAGGCGCGCCAGTTGCTCGGCTGGGAGCCAAACATTGATCTGGAAGCCGGGTTGCGTCTGTCGCTGGAGTATTTCCGCAAAGCCGTCGCGGAAGAAACCGCTCTGCAGTCGGGCCGCTAGGAAGGCTCCGTGGTCGCCGCAACGAAGTCAGTGAGCTTTTTTACATTGACCCGCTCGTCCCTGGTCTTCAACTCAAATCCAATGCCCATGCCATAGCCGGGGTGAGACGTGAGCACCGTCCCGCGCAGCTGCAATTTCAGCTCATAGGTACGCACCACAATCTCCACCGTAGCCCCCTGTGGGAATGGCAGCGGGACCTCGAGGTAACACCCGCCCTCGCTCAGATCCGTAAGGCAGCAACGATTCGGAATCGCAGTGCCCGTCAGGTACACCTCGGCGCCCAGGCGGCAGGCATACCGGAGTTGCGCGCGGCGATTGCTGGTGTCGGACTTCGGCTCCAGCACGGCGGTGGCAACTTCGTGGAACGGTTCCTCTTCCGGATGGGATTGCGACTCCGGCTCATGGTTTGAAGCAGTGGGCTCAGTCACCGTTAAGCTGGCCACCGGCAACGGCTCCTGCAACTCCACGCTCTCTTCCGCCGGCTCTCGTCCGGACTGCTCCGGCTGGTTGGCCGCCAGAAATTCATCGAGCAAGCGCCGCGAACCCTTGGGCACATCCACAAACTGCACTCCGGCCCGCCCGTTCCACTCCTGCCACACCAGTTGCCCGGACAGCCGGACAGCGGATTTTTGTCCCGGCAGCGTGAATTGAAAGTAAACCTTGCTGGTGGGCGGCAATTTCTTGCCGAACAGCACCGCCATTCCGTCGGACGCCAGATCCACCAACGTTGCTTTCTCCCGCTCGACGTTGGCGTAATCGACGATGGCCTGCGTATGCACTGCCGCGCGCGACTTCCTGCGCTTTTCTTTTCGCATCACGCTTCGGGCCGCGCGCAGGCTGCTCAGCGCTCTCTCGTAAGCCACGGGCTTGTACAGCACAAAGTTGACGCCCAGGGAAAACAGCTCGCGGACACTCTCCTGCGAATTGACCACGGCCACGCTCAGGATAGCGTCGTTAAGGCGCGACGAGCGCGTCTCCCGCAACAGCCACGTGACATCCTTGCTGGGTGCTCCATCCACAATGATTACGTCAAAGCGCTCCTGCGCCGTGCGAATCGCGGCGCGTGCGAAGTCCGGACAGGATTCCACCCGGATGTTCAGTTCTTTCAAGACGCGGCGCAACACCTCCGCCGCCTTCTCATCCACGCACACGAGCAGGGCAGATAGAGTCATACGTGCTTTGATCCTAGATTCCGGCGGTGTGCAGGACAAGGTTACCGGGGTCACAAAAATTACGGCGGCGGGCCGGAAAACGAGTTGCCACGAAAACCACAGCGTCGAATCGCAGCCTCACGCAGTAAGCCCCAGCCCTTCGTAACCGAAGAGCTGGGGCTGTTCTAATGCAAGGACATTCCTCTTAGTACATCATCTCGCGTACTGCCACGATGCGGTAGGCTTGGATGCCGTTCAGGATCGTCGACCAGCAGCTGTCATAGTTCCATGAGACGTTGCCGCCGCCGTTCCAGTTGAGGCTCGGGGTTCCCGGTGGGCTGGAGGCAGGCAGCAGGGCGCCGTTGGATGCGTAGAGGTTGGCTACCAGTAACGAGCCGTTAACTACCCCGTTGCCACCGCCATTCTTCGTAACAGACCCCTTTCCAATTACCAGGATCAGCCCGTTGTAGCTGGGATTACCCTGAAACGTTAAATTGCCAGTCACCAGCAGAACGCCGGCGCCGGTCCACCCACCAGACAAGGTAAGGTCGCCGTTCACCACGTTGATCTGCGGGTTCGCATTAGTCCCAGGGCGAAGGATGCTGGCCGGATTGCTGCCGTAGACGTTGCCTTCGTTCCCAGCAACCAGGGTGACCGTACTTGCCAGGTTCTGCAAACCTCCCACGGTAGCCAGCGTGGTCAGCTGCGCACTGATGTTGGCTACGCTCGGGCTGCCATACTGGGCAGGCCCGGTATAACTTTGTGGACGGCCATTGGCATCGGCGGTGAGGGTAGCCACCGCGGCGTTATTGTAAGCGCCAATGGCGGGCTCCCCATTCGCCGCGGGGCAGCCGGCTCCAGCATTGGGCCCCTGCGCCTGGTCGTTCCCGCTTACCGTAAACGCATTCGAATTCGGCGTGTTGAAGACCGGGTTCGAACCATCGAAAATCATGGGGCCAGGTAAGGTTGGGAAATTGTTCGCCACGGCCTCGGCCTGCACCATTCGC
>DASREX010000110.1:0-4845 GCA_035651855.1 Candidatus Sulfotelmatobacter sp.
GGACATGCAGTTCCAGGTCGGCGGAACCAGTGAAACGGTGGAAGTGACCGCCGAAGCCCCCCAGTTGAAGACCGACCGCGCCGACGTGGCCGTGTCCTTCAACGAGAAATACGTCGAGGACGTGCCCATCCTTAATCGCAACTTCACACAATTGCAACTGCTGTCACCGGGCTCGCAGAAAATCGTCGGGTGGAGCCACGCCGCCACCGAGAACCCTCAGGGAGGCCAGCAGATTTTCACGCAAGGCCAGCACTTCAGCGGTACGGCTTTTGAACTGGATGGTACCGACAACCAGGATCCGATCCTCGGCATCATTGTCGTGAACCCGAACCTGGACGCTGTAACGGAAGCGAAGGTTTCACTGCAAAACTATGACGCTGAGTTCGGCAAAGCCGTATCCAGTGTGGTCACAGCTCAAACGAAATCCGGCAGCAACGATTTTCACGGGACCGGCTTTTACTACCGCCGCACCGACGCCACCGAGGCACGAGACCCGTTTGCCCAGAGCACGAAGGATCCACTGACAGGGCGCTTCATACCAAGTTCTCGGTGGCAGCAGTTTGGTGGGACCTTCGGCGGCCCAATCGTCAAGGACAAGCTGTTTTTCTTCGGAGACTATCAGGGAACCCGCCAAAGCAATGGCGTCAGCGGCCTGTTTACCGTGCCGACCGCAACGGTTCGTCAAACTTGCATTCAGGCGACGAACACTACGGGGTTCTGCGATTTGAGCGAATACCTCAACATCGGTGGTACGGGCAACGGCCAGATTTACGATCCGGCCAGCAGCCCCAACCTCGACGGCACCGGGCGCACGCCGTTTGGGCCTCAGCCCGGTTGTCCGGGCAATTGCATCCCAATTGCCAGAATTTCGCCGGCTGCTCAGAACATCCTGGCCAAGCTCCCGCCGCCCCAGAATGCCAACGTGCAAAACAACTTCACCGGGTCCGGTTCGGGGCCCTTCTCGCAAAATAGTTTCGACACGAGAATCGACTATACGGCAAGCCAGAGCTTGAATGTTTTCGGGCGCTTTAGCCTCTCGTACTACTCACTGTCGGGCAAAGGGTTGCTGGGAGCCATGGGCGGTCCCGGAAACGGCCTGCTCGGTTTGGCGGGCAGCTCTATTACGCACAATTACAGCTTGGCTGCGGGGTTTAATAAAACTCTCAGTACGTCGTGGCTGACTGACTTCCGCTTCGGGTACTTCAAGTACAACCCGCAAACACAGAAGCCAGACGGCGGAACACCTATGACGGCCCTTGGAATTGGAGGCGGCGCCAACGACCTTGCGCGCGACCCAAGAACTGCGGGTTTGGGATCATTCCAGTTGGGCAAGGACCCGATCAGCGGCTACAACGGCACCAATACGCAGGGAGGTTCCGGAAACGGACTCGTGATCTCCAGCTTCGGTGACGGCCTGGGTGTGGCCCGTTGCAACTGCCCGCTGACCGAGAGTGAACAGCAGTTCCAGTTTGTCAATAACTGGACGCACGTGCGGGGCAATCACCAGATCAAGTTCGGCGCGGACATTCGTTACGCCATGAACCTGCGCGTCCCCAGCGACAACAACCGAACCGGTGAATACAACTTCAGTCCGGAAGGTACCTCCAACGGCGGCATCGGCGGTCTGGACATCGCCACCTTTTTGCTGGGGGACGTAACTTCCTTTGCCCGCTATGTGACCAATCCCGCGTTGCCTGGAGCTCTTACCGCTGCCGAGCGCCAGAAGCGCTGGTTCTTCTACGGTCAGGACACCTGGCGTGCGACCTCCAAGCTGACCGTAAACTACGGACTTCGCTGGGAGATTTACTTCCCCGAGAGCGTGAACGGCAAGGGCAACGGCGGCTTCGCGAATATTGTGGATAACGGCGGACTCGGCGGGATCCGGGTGGCCGGCTACGGCAAATACAGCCTCAGTGGAAGCATTAACAACGATTACAAAGCGTTTGCCCCGCGGCTCGGTATCGCCTATCAACTGACCCCGAAGACCGTCGTTCGCATGGGCTACGGGCGCAGCTACGATATCGGCGTCTTCGGCTCCAACTTCGGACACACCGTCACCCAGAACTTGCCTGTGCTCCTGAAACAGAACTACGATGCCAGTAACTTCATCCCGGGGGCTTCGGGGAACCTGATCCAGTTGTTCAACCTGGATGCTGGTCCAAACTCGAATCCCAACATCGACCCGGCGAACGCATTCCCCGCGATCCCCGCCTCCGGTTTCATCCCGCTCACTTCCGGTCTATCAGGGACGCACATTCGCCCGACTCGACAGGTCTTGCCTACGGTGGACGCCTGGAATGCGACGATACAGCGACAGCTCACCAATACCATGTCGCTGGAGGTGGCTTATGTTGGCAGCAAAGGAACCCACGGATTTGCGGGCAACGGCCCGAACTACGACATCAACCCCGTTGCCGCCGGTCCCGGCACAAGCTTCATCGTGGCAGATCCCTCAAACCCGGGACACAACAAGCTGGGTGGATTCAGCGCCACTACCGCATCCAACCTCCGCCGCCCTCTCTGCATTCCGGACCCCACGGACACGACTTGCACGCGAATCGGGTTTGACCTCGGGAACTACTACGGCAACGATGCCGGAAGCACCTACAACGCATTCCAGGTGAAGGCGGATAAGCGCTTCTCGAAAGGCCTGCAGTTCCTGGCCCACTACACCTACTCACACGCAGACAACTACACCGACCAGTATTATGCGGTCAGTCACAAGGTCGCATGGGGGCCGGTGGACTTCAATCGCAATCATGTGTTCGTGATCAACACCGTGTACGAACTGCCGTTCGGTAAAGGGAAGGAGTTCGGCGGCAGTGCCAGCAGGGCGATGGATTACGTGATCGGCGGCTGGCAGCTGAGCAATACCACGAACTGGAGCAGCGGGCTACCTTGGACCCCCAGTATCCAGGAGTGTGGCGCCTTCTTCGATGGCAGCGGCCCCTGCCGTCCGGACAAGGGCTCCGGATCGCTGCATTTCGGAGTCGGACCCCTCGATACTGTCAATCACAGCCGCACCTACTTCATCCCGGTGTCGCCGATCATCAATCCCGATTCCTACGCAGTGGGAACCGACGTCTGCGGTCTGGCAGGAACCAAGTCCGGACCGTTCGCTCTGCCCGCATGCGGTACCATCGGCGATATCGGCAAGAATGTGTATCACGGGCCGCGCGGCTTCTACTCGGACCTTTCCGTGTCCAAGGCTTTCACGATCACCGAGCGGGTTCGTGCGAAGTTCATCATGGATGCCTTCAACGTCTTCAATCATCCCGTCTTTGCGTTCAGCGCCAACAATGGAGCCAATACTTGCGTGGATTGCCCCAACTCGAGCGCGAATCAGACCAATGGCAAGATTACCGGCCTGGAAGGCGGCACGAATATGCGGCAGCTGCAGTTTGCTCTCCGGTTCGAATTTTGATCCTTTTCTTCGTATCGCTTCTAAGGGAGTCCTTCGGGGCTCCCTGATTATTTTGTGACTCAGAACCCCGCGCACCCCTTCCAAGGCGCCCCGTTGTACTCTAATCCAAAGAGGGACCAAGAACCGCGATGAAACGTTTCCTTCTCGCCGCTTCGTTCGTGTTCGGAGTGCTCTGTGCAACGGGTTTCGCATCCCCAGTAGCACCTCAAGGCGAACAGTCTCTGCCGTCGGCTCCCTCTGGTTCCGCGTTCGAAACACCCCGCCGCCTGTTGCAGCAGGGCAAGAACGACGAGGCTCTCGCCCAGTTGAACCAGATCGCTGCCGAGAATCCGAACCTGAAGGGTCTCTCCCGGGAATTCGGCGTCGCCTACTACAAAACCGGCGACTATCTGAAGGCCATCGATTCACTGCAAAAAGCCGTTGCAGAGGCTCCGGACGACAAGGAAGCCATCCAGTTGCTCGGCCTGTCCAACTACCTGGCGGGCCGCCCTGCTGACGCGATCCCGCTTCTAGAGAAAGTTCAGGGATGGTATCCGCGCGCTAACGTCGACGCCTCCTACATCCTGGGCGTTTGCCATATCCAGACCAAAAACTACGATCAGGCGCGCAAGGCTTTTGCGCGCATGTTTGAGGTTCCTCCCGATTCCGCCGCCGCCTACCTGTTCACGGCGCGAGTCCTGCTGCGCCAGGAGTTTGATCCCATCGCCGAGGAGTATGCCAGGAAGGCCACCACGCTCGATCCCAAGCTCCCCCTGGCGCACTTCTTTCTCGGCGAGTTGCACCTGTACAAGTCGAGAATCCCCGAGGCCGTCGCTGACTTTCAAGCCGAGTTGGAGCTGAATCCCGGGCACGCCGCCACCTACTACAAGCTGGCCGATGCCTACTCGCGCATCCAGAGATTCGACGACGCCGAACGCCTGCTCCAGCGCTCTATCTGGCTTGACGCCACTTCTACCGGCCCCTACATCCTGATGGGGAAGGTGCTGGAGAAGAAGGGAGAAGCCGAGCTGGCAGTGCGCGCCCTCCAGCATGCGCTCGCCATGGACCCCAACAACACTGTCGCCCATCATTTGCTCGGGCAGGCTTACCAGGACATGGGCCGGACCGCCGACGCCGAGCGCGAACGCAAACTCGCGCAACAACTGCAGGACGTCTCCGGCAACAATCAGCAATAACTTCGCTTGCTGCCCCCCCCGGAGCCCGCCTGCCAAGCGAACGCCGGCTGCCCATGTGAGCCTTGCCGAGCGAAACTTTCCGCTTCCCGGGCTTGCCCCCCAAAATCCACCATGTGATCCACGTCACAATGTGGGGTGACAGGGGCCACATCCTGCTTGCCCACCAGTCACTAACAATCACTTCACCTCACCTACGGGTGTGATAGTAGCGGAATCCAAAATTCATATCGTCAGGAGGCGATGAGA
>DASREX010000111.1:0-39341 GCA_035651855.1 Candidatus Sulfotelmatobacter sp.
CCACAGGGCGATGCCCCCGGACGCCAGCAATACGATCATGGCCGCGCTCAGCACGACTCCCCAGCCCCGGCTGATGTCCATCACCGGCAGCCGCGCGACGCTCGCCAAGGCGACGAACAGAGCGCTGGTGCCCAGAACCAACAGCCAATCGAGGATGCTCCTGGCATGATGCTTTCCATCGAACGACCTGCCTTCCATCCCGGCGCGCACGTATTCGTGTTCCACTCCGTAGCGTTCGCCTTCTCGCGCCGCAGCATTGCGCCACGAGGAATGTTCGCGCTCGGTGGCCGATGAGAGCGCGATGGCGACAGCCCCGGCAGCCATCAGCAGCGATCCCCCCGTCACCTGCGCGTAAATCGTATGCGTTCCACCCTTCAATTCATGAAAGACCAGCACTCCCCACAGCAGTCCCCAAAGCTGGTTCGTGTTGGAGAGCGGAATCCCCCGGCTGATTCCCACATATTTCGTCGCGTACTGCTGAAATAAGTCGCCCAGCACCCACACGAAGCCTCCCAGCATGAGCCAGAACAGAACCGGCCGCGCAGCGTTAAGCTCGTGCCACAGTGGAGTTGCCCCGCGGTACGCCACTGCGACGATCAGCATCGTCACCAGTTCTCCCACCGTGAAAAAGGTGATGAACGACAGCGGATTCATTCCCGTGAGATAGGCCTTGCGGTACGGGATATACATGGTCCCCCAAAGGACACCTGCGCCCAGGGCGGCGGCGATGCCGAAGGTTGCCTTGCCGGGAGCGGCCTGATGGGAGGAGGCGATGGCCAGCAAGGCCGCTCCCGCAAACATGCAGAGAGCGCCGCCCAGAACCCCCAGCCAGCGTTTCCATCCCGCGAGCCTCAACTCGTGAAACAGCAGGAAGCCCCAAAAAATTCCCAGCAGGCTGTTGGTGTTCCACAGCGGAAACGCGATGCTCAGGCCGACGTTGCGAATCGCGTAGATAGTCAGCGTGTTCGCGACTGCCCACATGCATCCCGCGAGAATGGCCCACACCACCAGGTGCGGCGCCTGCAGCACATCCGCCCGCACGTGCGATGTGCCGCGAATAAATGCCGGCACGCTCCAGCGCGCCAGAAACACGCCGCACACCATGACCAGCGACACCGTGATGGGGGAGATGTCGGCGTTCACCAGCTTGATGGGAGCTTCGGCGCCGCCCAGCCATGCGCCGGCGGCAAAGCCGCAAAAAATTCCCAGCGCCTGCAGGCTGCGCAGGCGGGTGGCCTGCAGCGGGCTATGAACGACCGACAGGCTTGCAGCTTCCAGGCTTTCCGGGCGCGCGTTCAACGGAGTTTATCCAGGAGGGCCAGCCCGCCCAGCAGTACACAGAACGGAATCCAGAAATGGACGTCGGTGGCGATGGCGCGAATCAGGCTGTTAGACCGCTCAGGGGGCATCGTGGCCTCGAAGTAGGATTCTGAATCTGGATAGTCATCTTAGGGATGGACGCCGTGCGCGTCAACGGTGGGGACAGGAGACGGCTAAGGTGGCCTGCGGAAAAGGGAGAAGTCCCCGCTTTCAAAATGATCGCCGGCCGGTCTGCTCCAGGCTCACGCACTTGCTGCACGTGCACTGGAATATCGGCGAAGAGGGCAGCGCGAGATGGCCGCAGTTAGCGCAGAGATACCAGTCGCCGCCGCTTTGTTCCGACATCGCCTTGAAGTTGCCGTGTTCTACGCAATACGGGCAGCGAATTGTTCCTGATCTCTTAGGAATCGACCAATCGGGCACCTTTTCCTGATACAAGCCAGGGACGCGCGGAGCAAGCGCCAAAGTGCGCCACCATTCCCCCTGAACACTGCAAGCAATGGCGGAACGCGCGATTAACCCGGAGTTCGGTTCCACAATCAAAAACGCCCTGGTCTCGCGGCCAGGGCGTCCCCAAAATCCGCTCTAAAACAGGTTCCACAGGAATTGGTTGTATACCTCGTGATGGAACTGGACCTCCTGGGCTTTTACGAACGTTCCCAGCGTACGCGGGCAACGATCGGCAGAAGCCTGCTTCAGGTCCGCATACCGGCCTTTCACATCCTCGCCCAACAGAGTTGTAGTCCACTCCCCTTTGCGGAAGTTATCCATCGCGTCATAGATATTGTCGGGCAGATAGCGCTCCGCCTGGCGAAGATTCTTGATCTTCGCTGTTTCCCCATCCAGTCCGGTCTTAAAGATGGAATACATCACCATGTACGGGTTGGCATCGGGCGCGACCGAGCGAACCTCCACCCGCATACTCTTTTCGTTCCCGATGGGAATGCGGATCATCGACCCGCGATCCACCGGTGAGGCCTTAATCTGATTGGGCGCCTCGAAATGCGGGTCCAGCCGCCGGTAGGCATTCACGCTGGGGTTGAGCAGCAGGCAAATGTCGTTTCCATGGGTGAGGATGCGGTCCACGAACGCCCATCCCATCTTGCTGAGCTTCTCCTCGCCTTTGGCGTCCCAGAAAAGGTTCTTCCCGTTCTCGCTGATGGAAACGTTGGTGTGCATGCCGCTGCCGTTCACGCCCACCACCGGCTTTGGCAGGAAGGATGCCGTCAACCCCATGTTGGTGGCCACCTGCCGGCAGATCAGCTTGTAAAGCTGAATCTGGTCGGCGGCTGCGACCACTTCGCCATAACCGTAGTTGATTTCGAACTGCGAGGGCGCGACTTCCGGATGGTCTTTCTCGTTCTGGAACCCCATCGCACGCTGCACTTCCGCGGTCGTGTCGATAAAGGTGCGCAGAGGATCGCCCGGCAGCGAGTGATAATACCCGCCGGTGTTGACGTATTCGAATTTCAAGGTCTCGTGATAGTGCCGCTCGGCGTCGGAGCCCTTGAACAGGAATCCTTCGATCTCATTGGCGGCGTTGAGGGTGTAGCCCTTCTTCTTGTGCAGATCCTCCGCGAAATTCTTCAGCACCCCGCGGATGTCGCCCGAATAGGACGTTCCCCCCTTGTCGATGACTTCGCCAAACACCAGCACCTTGCCCGAACCAAATACGTCGGCCGGCGCCCAGTAAAATGCGGCCCAGTCAATGCCCAGGCGGAGGTCGCTCTCGCGCTGCGCCGTGAAGCCGCGGATCGACGAACCGTCAAAGGTGAGATTGTCCCAGCTCTTCAGCAGGAACTTCTTGTCATAGTCCAGCATGTGCAACCGGCCTTCCAGGTCGCTGAACAGCACGGTCACGGCTTTAATTCGCTTCTCGTCCGTCAGGTATTTCAGGCGGTCTTCCTGAACTTTGTGCGATGCGACCCGGTTCCTGCGCTGCTCCTTTGCCTTCAGGTTGAGTTCTTCCAATTCGTCGTAGGACAGTGCCAGGAAATTGCGCAGTTCGTTGGACATGGATGTCGATCAGTCTCCTTCGCTTGAAAGCTTTTGAATTTAGTCAAAACTTGTACGGGACGTTGAAATGGCTGGTTTCAACCCTGTTTGGAAAGCGGAAGCATAGCGCGTGGGGAGTGGGCCAGCAAATCGAAAAAGCTGATGCGCGGCATAAAAGGGATTTATTTCGCCTTGTCATCCCGACCGGAGCGAAGCGGAGTGGAGAGACCTTGCGTTTAATTTTCAGGGATGCACTGGAGAAGTGATGCGCTAGAGATTAGAAGGCACAAGCGAAGCGCTAGTCCATTCACTTAACGGATGCAAGCGGCCGCAGTCGAGGCAACGGGTTGCGGGAAATTGAGTGCGGCAGCTGGGGCACACCGCTCCGCTCTGAAACGTGTCGAAGGTCCCGCCGCAGTTGGCGCATTTCCAATACGAGCCCACTGGTGGCGCCGTCTTGCAGGACGGGCAAGCGAATCCCTCGCGGCGCGGCAGTTCGGCGAGTTTCAAAAGAGCCTGGGCGTGCTTCAGGCCGCCCCAGCAGTTCATCAGCAGGTAAACCGCTACGATGCCGAGCCACGCATCGTGTACATAGATGGCTAATCCGATGAATCCCACCACGCCCAGCAAGCCGACAACCGTGGCCACCATCAGACTGCGGGCTCGCCCTAGCGGGAACCACAGCAGCGAGCGCAGGATCTGCCCCCCGTCCAGCGGATAAACCGGGAGGATGTTGAAGATCAGAAGCAAAAAATTCCACCCGCGAATCGCGTGGATAAGCTCGACGAAGTTCCTCGAACCGCCATATGTTGCCGTCTGGGAAAATAAAATTCCTAGGACCGGAATCAGCGCCACGTTGACCAGAGGTCCGGCCGCAATGCTCCACAAAGTCGCGCCGGGGCGTTGCGGAGGATCGACATACGCGACTCCTCCCAGCGGCCAAAGCACGATACGGTCCGCTTTCCCACCCACCTGGCGGCAGGCCAGGGCATGACCGAACTCGTGCATCAGAACGATCAGGAAAAGCGCCAGATACTCAAGAACGTTCCACGTGATGGATGAGTACCGCCCGGCGCGGCTTTGAATCTCGTAAACCGCAACCAGGAACCACCACCAGTGCAGAAACACGTCGACTCCAAAGAGCCGGAACAGGTGGATGGATCCTTGGCGATTGGGCATGCGCCCGTCCAGTGTACTTCAGCCAGCAAGCACAAGGGAGAGTAGAACCGAGCGAAGGCCAAAAGACCAGGAAGTGTGGACGAGCGACGCTTTAGCGCAGCGTGGAAGAGGGACGCTTTAGCGCAGCGTGGAAAAGGGGCGCTTTGGCGCACCGTGGAGGGACGCTTTAGCGCAGTGTGGAAGAGCGGCGCTTTCGCGCAGCGTGGAAGAGGGGGCGCTTTAGCGCAGTGTGGAAGAGCGGCGCTTTAGCGCCGCGTCCCGGACTCTCACAATCAGGGGGCTTAAGCCCCCGGAACTCGCCACTACTGCCGATGCGCCGAAGCCCCCGCCGCCAGCTCGCGCAGCGTGCTGAGGAAACCGGACGCCGTTCTAGGATCATGCAGCGCGTCCAGCGCGATCGTGGCCGAAAACTGCGGAGATTCCGGCCGGAAGCGGACTTGCAGAACGTCCTGCTGGCGAACCGTCATCAGCGTATTCAATTCCGGGGTCGAGTCTTCTTTCCAGTGCGTGCGGGTGGTCAAGACGATGGGCCCGGGTTCGTACACGTCCCACTCCCGCTCGTCGCGCTTACTGGCATCGACACCGCGGCTGTGCGCGCACCAGCGATGGCGCACCACTTCCAGATGAAAATTGGGCGATCCTCCCAGGTCGGCTTCGAACGTGAGCGTCTCTTTCTGCTTGCGGATCCGGCTCAACAGCCATTGAAGCGGCAGAGCCCGTGGCCGGAACTTCATGGTCACGTGTGCATTTTCGAAACTTCGGGAAGGGAAGTGCAGCCGCGCGTGCAGCCGCGAACTGTTCAGCCAGCGGAAATCCAGGATCCGTCCCTTGCCGGCGCACGCCGACTGGACCCAGCGTAGTGCTTCCGCGCCGCGGCGACGATTATAGGCGGCGAACAGCAGATACCAGAACCCCAGCGCGGCTATGGCACAAACGACGTCGATGACAAGAAGGCGACCCACGGCGTCCTTCGCTTTCGCTGTTCCTCTGATGCCGATGGTACGTCTGAGGTTGCGAGCTGAGCAAGGGGGCAGGCGAGCCCATCGGATCTTTTTTCAGCTCTCCGCCTGTGGGCAGCTTGTGGAAAACCGGGAAACTTGGCCGGCCCGTCACTCCCGCCGGTTCGCGGCCAAGTTTTGCCACTGGTTACAATGTCTCATCGTGATCCGCGAATTCGAGCCCGGTGACTTCGAAATCCTCTGGCGCATGGATCAGGAGTGCTTCCCGCCGGGCATCGCCTATTCGAAACAGGAGCTCAGAGCCTACATACGACATCGCGGGGCATTTACCCTGGTCGCGCTGGGTCCCGGCCAGGGCGAGGCCGAGGCCGCGGGTTTCATCGTGGCGCACTCCGGTCTCACGGGACACATCGTGACTATCGACGTGAGTCCCGCCAGCCGGCGCGCGGGCGTGGGCTCTGCTCTGATTCGCGCCGCGGAGCAGCGCTTGCGCGCGGGCGGAAGCCGCGCCGTTGGCCTGGAGACGGCCGTCGATAACCTTTCCGCGCTCTCCTTCTACAAACGCCACGGCTACAGCGTGGTGCGCACCTGGCCGCGCTACTATTCCAACGGAGTGGATGCTCTGGTGCTGGAAAAAGATCTGGACGGCCGGACTTGAGTTGAACGCCAGCTTAGACCCCGGTTCGCGAACGCGGCCAGAAATCATTTGCCCTCGGCTCGCCTCTCCGGATACCTTGCCTTGCATATGAAAGTTGCCATTCAGGGGGAATTGGGGTCTTTCAGCCACGAAGCGGCGCAACGCATGCTGCCGCGCTGCACCGTCGTGCCCTGCGCCAGATCCGCAGAAGTTTTTGACCGGGTGGAGCGTGGTTCGGTGCAAGCCGCGGTGATTCCCATCGAGAACACGCTCGCTGGAACCGTGGCCGAACATGCCGACCTGCTGGTCTCTCGCGCCGTCTTCATCCAGGCCGAGTACCTGCTGCGCATCATTCATAATGTGATTGCCGCGCCCGGAGTGCAGATGCGCTCCCTGCGACGGGTCCTGTCCCATCCGGTGGCCCTCGATCAGTGCCGCGATTTCTTCCGCCGGCATCCCCGCATTGAGCCGGTTCCTTTTTACGACACTGCCGGAAGCGTAAAGCATGTCATAACGAACCGCTTGGGAGATGCCGCCGGCATCGCCGGACGGCAGGCCGCGCGCGAATACGCCGGAAAGATCCTCCAGGCCGGGATCGAGGACGAGAAGAGTAACTTCACCCGCTTCTTTCTGGTTCGTAAGCTGGATCGGGCCGCCAAGCCCAAGCTCCACGTCCCGCAAAAAAGCCGGGAGGCGGTGCGCTCCGCGGCTGATTTCCGCCGGCTGATCCCGCGCGGCGCCAACAAGACCTCCATTGCATTCAAGGTGAAGAACCTGCCCGGCGCGCTGTTCAAGTCCCTCAGCGTGTTTGCCCTGCGCGACATCAGCCTCAGCAAGATCGAGTCGCGTCCCATGCGGGGACGGCCCTGGGAGTACGTTTTCTACGTGGATTTTCTGCGCGGGGACGATGAACCGGCACGCAACGCCCTGCGCCATCTCGAAGAAGTGGCCGACTTTGTGAAGGTGCTGGGAATCTATCCGGCGGCCTAAACCCGCGTCGGTCCAGCTTCCCCCAAAATGGAACTACCTTCCTTTCGTCACACTTTGGAGTGATCCAGCGCACATTTAATCGGCGGCCAGGCTTCTACACTTTCTATGGTCTCTTATCGAGACCTCCAATTGTCACTTAAGGGAGGTTCTATGCGTCTTTTGCGCTATTTAGGTTTTCTTGTGTGCATTTGCACTCTTGCTGCCGTGGCCGCAGATAACAACTTGGGAATCAAAGATGTGAACCGCGTCAGGTTCGAGAAACCGGTACGCATTGGAACGGAGTCCTTGCCCGCCGGCGACTACGTGGTGCGTCATACCATGGTAGGCGAGGAACATCTCATGCTGTTCCAGCGCCAGAACTCAAACGCTGAATTCAAAGTGAAGTGCACCCTCGTACCTCTGGCCAACAAGGCTGAGCAGAGCCAGACGGTTTACGAAACGGCCGGCAATGAACGAATCGTGCAGGAACTGGTGTTCCGTGGCGATAAGGCCAAGCACGTCTTCCAGAAATAGTTGGTGTTCGCCGGATCGGATGTGAGCCATCCCGCGCGCTGATTCGCGGCGTCGCCCGGCAGGGCGCGGGATGCGAAGTCCTCCTACACGTTTTTTTCGTGCCCTTGCACTGGCAGCCTCCAAGGCTCTGTGGTTCCCGATTTAGAGCTTGCAAGCAGGGTCCTGCCGCGATAGCCTCTGCACCTTAGACACATTCCGAACCCGGCACAAGAGAATAGAATTTGAGGCGTTTGGGAATCGTTCCGCTCCTTCTGAAACCTTTCCCCACACACAGACATCTAAACTTGAGCGGCTTACACTCAAGGAGAAATATGAGCCAGCAGACGCCAGAGCGCACTCCTAAACCTAAGGAAGCGAATGAACAAGGGGCTCTCCCGGTACTTCCGGTCCGGGATACGGTTCTATTCCCCCACGCCGTCTTGCCGCTCACCGTGGGCAGGGAAAGTTCGGTTCAGCTGATCAATTCTCTCGGCGAAGACAAGACCATCATCGTTGTAGCCCAGCGCGAGGCCCGGGTGGATGCTCCGCAACCCAGCGATCTTTACACCGTGGGGACCTCCGCCGTGGTCCATAAAGTAGTCAAGATGCCGAACCAGAGCCTCTTCGTTTTTGCCGAAGGCCTGGAGCGCGTGCGTTTAGGCGAATTCACCCAGCTCACCCCGTTTATGACGGCGCATTACTCCGCCTTGCCGGAGGGCGCCGCGCCCATTGCAACTTCGCAGATCGAAGCCCTGCAGCGCAATGTTCTAACTCTGTTCCAGCAGATCGTCGCGGGATCGCCCACGCTGTCGGATGAACTCTCCACCGTCGCCATGAATATCGATGAGCCTGGCCGGTTGGTGGATTTCATTGCCTCCTCGTTGCCCTCGTTATCTACTCCCGATAAACAGGACACGCTCGAGACTCTCGACGTGCATGTCCGCCTCGAAAAGATCAACCAGCATCTGGCCAAGGAGTTGGAAGTCCAGCAGCTGCGCAACAAGATTCAAAGCGAAGTGCAGGACCGGGTGCAGCAGACGCAGCGCGAGTACTACCTGCGCGAGCAGATGAAAGCCATTCAGAAGGAACTGGGCGAGCAGGATGAAGGGCAGCGCGATGTCGAAGATCTGAAGAAAAAGATCGAAGAAGCCGGCATGCCCGACGAAGTCAAGAAAGAGGCGCTGAAAGAGTTGGGCCGCTTGTCGCGAATGTCGCCCATGGCCGCCGATTATTCGCTGACCCGCAACTACATCGAGTGGCTGGCGGTGTTGCCGTGGGCCAAGACTTCGGGCCAGGAGATCGAGATTCCCAAAGCCAAGGAGATTCTCGACGCCGATCATTACGATCTGGAAAAAGTGAAAGACCGTATTCTCGACTACCTCTCGGTGCGCCGCCTGAAGCCCAACATGAAAGGTCCCATCCTGTGCTTCGTTGGCCCTCCGGGCGTGGGCAAAACTTCGCTGGGAAAGTCGATCGCGCGCGCGCTCGGCCGCAAATTCGTCCGGCTCTCCCTCGGCGGGGTGCACGATGAGGCGGAAATCCGCGGGCACCGGCGCACTTACATTGGAGCTTTGCCCGGGCAGATCATTCAGGGTATTCGCCGCGCCGAAACCAAAGATCCCGTCTTCATGCTCGACGAAATCGACAAGGTGGGGCGCGATTTCCGCGGTGACCCGGCTTCGGCCCTGCTCGAAGCGCTCGATCCCGAGCAGAACTCCAGCTTTCGCGATAACTACCTTGACGTCACCTTTGACTTGTCCAAGGTGCTCTTCATTACAACCGCCAACATGCTCGATCCCATTGCCGAGCCCCTGCGCGACCGCATGGAGATCATCGAACTGCAGGGCTACACCGAAGAAGAGAAAGTTCACATTGCATTCAAGTACCTGATCCCGCGGCAGATCGATGAGAACGGAATTACCGCCGAACAGATCGAGTTTCCCGAAGAGGCGGTGCGCTACGTCATCCGGCACTACACCCGAGAAGCGGGCGTGCGCAGCCTGGAACGGACCATCGGCACGATCTGCCGCAAGCAGGCGCGCCGGCTGGCCGAGGGCAAGACCGAAAAGCTCGTCGTCAGCAAAGAGGTCATCCAGGAATTCCTCGGCGGGATCAAGATCCGCAGCGAAGGCGAAATTGCCGAGCGCACCGAGCGTCCGGGAGTGGCCGTCGGCCTTGCCTGGACTCCCTCCGGCGGCGACGTGCTATTCGTGGAAGCCAATGCCATGAAGGGCAAAGGCGGATTCACCATGACCGGCCAGATCGGTCAGGTCATGCAGGAATCCATGCAAGCCGCCCTCACCTGGGTGCGTTCGAACGCCGACCGCCTGGGCGTGCCCGAAGATTTCTTCGCGAACCACGATATTCACATCCACGTTCCCGCTGGTGCCATTCCCAAAGATGGTCCGTCGGCAGGCGTGACCATGGCGACTGCGTTGGTTTCGCTGCTCACCAAGCATCGCATCACCCCTCTGATCGCCATGACCGGCGAGATCACCCTGAGCGGCAACGTGCTTCCGGTGGGCGGTATCAAGGAAAAGGTCCTGGCCGCCAAGCGCGCGGGCGTCCGCGATGTGATCCTGCCCGCGGAAAACAAAATGAACGTTGAGGAAGATCTTTCTCCTGAGCAACTGGAGAATCTCAAAGTCCATTTTGTGAAGACCATCGATGAGGCCCTGGGCGTGTCTCTGCCCTCCGTGGAGCAGAGCACTGCTGCCAAGATGATCCCTGCGGCCCCGCCGAAAGATCCGAAGCAGGACTATCAGCCCACCCAGCCGGTCAAAGAGCCGGAGTCGGTGCACGACCGGGTCCTGACGCAGGCCTGAACAAAGTCGCGGGCGTAGGGGCCAGCCGATGAGTTGTCCCTACGAAGCGCAGCTGGCGCCTGGTGAAAACCCAAGGCGGCCGAAATCACCGAAGCAGGCGCCCGGTGCAAATACCACGCCAGGCTAAACCGGCGCACTTAAAACCTGCTCATTCGAACCTCTTCCCGGACGAATGCGTCCGGGTCTACGTGTTTCGTTCCGTCGCGGTAAACTGAATTCCTGATGCAGGTGCGCGTGCTCTTTTTCGGTGTCTTGCGCGAGCTGGCGGGAAAGCCCGCCGACTCGCTTCAGTTGCCGGAAGGCGCGTCCGTGCGCGACGCGATCGCGCGCTGCGAAACCCAGATTCCGCGCCTGAAGGATTTTCTCGCCTCCATCGCCCTCGCTGTGAATCAGCAGTACGCTTCGCCGGAAACCACGTTGAAAGACAACGATGAGGTGGCGCTGCTTCCTCCCGTCAGTGGCGGAGCGGTGGGCGAACCGCCGGCGAAACCCTATGCAGCCATCATCCGCGAAGCCATCAAGACTCAACCGGTCCTCGATTCCCTAAAGCGCGGCGAGGACGGCGCCGCCCTTCTCTTCGAAGGGATCGTGCGCAACCAGACGCGCGGCCGCAAGACACTCTACCTGGACTATGAAGCCTACGAGGAGATGGCCCTGCAGCAGATGGAAGCGCTCGCCGCAGAGGCGCTCGCGAAATTCCAGATCCGGGACGTGGCCATCGTGCACCGCCTGGGGCGCCTGCAAATCGGCGAAACCAGCGTGCTGATCGCAGTCGCCTCCGCCCATCGCGCCCCTGCATTCGAGGCCTGCCGCTGGCTCATCGATACTCTGAAACGCCAGGTGCCGATCTGGAAGAAAGAATACTTCGAGGACGGCGCCGTGTGGGCCGACGGCGACCCTTTCCCTCCGTATATTCCTCGCGCCAATTCCTAGCCTCAGGCAGCCCTGACCCCGCCCCGGCATCTAATGGAACGGCGTTGGCCCGTAAATTTCAGCGCGATTCTGCCTGGACCCGCGCCCGAAACCGGCTCCGGATGCCGGACAGGCCGCGGAAATTCCAAAGGTATAATTCAGCCCTCGATGAGAAATCCCGTCCCGACTCTGTTGCTGATGGCGCTGCTCCTTGGCTCCCACCGCTCGCCGGCTCAGCAGTCGGCATCCCCGCCTCAAAAACAGCAGGAGGAGAGCCGCCCGGATGCGACCACCACTCTGAAAGTGGACGTCAACCTGGTCAATGTCTTCGTTACCGTGACCGACGCGCAAGGCGCTCCTATCGGCGGGCTCAAGAAAGAGAATTTCATTGTGGAAGAAGATGGCCGGGAGCAAAAGATTTCCGTCTTCGACAAAGAATCCGCCGTCCCTCTCTCCATCGCTCTGGCCATCGATACCAGCCTGAGCACCCGCCGCGATCTCCCCCTGGAGCAAGCTTCCGCCAAGCACTTTGTGCACACGATTCTGCGGCCGGTGGATGCGCTCTGCATTTACGCCTTCAGCGAGGTGGTGAATGAAACCACGCCGGGCTACACCTCCGACCTGAAGCGGATCGACCAGGGCATAGAGCACCTCCGCGTCGGCGCCGCCACCGCGCTCTACGACGCGATCTACCTGGCCTCGCGGTCGCTCGACCACCGCAAAGGACGCAAAGTAGTCGTGCTGATCACCGACGGCGGCGACACCATCAGCAAGGTGGATTACAAAGAAGCGCTGCGCGCTGCAGAAGAAGCCGAAGCCATCGTCTATTCCATTATCATCGTGCCCATCGAGAGCAGCGCCGGACGCGAAACCGGCGGCGAACACGCCCTGATCCAGCTCTCTGAAGATACGGGAGGCAAGTACTATTACGCGACTTCAACCGCCCAGCTGGACGAGGCCTTCCGCAAGATCAGCGACGAACTGCGCACCCAGTATCTGCTGGCCTACTATCCGTCCCAGCACACGTCCTTTTCCCAATTCCGCCGCATCGAGGTGAAGGTGACCGGCGTCCCTGATGCCTCGGCTCACCACGTACGGCACCGCGCCGGATACTATACGGTGAAGTCGGAGTTCTAGTACGGCATAGACAAAACAGTGCATCACAAAACAGTGCCTGGCCAACTCCGGCAGGAGAACAATCCCAGCTCTCTCCGTATTCCAGAAGGCGATATCCAAAAATTTGAATAAATGGTGGTGCGAGGGCCTGCCAAGTCTCATCTGTATATTCCCCTGGATATTGACATAACATCAACAAAACAAGATAGATAGCAACACTAAGAAACAGCCTTTGTGGCTGGTAAAGCAATTGCAAAGGTGTGAGTCACAAGAATTTGTTTCGGGTGGGTACGGGGACAAACTTTCAAAACTTACATTCGGCCGTCGCTTCGACATGGCGAGTGAGTTCCCCCGAGCTTAGGGCTGCCCCTCAATTTCGAAAGGATGAAGATGATGCTCAGAATTAGCTCTCCTCGCGCCATCGCGCGGCTGATTCCCTTTTTCGCGCTGTTGGCCACTCTGGCGTTTTGCTCGTCGGCGGTTTTTGCGCAGACGACAGTGGCGCAAGGCAGTATTCAGGGTTCGGTGACAGACCCCAGCGGCGCCGTGGTAGGTGGCGCAAAGGTTACCATCACCAACAAGGCCAATGGCCAGGTCTCGACAACGAGCACCTCCAATTCCGGCACCTACAATTCCGGTGGCTTGATTCCGGGTGAATACATAGTTCGAGTAGAGGCAAAAGGGTTCAAGACCACTACTCTTCCGGTTACGGTTCAGGTCGCTGTCACCGCTTCGGGAAACGTGAAGCTCGAGGTCGGACAGGAAAGCCAGGTGGTTGAGGTGCAGGGCTCCGCAGTCTCCATCAACACCGAGCAGGCCACAGTGCAGGGCGTGCTCACGGCCGACCAGATCGACAAGCTCCCGGTGGACGGCCGCAACTTCCTCGATCTGGCCCAGTTGGAGCCAGGAGTTCAGATTCAGGACGGCCAGACTTTCGATCCTACCAAGGCCGGCTACTCTTCCATTTCCATTAACGGCGTCTACGGACGCACTCCCCGCATTGAAGTCGACGGGCTGGACATCAGCGACGAGAACGTTGGCACTACCACGCAGAATATTGCTCTCAGTTCCATCCAGGAATTCAATATCAGCCGCTCAAATCTGGATCTGTCGACGGAGTTGACCTCTGCCGGCGCGGTCAACGTTGCCACCCGCTCGGGATCCAATCAGTTGCATGGCCAGGCGTTCTACAATTTCCGCGATCGCAACGCCTTGACCGCCAACTTCGCCGAAGACGTAGACGCCTACTACCAGCGAAATAATTTTGGCGGGCGCCTGGGCGGTCCTATCTGGAAAGATAAGTTGTTTTTCTTCGTTGACGGCGAACGCATGAAGCAGGACGGCCTGGTGCCGGTCGCCGTGGCATCTTTCCCTGGACTGAACGGCGGCTTTAATTCGCCCTTCCGCGACACCGCTGTCACCGGGAAATTGGACTGGAACGCAACCAAGGATATCCACGTCTTCTACCGCTTCACCTACAACTGGAACGTCTCGACCAGCAATTTCGGTTACGACTACTCTATTTACGCCAATAAAGACAACGCACCCTCGCACGCCGCGGGCCTCGACTGGAATAAGGGAAGCTGGTCGCACAGTATCCGAGCCGGATATTTGAAATTCCACAACCAGATTGCCGGCGCGACCGCTTCGTACGATCCCGTGCCGAGTGGAGAAATCGCGGCCATCGACACCGGCGAAGTCATCTCCGGCCCCAACCTGCTCGCCCCACAGGGAACGCTGCAGACCAACAAACAGATCAAGTACGACGGCAGCAAGGTTTGGGGTGCGCACATTCTCCGTTTTGGAGCGGGCGTGAACCGTATTCGGGGTGGCGGCTTCGCCAGTTTCTTTGGGCTCGCTCCTCTGGATTACACTCTTTCCAATCCCACCAGCGGTGATCTCGGGGCACAACCGTTCTTGCTCGCCATTCTGGGCAACGGGCAAGGATTTTTCACGGAAAAGCCGGCATTCGGATATCCGGGCGGAGGACAAGCCGACACCCGCTTCCAGTGGTATGTCGGAGACTCTTGGAAGATCAAGCCAAACTTCACCCTATCTTATGGTTTACGTTATAACCGCGATACCGGACGGAGCGATAGCGATCTGGCCCCTACTCCGTGCTCTGCCGTAGATCCCGGGTTGCTTGCGGCGGGATTTCCGGGTTGCAGTGGAAATCTCTTGGATATGTGGGGACCGGGCTTGGGCAACAGAGTAAAGAACCCGGACAACAACTACGGGCCACAGTTTGGCTTTGCCTGGGATCCGGCCAAGAACGGGAAAACCGTGATTCGCGGCGGCGCAGGGCTTTATTATGAGAATTACATTTTCAACAATACGCTGTTTGATCGCCCAAACAAATTGGCCAAAGGCCTCTTCTTCGGTGACGGCATTTTGAACTGTTTTTCGCCGGGCACAACACCGGGTTCCGTTGGCTTTAGTTTCACACCGACTGACACAGTAACCTCAGTGAATGGTGTGGACTTGGGATTGGGAGTCTGCCAGCAGCCTCTGTCGGTCGCGGCTCCTCTGGTTGCCATGCTGCAGCAGGAATACCAGGCGGCAGTGGCCGCGGCGGGGCCGCAGTCCAACGGTAACTTCGTTGGCAACGACCTCACCCTGAACACGCACGTAGTCGGTCCTGCTTTCGATCCCAACTTCCGCACTGCGCGGTCTTATCAAATGAACTTGGGATTTCAAAGGCAAATTGGGAAGGGCGTTCTTAGTGTGGATTACGTCAGGAATGTCAGTCTGCACTTCCAGGAGGCGGTTGACGTCAATCACGTCGGCGACTCGCGATACCTCAATACGGCTGCCGCTCTCAACGCGATCAGCCTGACAACGGGAACCAGCGTGACGGATGCAGCCTCAGCGCAAGCTGCTGTGGACGCGTACATCGGCGCAAATCCAGGTGCCAGCATCAACGACTTTGCGAGCAATGGGCTGGATTCAGGATTGGCTTTCTCCAGTGCGGTGGGTACCACCGGCAGTCCCGCTTCCGCCCTCTTCAATTTCACGACTGATGCCCCTTACACGCCGGATACGGCTGCCGCTTTTGCAGGCGTCAATAAGAACCTTGGCGTGGGGGAGTTCAACTTTCCGATCGGCCGGTCCGTGTATGACGGTCTGCAGAGCTCCTACAAACAGCAGGTTTCCAATCCAATGCGAGGCCTGACCGGATTGGATCTGACGATCTCCTACACCTTGTCTCGGTTCAAGGGCACCGGTGGCAGCGATCAAAACTTCAGCCCGCTGGCTTGGGACTTCAGAAATCCAACCGGTTTCTTCGGTCCGACCGCTCTCGATCGCACGCACCAGTTCAAGTTTGGCGTGACCTTCGACGTTGCCCATCGTGGACCCCGGTTCAGCGTGATCGGCAACTTCGCGTCTCCAGCGCCGACGACTCTGCAACTGGCTTCCCCGGGAGGTACGACCGGCACCGGCGAAATTTTCCGCAGCGACCTTACCGGTGACGGTACCGTGGAGGATCTGTTCCCGATCAACGGCGGAACGGTCGGCCAGCCGGGCCAGTTCATGCGCGGAGTCAACGCTTCGAGCATGACGCAAGCCATCAGCAAGTGGAACACTAACCAGGCCGGCACGCCGACCCCGGCAGGCCAGGCCCTAATCGACTCCGGGCTGTTCCGTTTGGATCAACTGCAGGCGCTGGGTGGCGTGAAGCAACTTCTCGCTGCCCCGCCTCCGGGTCAGGCCGGCAATAGCATTTACAAGGAAGTCAGCACAGTCCTGAGCTGGCCTATCAGAATCAAGGAGCGCTTCACGCTGGAGCCGTCTATCAGCGCCTTCAACGTGTTCAACTTCGCCAACTTCGGACGCCTCACCGGATTCCTCAACACTCCGGATCCAAACACAGGCTTCGGCGCCGGAGGAAGCGTTACCGGCACTCTCAGTTCACACAAGGGTAATAACCCGACCATAGCGGACCTTAACTCCGTCCGTACGGGCACCGGTTCCGGGGTCTTTGCGGTCGGGGCGTCGCGGCAGGTGGAATTCGGCCTGCGGCTCACGTTCTAATCGGCTACAACACACTCCACTGACCGGCCCTCATGGGCCGGTCTTTTTTCTTTTGCGTTTCATTTTTCACTCAGAATTCTCTCGCGCAATACGAGTGCTACACTGAAAGCGTTCATGATCTTCGGCCAGCGATTTCTTCTGGTGCTCCTGCTGTTGGCCGCGGCTTATCCCGCCTCGCTCCTCGCCTCCAACTCCGCCAAGCCTCCCAATGTCATCCTCATCACCCTGGACACCACCCGCGCCGACCGGATGGGGTTTCTTGGCTCTCATGTCGGGTTAACCCCAAATCTGGACGGCGTGGCTCACGACAGCCTTATTTTTTCCGGCGCCTACGCCCACGTGCCGCTTACCACTCCTTCTCATGCCACCATCCTGACCGGCACCTACCCGCAGTTCAACCATCTCGGCGACTTGGGCAACGCATTGCCCAAGGACACGCCCTACGTCCCCGCTTTGCTGCATCTGCGCGGGTATGCCACGGCCGCCTTCGTCGGATCCCAGGTGCTCGACCCTGACAGCGCCGCTGCACCCGGCTTTGATCGAGGATTTGACACCTACGACGCCGGCTTTCACAGCCGTGCGGAGGGCGAAGACCGCTACTCGAGTGAAGAACGCCGCGCCGGCACTGTCGTGGATCATGCTTTGCTCTGGCTGAAGCAACAGCAGCACCGTCCGTTCTTTTTGTGGGTTCATCTCTATGATCCCCACGATCCCTACGACCCTCCCGAGCCGTTCAAGTCGAAATACGCCTCGGCCCCCTACGACGGTGAGATCGCTTACATGGATGCGTGCTTAGGAAAGTTCTTCGGCGCATTGAAGAGCGCCGGTTTGTACAACTCGTCCGCCATAGCGATTGTGGCTGATCACGGCGAGGCCTTCGGAGAGCATGGCGAGCAGAGCCACGGTTTCTTTCTCTACGACGAGACGCTGCACGTGCCGCTTCTCCTCAAGATGCCGGGCAATCGTCGCGGCAACGCTCCGGTCAGCCGTCGCGTCGGCCTGGTTGATGTAGCGCCCACGCTGTTGCAGGTGGCGGGATTTCAAGCCCCTCCCGCGATGCAAGGTGTGTCGCTTCTGGCAGAAGAGAAAAGTCAGGCGCAGTCCGGGGACCTCCCCATTTACTCGGAGACGAACTATCCGCAGCGTGCCTTCGGCTGGAGTTGGCTGCGCTCCTGGCGGGCAGGGAAGTACCTGTACGTCGATGCTCCCCGGCGCGAGCTCTACGATGAGGCCAGTGACCCGAAGGCGCTGCACAACCTGGCCGATGTTTCACCCGCTGTGGCCGATACTCTGCAAACACAGCTCGACGAATTCCGCCGCAAGACCAGCGCGGCAGACTCCGGCGGATCCGCCAATCTCACGCCCCAGCAGGCGGAGAAGCTGCAGGCCCTCGGATACCTGATGTCTTCCGGCTCGTATTCCCAGGACGAGGGCAAGCGAGGTCCCGATCCAAAAGACAAGATTGAAACCGCCAACCGGCTGCACCGCGCCCTGGTCGCCATGGAAAACCAGCAATATGCGGAAGCCGTTCCGCAGTTGCAGCAAGTCGCGAAAGAAGAGCCGCAGCTGGCCCTTGCCAACCTGGAGCTGGGCCGGGCCTTCAATGGATTGCAGCAGTACGGGCAAGCGCTGCCATGGCTTCAGAAAGCTGTGCAGTTGGAGCCGCAATCCGGAAGGGCCCATTACGAACTGGGAGTCGCGCTCGGCGAGACCGGAGACTGGGCAGGATCGGCGGCACAACTGGAGCAGGCCGTGGCGCAGGCTCCCGGCTCCGACGACCTCCACTATTATCTGGCCAGAGCCTATGACAACATCGGACGCGCGGCGGACGCGGAAAAGAATTTCCGCCGGGCCCTGCAGATCAATCCCGCACATTACCGCGCCAATTTATTTCTGGGCAGGTTGCTGGGAATGCAGAACAATCCTTCGGCGGCGCTCCCGTTTCTGCAAAAAGCGGTCGCGCTTGAACCCGCTTCGCCGGATGCCCACAAATTCCTCGCCAATATCTATCTCGAGTTGGGAGACGCGCAGAAGGCGAGCGCGGAACAGGCCGAGGCTCAGCGGCTGCAAACCGACCACCCGTGAGCCACTTTGCTGAATTCGCTCAACGCGCGAGCTGTCCCCGCAGGCGTCGCGAAAGCTTTTCGATGCGCTTGAGTTTCTCCGGAAGATCCTTGGCAAGCTTTCCCTGTGCTGCCTGGTCGATGTCGCGGGCGACTGATTGTGCGAGTTGAGCCAGATCAATCGCGTCACGATGCAATTCGGCGACATTTAATGGGACCGGCTGCGGACCGTCAGGCCGCTCCAGCACTAGTTGATGTGTCTCGACCTCATGTTTTGCAGGAAGTTGATCCAAGCCCCTTTGCGAACTCACCGGAATTACAAAGATGATCAGCGCCAGGATCAGGTGTGAGGGGCGGAATGTGTTCTTCACGGTGTACCTCCGGCCGGAGGAGAAGTTGCGCGAGGTTGTATTTCCGGCAAGCCGCCTAGGGGCTCAATTGCGTGCGCAGGTGTTTCGACATCCTTTCAATCTGCTTCAGCTTTTCGCTGACATCCTTGGGAAGCATGCCTTCGCGGATCTTGGTTACGTCCGCGGGGATGGTCTGGGCGATGCGTGCCAGGTCTTCGGCTTCTCTCTGCGCCTGCGCCAGATCGGGGCGCCGCGAGGTTGCGGGCGAAGATGAGGCCGTGGCCTCCGCCCGGGTCTGCGGATCCATCGACGGCGGGGGCTTCGGAAATCCGCGCGACGGGGACTGCGCGCCGCCTGTCCTTGCCAACATTACGAACGCGGCGAACCAGAGCATCCAGCGGTTGTTCACGGGCGTGCCTCCTGCGCGGCGGCGGGGAATTGGCAGCTATTTTACTCCCCTCGGACGCGATCGATTACACGGACCTTGGTGAGCTTTTCATCGCCGCACGGAACGCCGCGGAGCCGGCCCGTTCCCGGCCTGTGTGATCTTCGGGGCTCCGCCATTGTGTACAATGCCTGCATGCCATTTCGTGGTCAGCAGGGCGGTAACAACAATCCAAAGCGAGGCCGGACGCCGCCTCCAGAGGATACGTTTGAGGAAGCATCTTTCCTCAAAGCGCTCGGCGAAAAACAGAAGCACGTCACCGTCAAGCTTATGGACGGGCAGACGGTCCGCGGATGGATCGAGTATTACGACAGGAACATGGTCAGGCTGACCCGCGACGGCGAGCCCAATCTGTTCATCTTCAAGCATGAGATCATGTACATCGCCGAGGAAAGCGGGAAGAAGAAGTGACTACCAGTCTTGGGTCTTAGGTCGTGGGTCTTGGCCCTTGGGAATCCGATGTCTCTCTCGGCTGTTCCCGGCATCCAACTCCTGACACCTGAAACCCACCACCCAAGACCATCCAGAGAACGTGCCAAATTCTCCCCAAAGCAATCTTATTCCCGCCATGTCCGCCATCGCGCGCGAAGCCGGAGCCTTGCTGTTGCAGTACTTTCAACAGGGATTGAAGGTCGAGTACAAGGGCGAGGCAGATCTGGTCACGGCGGCGGACCGGGCTTCCGAAGTGCTGATTCGCGAGCGCGTCGCCAAACAATTTCCTTCGCATGATGTGCTGGGGGAAGAGCAAGGTCTCAACGACCGGGGCAATGAATACCGCTGGTATGTCGATCCGCTCGACGGCACCACCAACTTCGCGCACGGCTATCCCGTGTTTTGCGTTTCGCTGGCGGTAGAGCGCCGCGCGGCGAACTCCGCGGCCCGCGTGGCCGGAGTCGTTTACGACCCCACGCGCGACGAGCTTTATTGCGCCGAGCAGGGCAAGGGCGCCCAGTTGAATGGCAAGTCCATCCGGGTTTCCAGCATCGCGCACCTCAAGGAGTCGCTGGTTTCGACAGGATTCCCCAGCCACAAGCGGCACCAGAATCCCAATATTCACTTCTATCATCAGATCACCCTGCGGACGCATGGCGTGCGGCGCGCCGGATCGGCCGCGCTTGATTTGTGCGCGGTGGCCTGCGGGCGCTTCGAGGGGTTCTGGGAATTCAACCTGAACCCGTGGGACACGGCTGCGGGCGTGCTGATCGTCGAAGAAGCGGGCGGAGCCGTCAGCCGCTTCGACGGATCAGCTTTCGAACTCAACAGCCGCGAGACCCTGGCTTCGAACGGTCTGATCCACAAAGCTCTGCTGAACGAATTCCAGGAAATCATGGCCGGCCGCGGCCTTGACCCTTTGCCCGATCCCCGCGAATATCGCAGGTGAGAGTTGCACCGGCATCCCAAACCTGCACGCGGCCGGACGGCCTGTTATGACTAGAACTCGCGCGCTTCCGGCTCTCGCACTGCTCCTCGCCGCATCTTGGCCCGGGTCTGCCCGCGCGGCGGACTCACCGGGGACGCCGGATGCCGCGTACATCCAGTCTTTCGAAAAGTGGAAGGCGGAGCAGACCGCGGACCTCGAGGCAAACTGGCTGCCCCTGGTCGGCCTCTTCTGGCTCAAGCCGGGCGCGAATACTTTCGGCAGCGACCCCGCCAATGCCGTCGTTTTTCCCAAAGGGCCGGCGCGTGCCGGGGAGTTCGATCTTGCGGGCAAGAATGTCACGCTGAAACTCCTTCCTGCAACGCAAGCCTCGATTGACGGCAAGCGCGTCCGCATCGCGGTCCTGCAACCCGACACCTCGGACCATCCAAGCCTGGTATCGATGGGCACATTACGCTTTCATGTCATCGTACGCGGGGAACGCGTCGGTATCCGGGTGAAGGATACGGACAGCGAGTCCGCGCGGAAGTTCAAAGGCATGCAGTTCTTCCCACTGAATCTCGACTACCGCGTGACGGCCAGATGGGTTCCCGCTGACGGGAAACAGACGATCCAGATTCCCAACGTTCTCGGAGATGTGATCGCTGAACCGGTTCCGGGTTCAGTCGTATTCACCCTTCAAGGCCGGGAGTTCAAGCTGACGGCGCTGGGAGGAGACCCTGGCAAGACTTTGTTCTTTGTCTTCAGCGACGCCACCGCGAGGAATGATACCTATCCGGGCGGACGCTTTCTTGATACCGGTCCGGTTAGCGATGGAACCGTGATGCTCGATTTCAATCGCGCCTATAACCCGCCCTGCGCCGTGACGCCGTATGCCACGTGTCCCCTCGCTCCCAGGGAAAACCGCCTGCCCATTGCGGTGCCCGCAGGCGAGAAGTTCGACAAAGCCGCGCATGCGCATCCTTGAGACCACATGGGCAGCGCAATCCGGACGGATCGTTAACCCCACCTGCAAACTAGCGTCCTTCCGGGCGGGCAGGGGTACAATATTTGCATGTGGGGACGCCGGCTCCGCTCCGGCGGCCAATCTCGAACGCCTCAGGTCAACCCGTGATCGACTCACTTCTGGAACGTAAAATCGAAAAGCGGCCGGACAGAGTCAAGCTGCAAGGGCGCATTCTTTTTCTTACCGAAGATCCCGAGTTGATCAAGCGGCAACTGGCGGGCGAGGACCTGCCCTGGGACACGGCAAATCCCGCCAACAATCCCAAGCTGCGCGACGACATTTCCACCGACGAGATTACGCCCGCGCATTATTGCTTTTACTTCGACGAGACCCTGGGGGAGATTCCATATCTTGGATTGAAGTGCGGCAACGTGACGCCGATTGGCCGGGGCGACGTGAAGCGCGGCGGCTTCGTTTGCGCCGTGAGCGGAAAGCGCCGCGGCAAGGGCTCGAGCCGCGAGCAGTCTCCTTATGCCGAGATGTGCGCCGGAATCCGCGTGGTCATCGCCGAGAACATCGAACGCATCTACAAGCAGAACTGCCAGAACCTGGGCCTGTTGACCTCGACGAATTTCTCCCTGATCGATCGCATCCGCAGCGGAGAGCAGATTCCCCTGGCCGAGTTCACGGCGGGCGAGGATGAGATCACCCGCCAGGTGATCGAATACGGCGGCCTGTTTCCGTTCAACGTGGCGCGCATGCAAGGCAAAGTGTCTCTGCCGGAGATCGAGGGCGCGGGCGAGCGCCGCCCTATGACGATCGCGGAAAAGATTTTCGCCCGCCACATGATCAGGCCCGCTGGAAGCGAGACAGGCCACGTAGGGACGGGCGCCCCCGCCCGTCCAGCCGAGCGAAGTTCGGCGGCAGATCCCGTAGGCGTCCCCGCGGTCAAGCCCGGAGACACCGGTTTCGCCCGCGCCGATCTCCGCTTCAGCCACGAATACGTCACGCCCATGGCCGCGATCTTCTTCGACCGCTATGTCGGCAAAGATGCCAGGGTGAACGATCCCGGGACCATACTCTGCTTCCGCGACCACCTCACATTCCTCGACGAAGTCATTTCCGAGGAAAAGAAGAAGCTGGGCCTGCTCGACCTCGCCACCCAGCTCAAGCTCAAGCAGCAGGACTTCGCGAAGAAGCAGGGAATTAAGCTGCACGGCGAACTGACCGACCGCAAAGGATCGGAAGGCATCTGCCACTCGATCGTGCTGGAGAGCTATGCCTTGCCGGGACAGTTAAACATCGGTTCCGACTCGCATACGCCGCACGTGGGCGCGATCGGATGCGTCGCCTTCGGCATCGGCACCACCGATGTCTTCAATTCCTGGATCACCAGGGATGTCCGCGTGAAAGTGCCTGAGTCGGTGAAGATCGTCATCCGCGGCAGGAAGCATCCGAATGTCACCGCCAAGGATTTTATCCTGAAGATTCTGAGCCTCGACTACGTGCGCAGCGGCAAGGCGCTGGCGAAAGTCATGGAGTACGCGGGAGAGGCGATCGAGGAACTCAGCGTGGACGAGCGCGCCACCATGACCAACATGGCGGCCGAGATCGGCGGATTCACCGGCATCGTCGCCCCGGATCAGAAGGCGGTCGATTTCCTGGTCGAGCGCCGCGGCATGGATCGCGCCCGAGCCCAGGCAATGATCGAAGGTCTCTCCAGCGATCCCGGAGCGCAATACGCCCACGTGATCGAACTCGATGCCGCGGATATCACGCCCATGGTGGCTACCCCGGGCGATCCCGGTAATGGTAAGTACATCCGCGATTTGCACACGCCCGTGCCGGTCGAGATCGCCTATGGCGGCACCTGCACCGCGGGCAAGAACGAAGACATGGACATGTACGCCCTGGTCCTGGAGGATGCACTCAAGCAGGGCAAACGGGTCGCCGGTTCGGTGAAGTTCTACATCCAGTTCGGTTCACAGGAGACGCGCGACTACTGCCTGCGCCGCGGCTATCTCGAGATTTTCAAGCAAGCCGGGGCGCAGGTGATCGAACCCAGTTGCGGGGCCTGCATCAACGCGGGGCCGGGAGTCTCGACCCGCCCCGATCAGGTGGTCATCAGCGCGCAGAACCGCAACTTCCCCGGCCGCAGCGGCCCGGGGCAGATGTATCTTGCATCCCCGCTTACGGTGGCTGCGAGCGCGGTGGCAGGCTATATCGTGGAATACGAACCCAGCAGCCGGCTTGTCGCGGCAGAGTAGGGACAGCCGCTTGGGCTTTTGCCGAAAAGCGCCGCCCGAAGTATGCGTCCGGGGCGACATATTCCGGGCTTGGCAGTACTGTACGATGTTCCCGATTTCTTGCTAGAATGTGCCGTTCTGCGGGTTGCCCTCGCACACCGCCGTGGTAGTAAGATAAAGGTACACATCCCAGGAGACTAAACAACCTATATGGCCTACGTCATTGCTGAACCGTGCATCGGCACCAAGGACACCGCGTGTGTGGATGCGTGTCCGGTGGATTGCATCCATCCCAAAAAGGACGAGCCCGCCTATGCCACCGAGGAGTTGCTCTATATCGATCCGGTGGAGTGTATCGATTGCGGCGCTTGCGTTCCGGTGTGCCCGGTGTCGGCCATTTTCGCGCTCGATGACCTGCCGGAAAAGTGGAACGCGTTTACCGAGCGCAACGCAAAATACTACGGCCGCTAAAACCTGGTTCCAGGAAGAGTGGCACCCAAAAGGTACCAAGAGGACCAAAAGGGGTGCCCCATCCTTGTCGCGCTTTATGCGACAGGATGGGGGTTTTGACTTTCCGAATTTCCTGTCCGAGCGAAAAGGATTCAAATTCCCCACCCTCTTTCGCAAACAACGCGAAAGAAGGGTGGGGCACCCCGGGACGGGTCACCCTGCAGCGTTACCATCTCCGCATGCCTGCCGCCATTGAATGCCGCGATCTGCGCAAGACTTACGACGGCAAGGTCGAAGCGGTGCGCGGGCTGAATCTGGAAATCCAGAGCGGTGAATGCTTCGGCTTGCTGGGGCCGAATGGGGCCGGCAAGACTACAACCATTGAAATTCTCGAAGGACTGCTCCCGCCTACTTCCGGTAGTGTTGCGATCCTGGGGCACAACTGGGAAAAGAATGACCGCGAGATGCGCGAGTGGCTCGGCATTTCGCTGCAGGAGACGCGGCTCTCGGAAAAACTGACAGTTCGAGAAACTATCAACCTGTTCGCCAGCTTCTACCGCGAGCCGCGCTCCACGGGCGAAGTCCTCGAACAGTTGCAGCTCACCGAAAAAGCAGACTCGTGGGTAGGGAAGCTCTCCGGCGGCCAGCGTCAGCGCCTGGCAGTGGCCACTGCGCTGGTGTGCAATCCGAAAATTCTATTCCTGGACGAGCCGACCACCGGGCTCGACCCGCAGAGCCGCCGCCAGTTATGGGACATCATTCGCGGCTTCCAGCGCCAGGGCGGCACCGTGCTGCTCACCACGCACTATATGGACGAAGCCGAACGCCTTTGTGACCGCTTGGCGATTATCGATCATGGCCAGGTCATCGCGGAAGGCTCGCCTCCCGATCTGATCAACCGCCTTGGCGGGCATCACGTGGTGGAATTCTCCGTCGACGGCGATGGTCATGCCGGTGGGCCTGTTTCCTGGAACACATTGCCCAGCGTTGAATCCGTCCGCGAAGACGATGGCATGATTGCGCTGAACGTAAAACAGCCGCACCTGACGATTCCCGCGCTGTTGGAGGAGATCGAGAAACGGGCCGGTCGCCTGCAGCATCTGACCACCCGGCAGGCAAGCCTGGAAGATGTCTTCGTTCGCCTGACCGGACGTCACCTGCGGGAAAGTTGACCAAGATGAAAGCACCACGAACGACGTAGCCCCGGACACGTTCGTCTGGGGGCGCTGGTAAAAAGCTGGACTAGCGAAGATACCGCCAAAGAGCGCCAGAAGGATCGAGCCATGAGCGTAGCCCAGGAAACTCCGGTTGAACAGACCACGGGCATTCCCCCGGTCCGGCGCCGCAATGGCCGCTGGGCGGGATATTCCCACCTGCTGATGGCGCGCATGCTGGAATTGAAGCGCGAGCCCGAGGTCGTGTTCTGGGTTTTCATCTTCCCCCTGCTGCTGGCATTAGGCTTGGGAATCGCATTCCGCAACAAGCCGGGAGACGCGGTCGCGGTTGCCATCGTGCAAGGAGGCGGAGCGCAGGAGGCGCAATCTCTCCTGCAGAAATCTCCGCAGCAGAATCTTTTCAAGATCCGAGTGCTGGACGCAGAGGCGGCTCATCAGGGATTCCGCCTGGGCAAATTCGATGTCGTTGTGGAGCCCGACGGAAAGGGCAGCTTTACCTACCGCTTTGATCCCGCCCGTCCCGAGAGCGTGTTAGCCCGGGCCGAAGTCAACGATGCGGTGCAGTCCGCCGCCGGGCGAAAGGATGCCGTAGCCACCAGGGCCGTGACTTCCTCCGAGCCCGGCTCGCGCTACATCGACTTTCTGATTCCCGGTCTCCTGGGCATGAACCTGATGAACTCCGGCATGTGGGGGATCGGTTTTGCGCTGGTCGATATGCGGCAACGCAAGCTGCTCAAGCGCTTCGTCGGTACTCCCATGCGCCGCGGCGACTTCCTGCTCGCACTTGCCTCCAGCCGGCTGATCCTGATGATTGTCGAGGTGGGGCTGCTGCTGGCATTTGGCGCGCTCTTCTTCCACATGCGCATCCTGGGATCAATTGCCGGAATCGCCCTGATTGCGGGAATCGGGTCGCTGACCTTCGGAGGAGTCGGCCTGCTCACGGCCAGCCGCGCTCAGAAGATCGAGTCCGTCAGCGGCCTCATCAATCTGGTGATGATGCCCATGTGGATCTTCTCCGGCGTGTTCTTCTCCTACGAACGGTTCCCCGCAGTCCTTCATCCCCTGATTAAAGCCCTGCCCCTGACCGCGCTGAATGATGCGTTGAGAGCCGGCATCCTGGAAGGAACGCCGCTCCTGCAGCAGTGGCCGCGCCTTCTGGTGATGGTGCTGTGGGGAGGAATTTCGTTCGCGCTGGCGCTGAAATGGTTCCGCTGGACCTGAGTGGAACGCCGAGAGTCAAGATGAGTGGCGCAGGGTTAATAGGGACGGCTCAGCAAGAAGTAGAATCACGGGTGGGTTAACAGAAGATTGTACTGGCGCCCAGACCTCGCTCATAAGATTCCGCAGAAGTTATGACCGAGGCCATGGGCGGCCCTGAGAAATAACTGCATTTTAGGTCTTGGCCAGCTTGGCTTTCCGCACTTTTGCCCAGCGCAGCCTTTGTGCCTCTGCGATCCGACGGCGGGCATCTTTGCTCAGGACTCGCTTTACTCTCCCAAGCTTGCTGTCGCCGGCATGACCCAGAGCGTCCAACGCCTTCCCCACTCGCTCGATCTCTTTTTGCAGACGAGCGTACTCACCCCGCAGGGAAGTGACTACCTTGTTCAGGTTCGTCATTTAATACCCCCTCATAAGTCAAGGCTAACACGGAAATCTATCCTCTGGCTTAAGGAGATTCTCTAATCTAGTTCACGTAACAGCGGTCTTCTAGTTCACGTAGCCGCGGACGCATTCGTCCGCGCGGTTTTATCTGGAAAGCACGGTCACCCCGGCGAATGCGGCCGGCGCTACGTGGATCAATTGTGAACGAAGCTGCCATGCTTCAGGACGCCGGGTCGATCCGTGGCAGGAATCTCGGCGCCTGCCGCGCCCGTGTGGCCTGCTCGAATCCGTAGGCCAGCTTGATCAGGGTAGGTTCGCTCCATGCCCGCCCAAAGAAGGAAATGCCCACCGGCAGGCCGGATATGTTACCCGCGGTCACATTGATGTTCGGGTATCCCGCCACCGCCGCGGCGTTGGAACTGCCCCCGCCAAAATGATCGCCGGTGATCAGGTCTGTAATCCAGGCCGGCCCTCCGGTGGGTGCGACCAGGGCATCCAGGTTGTTCTTGTCCATGACCGCATCAATACCTTCGGTTCGCGCTAATTGGTGATTCTTTGCCAAGGCATCCACATATTCCTTTTCGGTAAGTGGTCCCTTCGCCTGGGACTTCAGGAATAAGTCCTGGCCGAAGTAAGGCATCTCCTTCTGGCGATTGCGGTCGTTGAAGTCAATGATGTCCTTCAGGCTCTTGACTGGCGCTCCCGGGCCCAGTCGCGCCAGGTAGTCATTCAGATCGGCCTTAAGCTCGAACATAAACACGGTTAACTCGCTGTCGTCGAACTTGCCCAGAGTTGCGATCTCTGCCGGATCGACCAGGGTGGCCCCCTCGTTCTTCATTACGTCCAGAGCCTGCTGCATGAGTGCGTCGACGGCGTCGTTGAAGCCGAAAAATTTTCGCACCACTCCGATGCGGGCGCCTTTCAATCCGTGGGGATCGCAGAACTGTTCGTAGTTGGTATAGGACTTGCCCACGCTGGCGGCGGTTGCGGGATCGGCGGGATCGACTCCCGTGAGCGCGCCCAGAACAATGGCGGCATCGCGGACGGTCCGGCACATGGGGCCGGCTCCGTCCTGGCTGTGCGAAATGGGAATGATGCCGGAGCGGCTGACCAATCCCACGGTGGGTTTAATCCCTGCCAACCCGTTCGATGACGATGGGCAGACAATGGAGCCGTCCGTTTCCGTTCCAATGCCGGCCGCCGCCAGGTTCGCGGACACTCCGGCGCCCGTGCCCGAACTTGATCCGCATGGATTACGATCCAGCGAATAGGGATTTTTCGTCAGGCCGCCACGCCCGCTCCAGCCGCTGGTGGAATGGCTGGAGCGAATATTGGCCCACTCGCTGAGGTTGGTCTTGCCCAGAATTACCGCGCCGGCGGCCCGTAGCTTCTGCGCCACATACGAATCCCTCTGCGGCTTTGACCCCACCAGCGCAAGCGACCCCGCGGTCGTCATCATGCGGTCGGCGGTATCGATGTTGTCCTTGATCAGCACGGGAATACCGTGCAGCGGGCCGCGCGGGCCTTTGGACTTGCGTTCCTGATCGAGCCCCTCAGCGATGGAAAGCGCCTCGGGATTCATTTCGATGATCGCGTTCACGGCCGGGCCGCTCTTATCGATCTCATCAATGCGCGCCGCGTAGCTCTCCACGAGCGACCGCGCGCTGAATTTGCCGGACTTCATCCCGTCCTGCAGTTCGGAAATCGTGATCTCTTCCAGTTCGAACGGCTTCACTGCCGGAGATTCGGAGGAGCGTGCGATGCCGCGCGCCGAGCTAAGTGCCGGCCGCAGGGCGACAGCAGCGGACGCAGTCAAAGTCTTTTGCAGAAATCCACGGCGTGATGAACCCGGTTTGGAAGAATGCATGAGTGTCCAGGGACTATCGAGATTGAACGCAGGCCGACCATTAGAACACGAACGCCCCAGGGATTTCACGATCCACGTGGCGCCGGACGCATTCGTCCGGCATTGCGAATATGTCCCAAGGGAAGGTCTGAAGCTGGCGCGGTGACGCGAACCGAACCGGGGCCCGCAATCGCGTTAAGGAACCATCCAGGGCGCCCAGTACGCTTGAAGCAATGCTACAAGCCCGAGCAGAGCAGCCAGAAGGATGCTGTGCCAAAAGGTGGCGCGCAGGATTTTGCCTTCCTGCCCGATCAGCCCGACTGTCGTGACTCCGATGGCAATGTTCTGGGGCGAGATCATTTTCCCGGTGACCGCTCCCGACGAATTCGTCGCAGCCAGCAGCACCGGGCTGAGATGGAGCTGATGAGCCGCGGCCGCTTGCAGGTTGCCGAACAGGATGTTGCTGGCGGAATCACTGCCGCTGAGGAAGCAGGCAACCCAGCCCAGGTAGCTGCTCACAAAGGGAAAGACGGGGCCAACTCGAGCCACAGCCGCCCCCAGCGTGTAGGCCATGCCCGAGTAGTTGTAGAGATAAGCGAGGCCGACTATCACCATGACGGTCAGTCCGGGAAGGCGCAACTGCCGGAGTGTTTTCAATCCAGACTCCAGGAAGATCCCGCCAGGCACTCCGAAGCACAGCGCGGTAATGACACTCGTGACCAGGACTGCCGTTCCTGCCCCCAGTGGTTGAAAGGAATAAAGCGCAGCATAGGGCTTTTGGTAGAGCGTAATCAAAACGCCATTGTGCAGATCGGGAATGCGAATTCCGACTTGGCCCTTCGGCAGGAGCTTAAGGTAGGTCCACAAGATCATCACGGCAGAGAGCATGCCCCAGGGCAGCCACGCCGCAAAGGCCTGTTTCCCGGAGAGCGCCGCAGGATTGGAAACCGTCACGGGGGATTCGTCCTTCGACGATAGTTTCTCTTGACGCGGGGGCCCGCCACGCGGAGTCCAGACGCGAAGGAAGGCTGCCAGCGCCGCGATCGAAGCTGATGCGGCGACCACGTCCGTTGCGTACGGTCCCCAAAGGTTTGAGACCAGGAACTGGGCCAGGCCGAAGGTGCCTCCGGCGACCAGCGCCGCCGGCCAGGTTTCTCTCAGGCCCTTGCTTCCTGCCACTACCCAGGCCAGGTAAGCCGGAAGAATGAAGGAAAGAAACGGAACTTGTCTTCCCACCATAGACGAGAGCTGCAACAGCCCCAGCCCTGTCACCCCATCCAGCGCAACGATGGGAATGCCTAACGCACCGAAAGCTACTGGAGCCGTGTTGGCGATGAGCGCGACCATGACCGCCTTTCGCGCTTCAAAACCCAAGCCAACCAGCAGACATGCGGTCACCGCCACCGGCGCCCCGAAACCGGCGCTCCCTTCCAGCAGCGCTCCGAAGCAGAAAGCCACCAGAATGGCCTGGATGCAGGGGTTCCCCGAAGCGTGCTCTTCCATCCAGCGGCGAAGCAACTCGAACTTGCCGGTGTCTTGCGTGAGGTTGTAGAGCCAGAGGCCATTGAAGACAATCCACAGGACCGGCCAGAGCGCATAGAGGAACCCATACGCAGCGCTCCACAGAACAAGAGTTGATGGCATGTGCCAGATGAGCAACGCTAGCAATCCAGCCGTACCCAGACCGCAAGCCGAGGCCAGCAGGCCACTCTTCCGCAGGCCTCCCATCAGGACGAGGATGAGAGCCAGGGGAAGCGCGGCCACCAGCGCGGAGAGCGCCATGGAGTGAAGCGGGTCAAGCGGCTGTGGCCACATTGCGGCGGGCGCTGCGCTCATTTCTTAGCCCTGGGAACGGCGCGGCGGCCGGAGGGACGCGACGGTTTTTTTTGATCCGTTCTATCGGCAGAGCGGATAGTCACAGGACGCTTCGGCTGCTCGTCAACCTGGAGTTGGAAAATGTCGGGTCGCGCGTAATGGCCCACGACGTCCAGGTCATACTTGCCGCGGACGATTTGTCCGCGATCAATCTCGGCAGTCAGAATCACTTCGTCTTCCGTGTTGGGCCCGGCAAGAACATTGCCGAAGGGATCGACAATGCAGCTTCCTCCGCGGGTAATCACCGCTTCCGGATCGCTGCCGTAAACCGAATCGTAGTCACTGGGGAAATCACGGCGGCGGTTGAATTGGTTGCAGGAAAGTACGAAGCAGCGTCCCTCCACGGCGATGTGGCGCATCGAAGCGGCCCAGGACTCCCGGCAGTCGGCGGTGGGCGCGCAATAAATCTCGATGCCCTTGGCGTACATCGCCGCCCTCATCAACGGCAGATAGTTTTCCCAGCAGATCACTGCGCCAAGCTTCCCCAAAATAGTGTCGAACACCGGCATGGTGGATCCGTCTCCGAATCCCCATACCAGACGTTCCGATCCCGTGGGCATGATCTTGCGGTGCTTCCCGAGAAACCTGCCGTTCGGAGCGAAGAACAGCACGGAGCAGTAAAGAGTGCCGCCGTCCCGTTCAACCACGCCGATGACAAGATAAATGCCGTTGTCCCGCGCCGTTTGGCCAAGCTCATCCACGGCAGGGCCAGGCACGTCCACACTGCTCTCCCAATATCGGCGGAACTCTTCGCGGCCTTGTTCCGACCGCGAACCCACCACCGCGCCAAAGTCGAGCCCACGCGGATAGGCGGATACAAACGCCTCGGGGAACAGCACCAGTTCCGCACCCTGGCGGGCTGCATCGCGCGCTAGAGAATGTACTTTCTCCAGCGTTTTCTTACGATCGAAAACCACAGGCGCCGCCTGCACAACGGCGACCTTGACGCGCCGCGAGCGTGCTGCGGTGTTGTTCTCTGCTCGCTTCATTGTTGAAGGAAAGCGACGCCCCAGTTGTTGGTTCTGGGCAATATACACCACTCAAGTTCCGGATCGCCCGAGAAGGCCTATCGAGGGGTGACTTTCAATCAACTGACCGAATCGGGATGTCCTCACGCAAGATTCACCAAGCACCAGGTCTCGACATAAAAGAGGCACAAGATCGCGCACTAGCCTGGGGTTGCCCCACCCTTGTCGCGCTTTGTGCGACAGGGTGGGGTGGTTGACCTCCTACCGACTGCTCGATACTGAGATGAATCCAAGTAAAAGTCAAAATCCCCACCACCTCCCTCTGGAAACCCATCACCTCCCTCTAGAAAAGGGATGGACTAAAGATGGGTGCCCCTTCGCTCCGCCGGGCTACGAAGGGTCCGCGCAACATAGCATCGCGCGCCGGACGAATGCGTCCGGCGCCACGTGGGTGCGATTGTTGAGACGACTGGCCCGGAGTGGTAAGCTAGACTCCGTTCAGGCCCTGAGCGGGAGTAGTTCAGCGGTAGAACGCCAGCTTCCCAAGCTGGATGTCGCCGGTTCGATCCCGGTCTCCCGCTCCATTTCTACATCCAACTCGCATCTTCCATTTACTGCGGCCGCTTGATGCCCCGTTATGTGCGGATCATCCTGCCTGGTTACTTCGGTTTGCCGCTGAATCCTCATTCCGTGATTTCGATCACCAAGAGCCGTGACGCACGCCATTTGCCCTGGGGCGGCGTTCGAAGAAGATGGCGTTGGAGATAGGCGGGTTGCTGGCGCCGGTCCGCGACCGCCAGTTCGTGATTGCCCGAGCAAGGGGTGAGGCAGGGAGGTTCTGATGAGCACAATCGATGTCCATGAACCAGAAGTAAAGCCAGTAAAACCAACAGTTCGGGGGTTCGCGGCCGCCCCGCCCCGGCCGGAACTTGTGCTGGGTGCGCCCCTGCCGCCCAGGCCCATGTTCGCCGACAGCGTCCTCGATTTTGGAGCGCAAACCAAACGCAAGGCAGTGGCCACCACTACCTCGTTTATCGTGAATGTCCTGGCGATCCTCGTCATGCTGGCGGTTCCGCTCATGTTCACCGAGGAGCTGCCCAAAGCGCAGTTGCTGACCATGCTGATCGCGCCCCCACCTCCTCCGCCACCACCGCCTCCGGCGGCGGAAGCGGTCCAGAAAGTGGTTCGCCAGATTCAAACCGATGTGTTGAATACCGGGCAGTTGCGCACACCCACCCGAATTCCGCAGAAAGTACAGATGATCAAGGAAGAAGAAGCGCCGCCTCCGATGGCCGCAACCAGTGGCGTCGTGGGCGGCGTTCCGGGTGGAATTCCCGGCGGGCAGTTGTCCGGGGTGATTGGCGGGATCGTCAACGCCAGTTCGGCCGCCGTGCCGAGGTTCGCGCCGGTAGTCCCGCAGCGCGTGCGCATTTCGCAGGGCGTCACCAAAGGCCTGCTGATCCGGCGGGTCGAACCCACCTATCCACCGCTGGCCCGCTCAGCGCGGGTGCAGGGCGAGGTCGTCTTGAGTGCCATCATCAGCGTCAATGGCGAAATTGAAAATTTGCAGTTGGTCAGCGGGCATCCCATGCTGGTGCCGTCCGCGCTCACGGCCGTCAAACAATGGCGGTACAAGCCGTATCTGCTCAATGGGCAACCGACCGAGGTCGAGACCACCATCACGGTGATCTTTACGCTGTCGTCTTGACGGGGAAAGGCGCGTTCTGGGAGCGCCAGGAGTTTAAAAATGGCTGCAGAATATACCTATCGCGTTTCGGCCTGGTGGACGTCAGGCCGCACGGGGCTGGCCAAGTGCGAGTCCTCGCCCAATACGATCCATTTCTCCGAGGCCGCGGAACTGGGCGGCTTGCAAGGCCGCTGGACTCCCGAGCAACTGCTGCTCTGCTCCCTGGCAGGGTGTTTTACCACGACGTTCAACAATGTCGCGCGCGCGGCCAAGTTCGACTACATCGATCTGGAAGTTGAGATCGAAGGCAGCGTGCACCGCAGCCGCGCGGCGGGATGCAATTTCAACGAGATCCTGATTCGTCCCCGCTTGACCGTCGCTTCCGAGCAGCAAAGGGAAGCCGGGCTGGCGCTGCTGCGCCGCACCAAGTCGCTGTGCATGATTTCGCGCGCGATCACCGTCCCGCAGACGCTGGAGCCGGCCGTGGAAACCGTCAAGACTCCCGTGGAGGGCTGGGCCAACGAGGATGCGGTCGTAAAACTTGGAGTGTAACCCCAACCCTTGCGCTGAAAAGGGGGTGAGTATGATGTTCTCCTACCGGCTGGTACGGTTGATCGAATCGCATGCCGATGCCCTGGCCTGCGGGCTGGAAGAGAGAGTAAAGACCAACGGCCAGGTCAGTCACTTCCGTGAGATCCCCGCCCACGAATTGCGGGAGCGGGTGTACGAAATTTACCGCCACCTGGGCGAATGGCTGCTGGGCAAGAACGAGCTGGACATCGAGCACCGCTACCGCGAGATCGGGGCCCGCCGGGCGCGCCAGCATGTGCCGCTCAGCGAAGTGGTGCAAGCCATCGTTCTGACCAAAGAAAATCTCTGGGATTTTCTCAAGAGCGAGGCCGTGATGGACCGGGCCATTGAAATCATGGGGGAGTTGGAACTGCTGCAGATGCTCGAGATGTTTTTCGACCGGGCGATTTATTATGCCGCTGTGGGGTATGAAGACGAAATTGCCCACCTTTCGCGACACGGCGAACTGAGGGCGGTTTAGGGAGCGGAATGGGATGTCGATGTCATGGGAAATGGAATACAAAAAGCGTCTCAAGACGGCAGATCAGGCATTGGCCTGCGTGCAATCGGGGATGCGGGTTTACATTCAACCGGGCTGCGCCGAGCCTGAGACGCTGGTCGAGGCCCTGATCCGGCGTGCGCCGGATCTGTCCGGCGTAGAAATCGTTCACATGATGACCATGGGCTGCGCGCCCTACGTGGCGCCGGAGATGGCGGGACACTTCCGGCACAATGCCATGTTTATCGGCGCTAATGTGCGCGAGGCGATCAACGACGGCCGCGCCGATTACACGCCCATCTATCTCAGCGAGATTGAAGGCCTATTCGAAAGCGGCGAGATGCCCATCGATGTCGCCCTGATCGAAGTTTCGCCGCCGGATTCTCACGGCTACTGCAGTTTCGGCGTAGGCGTGGACACGACCCTGACGGCGGCCCGGGTAGCCCGGCACGTGGTAGCGCAAATCAACGACAACATGCCGCGCACCTACGGCGACAGCTTCATCCACGTGAACGACATTGATGCGTTCGTGGAATCGTCGCGGCCTTTGTGCGCGCTGAAAAAGCCGGTGGTCAACGATCTCCAGGTTGCCATCGCCCGCAATGTGGCCGGGCTGATTGACGATGGCGCGGTCCTGCAGACCGGTATCGGCGGAATTCCCGACGCGGTTCTCCCCATGCTGATGGACCGGAAGGATCTCGGGGTGCATAGCGAACTGGTCTCCGATGGCGTGATCCCGCTGATCGAAGCGGGGGTGCTGACCGGGGCGCGCAAGAACTTCAAGCCGCGCAAAATCATCCTGGGATTCGCGCTGGGCAGCAAGCATTTGTTCGAGTTCGTGGATAACAATCCCATCTTCGAGTTCCATCCCACGGCCTACACCAACGATCCCGGGCTGATTGCGCGCAACGACAACATGGTTGCGATCAATTCGGCGCTGCAGGTGGATTTGACCGGGCAGGTGTGCTCCGATTCGATCGGCAACCAGTTCTACAGCGGCATTGGCGGCCAGGTTGACTTCCTGCGCGGCGCCTCACGCTCCAAAGGCGGCAAGCCCATCATCGCCATCTCCTCGACGGCCAAGAATGGAACCATCTCGCGCATCGTTCCCATGCTCGATCCGGGAGCGGGCGTGGTGACCTCGCGCGGCCTGGTGCGGTACGTCGTCACCGAATACGGGGTGGCGTACCTGCACGGCAAGTCGATCCGCGAGCGGGCCAAGGCGCTCATCAATATCGCGCATCCCGCGTTCCGCGAGGGCTTGTACGAGTATTGCGAGAAGACGAAGTGGCTGCAGCATCCCCAGGCGGCACACATGGCGGTTCCGAGGTGATCCATGGCAGCAGCGGCGCGCGGCAACATAGCCATCGACGTGGAGGAGTGCAAAGGATGCGGGCTCTGCGTTGAGTCCTGTCCCCCGAAGTGCCTGGAACTTGCCCCTGAACTGAACCGCTATGGCGTGCATGCCGCGTGCTACACGGGACAGGACTGCACCGGCTGCGGCATCTGCTTCTACTGCTGCCCGGAGCCGGGAGCGATCACGGTTTACAGGCTGGCCCCGCCGCCCAAAGCCGCGGCAGTTCCTCAGCCGGGAGGCGAACATGCGCCAGCTGTGTAAGGGCAACGTGGCCGTGATCAAGGGAGCGGTGCTGGCGGGATGCCGCGCCTATTACGGATATCCCATCACTCCCGCCAGCGAGGTCGCCGAAGCCGCCGCGCTCTATCTTCCTGAAGTTGGCGGCACCTTCATCCAGGCGGAGAGCGAAACCGCGTCCATCAACATGGTGTACGGCGCGGCCTCCGCGGGCGTACGGGTAATGACCGGCTCTTCCGGGCCCGGAGTCAGCCTGATGCAGGAAGGCATCTCGTATCTGGCCGGAGCCGAACTACCCTGCGTGATCGTCGATGTCATGCGCGGCGGGCCCGGACTGGGCAACATCGCTCCTGAGCAGAGCGATTACTTCGCCATGGTCAAAGGGGGAGGGCACGGCAACTACCGCAACCTGGTCGTCGCTCCCGCTTCGGTGCAGGAAATGGCGGACCTGACGGTGCTGGCTTTCGAACTCGCCGACAAGTACCGCAATCCGGCAATCGTGTTGACCGACGGGTTCGTCGGTCAAATGATGGAGCCGCTCGACCTGGAGTACCGCGAGATTGTCGCGCCGGAAAAATCCTGGGCAGTGAGGGGAACTGCGGACACGCGCAAGAACATGGTCAGCTCGATTTACCTCGAGCCCGACGATCTGGAAGAGCACCAGCGCCGCATGGAGGCTAAGTACATGCGCGCGCAGCAGGCCGAGACGCGTTGCGAAGAATACCGCACCGAAGACGCGGAGTTGATCGTGGTGGGCTACGGCATCGTGTCGCGCGTATTGCGTTCCGCGGTGGATGAAGCGCGCCAGCACGGAATCAAAGTCGGATTGTTCCGCCCGGTCACGCTGTGGCCGTTCCCGGCGAAGCAGTTGCAGGCAGCCGCGTTGCGCGCCGAGAAGGTTCTCACCGTCGAACTCAGCAACGGGCAGATGGTGGAAGACGTGAGACTCACCGTCGCCGGACGGCGTCCGGTCGAGTTCTACGGGCGCGTAGGTGGCAACGTGCCATCGGTAGAGGAGTTGCTGGCAAAGATCGAAGAACACATTCCCGCGCCAGTGTAGGAACACGTAGGCCCGGACGCATTCGTCCGGGGCGGACGAGATGCATGCCGCTGCGTAGAACAAGATAGGGCGACACAATGGAGACCATCACGATGGCGAATCACGACGCAGTCGAGGAAGCGAAGCCCGCCTACGAGGTCGTCCACTCCAAGTCCCGGCTGTTTTATCCCGAGTACGAGCGCAAAGGCGACCTCAAGCGCCAGACTCACTATTGCCCCGGGTGCGGCCACGGCGTCGCTCACAAGCTCATTGCCGAAGCGCTCGAAGATCTCAAACTGCAGGACCAGACCATCCTGGTAAGCCCGGTCGGCTGCTCGGTATTCGCCTACTACTATTTCGACGTGGGCAATGTGCAAGTGGCTCACGGACGCGCGCCCGCGGCGGCGACCGGCCTGAAGCGAGCCTGCCCAGACAAGATCGTGATTGCCTACCAGGGGGATGGCGATCTGGCGGCCATCGGCACGGCGGAGATCGTTCACGCCGCCAATCGCGGCGAAAAGATTTCCGTCTTCTTCGTGAACAATGCCATCTACGGCATGACCGGTGGACAGATGGCGCCCACGACCCTGGTGGGTCAACGCAGCACGACCTCTCCCTGGGGACGACGCCCGGTCAATGAAGGCTTTCCCCTGCACATGGCCGAGATGCTGGCATCGCTGGAAGCGCCGGTTTACATCGAGCGGGTAGCTCTGTCCGACAACAAGAACATCATGAAGGCGCGCCGGGCGGTGCGGAAGGCGCTGGAACTACAGCGCGACGGCGCCGGGTTCACCTTCGTCGAAATTCTCTCGCCCTGCCCCACGATCTGGGGAAAGGATCCGGTCGAAGCCCGCAAGTGGGTCGCGGAGAAGATGATCCCCAGCTTCCCGTTAAGTGTTTTCCGTGATCGCAAGGTGGAAGTCCCGAACAGCAACCAGCCGCCCCACAAGGCGGTGCAGGAAGTTGTCGAAGGCGAGCGCCAGGCGGCGCGGGCGGCGTTCGTGCCCGGGCGCCATCATCATTTTCAGCATCTCGACATCAAGATCGCCGGATTCGGCGGCCAGGGTGTGCTGCTGCTCGGTCAGCTGCTGGCCGAGATGGGCATGCGCGAAGGGCTGGAAGTGAGCTGGCTGCCCTCCTACGGCCCGGAGATGCGCTCCGGCAGCGCGCACTGCCACGTTTGCCTCTCCCGGCAGCGCATCGGATCGCCTCTGCTGTCACGGCCCAACGTTCTGATTGCCATGAATGAGATCTCGCTGCGCAAGTTCGCTTCCCAGATCGCACCCGGAGGCACCATCATCTACGGGCGCGGGCAGCTGCCTGAAGATATTTCCATCCCGCAGGCGCAGGTGGTGTGCATCCCCGCCTCGGAAATCGCCGACAAGCTGGGCAGCGCCAAGGTCGCCAACGTTGTCATGATGGGCGCGCTGCTGGAACACACCGAGTGCCTTGCCTCCGAAACTGCCATCAAAGTCCTTGAAGCCAAGGTGAAGAATCCAGCCCTGCTGGAACTCGACCGCAAGGCCCTCGACGCGGGACGCGTGTACATCAACCACACGGTGGCCATCGGCGCGCTAACCCAAGCGGACGGCTTCGCGCAATAATGAGGGTGCCCCACGCTTGTCCCCGATCTTGTCCCCTTTTCTTCGGTCGATTGAAACAACAAGCCACCCACGGATTTGTCGTGATGTGATTTGAATCACAAAAACCGGTGACAGGGGGCATACCCGCTCCCCCGGGGGGAATGTGATTCTGAGTACGGGGCAGGAGGGTTTTTATGGCACCGTATGAAGAAAAGCCTGGAGTTTCCTCCAGCGCGCTCGCGGAGATGGGCTACAAGGCTAAGCCCCTGGTGGCCGTCAAGAACGTTGTGTTCGCCACTGATTTCTCCGCTACCTCCGACGCCGCGCTGCCCTATGCCGCGGCCATTTGCCGGCGGTTTGGCAGCACCTTGCACTCGGTCCATGTGCTGTCCGAGGCCAGCCTGCTCATGATGAGCGGCGGCGTGGATTATGTGAGCATGGGCACGATCTACGAGGATGCCGAGGCTGAAGCGAAAGAACGGCTGGAGCAGATCGCCGACCGGCTGGAAGGTATTCCTCACCGCAGCTATGTCCGGCACGGGCCGGTGTGGAAGAACCTCGGCGCGAT
>DASREX010000112.1:0-4789 GCA_035651855.1 Candidatus Sulfotelmatobacter sp.
TTACGTACGGGATTCTGCAGAACATAATCTACCTTGGCATCGAGTCCTTCCGAGGACCGCAAAACATGATCGAGCGACTCTGCCTGCCAGACCGCCCCTTTGCGCGTGAGTTCGCGATTAATCAGGTGCGCGGACGCACTCTTGATGGTCTGCATGATCTCGATGAGAGAGAAAATCTCACGGCGGTGGCAATCTAATGCCGGAGTAAGTATCAGGTGCACGTGATCGGGCATGACCACAGCGACGTAAAGTTCGTACTTCACCCGATGATCATGGCAACAGGACGAAAGCACAACATCACGCGCCCGGGGCGGCAGGATCCATCGAAATTTCGTAACAAACGTGATGAAATGCGGCGTGAAATCCTTTTGCAGATGCGGAAGGTTGCGGCGGTAGAACTGCATGCCCAAATTCTGCCATGCGGCGGCCGGTCAAAGTCGCAAGTAAGGCTGAAGATGCGTAGACCTTTCCCACCTTGGGAACAGCCGCTTTTGTGTAGGGGCGGACGCCTCGTCCGCCCCGCTCGCGAAGCGAGCGTGAGGGAGCGTAATCTCTAAAACGGCCGCGATCTTAACCCAATTGCGCGCTCCGCGCGCAACCCCCGGACGAGGGCGTCCGGGGCTACACCTGACAAAACCTTATTGACCGGCGGATACAACCTGTAGTTAAATTCGCAAATCACATGAGAGCGGTCACGTCAGAAGGGCCGCCAATTCTGAGGCAAGCGACCGAGGTGAAGTATGAAGTCCCCTTTCCTGCACGCCGCCTTAGCCATCTCTCTGCTAGGCCTAGTTTTCACCCTCAGCCAGGACGCCAGCGCTCGTGACATCGTCCTGCCCGCCGGAACTCTATTGCAGTGCACCCTTAACGAACCGAACCTTTCGACGAATACGATGGATGTCGGTGATCCCGTCCTATGCCACCTGCGCGGCATCACCGAATTCGGACAGCAGGCTTTTCCCCGCGGCAGCTACCTGGTGGGACATCTCGATGCGGCCAAAGATCCCGGCCACTTCTGGGGCAAGGGATATCTGAAGCTGCAGTTTGATCGCATCGGCCTGCCCACCGGAGATCTCCCGCTTGAGGCCAAAGTAATCTCCACCAAAGGCTACAAGGTCGACAAGCAAGGCAAGATCGACGGCAAAGGTCACCCGCGGCGCGACGTCGTGGAATGGCTGCTGCCGCCGCTCTGGCCCTGGAAGGTCGTCATGTTGCCGGCGCGGGGCCCTCGTCCCAAGCTGAAAGGCGAGACCGTACTTAGCCTGCGCCTGATGGACGATGTTTCGATTCCGCAGGTCGCGCAAACCTACGGCCCGGGATGGCACTTTTTCAATCGCATGAGCGCCACCTGGGAAGATGCCAAGGCGACATTCTCCCGCCCGCAACTCACGACCCGTCCAGTTTCCGATGGGCAGGTCTCGTATGCCAACTACGTAACCCCTGAGGCCACTTCCGCGAGCGTCGCGTCTCCGGGCATGCCTGTGTTCGTGCTGAACTCAGGCGCTGTGCTGGCGGTATCCGGCTATGGCTATCAGGACAGCCGCATCTCGTACACGCTTGTGGGTGGCGGGACGGGCGTAATCAGCACGGATGACGTGGACTGGTCCACCACTACGCGGGTCAACAACAAACGCGGGGTTCATCTCACCCTACACGCCGGCCATCCAGCCAGCGGAACGCCAGGGATGTGAGTGATCGTGCAGGGGCGGACGCCTGTCCGCCCCTGGCCAAATTAGGGACGGCGCTCACTTCACCCTCGAATGCCGTTGCAGATGTGGCATTGCGCGCCTGGCGCGCAACCCCGGACGAAGGCGTCCGGGGCCAGATTTTTTGCGACTCTACTCGCCTCCAAACAATCTGAACCGGCATGCAGAAGATCAACATTGCCGAGAAATTCTCCAAGATCTCCGAATACTGGAAGCCTTACATCGCTGCCGAACTCAACGGGCAACACGTCAAGCTGGACAAGCTGAAGGGTGAATTCGTGTTTCACCATCACGCGCACGAAGACGAGATGTTCCTGGTCGTGAAGGGCCGATTCCGGATGGAGTTCCGCGACCGGCAGGAATGGATCGAAGAGGGGGAATTTATCGTGGTCCCGCGCGGGGTCGAGCACAAGCCGGTTGCCGAGGAAGAATGCTGGATCCTGCTGTTTGAGCCCGCGACTACACTGAACACAGGGAACGTGGTCAACGACCGCACGCTTCGCGAGTTGGAGCGGGTGTAGGGATTTGCCGCTATTGCGGCAACTTGAATTTGACCGTGACCTGCGTCTGGATCTCAACCGGTTCTCCATTCAGCAGGTACGGTTTGTATTTCCATTGCTTGACCGCGTCAGTGGCGGCTTTGGTGAGCTGAGCGTCTCCGCTCAAAACCTTAACGTGAGTAATGGCTCCGTCTTTGGAGATTGTTGCCAGCAGTTGAACATCGCCCTGGATCCGCATCCGCAAGGCATTGGGTGGATAGGAGGGCGCAACCTTCTTCATCAGCAGGCCGGTGGAAACCCCCTGGGAAACATTCAGAGTTGACAGCGTTGGCCGGAGCGCGGGTGCGGGGCCGGGAATGAGGCCGGCAGGCGGCGCAGTCTGATCCGAGGCCGCGATTCCGATGGCGCTCGGAGCAGGGGCCTCGGCGACCGCTTTCGGCCGGGTGGAGACTTTTCCGCTCTTGACCAGCAGGGGCTCTGGCTGCGAACTGCCGGCAGCCGAAGCGGCATCGGGGGCGGTATCCTCTCCTGCAGTCTCATCGACAATTTTCTGGATCTTGTTCCCCGGCGACGGATTGTGAACTGAAGTGGGGGATGCCAGTGGGGAGGGTTTCTCAGCGGGCGCCGGCCTTGGCACATTCACCGACGGCTGGGAAAAGCTCTCCGGTGCAATCGATGGCTTCTCCATTGGTGCCGCCTGGCGCTCGGAGTTATGCAAGTGAGTGATCCCTACATAAGCTCCCACAGCAACGATTATCGTTGCTGCAAGGCCGATCAGGATCTTCTTGCTGCCGCCGCTGGAGCCAACTTCCGCATCCAGGTTTCCACCGAAAGTGAACGACGGGGCGGAGCCCACGACGGGAGGCTCTAGAGCCATTCCCGAACTCGCGGTGGGAACGACGGGTTCCGGCGCTTTTTGTACGACGAGGGGCTCACGCGCGGGGGCAGGCGCGCTGGCAGCGCCTCCGGCGGTTACGTTCTGCGGAACTGGCGAAACTATCGGAGCGGGAATTGACGCAATCGGCTGCGGAGTGGCAGCGGGCACGGCGTGCCTGGAGTCGTCCCCATCGATGTCGAGCAGATCATCGTCCTGACCGGCCGGAACCGTACTGGCGGATGCGGCGACTGGCCAAGCCGCAGTTGGTTTCGCGGCAGGCAAGGCCGAGGGCTCTGGACTCGTCGGCGATACGACGGCGGCTCTGGTTTCCGCAGTTGACTTGGATGCCGCCGTGGCCGGACTCAACGCTACGCTTTGCGCCGGAGATACCGCGCTCGCCGCTTTGACCGGTTCGCCTTTGCGCAAAAGCCCGCGCGCTACGCGCAACGTGCCCTTGGACTGTTCGATGTTGATGGGTTTGGTCAGGACGAGGTTGGCGCCGATGCGGAACGCCTTTGCTACCCCCGCCTGACCTTCCACTACGGCTACCGCAAGGGACGTCTGGTTGGACGTCGAGTTGCGCGCGCTCTTGAATAACAAGGTGGCATTCTGCTCGTTATCGCAGTCCACCACAACAGCGTCGAAGTGTTGGCCCATCAACTTCTTGACTGCAGCGAAAGGCTCGGTGCAGGCCTCGACGGTGAACTCGAGTTCGCTCAGGACTAGTGTCACCGTGCGCGCGGTTTTGTCATCGGGGCAGAAGAGAAGAGCTGTGTAACCCATACAAAACCATCGTAGGTACAGCGGTAAGGCCCAGCAAGTTACGCTGGTAATTCGCATACAATGGCGGCCATACGCATGCCGCTATGGCTCAAGATCGGCTGGACTGTGTGGCTTCTGGTCTGGGCCCCACTGTATTGGAAACAATATGGAGCACAGAATTTTCTCTACTTCTGCGACATTGGGAATGTGTTGATCGGACTTGGGCTGTGGCTGGAGAGCGCGCTGATCTTCTCCTGGGTCGCATGCGGAGTGCTGGTGTTCCAGACGCTCTACACGATCGATCTGCTGGGCGCGCTCTTGACGGGATCCCACCTGATCGGGGGGACGGAGTACATGTTTGATCCGCACTTGAGCCTGGCGATCCGTCTCCTGAGTTTATTTCATGTGGTCACGCCTCCTCTGGTGCTTTGGGCAATTTCGCGACTGGGTTATGACCGGCGCGGGTGGAAATTCCAGACAGTCATGACCTGGATCGTGGTTCCCATTAACTATTTCTGGCGACCCGGGCAGAATGTGAATTGGGCGCGCGGCCTTTTTTACCGGGAGCAGCACCTGGTCCCGGGGATTGTTTACCTTCTCGCTTATCTTGCGGTCATTACTATTTTGTTCTATTGGCCGACGCATCTTTTGCTCGCCCGGTGGGGGAAGCGCGGCTAGATGTTGTGTAGCCCCGGACGCCCTCGTCCGGGGGTTGCGCGCGAAGCGTCGCAATTGGGTTAAGATCGCGGCCGTTTTAGAAATTACGCTCTCTCACGCTCGCTTCGCGACCGGGGCGGACGACGCGTCCGCGCCTACACAAAAGCGGCTGTTCCCAAGGTGGGAAAGGTCTACGCCTTTTCAGCCTTACTTGCGACTTCGACCGGCCGCCGCATGGCAGAATTTGGGCATGCAGTTCTACCGCCGCAACCTTCCGCATCTGCAAA
>DASREX010000113.1:0-15461 GCA_035651855.1 Candidatus Sulfotelmatobacter sp.
GCGCATCAGCAGCTCGTACAAGGCGGTCTCGCCCTCCAGGACCCTCTTGACGACCTCCTCATCGCTCCAATCCTCGCTTTTCGCCTGTTGCAGCAGTGCCGCACCGGCCATGAATTTCCTCCTACTCCAATTGAGTCTACAGCGCCTGGGGTGGTTACAGAATGTACGCATAGCGGGGCAGTAGGGCTGCTAAAACCTTCCTGCGGATGGCTTGCCGCGGCTTGTAAGCGGGGTCCGGCAGATCACGAATTCCGGCGGCTTTACCGCCGCCATGCCAACTACGAGCATCAACCTCCCGTTGTGGATATCATCTGGGGTGATTGTAGTCAGAGAAGAGTACAAGTTTCTGCCTGGCGCTCCCTTAGGTATAAAACGCATGTTGCTGATAATAATGGCTATAACTTTGATCTAAGAGTCGCCAGTGCTATGACTTCAGTAACCCCCCTTTAAGCCGAATGTAATCTTCCGTTAACAGGTCTGGGTTATCATAGAAAGAGTAGAAGAGGGATGATCCCTCTAATTGGGGAAGTTGTGGATATCGAAACCCGCAGAAAGAAGCAGCAGGCCCTCCTGGTGCGCATGGTCGAGCGCAGGGTGCGTTCCCGCGCCCAACAGCTTTACGAGTCGCGCGGTCAGGGCGAGGGCCACGAATTGCAGGATTGGTTCCAGGCCGAGTCGGAAGTGCTTGAAAATAAACCAGTCGCTCCACTCTATCGTCGCGTGAAAAGCCAGGAGATCGAGGAACCGCAGACGGAGTCGGCGACGGAAGAGGCTTCCCCCTGCGAAGCTGGGGCTTAGCTGCAGGCAAGCTGAAGTTCGCGCAAGAGGCGGGTTCCTGAGCTAAGGGAACCCGCCTCCTGCGTTTGGGCTATCGCCGGGAGGCTGCCTTGGCGGTTTTGCGGGTGCCGCTGCCCTTCTTGGCCTTTTCCAGCCGCTCGATGACCGCCGCGACCAGGATGGGAAGCCCGACGGTGGCGTCCACGAATACCTCCCCGAATTTCCCGCCTTCCGCCGGGGGAACAAACTTGCCCCAGGAAATCGCCTCGCTGTATGGACTCCCCGACAGTCCGCCCCAATACACCGGTTCCGGACAGATCCGCAGGCCGTAGTGATAGCGCTTGAGGGGTACGTTTTCGCCCAGGCGGCGGTGCCTCAGTTCGATAAAAGGCCCGAACTGCTGCGACCAGTTGCGCGGCACGCCGCCGCCGATGGTGAAGATACCCAGTTTTTTCTGGCGCAGCAGGGTGGCGGCAAAATGCTCCAGGTCTTCAAAGGGGTCGAAGCGGATCTTGTGGCGACCGGTGGATTCGCGCAGGCGATTGTTCAGCGCAGTATCGAGGCCCAATTCGGAATCGCTGAATGCGGGAACAAAGACCGGCACGCCCTGTTCGTAGGCGGACTTAAGAATCCCGCGCTGGCCCTGCGCGGTTTTCGCCAGGTATGCCCCGATGGCATGGTTCAGCTTGTAGGAGCACATCACTTCGTTGTGGTCCCAGGCCTCCAGCACCGCTGACATGACTTCCTCGACGTCGTCGAGATTCTGCTCGGGCTCGAGCGTGTCATACACGCGGTTGTAGCCCTGCTCGTACAGTTCTTCGTCGGAAACTTCAGGATTGGCGCGGAAGTGAGAGCGCCCCGTGGCTTCCACCAGGCCATGAGCCATGAGAGCGCCCGTGGATACGATGGCGTTCACAATTCCGCGGTCAATTAGTTCGGTGATGATCAGGCCCTGCTTGGCCACCGTCATGGCGCCCGCCAGGGTCATGACGATGAACGCGTCTTCATCGAGGGCCATGGCCTCCAGCACGTCCGCCGCTTCCCCTAGCTGGCGGCCGGTAAAGGCGGTCTTGGCCATCGCGCGCACCAGGCCATCGATGGACCGCACCTTGGAGAGATCCAGCGGCTCCAACGGGATGAGCCGGTCTTCGATGGGATTGTGCAAGTGACGGTCTTTGCCTTCTCCCGGCTGCTGCTGCCCGTGATTTCCATGATTGCCCTGTTTCACCGCAATTCCTCCAAGCTCGATCATTCCCGAGCAACTACTCTACAAGAAGGGTGGCTCTGGATGCCATTGCGCGCGGCTCCCGGAATCGGTCGGGGTCCCGGAGTACACTGCACCCTATGCCGGGGAAGAAAGCCTTCGAGCAGCAGATCGCGGCAGTGGAGGCGCTGCGCGGCGCCGGCGAGCAAGAGCGTCTTGGCGGCTTGCGGAAGGCGCTGGGGCACCGCAACAACTTCATCGTGGCGAAAGCGGCAGATCTGGCCCGCGACTTCAGGCTGACGCAATTAACTGACGCGCTGCTCGACGCTTTCGACCGGTTCTTCGAAAATCCCGAGAAGACCGATCCCCAGTGTTGGGCCAAGAATGCCATCAGCCGGGCCCTGGCTGCTTTCGAATATCAGGATGCCCGCGTCTTTCTGCGAGGGATGCATCACATGCAACGGGAGGCAGTGTGGGGTGGCCTGTCGGACACGGCGGGCACTCTACGGGCCACCTGCGCTCTGGCTCTGGTGCAATGCCGCAGCCTTGCGGACACCGAACTCCTGGCGCATCTGATCGAACTGATGGCAGACAAGGACAAAGCCGTGCGCCTGGAAGTGGTGCGCGCGATAGAGCAGGTGGGTTCGCCGGCGGCTTCCCTGCTCCTACGGCTGCGGGCTGTGCTTGGCGCGGAAGAACCGGAGGTTCTGGGCGCTTGCTACGACGGCATTCTGCGCCTGGAAGGAGTCAAGGCGATCACCTGGGTGGCGAAATTTCTGCAAGCAGGAGATGACAGTTCTGCCGAAGCGGCCCTGGCCATTGCGGCAACTCATTCGCCGGAAGGACTTCAGGCTCTCCAGCAGTATTTTGGGCAAGCCAAAGATCCGTGGTGGCAGTCTGTCCTGCTCTCCTCCATCGCCCTGACGCGACAAGAGGCTGCCCTGGAATTCCTGCTGGACCTGGTCCGGACCGAATCGCTCCATGCCGAGGGCGCCATCGAAGCGATCCTGAGATCGGGCCCGCCGGACGAAACTTGCAGGACTCTGGAGAAACTCGTGGCAGATAATCCGCGGCTCGCGAGAGCCCTGGCAACCCACCGGGGTTCTCGCTGAAGCCCGGGTGGACGCGCGTGCTACCCTTAGCTCACCGTGCGTGAAGGCCTGCTCGAAATCTTCCAGGACACTTATCGCGAACTGCGGCCGGGGACTTCTCTGCCGGAGTTGAAGATTGAATTCTTCGCCTTCGCGAATGTGAACAACACCATTCGCCTGCGCAAAGGGAAGCTGCTGGTGCGGCTCTCCGATCTGCTGGAAGGGGCGCCGGACGGGGTGTTGCGGGCCATCGCCCACATCCTTCTGGCGAAGATGTACCGCAAGCCGGTCGATCGCGGGTATGCCGCGCGCTACCGCAAATATGTCGGCAGCCACGAGATCGTGCGCAAGGCCCATCTGGTGCGGCAGATACGCGGGCGCAAGCTGCTGCGTTCGGCGCGCGGCCGCTTCTACGATCTTGATGCGGTATTCGAAGCATTGAACACGCGCTTTTTTCATGGCCTGATGGCCCGCCCGCGAATGAGCTGGAGCCAGGCCAGGACCCGGCGGATTCTTGGGCACTACGACCCGGCGCACAATGCCATCATCATCAGCCGCGTCTTCGACCATCCCGCGGTGCCGCATTATGTTCTGGAGTACATCGTCTATCACGAGATGCTGCACCTGAAGCATCCGGTCAAGCTGCGCGGCAGCCGAAGATGCGTGCATTCGCCGGAGTTCCAGGCGGAGGAGAAGCTCTTCCCCCGTCTTGCCGACGCCAACGCGTTCCTGAAGAGGCTTTGACTGTTATGTTGTCGATGGCGGCCACAAGCCGCGTCAGCCCGCCCTTTATCGCAACAGCGAGGTACACTGTACATTCAGCCGGAGGTTGAGATGATCCGCCCTGTTCGCCTGGCGAGACTGTTATTCGCCGCCGCAGTTCTAAGTATTTTTGCCGTCCCCGCCCAGCCCGCATCCGCACCCGAAACCCACGGCATCGTCGTCGCCAACATCGATCGCTCGGTGAAGCCGGGCGACGATTTCTATCGCTTTGCCAACGGGGAATGGATCAAGCGCACCGAGATCCCGCCGGATCGCGCGGAGGTCGATGTCTTCACCGCGCTTGCCGACCAGAGCAACCAGCGGACCAAGGATCTGATCGAGGAACTTGCCCATTCGAACGCCGCCGCCGGGTCTGGCGAGCGCAAGGTCGCGGACCTGTTCAACTCCTACATGAACGAGGCGGCCATCGAGGGGAAGGGTGTGGCGCCGTTGCGGCCGCACCTGGATGCCATTGCCTCCATCCGTGACAAGAAGCAACTGGCCTACGCGCTGGGTCAGACTCTGCGCGCCGATGTGGATGCGCTCAACAACACCAACTATCACACGCCCAATCTTTTCGGGCTTTGGGTCGCCCCGGGATTCCACGATTCGGACCACTACATCCCTTACTTGATGCAGGGCGGGGTGCAGTTGCCCGACCGCGAGTACTACCTGGATGACAGCGGACACATGAAAGACGTGCGCGCCAGGTACGAGACGCACATTGCGGCCATGCTCAAGCTGGCCGGATTCTCCGATACGGAAGCCCGCGCCAAACGGATCGTCGAACTGGAACATTCCATCGCCCAGACACACCGCACCCTGGCCGAGAACGAGGACATTCACAAGGCGGACAATCTTTGGAAGCGCGCAGACTTCACCGCCAAAGCGCCCGGCCTCGACTGGGAAGAGTACTTTCGTGGCGCCGGACTGGGCGGGGTGGCAAGTTTCGACGTGTGGCAGCCGGAAGCGTTTACCGGAGAAGCTGCGCTGGTCGGGTCGGTGCCCCTCGACACCTGGAAAGACTGGCTTGCCTTTCATCTGGTCGAGGCTTACGGCGGCGTGCTGCCCAAAGCTTTTGTGGAGGAGCGCTTCTCCTTTGCCGGGAAGGTGTTGTCCGGAGCCCAGCAACAGCGGCCCCGCTGGCAGCGCGGCGTCTTCGTGGTGGACGGACTGCTGGGAGATATCGTTGGTCAAGCCTACGCGAAGAGATATTTTTCTCCCGCCGCCAAGGCGGAAGCACAGGCCATGGTTGCCAACCTGATTGCGGCGTTTCACAAACGCATCGACGCGCTCGATTGGATGAGTTCCTCCACCAAGGCGGAAGCACAGGCCAAGCTATCGACTTTGTATGTGGGAATCGGCTATCCGGAAACCTGGCATGACTATTCCAATTTCGAAGTCAAAGCCGATGACGCCTTCGGAAATATCTGGCGAGGAAATCTGTCCGAGTATCAGCGGCAGGTCGCTCGCCTGGGAAAGCCGGTGGACAAAAAAGAATGGTCGATGACCCCGCAAACCGTGAACGCGGTGAATCTGCCGCTGCAGAACGCTCTCAACTTCCCGGCTGCGATTCTGCAACCTCCCTTTTATGACCCGCAGGCGCCTGCCGCCGCCAATTATGGAGCGATCGGTACTGTCATCGGCCATGAAATCAGCCACACCTTTGACACGTTGGGCAGCACGTTCGACTCGAAAGGCCGGCTGCGGAATTGGTGGAGTCCTGAGGACTTGAAGCATTTCGAGGCTGCCACCCAGCGTCTCGCGGAGCAGTACGATGCCTACAAGCCATTTCCCGATTTAGCCATCAACGGCAAGCAGACGCTGGCCGAGAACATCGCGGATGTAGCCGGTATCTCCGCCGCATACGATGGATATAAGGCGTCGGGCAAGCCGGCGCCAACCGAGGCGGGCTTCTCCGGCGATCAGCAGTTCTTCATTGCCTACGGGCAGAACTGGGGGGAGAAGGCGCGCGAAGCGGCCTTTCGCCAGCAGGTCATGACCGACTCCCATTCCCCCGGAGAGTACCGCTCTGCCACGGTGCGCAACATTGATGCCTGGTATGCCGCGTTCGACGTGAAACCGGGAGAGAAGTTGTATCTTGCTCCCGACCAGCGCGTCCGCATCTGGTGAGAAGCCTGGGCGCATTACGGAGGATGCCATGAAACTCGGCCTATACAGCATCACTTACCGCGGCGTGTGGTACCGCGGCGCTGCCATCGACGTCTTCAGTCTCGTTCGCCTCGCAAAGCAGCAGGGGTGGGAGGGCCTGGAACTGGATGCGGAACGACCCCACGCCGCTCCCATGGATCTGTCCGCGAACGACCGCAAACGGCTGCGTGATCTGGCGGGCGAAGTAGGCATTGAACTGTGTGCCGTCTCGCCTAACTGCGATCTTTCCAGTCCTGTCCCGGTCCAGCGCGAGACCATGATCGCTTACGTGCGGGAGTGCATCAAGCTGGCGCACGATTTAGGCTCGCCGATCTGCAAAATCTTCGCGGCCTGGCGCGGCATTACCCTGCACGACGGGCTCGCGACCTATGACGATACCTATGGCTATAACCAGTACGGATTCTGGAAGGGCGACCGGCGCGGCTTCGTGGTGGACTCCATGCGCGAGCTTTGCCGGGTGGCCGAGGACTACGGCGTCGTGCTTGCCATGCAGAACCATGGTCCCGACATCGTCAATCGCTATCAGGATGTCCTGGCGCTGATCGCCGAGGTCGGCTCACCCGCGTTCAAGGCGTGCATGGACATCAACATCGAGCCCGAAGCGGATTCGCCCGCGCATGCCCGCGAGATGGCCGACGCCAGCGGCTCGCTGCAGGTCCACTCTCATATGAACGGGGAGTTCGCGCGCCGGGCCGGTGGCAGCGTTGAGTTGGTCGGCGGCGGCTACTTCGACAAGGCCTTCTGGGGAAGGCAGGTCGCCTACCCCGCCTACGTGGATGCGCTGGTCGCAAACGGCTATCACGGATATATGGACTGGGAGTTCTGTCATCCCGGATTGCAGAATGGCAAGCCGGTGGGAATTGAGTACGTGCATCAGCAGACGCAAATGGCATTCGAGTACCTCTCGGCATTGCGGACGGCGGCCCGGCAGAAAGCGGAGACGATCACAGCTTCGGTACGCTAACAGCCTTCGGGCAGCCGAACCGCAGCCGGGGTGACCGCAATCCACCGGCGACACGCCCACCGTCAATCTCTGCTGAGAACTTCCCCGAAGACACTCTTGCTGCTTCGGCTGAGTCCACTCTGGCAGGGCTTAATGCGGGAAACTGCCCCTCGGCCGGCGAAACGCGCAGCGTGATTGAAATCACACCCGGTTGTGAGGGGACGGATTGACGGTTGCGCCGGGGGAAGACTATCCTTGAAGTTGAAATTGAAATTCATTTTCAAAATCATACGCGGTGAACCCGGTCTCCTCCCAGGCGCTGGCGCGGCGGCAAGCCCTGCCCTCGAACCGACCGGTTTCCCGCAACCTGCTGGGGCTGGCACTCATGTTGGATGCATTCATTATCACGCTGCGCGAAGGGGTTGAGGCCGCGCTCATCGTCAGCATCACCCTGGCCTATCTGACCAAGATCGGGCGGGCCGAGCTCCGCAAGACAGTGTATGCGGCGTTGGGGGCTGCCTTTTTGGGAAGCATCGGCGTGGCCGTGGTTATCTCGCGCACCCACCTCAACGAGGACGTCTTCGAAGGCTGGATCATGCTGGTGGCCGCCTTTTTTGTCGTCACCATGGTCGTCTTCATGATGAAGACCGGCCGCAAGCTCAAGGGCGAGATCGAGGGTAAAGTCGGGCTGCTGGCGGGAAACGACGCCTGGTTCGGGCTGTTCATTTTTATCTTCCTGATGGTGCTCCGCGAAGGGGCGGAGACGGTGCTGATCCTGTCAGCCGTTTCGCTGAACTCGACCGAACTGATGAGTTTTCTCGGCACCCTGCTGGGAGTGCTGTGCGCGATCGCCTTTGGCGTGATGTTCGTCAAGGGCAGCGTGCGCATCAACCTGCAGAAGTTCTTCAAAGTGACCACCGCCATCATGTTCCTGGTGGCGGCCCAGCTCCTGATCTCCGGGCTGCATGAGCTTTCCGAGAGCGGGGTGATTCCCTCTTCCCGGCGCGAGATGGCGCTGATCGGGCCAATCGTCAGCAACGACTGGTTTTTCTTCGTAACGATTTTTGCCATGGCGGCGTTGATGGTGCTGTTTGAGGCCAAACGGCGCGCGCCGGCGCCGGCGCCTGGCGCCTCTGCCGCGGAGCGGCGCAAGGCAGCCTGGACGGCTCGCCGCGAGCGCCTGTGGATGGGATCGGTATACACCTTCTCGTTCCTGTTCATCGCCATGGTCACGGCGGAGTTCGTGTACACCAAGAACGTGAGCGCGCTTTCTCCCGCGATCCAAGTGAGCTTCACCAACGGGAAAGTTTCGATCCCGCTGGCGCAGCTTTCCGACGGCGACTTGCATCGCTTCCAGGCCAAAGAGAACGGGATCGACATCCGCTTCTGGCTGTATCAGAAGCCGGACGGAAAAGTTGCGACGGTGTTCGACGCCTGCGAAATCTGCGGCTCAGTCGGGTTCTACAAGACAGCAAACGGTGTGGTCTGCAAGAACTGCGCCGCGCCGATTAACCCGCAGTCGGTGGGGACGGCGGGAGGATGCAATCCGGTCCCGCTGACGGCCGCGCAAACCGCGGATGCGGTGATCATCGAGGAGGCCGACATCGCGGCCGGAAGCCGCATGTTCGGGCAACCCTAGCCCATGTTCGTGCGGCTGGTTTACGAATCGTTCCGGCGGCAGCAGCGGCGCAAGCTGCTGGCGGGCGCGGCCATCACCCTGGGGGTTACGGTCGCCACCGCGATGATCGCGGTCGCCACCGATATCGGCGACAAGATCAACCGCGAGCTGCGCGCCATTGGCGCGAATCTGGTAGTGACTCCGCAGGAAGATTCCCTCGACCTGGAAATTGGCGGGGTGAATCTTAAGCCTCCCAGCGATGGAGCATTCCTGAACGAAGCCGACCTGCCCAGCATCAAGGGAACTTTCTGGCACAACAACATCACTGGCTTTGCGCCTATGCTGCCGGTGAATGCGGCGGTTCAGCATGCAGGAAAGAATCTGGAGGTAACTCTCCTCGGCACCTATTTTGCCAAGCGACTGAAGTACGGAACGGAGGAGTTTACGACCGGCGTGCGCACCACGTATCCCTGGTGGAAAGTTTCCGGCAGCTGGCCGGACGATGAATCGCGCGACGTCCTGGTCGGGGAGAGACTGGCAGAGCGGCTCGGCCAAAAGCCGGGAGATACGCTGAGTATCTCCGGGCAGGCATTGCACATCAGCGGTATTCTTTCGAGCGGCGGGGCGGAGGATGACGAGATCGTTGCTCCCCTTTCGCTGGCGCAGCAACTTCTGGGCAAGCCGGGCGTGGTACGACGAGTTTACGTCAGCGCACTGACCAAGCCGGAAGATGCCTTTGCGCGCCGCGATCCTAAGAGCATGTCAGGGGCAATCTACGATCGCTGGTATTGCACTCCGTATCCGCAGGCGATCGCCTTGCAGCTCACCGAGGCGATTCCCCACTCCAACGCCACCCAGATCCGCCAGGTCTCGCAGAACGAGGGAGCGGTGCTGACCCGAATCGAGGGTTTGATATTCCTGATCACGCTGGCGGCATTGTTCGCCTCTGCCTTGGCAGTTTCGGCGGCCATGGCGACGACAGTCTTTGAGCGCCGCACTGAAGTGGGATTGATGAAGGCCCTGGGCGCGGGAAAGCTGATCGTGGCCTCGGTGTTCTTTGCGGAAGCGGCGCTGCTGGCGCTGATCGGCGGCGTCGCGGGCTTTGCAATCGGCACGGTCCTGGCTCATCAGATCGGGCATTCCATCTTCAATTCGGACATTTCGATTCCGCCTGTGCTGCTGCCGGTGATCCTGGCGATCGCGGTGATGGTGACGTTTGCGGGCAGCGCAGCGGCAATCCGGCGCGCCGTGGGACTGGATCCGGTGTACGCGCTGCGAGGTGAACTATGAGCGCGCCGATGTCGCATCAGGCGCGGGATCTGGCGGCCAGGCGCGAGCACGCCCCGCATCGGTCGATGCTGTTACGCATGCTGGTGCGCGCGGCCATCCTGCGGCGCGGCCGGGCCGCTTCCGCTCTGTTCGCCATGGTGGTTGCCGCCGCCGTAACTACGGCCATGCTTAATCTGTATGTCGACGTGCAGGCAAAGTTGCGGCGCGAGTTCCGCAACTACGGAGCCAACATTATCCTGGTTGGAAGGAACGGAGCTTCCCTTCCCGCGGAGTCGCTGGGGCGCGTGGATTCTGTTCTGGCCGGACATGGCGTAGCCGCTCCCTTCGGAGTGGTTGTCGCGCGCACGCTCCAGGGACAGGCAATTGTGGTCGCAGGCACCGACTTCGACCGCATTCGTGAACTGAACAAGTGGTGGTCGGTCACGAACTGGCCCGCGGGCTCACAACAGGCGCTGGTCGGCGTTCGGGCTCTGCCACTGGTATCGCCTAAAAACCAGCCTTTCGAGTTGAGCTTTCAGGGAAAGACTCTGACGGTCACGGCGGCGGGCACCGTGCAGACGGGAGCGGCGGAAGACAGCCGGATCTATCTGTCCCTGCCTGAATTCGTGAAGTGGACCGGAGTTCAACCCTCGACAATCGAGGTGGGCGCAAGCGGATCGCCCCAGGAGGTCGCGGCCGTAATGACGAAATTGGGCCAGCAGATCCCGGCGGCGGAAGTTCGTCCGGTACGTCAGATCATGGAAGGAGAAGCGCGCGTGCTGGGCAAAACCCGGGCGACCTTACTGGCCGCGGCGGCGCTGATTATTCTTACGGCCGCCCTGTGCGTCCTCGCCACTTTGATGGGCTGGGTCTTTGACCGGCGGCGCGATTTTGCCATCATGAAAGCGCTGGGAGCGTCCGCCAGGCTGCTCAATGGGTTCTTTGCCATGGAGGCGGCTGCCTTGGGCGCCACGGGTGCCATCATCGGATTTGCGTTGGGCATCGGCATTGCCGCCTGGATCGGACGCGCAAACTTTCACGCCGCCGTGGCGCCTCGCTTCAGCGTCTTCCCCGTCATCCTGCTGGGTAGTATCGGGGTGACGCTGTTGTCGGCGATACTGCCCATCTCGCTGCTGCGGCGGGTGCAGCCGGCGGTCATCCTGAGGGGGGAGTGAGATGATTCAAATCAAAGATGTGACCAAGCTCTACCCCGCCAAAGAAGCGGGTAACGGCACGGGCAGGGACAGTAGCGCGATTCACGCGCTCGACCATATCTCCCTGCACGTGGCTGCGGGTGAGTGGCTCTCCATCATGGGCCCTTCGGGCTCCGGCAAATCGACGCTGGTCAATCTCATTGGCTGCCTGGACCGGCCGTCCTCCGGCGAAATCTGGCTGGACGGGCAAAATGTGGCCGGAATCTCCCCCGCGGAATTGAACCGCGTGCGCGCCGAGAAAATTGGATTCATCTTTCAGCAGTTTCACCTGATTCCGTTTCTCACCGCGGTGGAGAACGTGATGCTCGCGCAATACTTCCACAGCATGACGGACGAAAAGGAAGCGGTGGAGGCTTTAGCCCGCGTAGGGTTGGGAGATCGGGCGCATCATCTGCCGTCGCAGCTTTCAGGCGGCGAGCAGCAGCGGGTGTGTATTGCGCGCGCGCTCATCAACGATCCGCGAATCATCCTGGCGGATGAGCCCACGGGAAATCTGGACGCGCAAAACGAAGAGATTGTTCTGCGGCTGCTCCGCGAATTCCACCAGCAGGGACGCACCATCGTGATGGTGACGCATGATCCGGTCGTCGCCCGGCTCGCAGACCGGCGGGTTGAATTGCATCATGGCAAAATCGCCTCCCAGGAAATCTTCTCCCTGGCCGATGAAGAGCAGCTCGATGAAGTGCTGGAAGAGCTGTGGGTGTTGGCCGAGCACGGTGAAATTGCCGAGGTGGAGCGCATGGAAGTCCACGGAGCGCTGCCCGTGAGCCTGGCGATCGAGAAGATGATCGAACTGGGACTGGTGGTGGCCGCGCCGCATCCCCCGCAATCCCACGATCACAAGCCGTTTGTGAATCCTTGTCACGATGCCCTGAAACCGGTTTCGGCCTCGGTCGGCGACGGCACCATGATTGTCGAACTCACCCCTCGCGGGCACGAGCGTGCTGGCAACATCATCCGGCGGCATCGACTCGCCGAGCGACTGTTCACCGACAGCCTCGCCATGGATAGCGAAACCGAAATCGAGCAGCAGGCCTGCAAGTTTGAGCACATCCTGTCGCCCGAAGCGACCGACAAGATCTGCACTTTCCTCGGACACCCCCGAACTTGTCCGCATGGCGCGCCCATTCCCCCGGGACCATGTTGCGGACGTGCCGCCGACCTGGCATCGGTGGCGGTATCGGGCAGGTCGAATCGACCGTAACTCGTCTCGGAACACGGGTGGTCACCGCGCCAAGCCGCTTGCCGCTGCTATCATCGGGATACCTCATCCATGACCAGCAGGCGATCGACTATTGGCGTATTCGACTCCGGCTTTGGCGGCTTGACCGTCCTTAAAGCTTTACTTGAGCTCATACCGGACTCCGATTATGCCTATTTCGGCGACACTGCCCGGCTTCCTTACGGGTCGAAATCGGTGGACACGGTGGCCCGCTATGCCGTCGAGGCCGCGCATTATCTTGAGTCCCACGGTGCGCAAATGCTGGTCATTGCCTGCAATACCGCGACCGCCCTGGCATTGGATCAGATTACCGCAGCGGCTCACGTTCCCGTGGTGGGAGTGATAGAACCCGGAGCCGATGCCGCCGCGCAGGCGACCCGGAATCAAAAGATCGTTGTGATAGGAACTCAGGCAACGGTCAGTAGTCACGCCTACCGCGAGGCTCTCGAGTCCCGGGGCTTGCAGGCGCGCGAGAAGGCCTGCCCGTTGCTGGTTCCGCTGGTCGAGGAAGGATGGGTGGAACATCCCGTCACCGAGCAGGTGGCCCGGATTTATCTTGCCGAGGCGTTTGCGGATGGCTTTCAGCATGCCGATACCATGGTGCTCGGCTGCACCCACTATCCTCTGCTCAAACCACTGCTGCAACGCGTGACGCCCGGGCATGTGAGCATCGTGGATTCTGCGGAGTCCACGGCGCGCGAGGTGGCGGCCCGATTCCAACAACTGCTGCCCTCCTCCCGCGCGGATGAAATAGAGCGTCGAGATCTCCCTCGCCTCAAATTCTTCGCCACCGATTCTACTGAGAAATTTCAGCAGTTAGGACCGCGCTTCCTGGGATACCCCATCGAAGGCGTGAAGCACGTGGATCTGAAAGAGTAAGGCTGGCCGCCACCAGTGGCCGCAACAGCGCCAAGCCTCACCCCGACGGACTTTCCGCGAGGGATCTCCGCATTCCCGAATTCCTTCGCAAGGATCGGATAGCGGTCGCTCGCTCACAGAATTAATGTGACCTCCAGCGGCCCTGTAAATCAAAGAATAGGGCAGGCTGAGCGTTAAACCATGCATCCTCTCGATAATGTCATCTGGCAGGCGCTTACGACGCGGCAGGCCCGCTTCGCGGAGACCTGTGGGTGCGCGCGGAAATTCGTTCCCGAGGTGTCCCCGCTTGGCGGATTCGAGAAGCCGGACGACGATGGTTATGCCTCGCTCGCCAGGCTCGTCCGCGGCGGCACCGGCGCCGTATTCCTGGACGAGCCTTACCAGGAACGGCCCGGCTGGACCTTCGTCGTTGGCGCTCCGTTATTGCAGATGGTCGGCGACAGCTCTGAATTTGACCCTGAGAAAAACGGCCATGCGCTGGTTGAATTAGGCGAGGCGGATTCGCCTGAGATGCTCGAGTTAACCGCGCTCACCAAGCCAGGTCCCTTCGGCACCCGCACTCACGAACTCGGGCACTACTTTGGCATGCGAAGCTCCGGCCGACTCGTGGCAATGGCTGGCGAGCGGCTCAAAGTACCGGGCTACACAGAGGTCAGCGCCGTCTGTACGCATCCGGAGCATACCGGGAGAGGCTATGCCCGTATCTTGATGAACGGGGTGATGCGCCTCATCCGCAAGCGCGGGGAAATTCCCTTTCTTCATGTCCGAGCGGACAATACGAGGGCGATCGGCCTCTACCAGCAATTGGGATTCAAAGTTAGAAAGCGGATGCACTTCGCTGTTCTGCGAAGATCAGATGAGGGTTCCTAGCTGCGCTCGGCGGGGCGCACGCATGCGTCTGCCCACACATCGCTTGCAAGAGTGAAATCTCAGTAGAGGTGAAAGTCAACTTCGACGGCGATTTCGACGCGCACTGGGTGGCCGTCTTTCATCGCGGGCTCGAATTTCCAATTTTTCACCGCTTCAATCGCTTTCTCGTCGAGTCCCATGCCCAGGCTGCTCAGCACGCGGATGTTGCTGGGACGTCCGTCGGTGCCCACGATCAGGCCCAGGGTACAAACGCCCTGGTATTTGGCTTTGCGGGCCTCTTCGGAGAACTCCGGTTCAGGGGCGTAAATCTGCCGCGGCGGGGTCACGCCGCCGCCGACGTGAAAAATTCCTCCACCGGTGCCGCCGCCTTCGCCGGGCCCGAATCCTGGTCCTTTACCCGATCCCACTCCGCCGCCGCTGCCCGAGCCGATACCTCCGCCGGACCCTGTTCCGTTCGACGGCAGGATCGCATGCGCCATGGGATCACCCAGGTTCGGCATGTTGTTGGAGGCGAGTTGCACTTGAGGTGGAACCACGATCGTCGGCTCCACGGCCAGCTTGGGATGCTCATTGCGCACCACCACTACGGGCGGCGTGATCTGCTGCATCGAGAGCTTGGGGAGCTTACCTTTACTGGCCTGCAGAATGTCACGGTCGCCACCGCCGCCACCTCCGCCAACTTGCGTCTTGGAGGGCTTCAGCGCGGGGATGTCACCGGGATCAACCAGGGTGACCGTCGCTTTCGGGGGCGGAGCGGCTTTCACTACCCGCCTTTCGATCAGCGCGCCAGCGACAATGACTGCCACAATCAGGACATGGATGCCTGTCGATCCCAGCAAGCCGTCTTTCTTGTGGTCGTAAAATCCCCAGATCGGCTTGACCGGCTCTGGCTTCGACTCCAGCTTGAGAGGCGGAAGCTTCTTGGGGAAGAAAAATTCGTCCAGTTCACGGAACAGGGATTGATAGAGCGGCTCTTCAAATTGCTTGTCCGTAATGAGCAGGTGCAGTTCCGGCTCAGAGCCGGAAGCAATCGGATTGACTTGTTCGGATCCCATAATTCCCGTCTGGATATGAATGCTGCTACTTCGTGTGGAAAAAAACCTGACTCAGACACCTGCTTCTTAGACAGATGAGCGGTAACCCCGTCAAGTTGCTTCTATTTCAGGTCTAATTTGTACACCAACCCGGCCCTTCCCCAGTAGCCGGCCGGGCAAAAAAAACCGACGCCTGTAAAATTGTACCTCTACCCGGGGCGTTTCAACAGTGCATTTCGGTGTGCTGATACCCGACCAGATAGACATGTCTTTTTGGCCAGACCCTGTTGCCTGACCATGTGACTTCGGTTTCATGCCTTGTGTCTGGCGGCGGGGATAGCAGCCGATCCGGGCTCAAATGGACGATCCCTGTCAGTACTCCCTATAATGAAAAGATTCAATCATT
>DASREX010000114.1:0-13838 GCA_035651855.1 Candidatus Sulfotelmatobacter sp.
TTTCGACCGCCTCGCAAGACGCCCAATCAAAGGGCATTCCAGCCTCCTACCCAAGGGTAAATGAATTCAGGCTCCCACCAACACCACCGTCGCATTCATAACTAGTTCAGGAAATACTGCCGGTATAGCGTGTCCCGCTGGGCGGGCCGGAAACCCGCATCACGGATAATCCGCCGCAACTCCTCCTCGGTGGTGCAGTTGGTGACGCCGGCCGCCCGCACCACGTTCTCCTCCAGCATTACAGAACCGACATCGTTGCCGCCAAAGCGCAGCCCCATCTGGCAAACCTTCAATCCCTGCGTGACCCAGCTCGACTGCACATTGAGGAAGTTCGAAAGGTACAGCCGCGAAATGGCCAGAACCTTCAGGTATTCGACCGCGGTCGCCTCATCCCAGTGCCGCCCGCCCAAGGCTGTGTTGGCTGGCTGGAAGCTCCACGGGATAAATGCCGTGAATCCGCCCGTCTCTTCCTGCAGTTCGTAGAGCTTTTGCAGGTGATTGATGCGGTGCTCGAATTTCTCGCCCACGCCGAACATCATCGTGGCCGTGGTGCGCATTCCAATCTGGTGGGCGGTGCGGTGCACATGAATCCAATCCTCGGTCAGGCATTTCAGCCGGGCGATCTTGTAGCGCACCTCGTCGTCCAGAATCTCGGCGCCGCCGCCCGGGATCGAATCCAGCCCCGCGTCGCGCAGCCGCAGGATGGTGTCGCGAATGCTCAGACCGCTGTACTCGGCAATCGCAATAATCTCGGATGCGGAGTAGCAGTGCAGATGCACCTGCGGAAACCGCTGCCTGATGCCGCGCAACATCTTCTCGTGCCACTCGATTTTCAGGTCCGGATGCAGGCCGCCCTGCATCAGCACTCCGGTGCCTCCCAGTTCGACCGTTTCGCGGATCTTCTCGTAAATGGTGTCGAAATCGAGAATGTATCCTTCCTTCGCGGCGGGCCCCTTCAGCGGCCGGTAGAAGGCGCAGAAGGTGCAGTACTCGGTGCAAAAGTTCGTGTAGTTGATATTGCGGTCGATGATGTAGGTGACCACGCCCTCCGGATGCAGCTTGCGCCGCATCCCATCGGCTTCCATCCCGACGCCAATCAGGTCATCGGACTCGAACATCTCCAGAGCTTGCTGTTTAGTTAAGGACATGAGCTCACACAGAACCTGACCCTGATTTTAACGGAGACAGGCCGTCCAAGGCGACCCGGCGCGCGATCGCCGGATTTACTGCGCCTTGTCCCCCGAATAGCCTCAAGGCGGCATTACGGCTTCGTATTGACATCGGCCCCCTGATGGAGTAAAAACCGCCTGCACATCTGGAGGTGCACCATGGGGCGATTCAAAGCTGTAATCCTGAGCGTCACCAGTCTGGCGCTCCTTGGGCTGAGCCTGCCGGTCATCGCACAAGAGAGCGCGCCGCAACAGAAGGCTGCTCCTTCAACCGCCACGACAAAAACCAGGCATGGGATCTGGAAGGAGCTTGCTGACGGGATCTGGGAAGCCTATGTTCCCAAGTTCTCCGGGGATGAAGAGCCATCCAAGCCTGAGTTTGCTGTGCTGCGGCTCAGTTCCACGGCTTTTGCCGAATTCCAGAAAGACAAGGTGGCTTTTCTAAACAAGTACAAGGTATTCAGTCACAAAGTGAAAAAGCTGGTCCTGTACTCGGAAGCCAAGCCGAAGGACGCCGATCCACCAGATTCCCACTACTATGTGACACTCTCGCACTGGCCGACCAGCACAGCCGCGGCTGAGGCTTATCCGGGATGGAGCGAACCGGCGCACTAAGGCTCGCCGTTCGCCAGTTTCATTCGCCGTTGCAGCTGCTGAAATCGAACATCGGCCCGGAGGGGATCCAGCGCAGGATCGAACTTGATCCATGCCAGGTAGAGGTCCCGCTCTTCGTAGGCTTTGTCTAGCCATTTGAAAGCCTGATCTTTGTCTCCCAAAGCCACCTGCAACGTGGCGATGAAGTATGGCGGAATGTAAGTGCGCCTGGCCTGATCCTGCAATTGCGCCAGGACTTTGAGGGCGTGGGGACGGTCCCCGGCCTGGGCATAAGCGCGTCCCAGCCAGACCGCCCGCACCGCATCGCCGCCGGAAAGAGTCAGCGCCTTCTGGAACTCGGCTATGGCTTCCTGGTAAGCACCTCTTCCCAAATAGGTGTAGCCCAGGCAGGCATGGGCACCGTCGGAATTGGGAGTGAGTTCCAGCGCCTTTTGACACTGCTGCGCCGCCTGCTCGTACTTGCGGGCGCAGTAAAGCACCCAGCCCGCGGTCGTATCGTTGTAGACCGAGAGCGGATCGAGGGCCTGGGTAGCCTGAATCTCGGTTTGCGCCTGATCGAAGCGGGTCATGGCCGAGAGGAAAATGGAATACATGCGATGCGCCTCGGCATCGCTGGGATTGAGTTCGATAGCGCGATTGAACTCCCGCTGCGCGCTGCTCCAATCCCAATCCCCGTAGAAGAAGATGGAAGCCAAAGCGGTGTGGGCACGGGCGAGCGACTCGTCCAGAGCCAGCGCCTTCTGGGCATACTGTTTGGCCTTGGGCATCACTTCCTGGGCGGGGCGGTCCGGCGTTCCCCAGTAAGAATCCGCCAGGCCGGCGTACGCCGGGGCGAAGTTAGGATCGATTCTGATTGCTTCCTCGTAGTATTGCCGTGCCTTCATCCGCTGTTCGTAGGTACCGATGTTCAAATAATTCGCCTTGAGATAGGCGTCTTGCGCAGCAGGCGTGACTGGGCGAGGAGTCTTCAACCGCTCCTGGTCCTGCGGGCTCAATTCGACCTTCATCTCGCTGGCAATGGTGTAAGCCAGTTCGCGCTGCAATGTGAGCAGATCGCGCAACTCCCGCTGGTAACTCTTGGACCACAGCTGGCTATCGGTGCTGGCGTTGAGAAGCCGGGCGGTGACCTCAACCGTGTTGCCGGAGCGAAAGACCGAGCCCTCCACAATCGCGTCCACGTTCAACTGGCGCGAGATCTCGCGCAAGGATTGCCGATCGGTCTTGTAGCGCATCACCGAGGTTCGCGAGATGACTCGCCGCAAGCCGCGAATCTGGCCTAGATCCGTGATCAGCGACTCGGTGACTCCGTCCGCCAGGTACTCCTGGGCGGGATCATGCGAGAGGTTTTCCAGGGGCAGCACGGCCAAAGATTCGATCCTGGTACTGTCGCCCGCGAACCAATTTTCACGCCACGCCAGCAGGGCCAGCACGACCAGCACGCCCGCCACGGCGGCGGCTATCCAGCGAACGCGCCTCGGCTTGGGCCGTCGTACCACCACATTCGTCGAGATGCCGGTGTGCAAGCGGCGCAGGTCGACCAGCAACTCGCGCACGGATTGATAGCGGTTTTCGACATCCTTCTCCAGGCACTTGAGCAGAATATTTTCCAGGCTCTGCGAGATATGGCGGTTGATGCTGGTGGGCAACGCCGGCTGATCCCGGAGGATGGAATCAATCAGGCGAGTGAGGTTGGTTTCCGGAAAGGGCCGTACCCCGGTCGCGCATTCGTACAATACCGCGCCGGCGGACCAGATATCGCTGCGCCGGTCTATGGTTTCATCCCGCAATTGCTCCGGCGCCATATAGGCCAGAGTCCCCATCAGTCCTTTGTTGGCCTGCGGCGTCTTGGTCACTGCCGTCTCACTGCTGGTGGGCAGCAGCATCGCCAGCCCAAAATCCAGAATCTTCAGCCGCTGGTCAGGCATGAGACGCAGGTTTCCAGGCTTCAGGTCCCGATGAACAAAGTTCTGTGTATGGGCTGCTTCGAGTCCTTCCGCGAGCTGAATTCCCAGGCTGAGGACGTCCTTCTCCGGCAGCGCGCGGCCGGCGATCTTGGCGTCCAGCGTGATGCCCGGGATGTACTCCGTGACCAGGTAGTCCACGCCATTGTCGGTTCCAAAGTCGAAAACCGTCTCGATGTTGGGGTGATTCAGCTTGGCAAGAGCCAGCGCTTCGCCTCGAAAACGCCGCCGCGCCGCTTCGTCGGTGAGAGCGCCGCGGGGCAGCACTTTCAGGGCGACGTCCCGGTCCAGTTGCTCATCATGCGCCCGGTACACGATTCCCATCCCGCCCGCGCCAATCTGTTCTCGAATTGTGTAGCGGGAGATCGCTTGCCCGATCATGGCTGGACTGCTCCGGTGTGTGGCATGTTACCCCAAGCCAGCCCGGGCGAAAAGATGAAGTCCTGGCGGTCCGTGGCGGTCCACCACTTTTAGCAGCAGGCACGTTGCGGCCCGGTTTGACAGTACCGCGCGGCTTACCTAGACTGCAACATTAGGGCGCGAGGTCCGAGCATGGGCTGGCTGCAAAATAAGTTCGAAAAGAATTTCCTGATTTCGACTGTCGACTACGTTTTCAACTGGGCGCGGAAGTCGGCGGTGTGGCCGATGACCTTCGGCCTGGCCTGCTGCGCGATCGAGATGATCGCCTCTTCCACCGCGCGCTTCGACATCGCCCGCTTCGGCTCCGAAGTCTTCCGCCCCAGCCCACGCCAGAGCGACTTGATGATTGTGGCCGGCACGGTCACGCTCAAGATGGCGCCCGTGGTAAAACGCATCTACGACCAGATGCCCGATCCCAAATGGGTGATTTCCATGGGCGCATGTTCGTCCGTGGGCGGCCCTTTCAACACTTATGCCGTTCTGCAAGGCGTAGACAAGATTGTGCCCGTAGACGTCTATGTGACGGGATGCCCGCCGCGTCCCGAGAACCTGTTCTATGCGCTGCTCAAGCTGCAGGACAAGATCGATACCATGACCATCGCCAGAAAGCCCACGGAAGTCCGGCTGGACCCTAACATGGTCGAGAATTTCAAGCGCCAGGTCATGATCGCGCAGACAATGCAGCCCAAATAGCTCCTGCGAAAGCAGCCAGCCCGGCTGTCACGCCGAACGCAGTTCGGCTGCATCTGACACGAAAAGAGTCCATGCCGAACCTCACGAAACTCACCAGCCAATCCAATCTCCCCGGGCCCAACGAAGCCAAAGAATTTCCCTGCGGGGACAAAATCATCTGCATCGCCAACGTAAACGGCTCCTACAGCGCGATGGACAATGTCTGCCTGCATCGTGGCGGGCCGCTGGGCCAAGGCATGATTGTCAACGAAAAGCTCATCTGCCCCTGGCACGCGTGGGCCTGGGACCCGAAGACGGGGGAAGCAACGCACAACTCCACCGTGAAGGTGGCGGTTTATCCGGTCAGGATCGAAAACGGCGACGTGCTCGTGGAAATCTAGTTGCCAGGAAGCTCGGTCATGGGCGGCCGGGCTGCCTGCTAAGGCGTCAGGAAGGCCCTGCCGCGCGAGACCTTGTACTGCAGGGTCGCAGCCAGATGATCGATATCCGCGGCCGCGATGTTGATGGTCATGGAATCGAGCAGAGGGGAGCGACTGCTGCCGACCGCATCGCGCCGCACCTGGATGAGCAGGGCCTGCACTACATTAGGATCAAACTTTTCCGGCGACAGCCGCACTAGATCGCTCAAGGCGCTTCCCACCGTCATAGGCGCGCGATACGGCCGCGTGCTGGTCATGGCATCGAAAGAATCGGCGACGCCCACGATTCGCACCGGCAGCGGGACGTCCTCCTGCATGAGGCGGTCGGGATATCCCGAGCCATCGGCGCGCTCGTGATGCCAGCGGACGGCCTCCGGTATCTTGGGCCAAGGGAACTGCACGGTACTCACGATCTGATGGCCGACGGTGGTGTGGTCCGCCATCTCGCGGAATTCTTCCGGATCCAGCGCCCCGGGCTTTCCGAACAGGCGGCGATCCACGGCAACCTTGCCAATGTCGTGGAGGTATCCCGCGCTGCGCAGGGCCGCCACCTCGCTGGGCTCCATGCCCATGGCATCGCCGATAGCGGCGGCATAACGCCCTACGCGCAGCGAGTGTCCGTGGATGTTCACATGCTTGACATCGATCGCGGTGGCGAAGGCTTCCAGCGCGTTGTCGTAGAAGCCGTGCAGCGAGGCCATCAGCTTCAGGTTCTCGGAGACGCGTTGCGCGATGGTCTGGGTGAGCGCATGATTCTGAACTGCCAGTGCTACATAAGCGCACAGCATTTCCAGCGCATCGAGTTCGCTGTCTTCGTAGAGAGCATCTCCGGGGCGGCGTCCGAGAGCGACCACCCCCGCGAGGCGTCCCGCAGCTTTTAGAGGCGCGAGGCACTTGAACAACTCCGGCGCGACATTGCCATTCGAACTCAAGAAGACCGAGTAGGTCGACGAGTTCAGGACGATGGGGCCGCGCGCCGCCACCAGGGCGTGCACGTGCTTGGGGAGGAGAGGAATGAAGGCGGGATCGGGCATCAAGGCGAATCCCAGCGACGACGCGGAGGTCAACATGTCCGGCTTATCGCTGAACAGGAAGAGCGCACCTTCGCGGGCGCCTGCCGATTCCATGACGGCAGACAGCATAAGGCGCGAGGTTTCCGCAAACTCGCGCTCCGCGGTCAATGCGGGCCCGAGTTCGGAAAGCGCCTCGACGGTGTGCAACAGCCGGCGTAAATTGTTGGTCTGAATCGCCACTCAAAGTGGGAGCCAGATCGCAGAGCAAGTTGAGCGTACCACGCGCGAAATGCTGGACGCGATAGCCGCTTGTTGGTGAGTTTGATGCGGTAGTGACGAAGAAGAAAACAGGGTAACTCGTCTGATTCTCGCAAGACATGGCTGATCCGCGGCAAAACTCCGTGCTGGTGACGGGCGCAGAAGGCTTTCTGGGCCGCATTTTCACGGCACTTCTGGAGGGGTCGGGCGAGCGGGTGATCGCGCTGGATTCGCTCACTTCCCCATCGTCAGCGGGCGCGTCCCAAACAGTAAGAGCGGCATGCGACATCCGGAACAAGGCAGAACTTGAGAACATCTTCCGGCAAAATTGTATTGACAGAATCGTGCATCTCGCCGCGATTCTGCCGACCGCCGCGCAGAAGGATCCGGCCGGCGCCACGGAAGTCAACATCGCGGGCAGCCTCAACCTGCTTGCCCTGGGGCTGCGCTACGGACTCCGCCGCATGGTGTTTGCCAGTTCCTTAAGCGTCTATGGAACTTGCGCTGCGGGCCGCGTGGTATCGGAAGAAGAACGGGCCGCGCCGCAGGACTTATACGGCGCGGCGAAACTTTACATCGAGCAACAGGGCCGCGCTTTTGCTGCCTCCTCCAAACTGGAGTTCCTGAGCCTGAGAATCGGGCGGGTGGTGGGTCCGGGCGCGCGCTCGACCACATCCGCCTGGAGGAGCGAGATCTTCGAACTGCTGCAGTCAGAGCAGCCTGCCAGTGTCGCACTGCCCTATATGGCGTCTGAGCGAGTTCTGCTCGCGCATGTGGAGGACGCCGCAAGAGCGCTGCTCGCGGTACTGCGGGCGACTCGTCCGGCGCATACGGTCTACAACGCGCCTTGCGAATCCTGGGTTGTAGGCGATCTCAAGCGGAAACTGGAATCATTGAACCCCAAGCTTCGCGTGACCCTCGGCGAAGAGCCGGTACAAGGCAATCCGCGATCCCTGGATTTCAGCCGCTTTCAGAGGGAGTTTGCTTTCACGGCTATGCCGCTCAGCGAACGCCTGCTCCGCGCGGCCGGGCAATGACAGCTAGAAGTGTTCGCGCAATTCCGCGAAGCGGCCAATAATGAGCAGCTTCTGATGCTCCGGCGCAGGATTCACTTCCTCGTGCTCCAGGATCCAGGTATCGCCGTGCGGGATAAATACGGCATGCAAGCCCGCCGCGAGCGCCGGATTGATGTCGGATCGTGGGCTATTGCCAATCATCCAGGTAGAGCCTGGGTCCAGTTCGTATTTCTCCACGATGTGCCGGTACGTGGATGAATTCTTCTCCGCCACAACTTCACAGGCGAAGAAATGCCGCTTTACTCCTGAGCGCTCGATTTTTCCATTTTGCTCCTGCTGCGCGCCTTTGGTCAGGAGAATGAGGCGATTTCGCGACGAAAGATCCTGCAACGTCTCCGGGACCTCGGGAAGGAATTCGATAGGGTGATTCTCGATGGCGTGGGCAAAGCTGCGGACCTGCGAATGCAACTCCGGCGTAACCGGAACCACGCTCAGGCGCTCAAACGTGTCCGCCAATGCATGCGCAAAGCTGTGCAGCCCGTACCCATGCTTTACGATGCACTCGCGCTCGACCTCGTTCAGGACTTCGCGCACCTGCTCGGCGGTGAACTCGTGATGATTCAGGAACGAAATGAAGCGCGCAATGGCGCGCTCGAAGTAGACGTTGTTCTCCCACAGCGTGTCGTCGGCGTCAATGAGAAGATTGGGTACGGGCAAGCTTTCGAACTCCAGGAAAATTGCAGATGCAGATCAGGGTCCAAGTGCAGGATGTGGAAGTGTGCACGGAATCACTTCTGCATTCTCACTTCTTACCTCTGACTTCTAATCAATCCACTCAACCCGCGCTTCCGGTCCGATGACCCCAGCCTTGTGTCCCATATCGAGCAGGCGGCGCACCGCTTCCCTGCCGTCGGGCCCGTAGTCGAGGGTGCGCTCATTCACGTACATGCCTACGAATTTGTCCGCCGACTGAGTGTCCAGGTCGCGCGCGAACTGCATGGCATACGACAGCGCCTCCTCGCGGTGATCAAGCCCGTACTGGATGCTGTCGCGCAGGGCTGCCGTGACCGCCGACATGAGTTGCGGACCGAGTTCGCGGCGGATCGCGTTGCCGCCCAGGGGAAGCGGCAAGCCGGTCACCTTCTGCCACCAGCGGCCGAGATCGACAATGCGGTGCAGGCCCGACCGGTCGTAGGTCAACTGGCCCTCGTGAATGATGAGTCCAGCTTCGTACTTGCCTTCGAGAACCTGCGGAATGATCTGATCAAAGGGAACCACTTCGGTTTCCACCCCGGGAGCAAACAACTGCAGCGCCAGATAAGCGGTGGTCAGCGTGCCGGGAACGGCGATCCGCTTGGTCTTGATTTCGCTGGTGGTGAATGGACGCGGGGAAACGACCATGGGCCCGTAACCCTCGCCGACGCTGCCGCCACAGGCCATCAGCGCGTACTTATCCTGCACGTAGGGATAAGCGTGGAACGAGATGGCGGTCACGTCATACACGCCTTCGCGGGCTTTCTGATTCAGGGTCTCGATGTCGCAGAGTGTGTGTGTAAAACGCAGGCCCGGCGTGCGCACTTTATGCGTTGCCAGGGCATAGAACATGAAGGCGTCATCGGAGTCGGGACTGTGCGCCACGGTAATGTCGCGAAGTTGACCCGCTCCACTGCTATCGACGGACTTCATGGTGCCGGACACTGCTGTCATTTTTGACCTCGAGAGCCTGAGGCCCTCAGCGGCGGAAGCCGCTTTTCCTATGATTTGCGGGCGGCAAGGCCCCAGACGGACCCTTTCCTGATCTCCTCGGGGCCGCGGTTCGAAAAACCTCGGCGGACGAATGCGTCCGCCCCTACGTGGACTTTGATACTTCCGCGGTCCGGCGCCACCGGGCCGCGATGCCTGCGGCCAGCATCACCTTGATTACCTCGGCCGCGATGAACCAATACAGGCCGAGATACGCGGCCCTGCCCAGCGAATGGGTCAACAGATACAACCAGCTGAGCCCGCTCACGAAGAGCAGAATCTCGGCAAAAAAACCAGCCGTCGCAGCTCGAAGGAAGGTCTTGCCTCCACGTTCAAACAGGTATCCGGCAACGAAGGCGACGAATGGATAGGCGAGAAGGAATCCCCCGGTGACCCCGAATAACTGCGCGACTCCGCCCGGGCCGGTGGGATTAAACACGGGCAAGCCGACTAACCCCTCCACCAGGTACAGGACCATTGCGGAAAAGCCGCGGCGGCTGCCCAGCAGCAATCCGACCAGCAACACACCCAGGTTCTGAACCGTCAGTGGGACCGGCGTCAGAGGCATTAAGGGGATCGTAACGCGGGCGCAAAGAGCCACAAACAGGCTGGCGCCCACGACCAGGGCGACTTGCCGGGTCGAGTCGAGCAAGGGCTGCTGCTGCGTATCAGGAAATGCATGAATTGCAATTTTTGCCATAACGGGCTCCGGCTGGGCGGCGCTGATCTAGCGCTCGATGGAATCCACGCGCCGCCCTGCATCCGCTTGCGTTGAACCTGCTTCGTGGGAGGCGTGAGATTTTTGCAGGTGGGACCGCAGGTGCAGAAACAAGGCGATGGCCACGCACACCAGTACCATCGCGCTTACACCCAGGATCAAAAACCACCAGATCATCCGCACAGCGAACTAGGATACCAGAAGCGCCGGTTCCGGACCGTGAGCAGCGACCTACGAGCTGCGTTTCGCTTCGGCGGCGCGCTGGCGCATCGTCTCCACCCGCTGGACCATAAACTGAAGGCGATTCCTGCCCCACTTGGTGCGGGTCACCGCTTTCTCAACTTCGAGAAAGACATTGGGATCGTTCAGCTTTTTGCGCAAGTCTTTCACGAAGGGATGGATCTTGGCGTAGATCAGAAACAGTTCTCCGCTGAAACCGGGCTGCAGGAACAGCTCTTCGTTGAGGACGCCGGCATTCACGAAGGACGCCACGATTCCCCAATAGCCGCCCACTTGCCGCAGCCAGGCATTTTCTTTCGTACCCATGGCCCAGGCAACCTGGATGAAATCATCGGCACTCTGCGGAAAAAATTCCGCGGCCCACCATGCGCGGGCTTTCCGCATCTCGGCTTCGCGGCGCAGATCATAAAGCTCCAGAATCAGGTGGGCATCGGCAGTTGTGGGCTTCCTGGGCATTTTGTTTCCTCGCGTGGGTTTGGATTGGCAAAAATTTTAAATCGCGCCAAGGAATCTCTGATTAACTTCGTACCTGTCATCCCGAGCGAAGCAGAATTGCCGTTTTTCGGCAATTCTGCGCAGTCGAGGGACCTTGTGTCTTCTCTTCCGATGCTTAATCAGCGCTTCCCTAAGCTCAACAAATGACAAATTTCATAGGCCGCGATTCCGCCTCGGCCAGAAAGGACCCGGCAACGAGGGGATGCCAGCCGGTTAGCTGCTCGCGCTGTGCGCGCTCGTAGCCGGAGGCTCCGGGGGCGGCGGCGCCGGCCGTTCGTAGTCGCATTCTTTGTTCGGGCAAGCGATGACGGGGCCCGCTTTCAGATTCTTTTCGACCAGATATTCGCTGCCGCAACTCGGGCACTTTTCGGCAAGCGGCTTGTTGGCAGAAGTGAACTTGCACTTGGGATAATTCCCGCAACCGTAGAATGTGTTGCCCTTGCGCGCCCGCTTCTCCACCAGTTCTCCGTCTTTGCACTGGGGACACTTCACGCCGATAAAGTTCTGCTTCACGTATTTGCATTCCGGGTATCCGCTGCAGGTGGTGAACTCGCCGTAACGGCCGTGGCGGATCATCATATTGCGGCCGCACTTGGGGCAGAGTTCGTCGAGAGGAATGTCAGGGACCTTCTTGCCCTGATCGAGGCGACGGGTCGTTTTGCAGTCGGGATATCCGGTGCAGGCCATGAACTGGCCAAAGCGCCCGCGTTTCAGCACCATCACCCGGCCGCAGTTTTCGCAGTACTCCTCCTGCGTGGTGCCCTGCATGTCGGCCGAATCGAGATCCGGCAGGTTGATCGGATTTTCCTTGGTGAAAGTGCAGGTGTTCGGATCTTCCTTATCGTAGGTGCTGCACGCGTAGAACGAGCCGTGCTTGCCCCACTTGATCACCAGCGGCGCGCCACACTTTTCGCACTTTTCGTCGGTGGGCTTCTCCATCCGCTTGATGTTTTCCATGTGCTTTTCGGCATACTTCAGGTCCTTCTGGAACTTCTTCCAGAAGTCCGACATGGCGTCCTGCCACTTCTCCTTGCCTTCTTCGATTTCGTCGAGTTCCTCTTCCAGGCGCGCGGTGTATTGCACATCGAAAATATCCTGGAAGTTTTCGACCAGGAGATCGGTCACCACCAGGCCGATTTCGGTCGGCACGAATTTGCCGCCCAGCTTCTGAACGTACTGCCGCTCTTGGATGGTGGAGAGAATCGCGGCATACGTGGAAGGCCGCCCTATGCCGCGCTCTTCCAACTCTTTCACCAGCGACGCTTCGTTGTACCGCGGCGGTGGCTCGGTGAAATGCTGCTCCGGCTTCAGCTCGCGCAAAGTGAGTTTCTGCCCGGCTTCCAGCGCGGGCAGCTTGTGCTTCAATTCCTCGTCTTCTTCGTCTTTGCCTTCCTTGGACTCTTCGTAAACTTTCAGGAAGCCGTCGAACTTCAGCACCGATCCGGTGACCCGGAACCAGAACGCTTCGTTCCCGCTCCTGGCGTCGATATCCACCGTCGTCTGGTCGAACACAGCAGGATTGATTTGCGACGCCACGAAACGCTGCCAGATGAGCTTGTAGACTTTGAACTCGTCTTCTTTCAAGTACTGCTTGATCTGGTCGGGATGGCGCATCGCCGACGTCGGGCGAATGGCCTCGTGCGCCCCTTGTGAGTCTTTCTTCTCTTTGAATGCGTTGGGAGCTTCCGGAAGATAGTTCTGCCCGTACTCCTTGCCGACGTATTCGCGCACTTCGGTGATTGCCTCGGGAGCGACACGGGTCGAGTCCGTACGCATATAAGTAATGAGGCCGACGGATCCTTCCTCGCCGAGCTCGACGCCTTCGTAGAGACGCTGCGCGATCATCATGGTGCGCTTGACGCTGAAGCGCAGCTTGCGGGAGGCGTCCTGCTGCAGCTTGCTGGTGGTGAAAGGAGGCGCGGCATTGCGGCGGCGCTCTTTCTTGTCGACGCTGCGAACGACCCACTCCGCTTTCTCCAGAGCGGCGCGGATCTTTTCCGCCTCTTCGCCATTCGGAATTTCGATCTTCTCCTCGCCCTTGCCGAGGAAGCGCGCATCGAAGGCCGGCGGCTTGCCGGCGGCGAGGTGCGCGTCGATCGTCCAGTATTCCTTTTTCTCGAATGCCTTGATCTCACGTTCGCGCTCGACGATGAGGCGGAGAGCGACTGTCTGGACGCGTCCCGCAGAAAGACCTCGGCGCACCTTATCCCACAGCAGGGGGGAAACCTGATATCCAACTAAACGGTCAAGAACGCGGCGCGCCTGTTGCGCGTCCACCAGATTCTGATCGATCGCCCGGGGATGTTCGAAAGCGGCCTGCACCGCCCGCTTGGTGATTTCATTGAAGGTGACGCGCTGAATTCGGGGAGGCGCTTCGTCTTCCCCCTTCCTGGCTTTCTTCGGCTTCTTCTTGCCATTTCCATCAAGCTCATCCGCCAGATGAGCGGCGATAGCCTCGCCTTCGCGGTCCGGGTCGGGCGCCAGATAAATGGCATCGGCCGACGCCGCCAGCTTCTTCAAGCGGGCGACAACCTTCTCTTTTCCGGGGATGACGACGTAATCCGTCTCGAAGTCGTTGCTGATATCCACGCCGAGAGTGCTCTTGGGCAGATCTTTGACATGCCCCAGCGAGGCCTCCACGGAGAACCCCTTACCCAGATATTTCTGGATGGTCTTCGCCTTGGCCGGCGATTCAACGATGACTAAACCTTTTGACAATGTGACCTCAATTTTGCGGAATCCGTTTTTGAAGCTAGCACGAATGGGCGCGGGGCAACAAGTTACGCGTGAAAGCTTCTAGCTGCTAGCCGCTAGCTTCTGGCTAAAAACATTCCGCGAGAAAAGTGGTGCCGGATCCGCTAACATTCATTGGACCCTGCAGTGAAATCGTCCGTTAACGAAAATACAACGTGCGCTTTTTCCGCCCTCAGCTAGAAGCCAGAAGCTAGCAGCTTCTCGCTTCTAGCGAAAAACGGTCTCACGACAAACGTCGCGCGAGCGCCGCCAACGTTCATTGGATGCCGCAGTGAACTCGTGCGCTTTGTTCCAACCTTCCAATCGCTGAAAATCCCGGTACTA
>DASREX010000115.1:0-10494 GCA_035651855.1 Candidatus Sulfotelmatobacter sp.
CTGGGCGCTCGGCATGGCCGGAGGCGCGCTGGGCGCCGACGCCACCGTGGCCGTCGGGACGCCCGAACCGGCGACTGCCGGCGCATGCACCAGGTATCCGACCACTACTCCGAGGATCAGGCAAATTCCCGCCATCGTATAGGTTTGGGCGTTGCTCCAAAACTTGGTCTGGCGGTCGGTCGATTCCATAGATCTCCTCGGGCTTCGAGCGACAAAGAAGCAGGTCGAGGGCCAAAATAACGGCGCTCCGCAGTGAGGAGGCCCTTGGTTTTTCAATCGATTACAGGAGGTCCCGGGACGCGGCCGTGCGGTTGTTGCGCCGTAACTCGCAGATCCGGGGAGGCAGCGTGATTTCACCCACGCGCGATCGAAAGCATCATCGGGTGAGGATGGGGTGTAACCAACTTGTCCCGCCGGCTTGTGCCAGACCGCACAAAAACCTGTGATTTGAATCACACCGGCATTCTGTGATCTCGCTCACAATGCGTACAACAGGCTTAAAAACGACTTTCACACGTGGAGATTCCTCATGACTGAAGACCAAACCCCAGGTAGCGGTAAATGGACCAGCACGCAGGCTTACATTCTCTCAGTGATATGCCTGCTGGTCGGCGTTGCGGTGGGATATCTGGCGCGCGGCTCCGCGTCGCCGCAACCCAGCGCAGTACGCGCACCAGCCGGGGCTCCGGCCGCAACCGCAGGCGCGGCGGCGGCTCCCACAGCGGAGCAGCTGCGGCTGGCGGCCGAGGCTGAAGCCGGGCCCCTGCTCGCCCAGTTGAAGAGCGATCCCAACAATGCGGACTTGCTCTACAAGATCGGGAACGTCTATTACGATGCGCAACAGTTTCCCGAGTCGGTGAAGTATTACGAGCAATGTCTCAAGATTAACCCGAAGGCGACGGATGTACGCACCGACATGGCAACGGCTTACCATTTCATGGGCCAGTCGGACCGGGCATTGCAGGAATATGACGCCGTGCTCAAGCTAGACGGCAAACATGCCAATGCGTTGTTTAACACCGGCATGGTGAAGTGGCAGGACAAACAGGACATGAGTGGCGCGATCGCCGCCTGGAAGCGATTGCTGGAGACCAATCCGCAGTACCCGCAGCGGGACAAGGTGCAGAATCTGATCGCGCAAGCGGAACAGCATTTGAGCATGCAGAACGGCGCGAAGAGCGGAAAAGGCTCCGCGAACTGAGCGGGATGAACGGGCACGCGTAGGGGCGGACCCATTGGTCCGCGCCGCGAAGGGAAAGGAGCGCCGCGGCCGGACGAATGCGTCCGGCGCCACGTGTTTGATTTAAGAAGATTCCACATGCACTCTCAAACCTCACGGCCGCGCTGGCCTCTGATCCTGGCGAGCGCAGTGATCTTTCCGCTGCTCCTGCTGGGCATTCTGGAAGCCTGCCTGCGATGGGCAGGCGTGGGGTATTCCACGTCCCTGCTGACACCTTGCACGGTGCAGGGACAGCCGGCGTCCTGTTACAACCTGTTCTTTGCCGCGCCGTTTTTCCCCGCGGGATCGGTGCAGACGCCGCGGCTGTATTCGATTCCGACGCAAAAAGCGCCGGGAACCTACCGCATCTTTGTGCTCGGCGAATCCGCGGCCATGGGCGATCCCGATCCGGCTTACGGATTCAGCCGCTATCTGGAAGTGATGCTGCGCCAGCGATTCCCCGCCACGAAATTCGAGGTGGTGAATACCGGCAGCGTGGCCATCAACTCGCATGTCGTGCTGCCCATTGCGCGGGCTCTGGCCGGGCAGTATCCCGATCTGTTCATCATTTATTCCGGAAATAACGAAGTGGTCGGCCCGTACGGTCCGAGCACGGTGCTGACATCCTCGGGAATGAGCATTCCGGTGATCCGCAGCAGCATTTTCCTGCGCTCCACCCGGATCGGGCAGCTGGCAAGCAAACTGGGCACGCAGAAGAGAAACTGGCAGGGGATGGAGATGTTCCTGGAGAAGCAGGTGCGGGCCAACTCGCCGCTCATGGAGCATGTCTATTCGAACTACGAACGAAATCTGCGCGACACCGTTGCCGTGGGGAAGGCTGCAGGCGCGCAGGTGATCGTCGCCACCGCGGCCACGAACCTTGAGGACTGCGCGCCATTCGCCTCCTTGCACCGCGAGGGCCTGGGCGATCAGCAGTTGAAGGAATGGTCGTCGCTGGTGGAGCGGGGCAATGAACTCGAGGCCGCTGGATCGTTCCGCGAGGCTTTGGAGCAATACGTTTCCGCGGCCAGGATCGACAACGAATATGCGGAACTGGAGTTCCGGATCGGGCGCGTGTTAAAGGGTCTCGGTGACGCCAAGTCGGCGAAAGAACATTTTCAGCGGGCCCGCGATCTGGATACGCTGCGTTTCCGCGCTGACAGCCGGATCAACGACATCAATCGCTTCGTGCCGGCGGCTTCCGGAGTGGGCTTCATTGATACCGAGTCCCTTTTTGCAGGCGCGAGTGCCGACGGAATCATCGGCAGCGCGCTGGTTTACGAGCACGTGCACATGACCCCGCTGGGAAGCTACCTGTTGGCCCGGAGCATATACCAGCAGGTGGCAGGAAAGCTGGCGGCCGGCGGGCAGATTGCGGCGGACGCGCCCTCGGAAACCGAGTGTGAACGGCTGCTTGCCCTGACGGCCCACGACCGCTCCCGCATTGCGCAGGAGATGCTGCGCCGCAGCCAGAAGGCCCCCTTCACCAATCAACTCAATCATGCCGACCAGTTGTTGCGGCTTAGCATGGAGGCTCGGAATTGGAGTGAGACGCCGGAAGAAACTGCTCTGCAGTATCAATGGGCGATTACCCGTGCGCCGGACGACCACATGCTGCGCTATCGCTACGGCATGTTCCTGTTTGCTTACAACCGCGCCGCCGCCGCGGAACAGCTGGCAATGGCGCAGCCCTGGGACGGCTTTCCCGTCTTCATGCCGGACGGAACCCAGATTCGTTAAACAGAGCGGCAGGATCAAAAGCCGCGATACATCAACTGGGCCGCTCCGCCGTTTTGGCCTAGAGTGATCATCAGCAGAAACAGCATTGCCAGCGCGTACAGCGGGGGAATCCAGAACCACTGCCAGCGGGCCAACAGCCCCAGGTTCTTCGAATCGCTCCCGGGGCCTGTGGAGGGCTGGGACAGCAGGGCAGCGATCCAGAGAGCAGCCGCATATGCTGCTGCCAGCAGCCCGACCAGGAGGTAGAGGCTCCAGGTCAGGAAATGTGATGCATAGGTTGTGGGAGAAGCCAGCGCGGAAAGCATCCGGCCCGCCTGCGACAGTGAATTTGCCCGAAAGAAGATCCAGCCAAGGGTGATGAAGGCCATCGTGGCGGTCCAGGAAATCACGATCCAGGGTCCCGAGGGCGGTTCCCAGTTGAATTTGCGCTCCGCCTGCTGAACCTGGCGATGCAAGACCAGCAGCACACCGTGGTAGCAACCCCAGATCAGAAACAGCAGGCTGGCCCTGTGCCATAGTCCGAACAGGATCATGGAAACAATCAGGGCAGCATTGCGCCACGCGATCTCGCGGCGCAGGGTGGCAAGGGGCAGAAAGACGTAGTCGCGGATCCAGAACGAGAGGGACATGTGCCAGCGCGTCCAGAAGAGGGAGGGACTGGTGGAGGCGAACGGCCGCTGAAAATTCTCGGGTACCGCGATGCCTAAAGCGCGAGCCGCACCGATCGCGATGTGGGAATAGCCGGCAAAATCGAGGAAAAGCTGGAGTCCGTAAGCGGCGGCGAGACACCAGACGTCCGGCCCACTCCAGCGCGTCGCGCGGTCGAATCCACTCGCGACGCCGTCGCCCGCCAAGATGCCCTGGCCCAGGAGTTTCGCAAGCTGCATCATCAATGCCCCGATGGCGATGCGGCGAAAGCCTTCCCCAATCCCGCTCCAGGAAGTGATCTGTTCTTTGCGGAACTGCGGCAGCATGTCGGGCAGGCGGCACACCGGGCCGGAAATGGTCAAGGGAAAGAAGGCCATGTACAGGGCGAATTCAGAGAAGGACGGATCGAGTTCCTCACCGCGATAGAGATCAAACAAGTAGCTCAGAGCCTGAAAGGTCCAGAAGGAGATGCCCAGCGGGAGTGCCAGTCGCGAAAACGCCTGTAGAGACGCGACGGGAACGCGGGGTGAGATTTCAGGCACGTACTTGAACGCGGCGAGCAGCAGCAGATTGAAGACGACTCCCACCCATAGCCGCGCTGCGGTGGGGCTGCGCCGGAGCCACTCCCCGAGCGCGAAATTCGTTACGACCGAAAAGACGAGAACGGCAGCGAACCATGGGGCCCAAGTAAGATAAAGCCCCCAGCTCGCAGCCAGGAGGACCGCCTGGCGCACGCTTCGCGCGGCAACTTTGGCGAGCACGACTACGCAGATGAGGAAGATGACCAGATAGGCGGCGCTTTGTAACAACGATCCTCCCAGCGTGACCGACAAGAATAATTGCGCGGGCGGCGCGGATACAAGAACGTTCCGCCCAGAAGCCGGAGAGGAACCCAGGGATTAGAATGGCCGGTGCAGAAATTCCCCAATCTCGTCGTGGCGCTGGATGCGGCTCCGGCAGATTTGCCCTTCGTGACCTTCTGGATGGACGATGACGAGCGGGAAACGGTGACCTTCGGCGAGTTCCGGCGCCGCGCCCGCGCCCAGGCGATGGCGCTGCATGAAGAGGGGGTGAACTCGGGGGATCGCCTGGTGATCCTCATGCCGCAGAGCATCGCGGCCATGACTACATTTGCGGGGGGCATGATGCTGGGCGCGGTTCCCGCCTTTCTTGCCTATCCCAACTTCAAAGTTGAACCTGCGAAATACCGCTCGGGCTTAGCAGGAGTGACGGCCAACCTGCAGGCGAAGGCTGTAGTCATCGACCAGGAGTTCCCGGAAGAGATGCTGGCCTGTGTGGCGCTGGGTCCGGCAACGAAGGTGATCAAGGCCTCGCCTTCGAACCCTGCTCAAGATCCGGATCAGAGACGAGAATCCGCCAATATCGACCCGGGCAGCGTGGCCTTCATCCAGCATTCCGCCGGAACCACTGGCCTGCAGAAGGGAGTGGCCCTGACGCACGCGGCGGTGTTGCGGCAGATCGGGCACCTCGCGCAAGCCCTGCGCATCAATCCCGGGCAGGACCGCATCTACAGCTGGCTTCCGCTGTATCACGACATGGGGTTGATTGCCTGTTTCATCCTGCCGATGGTCTGCCATCTCCCGGTAGTCATGCAGTCGCCGGTGAACTGGGTGATGCAGCCGGAATCGCTGCTGCAGGTCATCAGCCAGACCAAATGCACGCTGGGCTGGATGCCGAATTTCGCCTTTCAGTTCGTGCCTCGCCGGACGCCGCGAATGCGATGGGCGGATTATGATTTGTCGTCGCTTCGCCTCTTGATCAATTGTTCAGAACCGGTGCGGGCCAGCAGCATTCAGGAATTCCAAACTGCGTTCCGCATCTCGGATGGCGTGCTGCAGTCGTCTTACGCCATGGCGGAGAATGTTTTCGCCGTTACGCAAACGGAAGCGGGCCGAAACGGACCAGGAACTATCTGGCTCGATGGGCAGCAATTTCGCGCTGCGCGCCGGGTCGTTCCGGTCGCGGCGAACTTGCCCGACGCATTGCCCTGCACGTCGTCCGGCAGGTTGCTGCCCAACCAGCAGTTGCGCATTCTGTCCGACTCGGGCGAGATTGCGAACCCTGATTCAGTAGGAGAGATCGTGATCCGGGGAGACTGCCTTTTTGACGGCTATTACAACCGTCCCGACCTCACGGCCCAGTCCTTTGTGGACGGTTGGTTCCGCACCGGCGACCTCGGATTTGTGCTGGATGGTGAACTGTACGTAACAGGCCGCAAGAAAGATCTGCTGATCGTTGGCGGAGAGAATATTTATCCGCAGGATATCGAGGAGATCGTGAGCGCACATCCTGCGATTCATGATGGCCGGGTGATCGCGATGGGCGTTTACAATCCGGACCTGGGAACGCAGGACATCGTGGTGGTGGCGGAGGTAGAAGGCGAGGACTGGCTCTCCGATGCGGCGGACCTGGAGCGGAAGATTCGGGCCAGCATCGTCGCAGCTCTCGGCGTGGCGGTGCGGGCGATATTCCTCAAGCCGCCAAGATGGATCGTGAAGAGCACTGCCGGCAAGGCGGCTCGTTCAGCCACCCGGGAGAAATTGATGCGCGAGCACCCGGAACTGCAAGCGGAAGATTGGCAAGAACACGCGGCAGCGGACCCATTGATCCGCCCAACGGGTTAGAAGATCCATGACTCCAGAAGAGAACAAAATGATCGACTACATTGCTCAACTCATCCGCAAACCGGGGATGAGCATCGACGAGAACACGCCTTTAGTGTCTTCCGGACTCATCGACTCGATGGCGCTGGTCGATCTCCTGTTGAAGCTCGAAGAGCTCACCAACCGCCGTATTCCGGCCGGAAAAGTGCAGGCGAAGGACATGGACACCGTGGCGAAAATGTTCGCGACCGCCGATCGCGTGGGCAAGCCGCGGCGATAGTTTCAATCGCGACGACGGGTTGCAGGCTTACCGTGAGCTTCGCCACACCATGCCATCTTCGACGCCACGAGTGGGGTTACTCAACTGCTCGGCAATGTGCTTTTGAAGCAGGTCCCACTCGGAGCGCAGGATCATCTCCTTGATGGCAAACTTGCTTTCCCGCTTGGCGTCATCGACGCGCACGGCCAGTTGTGCATTCTGCAAACGGAAGTCGATTTCATCGGCCAGCGGTACCAGTTGATTGGATGACCGGCCCACGATGATGTAGACAACTTTGTCTGAAACCAGGGTGTACTCGGGGCAGACCTCGGGCGCGTTCTGGGCGCCGGCGCCGCTCATCGCCATCATGAAGGTGTGCTGCTCCGGCAGGCAACCGCCCATGCGCATGCGGACCACGGTTCCGTGTTGATAAAGGCCGGCATGGGCGGCGGGAACCAGCAGAACGGCTACCGCCAGCAAGCAGACGAACCGCAAGCCTGGGATGTCAGTGATCTTCTTCATAGTAATAACCTCGTCGGCAGTGGAATCGCAGGTTCAGGTTGTGTTTGGGGAGGATACGGAGCGAGTGGAATCCCGCCTGGCGGCTGGGCAGGGAATAGGTGACTACGTAGGCAGCGCGCAAATCTGCCAGGATTGCCTGCAGCACATCAGCGATGCCGTCGCGGGCGGAAAATGACCTTCCTCCTGTGGCATCGGACATTTGTTGCAGCAGGAGAGATCCGCTGGAAGCGGCCCCCGAGGAGTCGACATTGACGGTGTAAAGCACAGCGCCGCTGGAAAGCAGTGCCTGGAAGGCCTCTGGGGCCGAAGCGCGGCTGATCGTGTCATTACCGTCGGAAAAAAGAATGATCACCTGGCGCGCTCCAGAGCTGCGGCGTTGCGAGACCAAGCGGGCGGTGTAGACCAGGGCGTCAAACAAGGGAGTCGCTCCCTGCGCCTTGATCACGCGGAGTTTCTGCTCGGAGGCGGGCGAGCGGCAATCGCCGCTGCACACAAGCGTAGGCTGCATCCCGGCAAACTGGACCACCGAGAGGGCATCCGGGGGAGTGGTGGATTCCGCGGCCACGAGTTGAAGCAGATGCTGCATGTTGGCGCGGAAACGCGGCGCCACCGATTCGCTGGTATCGACCAGCGCAACCACGTCGAGCGCGGTCTCATTGGAGCGCGCCAGGCTGCGAAACTGCCGGATCACCAGCCCGCTGTCCACTACCGCAAAATCATCCTGGACCAGAGTGTCGACCGGACGGCCCTTCTGATCGGTCGCAAACAGCGCAATCCGCACTTCCGAACTTCCCGTGCGGTAGGTGATCTGGGGACCATCCTGGGGAGTTCGGGCGAAAAGCATGGCGGGAAAGAGGACGAGAAGCGCTGCGAATGAACAACCCTGCCGATGAGACAGCGATGCCATTGCTGAAAACGTCGGCACGGCGGGCCGGCACTCCAGCCAGCGAAGGTATCTCGGCATTACCAACGTCATGCCGACGTTGGTTGCTTCTAATTCAAACTGCAGTTGGCAAAAAAAAGTCAGTCCGGATCCGCGGGAACGGGGAGCGTGGCAATTCTTCCACGGGGGCCGGGGCTATCTTTCAGGAATTGACTTAGGGAATGTTCTGCGCGATTTGGGGGGCCACTAAGTCAAGAGATATACAGAACCAGGGGCGGAGAGGTCGTGCATTGCCATTTTCATGGAAGAAGCTTGCTGCACTATCTCAGGACGGGAGCCTTCCGTGGAAGTCAACATCCCCACTCTCTCGCGAAGAGCGCGAGAAGGGTGGGGCACCCCTTTGAACCGACTGGCGGGGCTTTCAATTACGTGATGCTTACCTCGGTATAGGTACCGTACACCTGGCGCAGAGCTTCGCAAATTTCACCGACCGTGGCATATGCCCGCACGGCCTCGATGATGTGCGGCATGGTATTGGCGGACGATGCGTTGCCGTTGGACGCCGCTTTCGGTTCCTGGGCTGCGGCTTTCTTCAGCGCCTCCAGGGCTCGTTGGACATTCTCGTTGGAGCGCCTTGCCCGTAGCGTTTTCAGCTTGGCCGACTGTTGGCGGGCAACCGTTTCGTCAATGTAAAGAATGTGGGGCGGTTCCTCGTCGATGGCGAATTCATTGACTCCGATGATAATCTTTTCCCTGGCTTCCACGGCACGCTGGTACTGGTACGAAGACTCGGCTATTTCCTTTTGCGGATAACCCCGCTCGATCGCTTTCACCATTCCGCCCATACCATCGAGTTTGGCGAAGTAGTCGAACGCGCCGTTTTCCATCTGAAGCGTCAGATTTTCCAGGTAATAGGATCCGCCGAGAGGGTCGACCGTCTGCGTGACTCCCGACTCGTAGGCGATGATCTGCTGGGTGCGCAAGGCGATGCGCGCGGCTTCTTCGGTGGGAAGTGCGAGCGCCTCGTCGTAGGAATCAGTGTGCAACGACTGGGTTCCGCCGAGCACGGCGGCGAGCGCCTGCAGCGCGACCCGCGCAATGTTGTTCATGGGTTGCTGCGCGGGTAATGACACTCCCGCGGTCTGGGTGTGGAAACGCATCAGCCAGGTGCGCGGGTTTTTCGCGCCGAAGCGGTCCTTCGTCAGGCGATACCAGATCTTGCGGGCGGCGCGGTACTTGGCGATTTCCTCGAAAAAATCATTGTGCGCGTTGAAGAAAAAGCTCAGGCGAGGGCCGAATTCGTCGATGTCCAGGCCGCGGTGGCGAGCCCATTCCACATACTCGACGCCATCGTAGAGCGTGAAAGCCAGTTCCTGCAGGGCGGTCGATCCCGCTTCGCGGATGTGATAACCGCTGATTGAGATGGTGTTGAATCTTGGCGTGTACTTCGACCCGAACTCGAAGGTGTCGACCACCAGCCGCATCGAGGGCGCGGGAGGATAGATGTACTCCTTCTGCGCGATGTATTCCTTCAGGATATCGTTTTGAATCGTGCCGGAGATTTTCTTCCAGTCTGCCCCTTGCTTTTCCGCGACCACCAGGTACATGGCCCAGAGCACCGCGGCCGGTGAATTGATGGTCATCGATACGGTGGTTTTTTCCAGGTCGATGCCATCGAACAGAATCTCCATGTCTTCGAGCGAATCGATGGAGACTCCGCACTTGCCCACTTCGCCTTCGCTTGCGGGATGGTCGGAGTCGTACCCCATGAGCGTGGGCAAGTCGAAAGCCACGGAGAGCCCGCTGCCGCCATGTTCGAGAAGATATTTGTAGCGCCGGTTCGTTTCTTCCGGCGAAGCGAAGCCGGAGAACTGCCGCATGGTGAAAAGCTTGCCGCGATATCCCGTGGCGTGAATGCCGCGGGTGAAAGGCGGCTGGCCGGGGTAGCCCAGATAGTCGTCCTCGCTCCAATCTGCCGGAAGATCCGCCTGCGTGTACAGGCGGTTGATGGGAACGCCGGAGATAGTGGTGAAACGAGCATGGCCGTGCTGATCGCGATTAATGCCCGTGGGCGCGCCGATGGGGCGCTCGGGAGCTTTTTCCAGAGTGGGCGCCAGAGTTTTCTCGGCCCACTTCTTCTCCGCATCGGAGGGTTGGCGGTTTGCGAAGACTTCTGCGAGTGGATCTTCGGCGACTTGCGGCTTCTTGTCCATGCGGTCCCCAATACTGGTTCGATGATAGGGAAGTGGAAGCGGTTGGAGCAAGGCGAATGGTTTCTGGGGAACGACCGGTCGGTTTGGCATGCGCGTTTGCGCACGAAATCCTTGTCATCCTGAGCGAAGTGGCAAATTCGCGAAGCGAACTTGCCGCGCAGTCGAAGGACCCTGTGTTCCGGGCGCGGGGACGTTAGTGCACCGCAGGCTTACCGCGGCGTCAATGGAAGTGCCCTTGCTGCGTCACGCCTCGCTGCGCGTGGCGGGCGGACGAATGCGTCCGCCTCTACGTTGCGTAGATTGTTTGCGCACGAAATCCTTGTCATCCTGAGCGAAGTGGCAAATTCGCGAAGCGAACTTGCCGCGCAGTCGAAGGACCCTGTGTT
>DASREX010000116.1:0-11793 GCA_035651855.1 Candidatus Sulfotelmatobacter sp.
GGTATTGAGCGCCGCAATGGCGATCACCACGGTGACCAGGACATAGACAATTCCGGCGCGAGTAACTTCATAATCAAACGACTCGCGAAAGCGCTCTACGGCGACGCGGCGCGCCAGATAGGGAACGGTAATCAATCCCACCAGGGTGGCAAGAACGAGCGAGGTCGAAGCCAGAATAACCGTGGCCCAAAGGTTCCCGGCATCGCGCGAGATGGTGGAGAACAGGGCCGAAGCGAAGGCCAGAGCCAGGCCAACCAGGGACAGCAGAAACTTGACCCAGACCTCCGCCTTGGCGGACTGCAGCCACCGGGCCAGCCGGCTGGGCAAAGTCGAGCTGGAATCGAACGGATTGGTCAGGGCAGAACCCACTGGCCGCAGCCTAGCATTCCGCATGGGAACGCACAATCGGGAAGCGCTTGCGGAGAAAGCGTTCGTAACCTGGCTTGGGCGCTGCCGCGGCTGGCGGCGCGGCCAAAAGGCTTTGCGCGCCGGACGGGTTATGGCCTTCCGATCCCTTTCCTCCTGTGCTCGGCTTTTGCCGTCTCAGCGCTCTGGAGGCTCACGGGGATTTTCTGTGTCAGAACCGGGTGGTGGTTGAGTTTAATACTGAGCCAGATCCCTCATAGCGAGATAGAGATCGTTCGGCTGGGGGAGAATGGCATCTTCCAGGATGGGCTGGTAGGCGACGAAAGTGTCTTTGGCGGCGACGCGCCGGACGGGGGCATCCAGCTGATCGAAGAGTTGATCGGCCAGGCGGGCCGCGATCTCGGCGCCGTAGCCCCAGCTTAGGGTGTCTTCATAAGCCACCAGCGCGCGATTCGTCTTGCTCACCGATGCGGCGATCGTGTCCCAGTCAAAGGGATTCAAGCTTCGCAAATCAATCAGTTCGACCTTTACACCTTGTTCGCGCTCGAGCTTTTGCGCAGCCTGCAGCGCGCGTGGAACTACCGCGCCATAGGTGATGACCGTGAGATCGGTGCCGGGATGGACGACCTTGGCCTTGCCGAATGGAATCATGTAATCGGGCCCCGGATAGGAGGCTCGGCCGTACGATTCGCGATACAGGCGCTTGTGCTCGAGAAACAGGACGGGATCGTCGCAGCGGATAGCGGTACGCAGCAGTCCCGCGGCATCCTGCGCGCTGGAGGGGAACACGACGCGCAAGCCGGGAATGTGGGTGAATATGCTTTCTCCGCATTGCGAATGATAGATGGCGCCGCCGGTCAAATACCCACCGATCGCGACGCGAATCACGCAGGGAGCGGAGAAGCCGTTGTTGGAGCGCCACCGGATGGTAGGCAGCTCGTCCCGCAGTTGCATCATGGCAGGCCAGATGTAGTCGAAGAACTGCACTTCAACCACGGGCTTCAACCCGCGGGTCGCCATGCCGGTGGCGCGTCCCACGATGGCGGCTTCGGCTAAGGGGGAATTAAACACGCGATCGTTGCCGAACTCGCATTGCAGGCCGAAAGTCAGCTTGAAGACTCCACCCTTCCCTTTGACCAGCTTGTGCTTCAGATATTCTTCGCGGCTGCAATCGGCCACGTCTTCGCCGAAGATCACGATGCGCTCGTCGCGTTTCATCTCGTCGCGCAGCGTGGCGTTGATGAGGTCGGCCATGGTCTTGGGCGCGGGCTTCTTTCCATCCGGGTTCGATTCCGCCGCGGCCGCCTGGGTGTCAAAGGCGGAGGAAGTCACATCGAGGTCGGGTGAATAGATGAACTGGGTCACCGATTCGGGCGCGGGGGGTAAGGCTTCCAGCGCGCGATCCACGGCGGCCTGCAATTCGGCTTCGACCTGTTTCTCCAGTTGATTGATGCCTTTGTCGTCGAGGATGCCCTCGCGCAGCAGGAACATCTGGGTGCGAGTGACGGGATCGCGCTGGGCGTCGCGCTCGCGCTCGGCATCGGGGCGATACAAGCGCTCGTCGTCGGAGAGCGAGTGCGAGTACGGCCGGATCACGTGGGCATGGACGAACGCCGGCCCATGGCCTTCCCTACAGTATTTGGCGGCACGGCGGAAGGCGGCGTAACTGGCGAGCGGGTCGGTGCCATCGACTTCTTCAAAGTGGAAATTGGGGAAGCCGGACACCAGGCGCGAAATGCTGCCCCCGGCAGTTTGCACTTCCACTGGAACGGAGATGGCATAACCATTGTCTTCCACGCAGAAGATGACCGGCAGCTTTCCCAGGGCCGCGGCGTTCATTGCTTCCCAGAATTCACCCTCGCTGGAGGTGCCGTCACCCAGGGAGACGTAAGTGACTTCGTCCTCCTGGACACTGACGCTTTTGAACTGGCGGTAGTCGGGAGCGCCCGACGCGGGGATCTCCCTGGCTTTGGGATGACGAGCCAGATAGCGTCCACCTTCCGCGCAACCGATGGCCTGCAGAATCTGTGATCCGGTGGGCGAGGACTGGGTAACGATGTGCAGCGCGGGATAACTCCAGTGCGAAGGCATCTGGCGTCCGCCGGAACTGGGGTCCTCGGCAGCGCCCACGCCCTGCAAAAACATCTGGTAAGGCTGGACGCCGAGCGCCAGGCAGAGAGCCCGATCCCGGTAATACGGGTAGAACCAGTCATATCCCGATTTGAGGGCGAGGCCGGCGGCGACTCCGATGGCCTCGTGCCCGGCTCCCGACATTTGGAAGTAGATCTTCTGCTGGCGCTTGAGCAGGATCTCCCGGTCGTCGATGCGCCGGGAGGTGTACATGATGCGATAGGCCTGAATGAGCTGTTCGCGGCTAAGGCCTTCGTAGAACTTGGATTTCTTGGCGCCGTTGGCGGCCAGGTTCAGCTTGGGGTCGGTTTTCGTAGTCGCCATCCGGTTCGGAGCCCCTGCCTATTTAGATTCTGACCAACGGTGCAAATGTTTCCACGCAAATCGAGTGGAATCTATTGGATTGTATATGGGATCAGGGGGTTGGAAAAGAGAGGAAGTGTCATCCGTATCCCCAATGGTCGGACGTGACGGGAAGTGTTGCTTCTAGGGGCCACCCTGCGGGGCGAGCGCGGGCTGGGCCGGAACAGGTGCGTCGGCAAAGTAGCGCTTTCGAAAGTACAAAGCTACATTGACCAATCCAATCAAGGCCGGAACTTCGACCAGGGGGCCGATGACCGCCGCGAAGGCCGCGCCGGAATTGATTCCGAACACCGCCACCGCGACCGCGATCGCAAGCTCGAAATTGTTACTGGCGGCGGTGAACGACAGGGTTGCGGTTTTGCTGTAGCCCGCGCCCAGCTTGCGTCCCATGTAGAACGAAACCAGGAACATCACGACGAAGTAAATGAGCAGCGGGATCGCGATGCGCACCACGTCCAGCGGCAGGCGGACGATGTATTCCCCTTTCAAGGAGAACATGAGAACGATGGTGAAGAGCAAGGCGATCAGCGTGAGGGGGCTGATTCGCGGAAGGAACGACTCCTGATACCACGGTCTTCCTTTGGCGCGCATTAGCACAAAGCGCGTGATCATTCCGGCGAGGAAGGGGATGCCAAGATAAATGAAGACACTCTGGGCAATGTCGCGGATCGAGACATTTACCACCGAGCTCTGCAATCCAAACCATTGCGGAAGCCTGGTCACAAAGATCCAGGCGTACAGGGAATAAAACAGCACCTGGAAAATGGAGTTGAAGGCGACCAGGCCGGCGGCATAGTCGGGATCTCCCTTCGCGAGATCGTTCCAGACGATGACCATGGCGATGCAGCGCGCCAGGCCGATGAGGATGAGTCCTGCCATGTACTCGGGATAGCCGCGCAGGAAGATGATGGCCAGCGCGAACATCAGCACGGGACCGATCACCCAGTTTTGCAGGAGCGAGAGCAGCAGTATTTGTCGGTTGCGGAAGACTTTGCCCAACTCCTCATAGCGAACCTTGGCGAGGGGCGGATACATCATGAGGATCAGCCCAACAGCAATGGGAACCGAAGTCGTGCCCACGCTGAAGCGGTTGAGGAGAGGGACAGTTCCCGGAAAAGCCCAGCCTGCCCCGACGCCGAGGAGCATGGCGGTAAAGATCCAGAATGTGAGGAAGCGGTCGAGGAAGCTGAGGCGGGATGTGATCTGAGAGCTCATGGGCTGTATACCTTTCGTCGGCGAGCGCGGCGGCTAGCGGTGACCGATGTCGTCGAGTTCGCGCTTCAGGGCGAGCCGGTCCATATTGGGGAACGGCAGGCTGAGGAACAGACTGATCCTGCGATCGAGGAGCAAGAAGGCATCGCGGAAAGCCTTCTGCACCTGCTGGTCCGTTGTCTTCACGGCAGCCGGATCGGGGATACCCCAGTGGGCGGTAATCGGCTGGCCCGGCCAAACGGGACAAACTTCGCCGGCGGCGTTGTCACACACCGTGAAGACAAAATCCATGTTTGGGGCGCCGGGCTCGGCAAACTCCTGCCAGCTCTTGCTGCGCAGGCCGGATGCGGGGACGCGCGCCGATTGCAACTGCCGCAGCGCCTCGGGCCGCACAGATCCCGCCGGGTGGCTGCCGGCGCTATACGCCCGGAAATGGGGCGCGCCTTTCAGGTTCAGGATGGCCTCGGCCATGATGGAGCGCGCCGAATTTCCGGTGCAGAGGAACAATACGTTGTAGTGCGGCGGCGGCGGCATGGATCAGTTGCAGCAGGCCGGTCCGCAGCATGGGTTCTGAGCATGAGCCGGCTTGACGCCTCGGATGAAAGCGCTGAGCACCTTGCCGTCAACTTGCGGCGCGATCTTATCGACGTCAATTCCCTGCCCGGCCAGAAATACGCGGGCATCTTCGGCGCGGTGGATGCGGGTGGGCTCGACCTCGACCCGTTCGAATCCGGCGGCGGCCAGCTTGGCGCGATAGTCGTTCTCGTCGAGCGCGCCGGCGATGCAGCCGACCCAGGCCAGCACATTCTTACGAACTTCGGGCAGAATCTCGCCGCGGGTGACGACGTCGGAGACGGCAAAGCGGCCGCCGGGCTTCAGCACCCGGAAGGCTTCCCGCAGCACCTGGTCTTTGTCGGCCGACAGGTTAATGACGCAATTGGAAATGATGACGTCCACGGAATTATCCGGCAGCGGGATGTTCTCGATTTCACCCTTGAGAAACTCGACATTCCCGATGCCCGACTTGCGCTTGTTCTCGTTTGCCAGGGCGAGCATTTCGTCGGTCATGTCCAGCCCATAGGCTTTGCCGCTGGGCCCGACGCGGCGAGCTGAGAGCAGTACATCGATGCCGCCGCCGGATCCGAGGTCGAGGACTACTTCTCCGGGCTTCAATTCGGCCAGAGCTGTGGGATTGCCGCATCCCAGCGACGCCAGCAGCGCCTCGTGGGGAATCTGGCCGATCTGGGAGGCGTCATAGAGATCAGCAGTAAGAGGGTCGCCGCAATTCGACGCGGGAGAAGCTCCACAACAGGAACTCCCGCCGGAGGTCACGCGCAACGCGGCTTCGCCGTATTTCTGTTTTACGATTTCCTTGATCGCGACAGTTTCGGTGGTGCTCATAAAGGGCTCCTATCTGCAGATTTGCACGATGTCCTGTGGCTTGACAGCCTGGTTGCGGGTGCAGCATTCGGCATAAAGAAACTGCAACAGTTCCTGCAAGGCTTCAGTATTTGCGGTGTAGCGCAAGAACGTACTCTCCCGCGCCACGTTGACCAAACCTTCTGTTTTGAGCTTCTCCAGGTGATGAGAGAGCGTGGAGTTGGGGATATCGAGCTCTTCCTGGATCTCGCTGACCACCAGGCCTTCGGGATGGGCGGAGAGCAGCAGGCGCATGATGCGCAGGCGAGGCTCCGTGCCCATGGCGGAAAGCATGGCGGCGTAGGAGGCGATGCGGCCGCTGGCAGGTGCAGCTCTCATATTTCGATAATACTAGAAATATAGATTCTGTCAAGGAGCTTCTGCTTTGCCCTTTTGTTCCTGAAACAACCGCGCGGACGAATGGGTCCGGCGCTACGTGGTTCGGGGGTGATCAGTTATCCTTTGATGGCATGATTCGGATTCGCCGCGCGTTTGATCCGCATTCGGTCAAGCTTGTCATTTTCGACCTGGATGGCACCCTCATCGACTCCCGCCTGGACCTGGTGCATTCGGTAAATGCGGCGCTGCGGCACATTGGGCGGCCGGAGTTGCCCGACCATGTCATTGCCAGCTATGTCGGAGACGGGGCGCCAATCCTGATCCAGCGGGCCTTGGGCGGCGAAGTCATTGATGACACCGTGGTGCGCCAGGGACTGGAATTTTTCCTGTCTTACTATCGTGAACACAAGCTGGACCACACGACGGTTTACGAGGGAATTAATGAGGCGCTGAGAGCGATTCAGGGCTCCGGCAACGGTGTTCCCCGCAAGTTGGCGGTGCTGACGAACAAGCCCGTCATCCCGTCAAGGGCCATCGTGGAGGCGCTTGGGCTGAAACCATATTTTTCGCAAGTTTATGGCGGCAACAGCTTCGAGACCAAGAAGCCGGACCCCGAGGGGGCCCTGAGACTGCTGGCGGAGAGCGGCGTCCGGCCCGAGCAGGGCGCTATTGTCGGAGATTCCCATACCGACATCGAGACGGGACACAACGCGGGGTTATGGACGGTAGGCGTAACCTACGGGTTCGCGCCGCAGACGTTGATGGACGCGCGCCCGGATGTGATGGTGGATACGCCGGCTGAGATCGCGGCGGTTTTTGCGGGGTCTGTATAGGATTAGCGGTTCAGAGTAGGCGAGGTGCGCTCGACCGGACAGCGGGGCGGCTGTCCCAGATTAGATTTCGCAAAGGAGCATGAAGATCGACAACTTCGGTTTTACAGCTGCGGAACTGCGCCGGCTGCGCGGCATGAAGGATCCGCATGGCATACAGAAGTTTCTCGACGACATGCCGTATCACCTGGAAGACACGGCATGGTCGCCGCGCAAAGTGCTGGCGGAACAGTCCGCACATTGCCTTGAAGGCGCGATTTTCGCGGCGGCGGCGTTGCGCGCGAATGGATATCCGCCGCTGCTGCTGGATTTTGAAGCCGATCAGGATACCGACCACGTAATTGCCATCTTTCGCGAACGGGGATGCTGGGGAGCGGTGGCGAAGTCGAACTATACGGGATGCCGGTGGCGAGAGCCCGTATATCGCACCTTGCGCGAGCTGGCGTTGAGCTACTTCAATATTTATTTCAACCTGCGGCGGGAGCGCACGCTGCGGCGGTATTCGCTTCCGGTGAATCTGAAACGGTTCGACTCGCAGCACTGGATGACGACCGACAAGCCGGTGTGGTTCATCGTGTATCACCTGTTCGATATCAAGCATTATCCTCTGCTGACCAAGGCGCAGGAGAGGCGGCTGCACCGCGTGGATGAACGGTTGTTTCAGGCGGAGTGCCTGGGCAAAGCGCACAGGAACCGGGCCTGACTAAAGTGCCGTCGATTTCTGCCGATTTTAAAGGAAATTGCTGCGTGCGGAGGCAAAGGGTTTTGGAGCTTGAGAACCAGAGGGGAACGGGTCAGTCTGGAGCCATGGTGGACGCCCGGCGTCATCCGCGTTACCGGCTGCAGGTGGGCATCTGCGTCTACCCGCATGGCGCCGAAGTCATCCGCGGAGAGACAGTGGATATCAGCCAATCGGGAATTTCAGCAATGCTGCGGGTGGAGGTGCCGGTAGGCGAGGTGGTCCGGCTGCGATTCACCGTACCCGGGGGAGAGGTCGAGGTGCACGCCCTGGTGCGGCAGCGAAGCGCATTCCGCTATGGCTTCCAGTTCCTCGAGTCCAGTACGGCCCAGGACCTGATTGGACGGACGTGCCGCGAACTGGCTTTGGCCCAGGCCAGCGCCAAGTAAGGATAGGCCTTTCTCTTCTTAACTTAACGTCCCGTAAAATCGTCAGATGAGCCTAGGTCGGATGGCAGCCCTCTTTCTGCTGCTTATTTTTCCCGCCGTCTATTCGGGCGCGGGAGATGCGCAGGAAACTGCCGGCGGCGAGTCGCACAGCGCGCTTGCCACGTCCCTTCCCGATCTCTCGCCGGGGCCCGACGGAAAGCTTTCCGCCGACCAGATGCACCGCCTGTTTCAACTGGTGGCGGAAAAGGATATCCAGAATCAAAAACAGGCGCGGGATTACACCTACATTGCCCGCGAGGTGGAAAACAAGCTGGATGGCAGGGGGCAAACCAAGTCGACGGAAGTGAAGACGTACGAAGTTCTGGAAATTTACGGCGAGCAGGTGCAGCGCCTGATCGAAAAAGACGACAAGCCGCTGGAGGGCAAGGACGCCGCGAAGGAAGAAGAGAAGATTCAGAAGATCATCGATAAGCGCAAGCATGAGTCGGAGAAAGAGCGGCAAAAGCGGGAGGAAAAAGAAGAGAAAGAGCGGGAGGACGGGCGCAAATTCGTGCGCGAAGTGGCCGACGCCTACGACTTCACCTTGCTGGGCAGCGAACCGGTCGGCGGAAGGGAGGCGTGGGTCTTTCAGGGGGAACCGCGTCCCGGCTTTGAGCCGCGCATGAAGGAGTCCAGGTTTCTTATCAAGTTTCACGGGCGGGTCTGGATCGACAAAACCGACCTGCAGATGGCCAGGCTCGATGTAGAGGCGGTGGACACCGTTTCCCTGGGCTGGGTGCTGGCCCGAGTGCACAAGGGTACGCGATTCATGATCGAGCAGACCAGGGTCAACGACGAGGTGTGGTTGCCGCGTCTATTGACGTTTAAGGTCGACGCCCGGCTGGCGCTGCTGAAGGGATTCAAGCTCGACGGGGAAGAAACCTTTCGCGATTACCGGAAGTTCCGCACCTCATCGAAGATTGTGGGCATGGGCGAAGTGCAGTAGCCAAGTGGAATAAATCCCCGAGTTATGTCCCTGCATCGTTTGCTCGCTCGAAACGCGGAGTTCGCAGCTTCAGCTTATAATTCGGGGTCCTGCACTGACTCAATTCGTTTTTGATGAGGCGAACTCATGTCATTCCTTACCCGTCGTGACCTGCTTCGTTCTGGCATGGCGCTTTCAGCTACAACTCTGCTTCCCGGTTCCCTGAAGCGCGCGGAAGCGTTGCTGGCCGCGTATCCGGGCGCGCCCTCCGGGGAAGGTTCGAGCGCGGTAGCTCCGCGCGAGCGGTTGCTGTTTGACTTCGGCTGGAAATTTCTGCAGGGCCATGGCGCGGACCCGCTCCGCGATCTGGGGTTCGGGATGGGCCAGGGAGACTTCGCGAAGAGTGGCGAATTCGAGTTTGCGACCGCGAAATTGGATGATGCGAAATGGCGGCCGCTGAACCTGCCGCACGACTGGGCGGTGGAGTTGCCGTTCGTGCGCGATGAAGAGCAGCAGAGTCATGGCTACAAGCCGCTCGGCCGCCGCTATCCCGAGACCAGCATTGGCTGGTACCGGCGGACTTTCGATCTTTCCTCGGAGGATGCAGGGCGGCGGATCAGCGTCGAGTTCGATGGGGCCTTTCGCAGTGCGCTCGTCTTTCTTAACGGTTACTTCATCGGACGCAATGACAACGGGTACGCTCCCTTTTGCTTCGACCTGACGGATTTTGCCAACTTTGGGGGCAAGAATTTTCTGGTAGTGCGGATGGACGCCAGCTTCGGCGACGGCTGGTTTTACGAGGGAGCCGGCATCTACCGGCATGTGTGGCTGACTAAGACCGAGCCTCTTCACCTGGGGCGCTGGGAAAGTTACGTGCGGCCCAGCATGAAAGGCAATACGGCCACGCTGGCGCTGGGCACGGTTGTGCAAAATCAGGGGACGCAGGGGGAGAGTTGCCGCGTGCGCTGGCAGATTCTCGATCGCGCGGGAAAGATCGTGGCCACGGCGGATTCAGCCGCGCAACCGGTGGCGGCGGACGGCTCGGCCACTTTCACGGCGAGCGCCAATCTGGCGAATCCGGCGCTGTGGTCGCCGGAGAGTCCCACGCTCTATTCGGCTGTCGTGACAGTGGAATCGGCGGGAAAAATCCGCGACGCCGAGCGCATAAGCTTCGGGGTGCGTACCCTGGCGTGGGATCCGGATAAAGGATTTTTCCTGAACGGCAAATCCGTGAAGATCAAAGGCACGTGCAATCACCAGGATCATGCCGGAGTCGGCGCCGCGGTTCCCGATCGCCTGCAATGTTATCGTCTGGCGGTCTTGAAGGAGATGGGCGGGAACGCCGTTCGCACCTCGCACAACATGCCGACACCGGAGTGGGTAGAGGCCTGCGATCGCATGGGCATGATGATGATGTGCGAGACGCGGCAGATGAGTTCGAATCCGGAGGGTATGGCGCAGCTTGAAGTCATGATCAAGCGCTACCGCAACTCTCCAGCAATCATTTTATGGTCCATGGGAAACGAGGAATGGACCATGATGCCGCAGCCGCAGGGAGTGCGGGTGGTGGACGAGATGATCGCAAGATCGCACGAACTGGATCCCACGCGGCTGTGCAGCGCCGCGGTGAATGCTTCGTTTGAAACCCACTTTCCCGAGCAGTTGGACGTCATGGGCTTCAACTACAACCTCAAAGCGCATGACGAGTGGCACAAAGCGCATCCGAAAAAGCCCAGCGTCGGGTCGGAAACGGCCAGCACGGTGTGCACGCGCGGTATCTATTCGACAGACAAGTTGCGCAACTGGGTGAGCGCCTACGATCTGAATCACACGGAATGGTCGCAACTGGCGGAAGAGTGGTGGAAATTCTACGCGGCTCGCGAATGGCTGGCGGGAGGTTTTGCCTGGACCGGCTTCGATTATCGCGGCGAGCCGACGCCTTACGGGTGGCCTTCCATCAGTTCTCAGTTTGGCATCGTGGACACATGCGGTTTTCCCAAAGACAACTTCTATTACTACAAGTCCTGGTGGGGATCCGAGCCGGTGTTGCATCTGTTTCCGCATTGGAATTGGGAGCAGCGCAATGGCGAGCCGATCTCCGTCTGGGTGCACTCGAATCTCGACTCGGTGGAGGTGTTCCTGAACGGCAAGAGCCAGGGTTCGAAAAAAGTTGAGCCGTTGACGCATCTTGAGTGGAGAGTCCGGTATGAGCCGGGAGTCCTGGAGGCGCGGGGCACGAAGGATGGGAAGGTCGTCCTCACCGAGAAACGGGAGACTACGGGCGAGCCGGCTGCGATCCGCCTGACCGCGGACCGTAGCGAGATCAATGCCGACGGCGAAGACGTAGCGGTGCTGACGGTGGAGGCTCTAGACCATGAAGGCCGGCCCATTCCCACGGCCGATTATCCCATCCACTTCAAAGTCACCGGCGAAGGCGCGCTGCTTGGTGTAGGGAATGGGGATCCGAACTGCCAGGAGGCCGATAAGGGCGAGGTTCGAAGCCTCTTCAACGGTCTGGCGCAGCTTATCGTTCAGGCCAGTCGCACGCCCGGGAAGATCATGGTGGAGGCGTCCACGGGAGACTGGCCACCGCCCAAGTTGCGTTCCACGCAAATCTCCATCGCGACGAAGAAGGTGCAACCGAGACCCGCGGTGGAGTGAGGACCCAATCCATGGCGAAATCGCGCAGAGATTTCTTGACGATCACATCGCTGGGGGTATTGGGAACGGCGGCGGCTTCGCGCCTGCTGGCGCAGAATCCTTCCAACTTGCCTGCGGGCGCTCCGCCCGCTTTTGGCGCCGGCCCGGCGTTTGGTCCTGAAGTTTCGACGGGGACGTTCGGGGAAGCGGAGAAGCTTGTGCAGTTCCCTCTAACCGAGGTAGAGCGCGCCATGGCCGCGGCGAGCTGGCGGAAGACGCTGGCATCCGTCTACGAACGGCGAACTGGCCCGCGTAAACTGGAACTCGAGGACACGCTCGCACCGGCGACTACATGGAACGCCGCGATTCCGGGAACCAACGCCGCGGAACAGCGGGATCGAT
>DASREX010000117.1:0-8298 GCA_035651855.1 Candidatus Sulfotelmatobacter sp.
TCGATGGAAAGCATCATGCCAGGAGCGTCCTCGATTGGCTGCTGGTTCTGGGCACCAGCGCTCTGTTTGTCGCCTTGGCCAGCGTCGCGCGCCTGCCGGTGATGGACATCAGCCGGGGCTGGGGAGTCGTGCTGAGCGGGGCCATGATCGTATTGCTGGCGTCCGGGGGCGTCGCCCTGTGGCGCACAACCCGGTTCCGTTGACCATTAGCTCTGCCCCGCGTCTATGACTTGCGGAAGGCTCACTCCTCCGCGTATCCCCTAATTCTGCCGTTACCATTTTGCGATTCTGAGGAGGCTTGATGAAATCTGCATTCTGCTTTGCCGCGGTCGTCGTGTTCACGCTGGGCGCAATCCGAGTTTCGGCGCAGGTAAATCCCTACAAAGAGGGCACTCCGGGAGTCAGCGGATACCGCGGGGAGGTCATGGCCGAGGTCATGGTGCAGGAAGACAAGTTCACTCGGCTGGCGGAAGCGATTCCCGCGGATAAATACAGCTGGCGCCCGGGGCCTGATGTGCGCTCGTTCGCCGAGGTTTTTCTGCACGTCAGCGCGGCGAATTACAACCTGTACAAGTTGGTGGGAACTCCACCACCCGCGGGCCTGGACGTGAAAAATCTGGAGAAATCGACGAGTGAGAAAGCCAAGGTGCTGGCAACGCTGAAGGATTCGTTCTCCCATGCCAGGCAGGCGATCAAAGCTATGCCTGACTCCGACCTGGAAAAGAGCATGGACTGGTTCGGCGGGAAGAACACGGAGCGGGGAGTGCTTCTGTTCATCGTGCGGCATGGCGCAGAGCATCTGGGACAGTCCATTGCCTACGCGCGGTTCGTCAATGTCGTTCCACCCTGGACCGAGGATGCACAGCGGAAGGCGCCGGAGAAGAAGCAGTAAGGGCCTGGTGCAGGGGCGGGCGCTTCGGTCGCTGCTCTTCGTGCTTTGGGAAAGAGGACGGGAAAGAAATTCAAAGGCCCCACCCTCTCGCGGAAAACGCGAGAAGGGTGGGGCATCCTGTTTTTGACAATCGCCAAAAGATTAGGCACCCTCGGTCAGGATGGCGATTTCTCACGGTTGCGGCGTGAAGCCGATGCGGAACACGTAGGCGTATTGCCGCTCTGGCTTTTCTGGAAGGCTGATCCGCAAGCCGTCCGGGGTCTGCTGGAACGAAAGCGTGCGCTTCGCCCCGAGCAACTGGACCGACGCTACCTTTCCTTCCCCCGCCACTCCTGATGGCAGCGAGTGAATGAGCAGTTCGTGATTCTCGGGCCATCCCAGTTCGATCGCGTACAAGTTTCCATCCCTGGTGGTGAAGCGGATGTCCTGCGGCGTGTAGGACTGGGTGTCGGTGTCGTGAAAAGCTCCCTCCTGCACTTTTGTCGGGCCCTCGCCAAAAATCCGCCACGAGCGCGTGCCGTAGATCGCCTCCCCGTTTACCTTGAGCCACGCCCCCACGGCGCGCAGCACCTGCTGTACTTCATCGGGGATGGTGCCGTCGGAACGCGGTCCGATATTTAAAAGCAGGTTGCCGTTCTTGCTGACAATATCGACAAGCTGATGAACCACAAACTCCGGAGTTTTGAACGTGTCGTTCTCGATGTAGCCCCAGGATCGATTGCTGACTGACGTATCGGTCTGCCAGTACAACTGACGGATTCCGGAGAGTTGTCCGCGCTCGATGTCGAGCACGGCGGAATTTTCCTGCATAGCGAAGTCTTTGTAGTTGATCACGCCGGTCGGCTTGCCATTGGCCTGCACCGTGTTGTAGTAGAAGGCGGCAAAGCGGTTCAGGTCCGGACGGACCGAGGGTTGCCCGTCCCACCAGTCGAAGTACATGATCTCGGGCCGGTACTTTTCGACGATCTCAGCGGATCGAGCCAGCCAGTCGCGCGTCCATGCCTGGGATACGAACGTGAAATCGTTGGACAGCGGGGTGCCATGGCGGTTCTCCATCCAATGATGCGCCGGGCCATAAAAGGCCGCGTACTGCGGGTCATTGACATCCGATGGAAACGTCCGTCCCTGATCCAAAAAGAAATTGTGCTCCACGCGGTGCGACGACGCGCCTAGGTGTAGTCCCTCGGCACGAACCGCCTTGGCCAGATCCCCAAGCAAATCACGCTTGGGGCCCATTTTAAGGGCTGTCCAATCGGAAAGGCCGCAATCGTACATGGGGAAACCGTCGTGGTGCTCGAAGACGGGAACGACATATTTAGCGCCCGCATCTTTGAACAGGCGCGCCCAGGCCGCGGGATCGAAGCGCTCGGCCTTGAATCGGGGAATGAAATCCTTGTAGCCGAATTTGTCCTGCGGGCCGTATGTCGCGATGTGATGTTTGTACTCCGGAGTGCCGGGCGAGTACATCAGCCGGGGATACCATTCGCTGCCAAATGCCGGAACTGAATACACGCCCCAATGAATGAAGATGCCGAACTTGGCGTCTTTGTACCAGTCCGGCACCTGGTAGTGCTGCAGCGACTCCCAATCGGGCCGAAACTGCCCGGTGGCGTTGGCCGCATCCACTCGCCGCAGAATGGCAGAACGGGCATCGTCATATTTGGCGCTCGCTTTCTGCCATATCTGATCGATCTCCTCCGGGGAGAGAGCGGCGGTGGGTGCGTTGGCGTCACGCGTCTGCGCCGGACCGGGAGCGCTGATCAGCAGAATGAGGGAAACGAGCCAGAGCCGCGCTGCCAAGGCCGCCTGCGGAACACCGAGGAAAAATCGCATTGAAGTCACCCGCGGAAAGATCTGAGTTGCGCGGACCATGATACCCCCGCAGGTGCGTTGCCGGTGGGACGTACAGAACCCCGGCCGGACGAATGCGTCGCGCTACGTGGGCACGCGTGGGGCCGGACGAATGCGTTTGGTGCTAGGTGGGCACGCGTAGGGCCGGACCCATTGGTCCGGGCGCTTTGTGCTAGATTCGGATGTTGGATGACTCTCGCGCCTACCATCTGCACGCAGGCACTTACTCGCCGTTTCGGAGAACTCGTCGCAGTCGACGGAGTGGATTTGCGCGTCGCTCCGGGACAGTTTTTTGGATTTCTCGGGCCCAACGGCGCGGGCAAGTCCACCACCATCAAGATGCTTACCGGATTGCTGGCGCCGAGTTCGGGGCGCATCGAAATCCTCGGTCTCGATCTGGAAGCGCATCCGGTTGAGGTGAAGCGGCAGATTGGGGTCGTTCCCGAAGGAATGGCGTTGTTCGGGCGGCTTACCGGTGCGGAGTTCCTCAGTTTTGCCGGGCGGATGTATGGTCTTGACCGGCAGACAGCCGCGCAGCGCGCCGCGGAACTGCTGGATTTCATGCAACTGGCCGACCAACCTAAAAAGCTGATTACGGATTATTCCCACGGCATGCAGAAGAAGCTGGCTATGGCGGCGGCGGTGATTCACGGGCCGAAAATCCTGTTCCTGGACGAGCCCTTCGAAGGCGTGGACGCCATCGCTGCCGGATCGCTGAAGGCCATGCTGCAGAGGATGATCGCCCGCGGCGCCACCATCTTCCTGACCTCGCACGTGCTGGAAATCGTGGAGCGGCTGTGCAGCCATGTCGCCATCATCCATCAGGGACGATTGGTGGCCCAGGGATCGCTGGAGGAACTGCGCGCGGGAGTGGAAGCGCAAGCCCCCGCCGAGAATGGAGCACAGCGCTCCGCGGAAAAACTCACCCTGGAAGAAATCTTCCTGCGGGTGGTGGGCGGATCGCGCCGCGCCGAGCAGGAACTGTCATGGTTGGGGTAAGAGATCAGGGGTTGTGGAACAATAGGACTTCCCGGAAATGAGGCTGCCCGACTCCGTATCCGCGCAACTTAAGGGCATCGCTGAATTGCGCTGGCGCATGTTCGTGAATGGACTGCGCAGCCGCCGCGGCAAGACCGAACTGGCCTCGCGCATCGTGGTAACTTCCGTTTTTGCGGTGGGCGGTCTCGGCGGCTTCCTGGTGGCGTCATTCTTCTCCTACGTACTGGTCTCCCAAGGCAAGCCGGAATTTCTGGCCGTGATTCTCTGGCCCGTGTTTATGTTCTGGCAATTCTTCCCGGTCATGGCGACGGCGTTCACGAACAACCCGGACTCGACGGAGTTGCTGCGCTTTCCGCTGACCTACCGCTCGTATTTTCTGGTCCGCCTGGCCTTTGGCTTCTTCGATCCCGCCTGTGCCATCGGCAGCGTTGGCCTGCTGGGAGTCCTGCTGGGCGCGACCATTGCACAGCCTCTGCTGTTTCCCTGGGCTGTTCTGGTTCTGGTGACTTTCGCGGTTTTCAACCTGTTGCTGATGCAGATGGTGTTCGCCTGGCTCGAGCGCTGGCTGGCGCAGCGCCGGACGCGGGAGATCTTCGGCGTGATCTTCATCCTGCTGATGCTGAGCTTTCAGCTGATCGGCCCGATCGTCGAGCACCTCAACCACGGAACGCACCCGGAGTTGCGCCGCAGCCTCGAGATCGGAGCGCAGGTGCAGGCGGTGCTGCCTCCGGGCCTGGCAGCCGACGCGATCGCCCAGGTTTTACATGCCAAGGTAATGGCGGGGTTTACTTCACTGCTGTTTCTCGCGGCGCTGAGCCTGGGAGCGGGCTACCTGCTGCACATTCGCATCCGCGCTCAATTCGCCGGCGAAAGTCTCAGCGAGACGGCCGCGCGGCCTCTAACGCCTCCGGCGCAGGTTCCGCAGGTGGGGTGGAATGTTCCGGGCGTCCCGGCAGCGGTGGCGGCGGTCTTCGAGAAAGAGATGCGCTACCTGGCGCGCAGCGGTCCGATGCTGCTGACGCTGATCATGCCGGTGTTCATGCTGTTGGTCTTCCGCATGGGACCGCTGAATCCGGTGCGACATGGCGGAACCTTGAACCGCACGCCCGACATGGCGTTCCCGGGGGCCGCGGCCTACGCACTGCTGGTGCTTACGAACCTCGTTTACAACAGCTTCGGGGCCGACACCGGGGGCATTCAGTTCTTTTACGCGTCCCCGGTAAATTTCCGGCAGATTATGTTGGGGAAAAATCTGACCCATGCCACCATCACCGTGCTCAATACAATCCTGGCATGGATTGCGGTGAGCTACCTCTATGGGGCGCCGCATCTGGCGGTGACCGTGGCTACGGTTGCGGGCCTTCTGTTTGCCGCCCCGCTGAATTTCACCACCGGGAACCTGCTGTCTCTGTACTCTCCGAAGAAGCGGGATTTCTCGGCATTCGGGCGGCAGAACGTCACGCAGACGACGGTGCTGGCCAGTTTCGGGATGCAGATCGTCATTGTGGGTTGCGGCATCGGAGTGTTCGCACTGGCCAGGCTTTATCACAATCTGTGGATCGCGGTTCTGCTGTTTCTGATTCTGGCGGCGATCTCTATTCCCATCTATCTGACGGTGCTGGGGCGAATGGACCAGGTCGCGCTGCGGCGGCGCGAGACCTTAATGAGCGAACTCTGCCGCGCCTAGGGGAGAGTAATTAAGCATCGCGAAAGAAGACGCAAGGTCCCTCGACTTCGCTCGGGATGACAAGCGCAAGGTCCCTCGACTTCGCTCGGGATGACAAGCGCAGGGTCCCTCGACTTCGCTCGGGATGACTAGCGCAAGGTCCCTCGACTTCGCTCGGGATGACAAGCCGCAGGGTCCCTCGACTTCGCAGAATTGCCGAAAAACGGCAATTCTGCTTCGCTCGGGATGACAGGGAATTTACTTTTTTTCCGGCCTGGCCAGGAAAGGGAATTTACTTCTTCTCCGGCCTGGCCAGGAAGCGGTAGCCTACGCCGCGCACCGTGAGCAGATGGCGGGGATGTCCCGGATCGTCCTCGATATACCTGCGCAGGCGGACCACGAAATTGTCGATGGCGCGCGTATCGGTATCCTCGTGCAGGCCCCAAACTTCCTCCAGGATCTGCTTGCGGGAGACGATCTTGCCATCATTGCGGACCAGATGGCGCAGTAACTCCGATTCCATCAAGGTCAAATGAATGGTGCTGTGCTCGGAGCGCAGTTCCAGCGCGCCGAAGTCAATCGTCCGTCCGGCAAAGGAAAAACTGCCAAAGTCCCCGACGCTGCCGGAATCTGCGTCACGGAGGGCCGCCCCATGCTGTCCCCGCATCCACTCACTGCGGCGCAGCAGTCCCTGCAAGCGGGCGAGCAGGATGGAAAGCTCAAAAGGTTTTGCCAGGTAGTCATCCGCGCCCGAGGCAAAACCTTTCAGCACATCCTCGGGGCGGCCGCGAGCGGTGAGCATCAGCACGGGCACGTAATTTCGCGCGGCGCGCAACTCCGAGACCACCTGGAAACCATCCTTCTCGGGCAACATGATGTCGAGCACCACCGCGTCAAACTTCTCCTGTTGAGCGAGCAGGAGATCGGTCGCGCTCTCGCCATCACCGACGACCTCGGCCTGGTAACCTTCGGCCTCGAGATTGAAACGCAGCCCCTGCGCCAGGTGCGCCTCGTCCTCCACTACCAGGACCCGGCTCACCCGTCCGCCCTCTGCGAGGATTCGAGCCTGGGCAATTCGATGGTCACGGTGGTGCCGTGCCCCTCTCCGGCGCTGGCAGCCGAGGCATTGCCTCCGTGCTTTCGGGCAATGGATTTCACGATGAACAATCCCAAGCCGGTGCCCTTGATGTGCGCCAGGGAACGATTTCCGACGCGGTGAAAGCGTTTGAAGATTCGCTTCAAGTCTTGCGGAGCGATGCCCACGCCATGATCCCGCACGCTCAGGACCACCCGCCGGGGATCGGGAGTCTCCAGGCGCACCTCCACATCAATGTTCGCTGCGGAATATTTCACCGCGTTCTCGAGGACGTTGGAAACGGCGGTCCGCAGATCTTCGGCGCTGCCCAGGACCCGCACGCCGTCGCCCTGGCTGGACGGCTGCTCGTAGCGCAGGGCGGCGAGGGGCAAGTGATGGCGGGTGCGGATGGCCTCCATGCAATCGCGCACCAACTGGGAGAAATCGACCTCGGCCTTTTCGCGGCCAGCCTTCTTGTCGCCTGCGCGTCCGGCGCGAAGCACCTGCTCCACGGTGTCGGCGAGCCGGTCGGCATCGCTCAGCATGACGCGGTAGAACTCCTGCTTTCGGTCATCGGGCAGTTCGCGCCGCTGCAGCGTTTCCAGGTGCAGGCGAATGGAAGCGATGGGCGTTTTCAACTCGTGGGTGACGGCGTTAATGAAGCTGTCATGCTGCTCGCTGCGTCTCACCTCGCGCACCAGGAAGATGGTATTGACCACCATGCCGGCAATGATAAGCGCGAAGAAGATGATGCCGAAAAAGAGCAGGACGCCTTCGCGCCAGTTGAGGATGATCCAGCCGACATTGAGCGCGACGGCCAGGGCAACCAGACCAATGCCCAGGCAGAGGAAGAAGACGATGGTCCCGCGCCGGCTCGTGATTCGCATGGCTTTGAGGCTGATTTTACAGCCTGTCACCCCAGATGGCAGAGGGTCCCGGCGGACCGTGGGCATCCCCGGGGCACCTGGGGCAGGTCATATAGAGTCGTATACTTATTTAATTTAAAATCGTTTAATATAGATCACTTCTACAAGCACAACGGGAGATTATTCTTGGGAGTCAATTTTCGCAGCATCGTCTTCATCTCGCTAGCCTGCCTTCTTCCCTGCCTGAACCTGTCGGCCCAGGACGGCTACTTCGCCAAATGGTTCAGCCGGGTGACGGAAACGCAGGCGGCGCAGCCGCACTGGATCACTCCCCTGTTTACCACCACGCCGCGGCTGGAAGAAGAGTTCCGCTCCGACATTGTGTGGACGCCGGTGGCCGTGGGCACGGCTGTGAACTATGGGGCAGGCAAAGGGCTGGAGTTGATTCCGACCCGGCAGACGGAAATCATCATTGGGGTGCCTCCCTACCAGGTTCCAGCCATGGGGCCGGATGGCTTCGGAAATATTCCGCTGCTGCTGAAGTACCGCTTCCTGACCGGCAATGAAGAGCACGGCAACTATATTGTCAGCGCGTTTCTGGGAGGCAGCATTCCGCATGGCAGATTCGCCTCCGAGTACGGGTCTATCACCCCTACGATTGCCTTCGGGAAGGGTTTTGGCCATTTCGATTTCCAGAGCACCCTGGGCTGGACCATTCCCACCGGCGGACGCGGAAAGACGGGCACGCCCGTGTTATATAACACCGCCTTCCAGTACCATGTCCTGCGCAAGCTGTGGCCGGAGATTGAAATCAACGCAACCTTCTGGCCCAACGGAAGACTGGACGGCGACAAGCAGGTTTTCCTTTCTCCCGGACTGGTGGCGGGGCGCTTTCATTTGTGGAAGCGGCTGGCACTCAGCATTGGGGCGGGGGAACAGATCGCGGTCA
>DASREX010000118.1:0-20207 GCA_035651855.1 Candidatus Sulfotelmatobacter sp.
ATGCAACGTGGTAAACTGTCCAAAATCGTCGCGGAGAGGTGGCAGAGTGGCCGAATGCGGCGGTTTGCTAAACCGTTGTACGGGCTAACACCTGTACCGAGGGTTCGAATCCCTCCCTCTCCGCCAGATTGTCTCGGCTGCAGAGAATTCTGGCCTTCACTTTCTGGAAGACGCGCTCTCGCCCATTTTTGGCGATTTCCCTCGTGAAACCGGAGGCCGAGTCGGCTATTTCTTCCTTGTCTCTGATATTCCACACGAGTAATCGGACTTGCAGCGAGTTCTGAAGTGAATATCCCGCTCATAACTCCAGGGCGCCAGAGGCCCCTTCTGCGGATTATTGAAACGCCTTCCCTGCTCGCCATCAGACCGGCTCGCCCCTACACCAGCGGCTGGTCAGGTTTGTAATTGTGGCGCAGGGTTAACGAGCCATCCGAATTGACCTTCTGTTTGCACGCCCACCGGACCGGATGACGCATCCCCTTCACTTCCAGTTCCGCTTTCAGCCGCAGGCCCTCCCATTTTGTTCCTGCCGGCAGCATCAGCATCGCCTGGTGAATGCCCTCCGGCTTGGGATACCCGGGATCGACACAGCCTGACACGTTAACCTTGTTGTCTTCACTCAGCACGCTCAGTCGAAGCACTCCGGGAACAGGCGTAATTCCATCATTTGCCAGCCCGATCACCAGGCCAGTAACTCCGTCCCGCTTGAACGTCCAGATAAACGACGGGCGGATGCGATAGCCGATCTGACGCGCTATCTCATCGATCGGCCCGGGAAACTTCTCGTAGTAGCTCGAAATGCTGCGGACCGATTGATTGTGCCAACTCCACACCGATAGATAGTTGATCCCCACGTCGGCGGCATGAGAAATAATCTGCTCGTTGTAGGTGATTCCATCTTCGTCGATCTGAAGATCCTTTGGATCGCCGGTGGTGAAACCGACCTCGCAGATCGCCGCGGCCCACGGTGGACGGTAACTCAATGCCTCGATCTGAGTGTTCTCAATAAAGATCGTGTCCGTACGCAGCCAGTTGCCGGTCCGCATGGTGCGATCAAGCAGGTCCGCATTGCCCACGTTGCTGAAGTCGGGCTGAGTGTTGGTGGCGAGCGGGACTTTGGTCCAGTGTTCGAGCTGCAGCTCAAACATCGCGGCCCATGTCCGTTCCGCGGCTAACTGGCTGGGGAAGGGATTGCCCTCGTAGGGCCAGGTGTGTCCTTCGCCCCAAAAACCGTACATCATCGTGTCCATGAACTCGATCTGCGGATGACTATTGAACTCGGCCGCCAGCAGTTCGTTCAATTCGCGAAACGCAGCCTGATAGGCCGGATGATCGTATTGCGGCACACGGTTGTCTTTCCGGTAGCGCATCTCCGACGGATTGCCTTTCCACTCCCCTTTGAGCTTCACGTAGGGGACCTTGTGGAGAAGGAAGTCCGGCATCCCCGGTTCGGGAACGTCGGGATTCTCCAGCTGGACTCGGAACCCGATGGGCTTGTCGTAGCGCCGTGCCAGATCGAACGCAATCTTCCACCACTCCGCAAAGTCCAGCCGGCCTGGCTGCTTCTGCACCTCGCGCCAGTTCGGACGGAGGTAGACCTTCTGCACGAAGGGGAGCTTGACCAGATCCTCCAGGGTTCGTTCCTGGCTCTGGCCGGGGACCTTAAGGGGCCCGGTATCGTCCGAAAGATAAACAATGAGGCCCATTCCGTAATTGCTGACGATGTCCCTGGACGGGGACGTGATCATCGAGACATCGCTATCGGGAACAACCGCGCAGGGACCGTACTGCGGGAACGGCCCTTGATAGAGCCGGTCGGGAACCGGCGGCACCCATCCCCAATCATATTTCTCCCAGCTGTGTTCCGGGACAGAGGCGCGGCCTCGCCCCTTGAGCAGACCAACGGCGAGTCCGGTTGCGGCGGTGGACTTCAAGAAAGCGCGTCGATCCATGGTCTCCTCCAGTAAGCGCGCAGGTTATCAACGCATACCAGAGATAGTACATCAGATTCGAAACAACACGAAAGTGTAAGAAATAATTCGTAATCCAGGTTACAGGGTGGGAAACAAGCCCTCTTTGTTGCCCCTCACAGACCGAAAGGAGGAAGCGCCTGTTGGAAGACCGGCGGAGTTTCGCTCAGGTCACATCGCGCCAATATCGTTCAGCACCTGGCGCGAACGTGAAAGGCACTTCAATACCACCGGGGCATTTCCACAGCACCTTCGAATGAACACTCCGCGCCTGTCTGATCCGGGGTGAATCAGCGGGGGCTCTTTCAAAGATGGCGCGATAAATGTTAGAGTCCGCCTTCACATCGAACGGAGGACGGAATGCACTCCCATCAACCCTTTTCCAAAGCGCGCGTCATCGCAGTAGTGGCGGCATTGCTGTTGCTTGCCGCATCTTTTGCTCAAATTCGCCTCGCCCGCGCGCAATCCACTCCCGCCGCTGCCGCCGGATCCGGCGACAAGGATGTCATCGCTCGATTCCGCCGCGTGGAAGTTGCCTCTGTTTCCGACGCCCTCGAGCAGATCACGGGCAAACGCATGTACATGAGCCACCGCATGCAGCCGATCTTCACCGCCAAGTTTGCGGGATATGCTCGAACCGTTCAGCTCAAGAAAGACGAAGGCAACAAGGATCCCCAAGCCCTCAGCGGGATGCTGGAAGCCATCGATCAGGGCTCCGCCGATTCCGTTTACGTGATGGCGGTGGAAGACGGGGAAGACATTGCGGGAATGGGCGGGCTGATGGGCACTGCCATGGCCGCCCGCGGGTACGCCGGCGCGGTGATTGACGGCGGAGTGCGCGACGTAGCCTATCTGCGCAAGATTGGTTTTCCCGTGTTTGCCACTGGAATCGTTCCTTCCACTTCGGTCCATCATTACCGCTTTGCGGGAGCCCAGATCAGCCTGCTCTGCAACGGAGTCCCCGTCAGTCCGGATGATATTGTTGTGGCTGATAGCGACGGTGTCGCCGTGGTGCCAAAGTCGCAGGCGCAAGCCGTGCTTACCCTGGCCGAGCAGATGGACTATAAGGAGCATGCCATGTATCCCGTCATCGAGCAGTTGAAATCCATCGTGCAAGCCGTGAAGAAATTCGGGCGCCTCTGATCCAGACATGCCCACCGCAAATACAAGCCGAGTGCGATGGTTTCTGGTGTTCTGGCTCTTCGTCCTGAGCGCCGTATCCTATCTCGACCGGGTCAATATCTCCATTGCAGGCGGATCCATCGTCGATGCCTACCACCTCACTGATGTGGAACTGGGAAAAGTCTTCAGCGCCTTAGTGGCGGGCTACGCGTTGTTTCAAACGGTGGGCGGTGCCCTGGCCGATCGTTTCGGGCCGCGCCGGGTCTTGACGGCAGGAGTCGTCTGGTGGGGGATTTTTACCGCCCTTACGGCGCTCGTGCCCGCTAATGTCAGCGGCGCCCTGTACCTGTTTGTGGCGGTCCGCTTTTTGCTCGGCGCTGGCGAAGCCGTCATCTATCCCGCAGCCAACCAGTTCATCGCGCGCTGGATCCCGGTCCGGGAGCGCGGAATTGCCAACGGCTGGATTTTTGCCGGAGTGGGCGCCGGAGCTGGTCTAACGCCGCCCTTGATCACCTATTTGATGGTCCATTACGGATGGCGCTCCTCTTTCTGGGTCTGCGCGGTGATTGGATTCATCGCCGGGGCGGTCTGGTTCTTTGCCGCTCGCGATAATCCCTCGGAACACCCGCGTGTTTCTGCCGCTGAACTCTCCGCGATTCAGTCTGGAATTACCCTCGCTGGCGATTCACCCGATCCCGTCCCCGCGCCTGACGTCCTTGTGCCCTGGAAGCGCGTGGTAAAGAGCCGGGAGGTCTGGGCCGTCACCGTAAGCTACTTCTGCTATGGCTACGTTGCATGGATATTTTTCAGCTGGTTCTACCGCTACCTCGCGAAAGTGCGGGGGCTCGATCTCAAAGCCAGTGCTTTCTATTCCATGCTGCCCTTCCTGGCGATGCTGGCCTGCTGTCTCTTAGGCGGAACGGTGAACGATTACCTGACCAAGCGGCGCGGACCGCGGATGGGGCGGTGCGGTCTTGCCGCCTTTGCCATGGCCGTCGCCGGAATCTTCATCGCCTTTGGGTCGCAGGTGCAGGGAGTGAGGCTGGCGAGCGTGGTGCTTGCGGGCGGCGCCGGGGCACTTTACCTGTCGCAGAGTTCGTTCTGGTCCGTCACAGCCGATATCGCCGGAGCCTCAGCCGGATCCGTCTCAGGATTTATGAACATGGGAGGGCAAATCGGCGGAGCCTTGACCGGTTCGCTCACTCCCTGGATCGCCGTACGCTACGGCTGGACAGCTTCTTTCCTGGTCGCCGCTGGCTTGTGCGTTGTGGGAGCGATTTGCTGGCTTGCTGTGGATCCCCGGAAGACGCTGACATCCCCGCGGGCTGACGCAGTCCTCGAGGTCCCATCCCGATAACTGCCCTGCCGCAGAAAAAATCGTACCGCGAGACTTGCCTTAACGGTCTTTCAGGACCTGCTACACGACAACTTCTGAATCTTGCTTCAAAACGGCCTGCAGCCTTGGGCTCAGCAACGATGCCGAGTTGGTGTCCAGGTAAACCGTCGCGTTCGAATGGCGCCGCAGAATCGAAGCCGGGGCCATGGGATTGATCTCTCCCTCAAAACAGGCTTTCACCGCCTGCGCCTTACGGGTATCGGGAACCACCGCCAGAATCTCTTTGGCCTTGAGAATCTGTCGCGCCGACATCGAGATCGCCTGTTTCGGCACTTGTGACAAATCCGCGAACCAGGCCTCGCCCACTTGCTGCTGGCGGCAGGCCTCATCGAGATTCACGATGATGTAAGGCTCTTCGGTATCGAAATCCGCCGGGGGATCATTGAATGCGATGTGCCCGTTTTCACCAATGCCGAGAAATGCAATATCGATCGGCGCCGATGCCAGCTGCTTGCCTGCCTCGCGAACCACCAGCGACGGGTCTTCTCCATCGCCATCCAGCAAGTGGTAATGCTTGATTCCCGTCTTGTTGACCAGTTGCTCCATCAGCATTTTGCGAAAGCTCCCCGGATGCTTGATGGGCAGGCCTATGTACTCGTCAAGATGGAACGCCTCAACCTTGGTCCAGTCGATACCGGGGGAATGGGTAAGCGCGTTCAGAAACTCGAGTTGCGAAGCGGCGGTGGCGGCGATGATGCGAGCCCGGCCGCGCTCGGAGATCGCCCGGCGAATGGCATTGGCTGCCTGCTCCGCGGCCGCCTGGCCTAATTCAGTCTTGTCCTTGAACACCCGGATTAGCATTGCAAGTCCTGGTCGAGTTGAGGTGAAACGGCAAATTATACAGGCGTCTCAATAAAGGGAACGATCCCTCATGTGCGGACTCTCTCGAAACGCAGAGGAAACAATGAGGCCACCTTCTAGCTCCACAACCTGTCCCACGAACGCTCCTGGTCCCATTGCGGAGTAGGCTCGAAATATCCTGTCCCAGGGGCCAGGTGCTGCCGCACGATCTCCTCATTAAGCGTAATGCCCAGCCCGGGACGGTCGGGGACATCGATCCAGCCGTGATTCACGATCGGAGATTTGACCCCCTCGAGCACCAGGGACGACCACCACGGCACGTCGAGAGAATGATTCTCCAGCGCGAGAAAATTTTGCGTGGCAGCCGCGCAATGCACATTGGCCATGCACGCAATCGGGGTGCCGGCAAAGTGCAAAGCCATCGGGATTCCCAGTTCTTCGGCCATGTCGCCGATCTTGTGCGTCTCCAGGATGCCCCCGGAGGTTGCCAGGTCCGGCTGGATCTTACTCACGGCGTGTTTCTCACAGAGCACTCGGAACGGTTCTTTCAGGTAGATGTCCTCTCCGGTGAGAATGGGAGTGGGACTTTCGTCGGAAATCTGCTTCAGCAGATCCGTGTACATCCAGGGAATCACATCTTCCATCCACGACAGGCTGTATTTCTCGTACGCACGCCCGAGGCGGATGATCGACTTGACGCCTAAATGCCCCAGATGATCGATGGCAAGCGGAATTTCCATTCCCACCGCCTCCCGCACCGCGGCAACATATTGCTCGAGCATGGCAATGCCTTTGTCCGTCACTTCCATGCCTAACAGGGGATGCGCAAGCTGGTTGGCTTCCCATTGGTTTATATCCGTGGGGTTGGTGACTGTTCCAGGCGTGTCCGCCACCATCTCGATCCCCAGGTCCATCTTGAGCCAAGTGAGCCCCATGACCTCCTTGCGCTCCTTCAAGCGCTGCGCGTAAATTCTGGGATCCTTCGATTCTGTAGTATCGGCATAGATGCGGATCCGGTCGCGAAACTTGCCGCCTCCGAGCAGCGCGTACACCGGAGCGTTATAGACCTTGCCCGCGATATCCCAGAGAGCCATCTCAATCGCGCATACCCCGCCTCCCTGGCGCGCGTGTCCGCCGAATTGCTTGATCTTGCGGAAAATCCTGTCAAGTTGTAACGGGTTCTCGCCCACGATGCGGCTTTTCAGGAATAGAGCGTAGGTTGGACTGGCGCCGTCCCGGACCTCCCCTAACCCGTACACGCCCTGATTCGTATCGATCCGGATAATTGGACAAGGACTCGGCCCTGGCTTCACCACCGTGGCCACCCGCAGATCGGTGATCTTCAGAGTTGAAGGACTTGAATTCCGGTTAATGGACTGCGGGTAGGCTGCCACGGCATCGCCCAGGAGAGTTCCCCCCAACACCATGGCCGAGGTCTGCAGAACCTCGCGGCGTCCCCACCTTCCAAGGCTCTTTTCACGCATGGGTATTCCCCTTCCGTGCGAAGTCATGCGGCCTGCGTTAAACTTCGTGGGCTTGCGAAAAGATCAAAATTGAGAAATAGAATTGTAAACTCGTTGGCAAATGCAAGTCTCATTCCCCGCGGTGAGGTGAGATCCCCTATGCTCCGATTCACGACCGGCACCCTCCTGGCCAAGACTTTATGTGCCATGGCCTTGCTCACATCCAGCGGCGCGTACGCCCAGCTGGTTACCTTTCCCAGGCAGGAATTAATTGACTACACGGCCAAGTCCCCCTTCGACAGGCTTCCTGATGGGAGGCCTAAGGTGCCCGATTCGATGATCGAGCGAGCCCGTGAATTGTCCTCCGAAGAAGTCTGGGCCGGACTCCAGGAGGAGGGCTTCAGAAACCAGTATGCGGACGGGTTTCAGATTCTTCACCCCGGCAAGACTCTGGTGGGGCGCGCGTTCACCGTGCAGTTCATGCCGCTGCGGGCTGATGTCGAACATGTGGCCACGGAGAAAGCCAGGCAGCGGGGCCTGGCAGGCCTCACCAATCAAACTGCCATCGACATGCTTCAGCCCGGCGATGTGCTGGTCGTCGATTTGTTCGGGAAAAAAGTGGATGGCACCATCGTAGGCGACAATCTCTTCTATTACGTCATGAAGGCTACGCACGGCGGCGGACTGGTAGTGGACGGCAGCATTCGCGATCTGGACGGCATCGCCAACATGGATATGCCGGCCTACTTCCGAGCGGCCGATCCGACGCCCATTGGCAACATAATGTTAACCGGTATCAACGTTCCCATCCGCATCGGCGGCGTGACCGTCATGCCCGGTGATCTCGTGGTCGGAGACCGGGAGGGCGTTTATTTCGTCCCTCCGCAATTTGTGAAGGACGTTTTGGACCATGCCGACGAGACCCATATTCATGACGAATGGACGAGAAAGAAATTCGACGAGGGAAAGTACAAATCCTCCGATATCTACGGCTCGCCCAAGGACCCCAGGTTACAGCAGGAATACCGGGAGTATCTCAAGAAGCGGTTAGACGAGATCCATCGACAGCGGAATCCACAGTAGTTCCTGGTCATTTCCCACCCGCGACTCGCCCGGCACCGTATTCCCCGGGGCGACAGGGGGTGGCCCCCATCCGTCGATGATGACTAACTTGTAACTTTTCTTATGGTCCCAACTGAGCTAAAGTTTGGACCTGCGCTTTTCGGCGGTTCGGTCAAAGGAAGTGACCCCATGACCACTTCTCCAGTTCGAATTGAACGCCGGGTTGGACAGCGATTCCCCTACCTTCTGGCAACCTCGTTCCGCCAAACACTCGACGGGATCGAAGGCGTCGGATTCACCCAGGACCTGAGCTCGCGCGGGGTATTTTTCCTTACCGATGCGGCGCTCACCGAAGGTGCTGAGATCGAACTCACCCTCCGCATGCCCTCGGAGATCACCTTGGGAGCCAGCATGCCGGTGCGCTGTAAAGGCCGCATTCTGCGCATCGTTCGCCCCAGTTCTGCCTACCCCCCCGCGGCTTCCGGTTCCCCGCGGAGCAAAATCGGAGTGGCCGTACGGCTGGAATGTTACGAATACCTGCCCGAGCGCAGCGAGTCCTCTCCTCGCGTATCGGCGCTGCATCCCTCTCATGAAGAGGACCAGGGAAAAGATGTTTCCCTTACGTCGAGAGTGCCGGCTGGCAGCCTTTAGAAGCGGATCTCCCTTTCAGTGCAGAACCGGTGTGGCATTCGTGCCAACGCACACCCAATTCCCGTGCTTGTAGACCCATGTGTCCACAAAGCGCTCGCGCCGGTTATACGGCCGGCCACCTTCCTCACCTTTGACCCGCATGATTCCGGTAGCGATCGCGACGCTGCCGTATACGTGGACGCTGAACGACTCCGGTGAGACCTGTTGCTGCTGCGCCGTGGCGGGCGCCGGCGCCTTCACCGTCGCCAGAAACTCTGCTTTGGTCTGCATGGATCCGTCGTCATTTACCAGCACGATGCCATCGTCAAGGATCGAATCAAGCGCCTTCGTATCGCCCGACTTGTAGGCCTGGTTCCACAGCTTTTCGAGCGCCATGACTCGGGACTTCACTGCCGCTTCCGTATCTTGCGCGGGCGTGGGAAGGCTGCCTGCGTACATGAAAATCCAGAGAATACAGATCCATCTCATGCGTTTACTCCCGCGGCCTGCCCCGCACTGTAATAACGAAGCACCCGCATGACAAGTATCTGTTTCAATTCAGCGGGGACACTTCGGGACTGCAAGACCTAAAGTTCAGTTCTCGATAGGAGCGGCGCCGGCCGCGATCAGCACCCAGCCGCTTGTTTTATATACCCAGGTATCCACAAACCGCCAACGCCGGACCGTGGACTTTCCGGACCTGACCTGGGTCTCCCGGTAGATGCCGACGACCAGCGCAGTTCGTCCCCGGAGGCGAACATCGGAAGATTCCATGGTGATCCGGTCCAGGCTGGAGGCCTGTGTCTTGATTCTCGATAAGTATTCCCCCTTGCTTACAAGGTGCCCGTATTCGAGATAGACCAGAGCGTTATCAAAAATGAGCGCCAGTGACCGGTTGTCATTGCTCGCGTGTCCGGTGGTCCATTGTTTCTCCAACTCTCGAATAACGGCGACCGTTCCCGGATCAGCCATATCCTGCGCCGGCGCGGCTATATCGAGTGCCATCACAAGCAGCATCAATCCGGCCAGTCTCACAAGCATCTCCTCGCGCCCTGGATCGGCGTGGCGCTTACACTACCCCGTCGGTGTCGACAAACTTGAAATTAGCAGCCAGCGCCCGTCGTGGTTCAGCCAGGTATCGAGAAAGCGGCCTTGCCGCACAAACGGCTTGCCCCGTTGCACGCCACTCATACGGAATAGCCCGGTCGCGATCGCGGTACTTCCGTGTACGCGCACCTGCACCTCATTCATCACATAGTGCAAGCTGTTGAGCTCTTGGATATTTGCGAACGTCTCCGCCTTGCTTTCCATTCGTCCTTCCAGGGTGACCAGCACGAACTCATCCGCCAGGAACATCTCCAGTGTTTTGACGTCTTTGCTAGGCAGAGCTTGCACGCGCACTACTTGCTCCAGCGCGATCAGTTTTGATTGCGTGTCACGCTCTTCCGTGCTGCTTTGAGCCTGGGCCGGAACCCAAGCCAGGCAGGTACTCACTGCCAAAACCATGAGCGTCTTCATGCAAGCCTTTCCCTGGTTATCGGCCAGGGGCAGACTTTCCTTGACGCCCACACTGAAAAGCTGCGATCTGTTGTTCGAGGTAGCGCGTGTCAGCTTTCGGTTACGTCAAAAACCGCGCATTTCGTCCAGGCTGCAAGGGAAGTTGGAATTAGGAATTCTTAACCGCCTCCGTGGGGAGAGGGTTAGGGTTAAAGAATCTGCCTGGCATCACCCACGCGCCGGGTCACGCGCTCGCGGTCAAGATATTCCAATAGGGGAATGGCGTACTTTCGACTGACTCCCGTGAGTTCCTTGAAGGTTGCGACGTCGATGGTCGGAGACTTCTCTTTCTGCGCCGCCATCTGCCTGCGGAGTTCCTCGAGGGCGCTGCGATGAAAAACAAGTTCGTCGGAAATCTTGGTCAGAACCTTCTCCCGCAGGAGCAGAGTCACGATCTTTTGCGCCCTCACCTTGTCGATCCTGAGTCCGGCAATAACCTCGTGCAGGGCCGGTACTCTTAGTGCCGCGGCGGCAAACGCGTCTTCAATTTTCTTCTTGGATTCCGCCTCCTCGTCCTTCATCACTACGCCCCGCCCGGTCAGGCGAACCAGCTCTCCACTCACTTCAATCTTTTTTTCCTGCTCCAGCCTCTCCAGAATGGCTTGAAACACAACCCCGCCTGCCCCGGTCTGAACTCTCAATTCCTCCTTGTTGATCCCACTGACCAGCGGATTCCTGCGGTGAAATTCTTCCAGCGCCGGCAGGATCTGCTTCCTGAGCGCCTCCAGCGCGCTGGACACCAGCAGCGTCTCTCCGGCCCGGATGATCTCGCCGCCCGCAATTGCACTCGCCAGCCAGGATTCGATCCTGCTCCTGGTCCAGCCCGTCTCCTTCACCAGTTCCGTGAGATCCGTTCCTTTGTCGAACCGGCGGGCGATCCGGGCTTGCAGAATTGCCGCGGAATCCCCTTCCGCGAAGATCTCCAGATCGCGATTCTGACGGAATGTCCGCGAGACTGGCCTGGCGTCCAGGACGATCCCTCCCCCGATCGTTACCACCGGGGAGAACTGCCGGATGATAAAGCGGTCACCCGGAAGCAATAGCGCCGGGTCCGCCAGCTTGAGGCGGGCAAAAACCTCGGTCGCTCGCGCCGCTTCTGTGACGCCGTCCAGCACGATCTCAGCTGCGGTCTCCATGGTCCCGGCATGGAAGTGCACGTGGGACCGATCTTTCAAAGCTCGCGGTGCGCCGGCCAGCAACCGCAGCCGCACATCCAGCGTACTGGCCGCAGCGAATGTATCGGGAGGCGCCAGGCTCATTCCCCGCGCCAGGTCCGCGGTTCTCGCTCCCGCCAGGTTCAGCGCCGTCCGCTGTCCCGCCGCCGCCTTCTCCGACTCCTGTCCGTGCACCTGCACTCCCCGCACCCGTACTCGGTCCCCGCTCGGGAATACCTGCAGCTCTTCATCCTTGTGAATCGTTCCCGAGATCAAAGTCCCCGTAATGACGGTTCCGAATCCCTTCATCGAGAAGACGCGGTCAATCGGCAGCCGGGCCATAGCCTCAGTGTCTCTTGCGGGGACCTCCGCCGCCGCTGCCGCGATCGCACGCTTCAGGTCCTCGAGCCCGGCTCCCGTTTTCGAACTCACCGCTACCACCGGAGCCCGGGGCGGCTCCAGAAAGCTTCCGCGCAGAAACTCCTCGGCCTCAAGCCGCGCAACGTCCAGAGTTTCTTCATCCACCGCGTCTGCCTTGGTCAGAACCGTGATCCCGCGTTTTACTCCGATCAGCTGCAGGATGTCGAAGTGCTCGCGGGTCTGTGGCTTGATGGACTCATCCGCCGCGATCACCAGCAGAACCAGGTCGATCCCGCCCACGCCCGCCAGCATGTTTCGGACAAAGCGCTCATGCCCGGGAACATCCACAAAGCCCAGCCGCAGCTCCTGGCCGTCCGGCATCTTCAAGTCCATATGCGCAAATCCCAGGTCGATGGTGATTCCCCGCCGCTTCTCCTCCTCCAGCCGGTCGGCGTCGATGCCGGTGAGCGCCTTCACCAGCGCCGTTTTTCCGTGATCGATGTGCCCCGCCGTGCCTATTACGATCGACTTCATACGTTGAAATCCTAGCAGGAGAATCCCGCCCGCGACTGCACCAGCTTCGCAGCAACCCCTATCCGAGGGGCGCCCCAAAATGCGACAATAGAAACTCCTTCCCATGGTTACTTCCTTGACCTCTGCCCTTTCCCCGGAGACGATCCGGCAGCACGGCCTCACCCTGGACGAGTACGAAAAGATCAAACAGCTCCTCGGTGGACGCGAGCCGACTCTCACCGAACTCGGCATTTTCAGCGTGATGTGGAGCGAGCACTGCTCCTACAAATCGTCGCGCATTCACCTGAAACGCCTCCCCACCCGCAGCAAGCGCGTCCTGCAGGGCCCGGGCGAGAATGCCGGGATCATCGATATCGGGGACGGCTGGGCCTGCGCCTTCAAAATCGAATCGCACAATCATCCCTCCTTCATCGAGCCCTTTCAGGGAGCCACCACAGGTGTAGGCGGCATCTTGCGGGACATCTTCACCATGGGCGCGCGCCCGGTCGCGGTAATGGATTCCTTGCGATTTGGCCCCATCACTAAATACGTAGCCCCGGACGCATTCGTCCGGGGGGAAGGACAAGAATCTTCGCCGACGAATGCGGCCGCAGCCGCGACACCGTTATCCCAGGCAGAACTGCACAAGAATCACTCCATCATGGAAGGCGTGGTCAGCGGCGTGGCCTCCTACGGAAACTGCTTCGGCGTGCCCAACTTGGGCGGCGAGGTCAAGTTCGAGCCTTGCTATTCAGGCAATCCCCTGGTGAATGCGTTCGCGCTGGGTCTCGTGCGCAAGAATGAAATTTTCTACGCGCGGGCCGCCGGCGATGGCAACCCGGTGATCTACGTGGGCGCCAAGACTGGCCGCGACGGCATTCACGGGGCGACCATGGCCAGCGAAGAATTCAGCGAGGCTTCGGAAGCCAAGCGCCCCAACGTGCAGGTTGGCGATCCCTTCCTGGAGAAACTCCTGCTCGAAGCCTGCCTTGAAGCCATGCAGACCGGCGCCATCGTCGGCATTCAGGACATGGGTGCCGCCGGGCTGACCTGCTCCACCTGCGAAATGGGCGGGCGTGGCGGTGTTGGCATCGAGATCGAGCTCGACCGCGTTCCCCAGCGTGAAACCGGCATGACTCCCTACGAGATCATGCTCAGCGAATCGCAGGAGCGCATGCTGCTGGTCGCGCAAAAAGGCCGGGAACAGGAAGTCTTCCGCGTTTTCGAAAAATGGGGGCTTGATGCTGTTGAGGTGGGCGCCGTTACGGCCGGCAACACGCTGCGCGTGCTCCAGCACGGCCAGGTTGTAGCCCAGATTCCCAATCCCGCGCTTACCGACGAGGCGCCGCTCTACAAGCGCCCGTTGGCCCGCTGGGAACCCCCGGTACCCCGCGACAAGCCGCCGCATGTCGCCTTCGCGCCTGCTGACGACTTCACCGGGCATCTTGGAACTCTGCTCGCCAGTCCCAATATCTGCAGCAAGCGCTGGGTGTGGCAGCAGTATGACCACATGGTCCAGACCAACACTGTGGAAGCCCCGGGCGCTGGCGACGCCGGGGTCATCCGCATCAAGGGCTCCAACCGCGGCCTCTCCATGGCGCTGGATGGCAATGGCCGGTGGTGTTATCTCGATCCTCGCCTGGGGGCGATGCACGCGGTCGCCGAAGCTGCGCGCAAGGTCGCCTGTTCCGGAGCGACTCCTATCGGCGCCACCAATTGCCTCAACTTCGGCAATCCCGAGAAGCCCCACATCATGTGGCAGTTCTCCCAGACCATCGACGGCATCACCAAGGCTTGCGAGGAATTGGAGATTCCCATCACCGGCGGCAACGTCAGCTTCTACAACGAGACTCTGGGTGAGGGCATTTACCCCACGCCGGTTTTGGGCGTGGTAGGCGTTCTCGAGAATGTCCATAAGGCGGCCAGGATGCATTTCATCTCCGCCGGGCGCAGCATCGTGTTATTGCGCGCCGCCGAGCCCGGCGATATTACCGATGCCGAATGCGAGTTTGGCTCCTCTGAGTACGCCAAAGAAATTCTCGGCGCGCTCTGGGGATATCCTCCCGAGCTTGATCTGGAGAAAGAAGCGGCCTTGCAGAAGGCGATCATCGAGCTGATTCAGAATGACTTGCTCGATTCCGCCCACGATTGCAGCGATGGCGGTATTGCCGTCGCCTTGGCGGAAAAAGCCTTTCCCAAAGGGATAGGAGCGCGGGTAAATCTGGCTTCCGGCGGCCTGTTCGCCGAGTCTGTCCTATTTGGAGAAGATGCGGGCCGGATTCTCGTCTCTTGCGACCCCGGGAACCTGCCGCGAATCAAACAAGTGGCAGGGAAGCACTCGATTTCGGCCGATGTGATCGGTGAAACCATTCCGCACAAACTGGAAATTGCGTTGGACGGCAAGATCGTGGTTTCCTCTACCATCACCACATTGAACGATGCGTACGAAGGCGCCCTGGAAGCGGCGCTGAAAACCGATCCCGAATTGCTGCAGGTTTGAGAGACTGGGTTAAAGGCTAAGGACCAAATGCTGATTTCTGACAAATTTCACGATGAATGTGGAGTGGTGGCCATCTTCTCGCACCCCGAGGCGGAGAAACTGGCCTACCTCGGCCTGCATGCCTTGCAGCATCGCGGGCAGGAATCAGCCGGCATCGTCTCTTCTGACGGCCTGACCTCGCGGGTGCACAAGTCCATGGGATCGGTTGCCGACATCTTCACGGAAGATGTTCTCGCGAAACTGCACGGCACCCTCGCCATTGGACACACGCGTTACTCCACTGCGGGGGATTCCGCCCTGCTCAACGCCCAGCCCATCCTGGTACAGTCCAACAAAGGGGCGATCGCGGTCGCGCACAATGGCAACCTGGTCAATGCCACCACTCTCCGTGCCCGTCTGGAAAGCCAGGGCTCCATCTTCCAGACCAACAGCGATACCGAAGTCATCGTTCACTTGATCGCCCTCTCCAAAGAGCAGACTCTTCCCGAAGCTATGGCCGACGCGCTCCGCCGGGTGGACGGCGCGTTTTCGCTGGTCATGATGAGCAATGACCGCGTCTTCGCCGTACGCGATCCGCGCGGCTTCCGGCCTCTCGCCATGGGCAAAATTCCGGCGTTAGAGGGACAAAAGCGCGACACCATCGTCTTCGCCTCCGAGACCTGCGCCTTTGACCTCATCGGCGCCGATTACGTCCGCGATGTGCGGCCCGGGGAACTCATCGTGGTCGGACCCGAGGGAGTGAGTTCGCGCTTCTACTCGACCGCAGCGCCGCAATCCTCCTGCATTTTCGAGCATGTTTATTTCTCCCGCCCTGACAGCCTCGTCTTTGGAAGACCGGTTCAGACCAGCCGGGAGGAATTAGGACGGCAGCTCGCGCGTGAAGCCGGGGTGGACGCCGATCTCGTAGTCCCGGTACCGGATTCTGGCGTCACCGCGGCGGTAGGTTATGCCGCAGAGAGCGGCCTCCCGTTTCGCTTCGCTCTGATCCGCAATCACTATGTGGGCCGCACCTTCATCGAACCTAGCCAGAGTGTCCGCGATTTCGGGGTGAAGCTGAAGCTCAATCCGGTTCGTTCGCTGCTGGAGGGCAAGCGCGTCGTCCTGATCGACGATTCCATCGTTCGCGGCACCACCAGCCGCAAGATTGTTCGCATGATCCGCTCCGCCGGAGCCACCGAGGTGCACATGCGCATCTCCTGCCCTCCCACCATCTCTCCCTGCTACTACGGCGTCGACACGCCGTCGCGCAAGCAGCTGATCGCCGCCAATAAATCCGTCGAGGAGATCCGCGACTACATTGGCGCCGATTCCCTGTCGTACCTCTCCTTGGAAGGTCTCAAGAAAGCTTGCGGCGAAGGCGAAGGCGTTTCCTATTGCTCGGCTTGCTATACCGGGAAATATCCTACCGACATCGTCGACGTCGAGGAGATCCAGCCCGCCAGCGCCCGTCGCTAGAGGCTCCTGGCAACTCAGGCTGTCCGCTTGCGGGCGCGAACCACGCGCGGGATGGACTGCAAGTCGGCAATTACACCGGTATCATCCCAGCCGCTCAGCAACCGGCTGACTTCATCCGCAATGGTTCCGCTTATTTCGAACACCAGCCAGCCTCCCGGCTTCAGAGCTTGGTGCGCTTGGGGAATCAGGCGGGCGATGACCTCGGTGCCCCGGGTTCCTGCGAATACCGCCGATCGCGGCTCAAACTTGCGAACCTCCAATTGCACCTGGTCTTCCTCAGAGTCGCCTACATACGGAGGATTGGAAACAATCAGGTCGAAAGGCGGAGCCAGGTTGCCCAGCAAGTCCGCCTGATGGAATTGAACCCGTTTTTCCAGCTGATGCCGCGCCGCATTGGCGCGGGCGATTTCCAGCGCCGCCGCGGAAATGTCCGTAGCATGGATTTCAGCCGCTGGAAACTCTTTTGCCAGCGCCAGCGCGATGCAGCCGGAGCCGGTTCCCACCTCCGCGATCCGCAGTCTTGCCCCCGGGCTCCCGCGCCCAAAGCCTGAGTCTCGAAGCTGCAGCACCGTCTCGATCAGATGTTCCGTCTCTGGCCGGGGAATCAGAACCGCGGGGGTTACGATGAGATCCATGCCCCAGAATTCCTGGTGGCCGGTGATGTATTGCGCCGGAACCCCGCGCGCCCGCTCTGCCAGCGCAGCTTCGTAGCGGGACTCCTCCTCCGCACTCAATTGGCGTTCGGGATGCGCGAACAGGTAAGCGCGGTCGCAGTTCAGAATGAAACGCAGCAGCAGTTCCGCATTCATCTGCGGGGATGGCACTCGTTCCGCGGTCAGCCGGGCCGCCGCGATCTGTAAGGCAGGCTTCAGTTCCACTGCCCTATTTCACCACGGCGGAAGGTCAACCTGGAAAAAAGGGAATCTGCCTCCATCTGCGTGACGCGCCGGATTACACCACGCTGGCCGCTTCCTGCTTGAGCTTTTCCGCCTGGTAATGCGTAATCAGCGCGTCAATCAGCGGCTGAATCTTCCCGTCCATCACCGCGTCCAGCTGGTGGATGGTGAAGCCAATGCGATGATCGGTCAGCCGGTTCTGCGGAAAATTATAAGTCCTGATTTTCTCGCTGCGGTCGCCTGACTTGACCATGGCCCGGCGCTCTTTGGCCAAAGCCTCCTGCTGCTTCTCCATCTCGATCTCGTACAAGCGCGCCCGCAGTACCCGCATTCCCTTTTCCCGGTTCTTAATCTGTGATTTTTCGTCCTGGCAGCTGACTACTGTATTGGTGGGAATGTGCGTGATGCGCACCGCGGAGTAAGTCGTGTTCACGGACTGCCCGCCCGGGCCCGACGAACAGAAAGTGTCGATGCGCAGGTCCTTGGCCTCGATTTTGATATCCACATCCTCCGCCTCGGGCAGTACCGCCACGGTCACCGCCGAGGTGTGTACCCGCCCTTGTTGCTCCGTGGCCGGCACCCGCTGCACGCGGTGTACGCCGCTCTCATATTTCAGCTGCGAGTACACCCGGTTGCCCTCGATAATTGCGATCACTTCCTTCAATCCCCCCACCGAGGATTCCGAGGTCGAAAGCACCTCCACCTTCCATCGTTGCGTTTCCGCGTAGCGGGTGTACATGCGGAAGATTTCCGCCGCAAACAGCGTGGCCTCGTCGCCCCCGGTGCCCGCGCGGATTTCGACGATCACGTTCTTTTCGTCATTCGGATCCTTGGGTAACAGCAGCACCTTTAGCTCTTCCTCCACGCCCGACACCCGCCCCTGCAGCCGGTCGAGTTCCTCCTGAGCGTAGGCGCGCATGTCAGCATCTTTCTCATCCGCCAGCACCGCCTTACTCTCGGCGATTCCCTTGGTCAGGTCTTTATATTCACGGTATTTTTCGACAATCGGCGCGATTTCGGCGTGAGCCTTGGCTGTCTTCTGATATTTCGCCGAGTCATTCACGATGTCCGGCGATGCCAGGGCGTTAGTCAGCTCGTCGTAACGCGCTTCGATTTGATCCAGTCTTTCAAACATTTCAGTCGGCTCCCTGGAGACTGTCCTTGGTCTCGGTCTGGCCGCGATTCCGCAGATTGGCGGATCGACGTATGTGAATTACGTCACTTCAGGCATTGTATGGTGGTCGGAGGGCGCGGAGAAGTATTCGCGGCGGGGACCGCTAGGCAATCACCAGCTCGCCGCCGCGTTCTTTTTCCAGCGACATGGCGCGGTCGAGCGCGACGATGGCGCACTGCGCCTGCTCGTCCGAGGGAGGCTTCGTCGTGATCCGCTGCAGCCACAATCCGGGAGCCGTCATCAGCGCGAACAGCGAGCCGCGGTGTTTCGCGGCAAAGCGGATAATCTCGTACGAGACCCCGGCAATCACCGGCAACAACGCGATACGCGAGGCAAATCGTGCTCCAAAACTGGTGAACGGCACCAGCATATAAAAGCCGATCGAAATCAGCATCACCGTCATCAGGAAGCTTGTGCCGCAGCGCGGATGGAAGGTCGAATACTTCTGAACCGCTGCCGTCTCCAGCGGATCGCCATTCTCAAACGCGAAGACCGTTTTGTGCTCGGCCCCGTGATATTCGTACACCCGCCGGATATCCTTCCACAGCGATATTCCCCAGATAAACAGCAGGAACAAGATCAGCCGAACCGCCCCGTCGATCAGGTTGAAGACGATGCGGCCGCCAAACGCCGGGTCGATTTTCTTCAGCTCGGTCGCAGCCACAAGCGGCAAGTACTTGTACATGAAGATGAAAAACGCCAGCGAGATCAGAATATTGAACGTTGCCAGCCACCCGCTGATGGTGGCCGCCTTGTCGCGAGATTTCGAATTCGCCGGTTCCACTTTTGCCGGGGCCGCAGGACCAGCCTTCGCCGCATCCGCCCGGCCGTCCTCCTGCATAATGTCCTCAATCGCGACATTCGCCGAGAACCGCAGGGCGCGATAGCCCAGGTTCATCGCGTAGCCCAGCGTTACCACCCCGCGAACGATCGGCCACGCCATCCACTTGTGCTTCTCGGAAGGGCGTTCCAGGGGCTCGCTCATCGTTACCACTTCGCCGGAGGGCTTGCGGCATGAGATCGCCCAGGCGTGGGGGGAACGCATCATTACCCCTTCCAGCACGGCCTGGCCGCCAACCAGGGTCTCTTCGCCGCTTTCCAGGGCGGGCAGCAACTGGATCGCGGCAAGAAATCGCAGGTAATTTCGCAGATAACGCACAGCTATTGGATGCTCCTTACAGGCTCACGGCGCAGCTTCTAGCGTACCACAGCCGGGCATGGGTTAGGATTGACTTGTGGGTGCGGTAAGTAGAACGATCCGGAGGACTTAGGGGCAGCACGCGGCGCTCTTTGGAGCGCCATCCAATGGTCTTATGAGTAACTCCTTCCAGCGCCTGGCGGAGACCTGCGAAGAGATAGCAGGCACTTCCAGGAAATTACAGAAGACCGCGATCGTTTCACAATTCTTGAACTCGGTCGCCATCGAGGAGGCCGCCACTTCCGCCGTCTTCCTTTCCGGCCGGCCCTTTCCCGTATGGGAGGAAACCACGCTGCAGATTGGCGGGCGATCCCTTTGGCAGATTGTGGCCCAGTTGTCCGGCAAGGATGAGAGCGAGGTGGCCGCCGCCTACCGGAAGCATGGCGATCTGGGAAGCGTGGCCCAGCAGATCCTTCCATCGCGAAATTCTGGAGATCTAGGCATCCTTGAAGTGGAACGCAGTTTTCGCCAGGTCGCCGCCGCTCGTGGCCCCTCTGCCAAAGCCGCCCTGGTGCGTGATCTGCTCTCCCGCACGAATCCGCTCGAAGCCAAGTACATCGTCAAAATCATGACCGGCGATTTGCGAATCGGCCTCAAGGAGAGCCTGGTGGAGGAGGCCATCGCGAAAGCTTATTCCACCGCAGTCGCTGCCGTGCAGCTCGCCAACATGCTGCTGGGAGATATCGGCGGAACCCTCCGGCTGGCCGCCGAAGGCCGGCTGCCGGATGCAACGATGCGGCTCTTTCACCCCTTGGGCTTCATGCTAGCCAGCCCCGTGGACTCCGCCGAACAAGGCCTCGCCTATTTCTCGGAAGCGGCGGTGGAAGACAAATACGATGGCATTCGCGCCCAGGCGCATGTGTCCGGAACCGAGGCCCGGATTTTTTCCCGTACGCGCGATGACATCACCGAGTCGTTCCCGGAATTGCCTGCGGCTCTGTCCGCCCTGCCCCAGG
>DASREX010000119.1:0-17868 GCA_035651855.1 Candidatus Sulfotelmatobacter sp.
TGGTCAGGTTGTCGGTGGGACGGGTGATCCCTACATCGTCCACCGTGACCGGATTCACGTTCACGGCGCTGTTGTCGATGTGCACCAGGCCAAAACGAATGTCGTTGACCAGGTGGGGATTGAACACATGCGTCTCTGAAAGGATGAACAGCCGGTCGTGGATGGGCAATTGATAGGGGAAGTTCAAGTCCGTCCCGCTGGCGGCCGCTCCCAGGGAGGCTTGCAGCCCGCCCGCGCCGAAGGGAATGTCCTGCTCTGAATTGGAGAAGAAGAACCGCGCAGCGACCGAGTCTCGGGAATTCCGGAACTCATGATCCCAGTTGGCAGTGAGTTGATCGTCGGTAAACTTCCCTGGCTTGCTCGACGTGAACTGAACCAACGTACCCGGCGCGGTACCGGCGGGAACATTGCTGGGAAGAGGGAACAGGTATCCGTTCGCGGGCGCTCCAAATTGGCTGCTCTGAAAAGCCAGCAGATTGACCGCCACCGGATCGGCGCTGGGCACGCCAAAAGCGGCCGCCAGCGCGCCGGCGTTGGCAGTCCCGCGCAGTGATGCCGGCACGTACGGAATGAACGTGCTGATCAGCGTCCCCGGAGAATCTCCGCTGCGCTGCCGCGTTCCGGAATAATTCACGAAGAAGAATCCTAGCTTGCCCCCCGGACTCACCGGACCACCCAGGCTACCGCCAAAAATATTCTGCTGAATCACGGGCCGCGGCGACCCGGTCTGCTTCAGGAAATATTCATTGGCATCCAGCACCGTGTTGCGGAAGAACTCGTACACATCGCCGTGAAACGTCTGCGCGCCCGATTTCAAAATGGCGTTGATGTTCCCGCCTCCATTGCGCCCCTGGCTGGCGTCATACAGCGAGGTCTGGACCTTGAATTCCTGCACGACATCCGGATTCGGCAGCGGCGTATTGGTCAGTTCCGCGACGTTGTAATCGGTGACGCTGATGCCCTCGAGCAGGTAGTTGTTGTTGTCCTCACGCTGCCCGTTCACCTGGATGCGGACGTTGCCGCGCCCCAGCTGCGCCGCGGCGTTGAGCTCGCTCTGCGCTCCAGAGGACAGCGTCAGCAATTGCTGGAAGTTTTGCGTTGCCAGGGGCAGCGCCCGGATGGTTTGCGCTTCGATGGCTTGTCCCGTAGTGGCATCGGTCGTATCGACCGTCTGTACTTCAGCCTGTACCTCGATTTTCTGCTGCACAGCCTGGGTCGATAACTTGGCCAGGATCCTGGTGGTTTCCGTAACCCGCACGGCGATATTTCCAAACTTACCCTCGGTAAATCCGGGAGCCTGAACGGTGACCGTATAGGTGCCGACCGGCAGCAAGGGCGCGGTGAACGATCCGTCGGCCTCAGTCTTGACCGAGCGCTCCAGCACGCTTGTTTCCTGGTTTGTAATGCGCACCTCGGCATTGGCCACCATCGCGCCGCTGGGATCCTGCACGGTGCCCGTAATTGCTCCCGTCGCTCCCCCCTGGGAGAATCCCTGTGCCGCCAGCCCCAACAGCACCACACCAAGAATCACCAATCTGATTGAAGTACTCAACATGTTGTTTTCCCCCATTGCCCTGTTTATCGAAAACCAGATCTTTTTTACTGAGACGTCGCGAATGGAAGACATCGAAGCATCCGGCAGTGCAGACGGCTTGCGGAAATAATTAGTTGTTCTGCTCTGCACCGTGCGGATACAGGCCAGCCTGTGATGCCTTCGTGGGATTTTTTCGCAAGCTTACCGAATCACGCTGGAATATTTCAAGCGCAATCGCCAGAACAGGAGCACGGCAAGATCCGGTGAGAACGTAGGCCCGGACGCATTCGTCCCGGCCTGTATCCATACTTATTACACAAAGATACTCATTGCCAAAATACGCGTTGCTTCTTCTATCCCTCCCCAAACTCCCGATACCTGTCCAGCACCGCCCGCTGCGAGACCACGCCCTCCAACCGGCTGAAATCCGCGCGGCTCACGACGGGCACCACGGGCCAGCGGTCCAGATACCGCAGGGCCGTTTCCAACGAATGGTCCGGATGCAAATAAGGCACCCGCTTTAGCGGCAGCAACGAACTGAGCTTCGCGTCAGCATTGTCATCGGTGGCCAGCGCAAGGATCTGTTCCTTGCGGACGGTGCTCCAGCCGCTCGGGCTCAGGCGCACGAACAGGTAATCCACCTGCGACTGATCGAGTGAGCGAACTGCTTTCCCCAGCGTGTCCTCCGCCTCGAGCAGGGGGGCGTTGCTGGATTGCATGGCATCTTCGACGTGCAGAATGTCCTCTTCGCGCAATTCCTCCATGGAGGGCAGTTCCAAACCATCTTGCCGGGTCAACAGATCAAAGATAGGAGTCGGCTGGAGGGTGCGAGAGATCACGTACGCCAGAGAGTTGGCCACTATGACGGGCAGGATAATTGAATAATTACCGCTCACTTCCAGCACCATGAAGACGGATGTCATAGGCGCGCGCAAGAAGCCCGCGAACAGGACTCCCATGCCCACCAGCGCGTAGGCGCCGGGCAAGATCGTCAGATGGGGAAAGAGGAGGCGCTCGGCGCCTCCCACCGAGGCCCCCAGCATGGCGCCTATGAACAAAGTCGGGGCAAACATTCCGCCCGGAGTCCCGCTGATGAAGGAAAGTAAAGTCGCCAGAATTTTAAGTCCGGCAAGGATCGCCAGAAACTGCCACGTAAATTGGCCATGCATGGCCTGATCGATGTATTCATAGCCCGCTCCCATCACCTGAGGGGCGCCCAGGGCAGCGATGAGCCCGATCAGCAATCCCGCCATCGCCGGCTGCAGATACTGGGTCCAGCGCGGCAAAGCCTTGAGGGCTGGACGTAAGGCGGCAATGCCGCCGGCGAAAACGGCTGCCGCGAAGCCGCCCACGATTCCCAGCACCGAGTACGCGAGCAGTTCCGAAGGCTGCGTCATTTCCACCGCAGGGATGCGAAACAGAGGTTCCGATCCCAGAAACCAGCGCATGACCACGACGCTTGACACGGCCGATAACACCACCGAACCCAGAATGCCGGCCGTCCAGCGGCCGATCACCTCTTCAATCACAAACAGCACGGCCGAAATCGGGGCATTGAACGCCGCCGCCAACCCGGCCGCCGCGCCCACCGGGGCGATCAGTCGCATGCGGTCCCGCGACAAGCGCATCTGGCGACCCAATACTGAGGCGAGGCACGCTCCTATTTGCAGCGACGGGTCCTCCGGTCCCAGGGAATGTCCGGACCCGATCGCCAGCGCGGAGGTAATGAATTTTCCAATTGCGGTTCGAAAGGGAATCTGCCCGTTGTAGATGTAGAGCGCGGCCTTGGTCTGATTTACCCCGCTGCCGCGAGTCGCCGGAAAGAAATGAAGCACCAGGACCGCAATGACCAGTCCGGCCAGGGTGGGAGCCAGCAGCATACGCATCGGGGTGAGCACTACTCCCGTCCCCAGCAGGTAGAGGCGGCACCAGTCAATGGCGTAGCGGAAGCAGACCACCGCGAGCCCGGAGAAGACTCCGATGAATACAGATAGAATTATGAAGAACCGATCCTCGCGGAACGCCAGGCGCCAGAAACTCCTCGCAGCAAGCTCGGGAACCTGCTTTGCCCCGCCTGTTTCCCGACGGTCGCTGACCGCCTCGGTTCGGGAATCGGTATCCAAGCTCAAAATGAGTTTCCTTCGTGCAAATTGGAAAGGAGAAGGAGCGCCAGGTCGGGTCCTGCCGGCGGGCCACAGCTGCTGCTGGTTTCTCTCTCCACCCGGAAAACCAGATCCATGGCACGTTCCGTTAGATCAGGATTCAACTGCAGCCCGCGGACACTGATCTGCGGCTTCAATGATGACCATTCCTGGCTTAGATCCGGCTGCTGGCCCCCGGCGCGGGGTCCGTTCCCGTTTGACGAGGCGCATTTTTCCAGACGCTGGCCGGCAGTTGAAAAGGCTTCCACCACCCTGCGATTGCGCTCGGCCATCGTGATCTGCCGGCGGAACGGATCCATGCACAGTATTAACGCCGTGGTCTTCCAGCGCTCGGCGCTGGCGGAGTCGCTGGGATCGCTCTTCATGGCTTCTCCGAGATATTGCTGCGCGAGAGGATATCGGCCGAGTTGATAGGCTGCGAGTCCCAACCCTGCCAGCGCCTTGGCATTCCGGGGATCCGTCTTCAAACTCAGGCGGTATTCCGTGAAGGCATGCTGGTAATCGCCGGCACGGACAAAAAGGTCCCCGAGAACACGATGCTGTTCCGGGTCATCGTCCGCATTCTCGGACATGGCGATCAATTCCGCTTGCGCCTTCTGATTTTCATTGTTACGCAGCAGTAAGTCGATCAACTCCAGCCTCGCCTTTTGCCTCAGGCCCTCTGACTGGGGAGGCCACGCGGCATATACCGCATCGTGGTAGTGGCGGATGGCCTGCTGGGCTTGTCCCTTCTGCGCGGTGATGCGGGCCAGTTCCAGGTTGACCAGCCCGTCTTCGGGCTGCCTGTCCCACAGATTCATAAGATAGACCGACGCCTCCGCCGTGTGATTCATTCCCAGAAGCGCTTCCGCCAGATTCAGCTGGTAGTTGTAGTTGTCACGCGAGTACAGCAGAGCAGCCCGGAAATCAGTCACGGCGGCGTCAAACCGCTGGGAATTCAGATCCGCGACACCGCGCTCATACCAGCGGTTGCCCAGCGATCGGCGCTGCGCCTGATAAGCGCGGGTGAGTCCGGTGACGAGGAGAAAGAACAGCACGGCCAGAGCGGTCATCAGCGCGAGCATCACCGGCCGTTGCCAAAGGTAAACCCGCAGGCGGCTCCATCGTTCCGAGGACCGGTTCTGCTCCGGCATTTGTGGCATGCAGATTCCTCCCCTCATAATATGCGGAAAGGAAAAGGGGGAATGCAATCCGTGGCAAAAGCGCAGAGCGCCGACGCGCACGCATCACGACGGACCGAATCATGTGAAGATGGCCTTGGATTACGACGGCTCAGCATCCGCTGCAACCGCTTCGCGACTGCGGAAGCGCAACCAGCCCTGGTCGCGCAGGTGTTCGTCCCGCAGGCGCCGCATGCGGGCGGCCATGATCGCCGCTCTGCCCAGATATCCCACGACCTTGCGGTCATTATTCCGTTCCACAACCGGCAGACGGCCAATTTCAAACTGCAGCATTTTGGCAACCGCCTCGGAAATCAGCTCGTCGGGATAGGTCACCACCAGCTTGGTGCTGCCTGCTTCCTCCACTGTCATCGATCCTGAGGAATCCTTGTCGAGCGCGCGCAGGATGTCGCCGCGAGTCACGACTCCCGTGAGCTTGCCGGAAGAGTCCAGAATCAGCATGGCTTCGTGGCGGGCTACGGCCGGATCATGCCGCGCGATCCGCTCCGCGACCTCTCCCACTCTGGTGCCGGCCGGAATGACAGGAGCGTTCCTCTCCATCGTCTCTGAAACCGAGGCCTGCGCTAGAACATCCGCCTCGTAATCTTGATGGACCTTCAGCCCTCTTCGCGCCAGCTTTTCGGTCATGATCGAAGTTCGGGGCATGAACAACATGGCGATGCCGTCGGCAATCACCGCCACCAGCATCAGCGGCAACACGGAGTTGTAGTCCCGGGTGATCTCGAAAGCGAAAATGATAAAGGAGAAAGTCGCGCGCGAAGCCGCGCCAAAGACGGCGCCCATGGCGACCAGCGCGAAGGCGGCCGGGGAGAGATGCGCGCCCGGAAAGAGGTGATTCCCGATCATGGCAAACAGGCCGCCCATGGCTGCGCTCCACATAAATGTCGGAGCAAGCAGCCCGCCGGAAGTGCCCGATCCCAGGGAGATCACCAGCGCCGCGAACTTGGCCAGCATCACGATCAGCAGCAGCTTCCAGGCCAGGTTCCCGTTCAATATGTCTCCAATCGTGTCGTATCCCACACCCAGCACGCGGGGAACAAAAAATCCAATGATCCCCAGCCCGAGCGCCCCGATCGCGGGCCACCACAACTCATTCACCGGCAGCTTCTCAAAGGTATCCTCCACCCAATACAGCGCTTTGCTGAGCACTACAGCGGCCAAGCCGCACAATGGCCCGAGCACCAGGTAAAAGGGCAGCGCCCGCGGGATTCCGAAGTCCACCGCGGAAACGGAAAACATCGGTCCCGGACCGAGCAGTTGCATGTGCACCGCGGTGGCCAGGGTGCTGGCAATGACGAGCGGGATAAACGATCGCGATTTGAACTCAAACAGCAGCAGTTCGATCGCCAGGATAACGCCCGCGATTGGCGTATTAAAGGTTGCGGACATGCCGGCGGCCGCGCCGCATGCCAGCAGCACCTTGCGCTCCACCGCAGTGGTATGCAAGGCCTGCCCCACCAGCGACCCTATGGCGCCGCCGGTCTGAATGATGGGACCTTCCGCGCCGAAGGGACCGCCGGTTCCGATGGCGATGGCGGCCGAGATCGGCTTCAATATCGCGACCTTGGGCTCGATCCGGCTGCGGTTGACCAGTACGGCTTCCATTGCCTCCGGAATTCCGTGGCCCTTGATCTTCGATGAGCCGTATTTCGCCATCACGCCTACGATCAATCCGCCGACGACGGGAACCAGAATCACCCACCCGCCCAGATGATGCCCGCCCACGCTGCGGAAGGCGGTGGACCACTCATGGAAGAAGAACAGGTTGGTGAAGAGCCCGATGAGCTTGTAAAGCACGTAGGCGACGAGTCCGGCAATCAGCCCCACTACGGCCGCCAGAAGCGACATCAGCACAATGCGAAACTGCGCCGGCTGCGAAAACACAGGCGCCGCTCCGCTCAACGTCGAATGTCCGTTTTGGCTCATACTTGCGCTAATTCTTCCTTCTTTCCTGCCATCACCCGCCGTAATGCTGAAACGAGAGAGGGGCCTTCGGTTCTCAGTTCTTCCCGATGATGCAGCGCCAGTTTACCCAGGACCCGCTCGCCCTTCGGCGTGAGCGCCAGCCGTACTTCTCGGCGATCATCCTGGCCGCGTTCGCGTCGAACGTACCCCCCGGCTTCCAGCCGGTTGATCAACTCCACCGCGCTGTGATGCTGGATCAGCATGCGTTTGGCGACATCGCGGATTCGGGGGCGAGCTCCGCCGGGCATTCCCTTGATCGCCAGCATCAGCTGGTACTGGGCCCGCTCCAGGCCGGCCGCTTCGATCGCGGAGTCACTGAAGTGCATGAACTTTAGGATCTGGTACCGAAATTCGGCTAAAGCCTGATAATCCGCCAAGCTAAGTTCTTTCATCCCGCAATTCTATCGTTGCCTGATAATTTCATTTTCATTATATCGTGAAGCGATATAAAATGAACCGAATACACCCAAGCTCCACGGCCTGTTTTTGGGCAAGGCCGTGGTTTACCCCCATCTTTCCCGGCAGCTTTGAAAGATGGGGATTTTTATGCCATGTTTCCCCGGCCCACAGCTCGCGACAGGGTTGCAGCGCGAATGCTTTTTCCAGTTCCTAAGCCCCTGGCGGGTTGCAGCGCTCGCTTTTGAAGGCGCTAGCCGGACTTCCTCCCATCCATTTAGAATCCTTAGTCCGCATCGAAAGTCCGCACCGACGGCAAGAGGAGAATGCCTGTGATCCCACGCTACACACGCCCGGAGATGGCCCGCATCTGGAGCGACGAGAACCGATTCCGCACCTGGCTGGCAGTCGAGGTCGCCGCTACGGAAACTCTCGCCGAAGCGGGACTGGTTCCCAAGGACGCTGCCCGGGCCATCAAGGATCGCGCGGACTTCCGGGTCGAGCGCATTCACGAGATCGAAGCCGAAGTCCGGCACGACGTGATCGCCTTCACCACGGCGGTGGCGGAGATCGTGGGCCCGCACGCACGCTGGTTCCATTACGGACTCACCTCCAACGACGTGGTCGACACCGCTCAAGCCCTGCTCATCCGCCAGGCTTCCCAGGTTATCGCGCAGGATCTCCAGCGCCTGGCCGAAGTTCTCGAGCGCCGGGCCTGGGAGTTCAAGGACACTCCCATGGTGGGGCGCACGCACGGCATCCACGCTGAGCCCATCACCTTCGGATTCAAAATCGCCAACTGGTATTCCGAAACCCAGCGCAATATTGACCGTTTCATCGCTGCCGCCGAAGACATGCGGGTGGGAAAGTTCTCGGGGGCGGTAGGAGTTTTCGCGCACCTCACTCCCGAACTGGAGGAAAAGATCTGCGCCCGCCTGGGATTGAAAGCTGCCGCGGTGTCGTCGCAGGTGATCCAGCGCGACCGGCACGCGCACTATCTGGCTACACTGGCCGTCATGGCTTCCACCCTGGACAAGATTGCCACCGAAATCCGCCACCTGCAGCGAACCGAGGTGCGCGAAGCGGAAGAGTACTTCAGCGAGAAGCAAAAGGGATCCTCGGCCATGCCGCACAAGCGGAACCCGGTCACCTGCGAGCAGATCAGCGGGCTGGCGCGGGTGGTGCGCAGCAACGCGCAGGCTGGATTTGAAAATGTTGCCCTCTGGCATGAGCGCGACATCTCGCATTCCTCGGTCGAGCGCGTGATTCTCCCCGACTCAACCACGCTCATGGATTACCTGCTGACCAAGACCGCCCACATCGTGGACACCATGTTTGTCTATCCGGAGCGCATGCGGGCCAACCTGGAGAGCACGCGGGGCCTCATCTTCAGCGGGCAGCTTCTGCTCGATCTGGTTGAGCACGGCGTGAGCCGCGAGGAGGCGTACCGCCTGGTGCAATCACATGCCATGCGCGCGTGGAAAGAAGGCTTGAACTTTCATGACCTCGTCCTCGCCGACAAAGAAATCGCCCGGGTTCCGCGCAAGCAGATCGAATACGCCTTCGATCTGGCGCGGCAACTGAAGAATGTGGACAAGATCTTCGCGCGCGTGTTTCCGACCAGGCGGCCACCCCGGCAAAAGATCGCGCGCAAGACCTCGCCGGCCAGGAGAAAGTCCCGCTAGAAGGCGCCCGCTCGACCCAGGTGACGTCTACCAGGCCAAGCTGTCCCCGACCAACCTCTGCCCTGGGCATCGAGTGAAGTAGACACTTTTGGACGATGTACCAACGTGTCTACACCGTGTACTAGTGTGTTCTTTTCTCTCGCGATCAGCGGGATAGAATCGACCTTCGTTCAGCGCTAATTCGTCTCAATCTCAATCATGCAGGGTTGGTCCGCGGTGTCCGGACCAGCCAGGAACCGCTTTCCGGGTTCTGAAGGAGGACTCTTGCAAGTTTGTCCTGGCCGGAAATTCTTCCGACACGGTCTAATCGTCGCGCTAGCACTGGCGGCATCCATCAGTTTGACTGGTTGCGGATTGCCGAACCAGTCTGGTCTCTCAACTCAACAGATCTCCATCGCTCCCGCGCAAGCAGGAATTCTGGCGACTACCGCTCCGACTATTCTCCTGTATGTCGGGAACGGTACTTCCTCTTCCGATGTGAGTGCTGTTAAGACAATTTTGGGCAATATGAAGTTGGTGTATGCCACCGCGACGACCAGCCAGATCGAAGCGATGAGCGTGACCAAGCTGGCATCTTACAAGTTGCTCATTGTGCCCGGCGGAAATTCGATCACCATCGGCAATAGCCTCACCAAGGCTGCGACATCGAACATTCACAACGCGGTGATCAATAACGGGCTGCATTATCTGGGCATCTGCGCCGGCGCTTTCTTTGGGGGATACTCCGTAAATAACGGTTTGAACCTCACCTCCGGCGTCTGGTACAACCCGTGGAACAATGGCGGCAAGGGAACGGGCAAGGCTGCCGTTTATATCTCTTACCCAAGCCAGTCGAAATTGGATCAGTACTGGGAGGACGGCCCCAACCTTAGCGGCAGCTGGGGCAAGATCGTGGCGAAATATCCCGATGGTATTTCGGCGATGCTGGAAGGCGCATCGGGAAAGGGTTGGGTTGTCCTGTGCGGGTTTCATCCCGAGGCTCCCTCGAGTTGGAGATATGGGATGACGTTCACGACCAGTGTCGCTACGGACAACGCCTACGCAACTACCATGATCAATGCGGCTCTGGCCGGGACTTGGCTGCCCCATTACTGAGAAGCGGTTGAGTCGCTGGTGTTGCTGAAACAAATTGCGTTCAGATAGGCCCGGATTAGAGCCGGGCCTATTTCTTTGCGGGACGGAACCTCAGCCATTTCTAAACCAGCCTTAGCCTATTCCAGACAAACCTGGGGGATGGATTCTTCAGCCCTTTAGATCGTGGGGGATTCCGGGCGCACGCTGCAGGTGTTCTCGATATAGAAATCACCCGAAACCGGCTTGCCCGCTTCGACACAAAGCGTGGCGCAACGCTGCCGGGCATCGACTTCTACTCCGTTGGTTTCGATACTGACGTCCACGCGGTAGAGGCCGGGAACCACCGGCAGCACCGGGCAGTGGAATTCGACCGATCCCTTGCCGGGTTGCAGTGTGAAGCGATGGCCGGAGGAATCGTTGGTGAGTTGCGCGCACAGATAGCCGCTGGGCCAATAGAGAGAGATTCGAAACACGGCGTCAGGAATGGTCACGGCAGCTCGATAGGAAAGACGGGCGACCATGGGAGATCCGGTCCGAACCGACAGGTCAGAATCTGACGACGTGAAGGCGATGCTGGTGCACTCCGCGCGGCGCCCGGCGTCCAGTTCCTTGAAACCGCGATCATCGCTGGGAAACGCCATGTGCTGGTATTGATCGATCACCGGCCGGGGAGCGCCTTCCATGACAACCTGCCCGCGATTGAGCAGCAACGCCCGGTCGCAGACGCGGTAAACGGCGGCCAGATCGTGCGAGACAAAAATGATGGTACAGCCGCTCTTTCTCAGCTCCGCAATGCGGTCGAGGCACTTGGCCTGGAACGCCACGTCGCCGACCGCCAGCACTTCATCCAGCAGCAGGATGTCGGGATCCAGGTGAGCCACTATGGAGAAACCGAGGCGAACGTACATGCCGGACGAATACCGCTTCACCGGCACATCGATGTATTGAGATACTCCTGAGAATTCGATGATGCTGTCCAACTTGCGGGCGATCTCGGAGCGGCGCATGCCCAACATGGCGCCGTGCAGGTAAATATTCTCGCGTCCGGTCAGTTCGGGATGAAAGCCGGAACCGACTTCGACCAGAGCCGCAAGCCTGCCTCGAATCGTGATTGCACCGCGGGTCGGGGTGGTGATGCCCGACAGGAGCTTCAAGATTGTAGTTTTTCCAGCTCCGTTATGGCCGACAATCCCCAGCGCCTCGCCCTGGTTTACGTCAAAGCTTACGTCCCGGAGGGCCCACATTTCCGCCGATCGACTGGGCCAGACACTCCGGTACCAGCGCCTGGGAGAACTCCCATTGCCGCGTATGTTGTATTTCTTCCCGACACGATCCAGGCGCAGGTCGATCATTTTCAGATCACGTCCGCCATGGTGGCTTCCGAAGTTTTGAAATAAAGGTAAGCCAGGGCCAGGGCCACGAGGGTGATGCCGGTGGAGAACGCCAGCTGGGCCGCATCGGGGGCGGTTCCAAATACCAGGACGCGGCGAAAATTCTCGATCAGCACCGCGATCGGATCCAGCAGATAGAGCTTCTGAAATCGGGCCGGAACCGACTGCACGGAATACACGACCGGAGCTGCGAACATCCATAGCTGCAGGGCAAATGGCATGGCGAGGCCGACGTCCCGAAAACGGACGTGCACGGCCGAAAAGAACAATCCGACCGCGGCCGTGAAGGCCGCGAGAACCAGGAAAATGGGCGCCGCGTAAAGCGCGTTCCAGGTCAGCGTAGCGTGATAGTGCGCCATCAGAACCAGCAGGATCCCCGAAGCGATGAGAAAGTCGACAAAGCTGGCCGCCAGATAGGAAAGCGGGATGATCTCACGGGGAAAATACATTTTCGTAAGCAGGTTGGGATAGGTAACCAGGCCGTGCACCGCGTTGGTGATGGCCCCGGAGAAAAAAATCCACGGCAGCAACGCGGAAAAAACAAAGACCGGGTAGGGCGCTCCCCCGGTTTTTACCGTGGTGACGTGGGCAAAAATGAAGGTGTAAATACACATCAGGGTCAACGGTTGAAGCGCGGCCCACGCCCAGCCGAGGATCGACTGCTTGTAGCGGATGTTAAGGCGGAAAAGGCTCAGAGTGTAGAGCAGGTCGGAATACTGAAATAGCGTCCGCAACCCGGCCAGCACGGCCATCAGTGAGAACGCGGGTGGACCGATCACACGAGTCGGACGACCGCTGGAATGCAGGATTGCATTCCCCTCAGGCCAGACCCCCGGTTCGGAAACGGCGCCGGCCACGACCAGGGAAGCGTCGTCTTCAGTGGTCATGCGTTTTCCGATCACTTTCACAAAGCTGGTCCCGTCAGACCGGGGGAGATCACGTCCTGCAGCGAAACACCGGCCTGGGGCATCCGGAAATTGGAGGGAAATGCCTGGGCTTGCTGGCCGATTTCACGCAGGCGGGCGGACAGCCTCTTGCCGACGATGTCCACGTGAGGTTCGCGCAACATCTCGATATGCCCGCACGTCATCTCGCAGATCTCCACGCCGCCGAGAGAACGCGCGCCCCAACCCATTTGGGGATCACGAACGTAATAATAGGGTTGGCGCGCCCGCTTGAAAAGAAGCACCGGCGCGCGAAAACGAGGAGCGCTGAACATCTCATCCGGCCAGTAGGCTTTTCCCCAGCCGGTCTGCCGCGAACGATGTCGCCGCATGACGCGATCGAGCACCCGCTGGACGGTAGCCAGTTGTTCGGCCTTGGGAAGTTGCGAGAATTTCCGGATGCGTCCCAGGTAGTAATCCACCAGCCAGAGCATCCGGACCTGCGAATTCTCCAGAACCCAGGTATCGAAGATGGCGAAGACCGCAACTTCTTCACCCTGTGCCTCCAGTTGGAGGATCATCTCCTGCGCGATTAAAACGCCCTCGCACATTCCTCCCAGGCAATAAGGGCCATGCGGCTGCACGCTGCGCATAGCGGCGATGTATTCGTCGGCTAGCGCGCGCAGTTCTTTCTTCTCGTAAGGCCGTCCGAAGATGGCCGGCCCGGGGCCTTGCAGCTTGTAGACAGGCGAATCGCCGCCCATGTGGCGTGCCAGCAGGCCAAGGCCGATGGGATTGACTCCAGGCGCCGCGACGGTGAAGAAGGGGATGCCCGCGTTGCCGGGGTGGAGTTGCATCAGCAGAGGATCCGGGTGGGAGGCAGAGTCGCTTCTCAGCAGGGCGGCCAGGCTCTCCACGGTGGGCGCCCGAAAAATCGCCGAGAGCGGAATCTTCTCGCCAGTCTGGTTTTGTATCTCGGCCACGAGCCGCGCCGCCAGCAGGGAATGTCCGCCGAGATCGAAGAAGTTGTCGGTCACCCCGATGCGGTCGATCTGTAACACGTTTTGCCAGATGCGGGCGATGGTAGTTTCCACTTCGTCACGCGGGCTTACCACCCGCGTCATGGCTCTCCGGTCGGGAATGGGCAGAGCTCGCCGGTTTACTTTTCCATTTGCCAGCCGAGGGAACTCCTTCAGGGCGACGAAGGCGTCGGGGATCATGTACGCCGGCAAGCTCTTTGCCAGGTATTCGCGCAGTTCGGAGAAGTCCACAGACCTTCCCGGCTTGCTGCAGACATGAGCGGCCAGCCGTTTCTCGCCTCGCGTCTCGTGCAGGCTGACCACCGCTTGCTGCACGCTGTCATGCTTTGCCAGCACGGCCTCGATTTCGCCGAGTTCGATTCGGAAGCCGCGCAACTTGACTTGTTGATCGAGGCGGCCCAGGTACTCGATGCTCCCGTCGAGACGCTGCCGGCACAGATCGCCGGTGCGGTACATTCGAGAGTTCGGCTGCGGGCTGAACGGATCCGGCACAAAGCGCTCGGCCGTTAGATCCGGCCGGCCGAAATAACCCCTCGCTAAACCCGCTCCTGCCAGGTACAGTTCCCCCCGCCCGCCCCGCGGTACAAGGTTCAACTCTCGATCGAGGATATAGGCCCGCATGTTCGCGATCGGTTTTCCAATCGTCACATCCTCGCCCACATTTACCCGGGTGTACGTAGCATAGGTACACGCTTCGGTCGGCCCATAGAGGTTATAAACATTGCGAACCCGCGTGCGATCGAACAGATCTTTCACCAGCGAAGATGGCAGAGCTTCTCCGGCCAGGTTGACAGTCAGCACTGAACCGGGCACCGAACCTGAGCGCAGAAGTTCAGCCATCGCCGTGGGCACGGTGTTGATCAGCGTGACTTCGCCGGCAGTGGGCAGCTCAGGCAGGGAGAGAGGGCTCGCCGCTACAATGACAGTCCCTCCCACGCTCCAGGGCACGAAAATCTCGAAGATCGAGAGATCGAAGCAGACCGAGGTGCCGAAAAGAGTTCCGGCCAGCTCTTCGCGGCTGAACACGGTCTGCGCCCACTGCACAAAGTTCAAGGCGTTGCGGTGCTCCAGAGCGACGCCCTTCGGAGAACCGGTGGACCCTGAGGTGAACAGGACGTAGGCCAGATTGTGTGGCTGCGCCGGGACAGTTTTCGCCGCCGAGGCATCGAGCGTGCTATCGATCGTGCCGTCGGCAGCCAGATCGATGCAGCGCACGCCGGTGCTGGCGAACTCTCCCCGCAGATTCGCCTGCGTGAGCAAGAGAGCGAGACCGGAATCTGTGATGATCTGATGAAGCCGCTGCCGCGGATACGCCGGGTCAAGCGGAACGTAGGCCGCGCCTGCCTTGAGGATCCCCAGGATTCCCACCAGCAAGTTGATGGAACGATCGAGGCACAGACCGATTAAAACATCAGGCCCGGCGCCCAGGCGCCGCAGGTAGTCGGCCAGAGCGTCGGCACGGCGATTCAGGTCGTGGTACGAGAGCCGTTCGTCGCACATGATTACGGCGGTGGCTTGCGGCGTGCGCCTGACTTGCTGCTCGAACAATTCGTGCAGGCAGAGATCGTGACGCAGCTCCGCGCTCGTAGCGTTGAACTCCATTACGAGTTGCTGCTTTTCCTTCTCGTTCAGCAGAGGAAGATCGGCGATGGCCTGCTCCGGGTTGGCGATGATCCCCCGCAGGAGGTTGCCGAAGTGCTCCTGCATGCGTTCGATGGTGCTCGCGTCGAACAGGTCAGTGTTGTAATCAATCTGCAGCCAGCTCTTTCCCCCGATCCATTCCACCAGGGTGAAGTTGAGATCAAACATCGAGGTGGTAGCGTCGACCACATAGGGAAAGACGCTGAGGTTGCCAAAATCGCGCGATCGGACCGGCGATTGGATCGAGGAGAACATGACCTGGAAGATGGGGTTGTAACTGAGGTTGCGCTCGGGTTGCAGGACCTCGACTACTTTTTCGAAGGGAACTTCCGCGTGGGCCAGGGCCCCCAGCAGGGTTTCGCGCACCTGGGCCAGCAAATCCACAAAGCGGGGATTGCCTGCAAGATTGTCGCGCAGCACGACCGTGTCCACGAAGAACCCGATCAGGCTCTCCGTCTCGACTTGATTGCGGCCGGCGACCGGAATACCTACGAGCACATCCGGCTCGCCGCTGTAGCGGTAAAGAAGGACTTTGAATGCGGCCAGCAGGAGCATGAACGGCGTCGCCCGAAAGCGGGCCGCCAGGGATGCCACGCCTGCGACAACTTCGGGCGCCATTGGAAAACTGCGAGTTGCGCCACGCAGGGTTGGCTCTGCCGGTCGTGGCCGGTCCTGCGGCAATTCCAATAGCGGCGGTGAATCCTTTAGTTTGCTTTGCCAGTATGCCAGGTGTTGCTGGGCCTCTTCCGTTCCCAGCGTGTCAATCTGCCACTCGGCATAATCTCCGTACTGGATGGGAATCTCGGGCAGATCTGCCGGCCTCCCGCTCGCATGGGCTTCGTATAACGCCGCAAGTTCATTGGTGAATACTTTCATCGACCATGCGTCGGTGATGGCATGATGCATGGTGCAAAGCAGGACGTGCTCTTCAGCCGAGAAGCGAAGCAGGTCGGCCCGGAATAAAGGCCCGGCGCTCAAGTCGAACGGCGCCTCCACTTGTTTTCTGGCGAAGTCATAGGCCGCAGGATACGGTTCCGCCAAGTGCGCAAAATCCGTGATCGGCAGGTCCACCGGAATGGCGGGCGTGACCAGCTGCAGCAGTTCTCCATTTTGCAGGACAAAGGTCGTGCGCAGGCTCTCATGCCGGTCCACGATTTGGGCAAGGCTGGTCCGCAGCGCCGGGACGTCTAGGGGTCCATAGAGCCATAGGCCGACGGGGACGTTATAAGCGGCAGTAGGGCCTTGTAACTGGTTCAGAAACCAGAGCCGCCGCTGCGCTAAGGAGGCAGAATACAGGGTAACCGGGGTGTTCCGGAGAATGCTAGTCAGGGCCTGCACTCGACGGTGAGAGGACATCTAAGGACACTACTTGCCCGTGTAAGATTGTCGCAGCCCCGGCCACCTCGCAATACATGGAATACCCTAGGGCTCCGGCTTAAGGCATACAATATATACCTTAATTACTGTATTGGCACTCGCCACCTCCTCCAGCAAGATGGCGGCTGCGCCATACCGCCCCGATGAATGCCAGCTTTCCTGCTTCCTTTGGCCAACAAAGACTCTGGTTCTTGGATCAACTTGAACCCGGGACAGCCGCCTATAACCTTCCGCGCGCCTTCCTGATACAGGGCCCGCTCGACACTCGGATCCTCACCCGTGCCTTGGACGTCGTCATGCGGCGCCACGCTTCTCTGCGAACTGTATTCGAGTCTGTCCAGGGAGAGACTCGACAGGTCGTTTTGCCCCCGCAGGAGCCCGAAATATCCCTCTTTGATATCGCTGATCTTCCCCGGCCGCAACGCGATGCCGAGGCGCAGCGCATCGTCGCGGAGGAAGGTAAGAAACCTTTTGACTTGAAGCAGGGCCCGCTGTTGCGCTGCCTTCTGGTGCGCCTCGGTCCAGAAGAACATATTTTATTGATGGTGATGCATCACATCATCACCGACGGCTGGTCGATCGCCATTCTGTTCCGCGAAATTACCGCCGGTTACGCGGCGTTGGTCCAGGGTCAGCAACCGGCCTTCCCCGATCTTCCCATTCAATACACGGACTACGCGCAATGGCAGCGCGAGTCGATGAACGACGAGGTGCTGGCGCAAGAAATCGAGCACTGGAAAGCGAAGCTGGCTGGAGCGCAGCCGGTGCTGGAGCTTCCCCTGGATCATCCGCGGCCCAGCGGCGCCGGCTGGCATGGCGCAACCGAAGCCATCACCCTCGACCGCCGTTGCCTCTCAAGGCTGAAGTCCATGGCGCAGGCCGAAGGCGGCACCCTGTTCATGGTTGCAATGGCCGCATTTCAGGCCTTGTTGTGGAGGTATACCAAACAGGAGAGCATCCTGGTCGGCACGCCGGTGGCTGCCCGTCACGAAGTGGAAATGGAAAACATGATCGGCTTGTTCGTGAACACCCTGGTGTTTCGCGCCGATTTTTCCAGGACGCTGACTTTCCGCGAGTTGGTTCGGCAGGTGCGCTCGTTTTCCCTCGATGCCTATATGCATCAGGATGCGCCCTTCGAGAAACTTGTGGAGGCGTTAGTCCCGCAGCGCTCCATCGATACCCATCCGTTATTCCAGGTGATGTTTACCTTCCAGAATATTCCCAAGCAGGTTTTCCAGATTCCCGGTCTAAGCATCAAGGAAATCGCGTTTGAGGCAGGCATTGCAAAGTTCGATCTCTCGGCCGAGGTGTGGGACGACGGGGAATTTCATTGCCAGTTCGAGTATCGTAGCGACCTGTTCGAAGCCTCGACGATCCGGCGGATGCTGGGGCACTTCGAGAACCTGCTGCGGGAGGGCCTGGAGCGGCCGGACACGCCGGTAGGGGAATTGAACCTGATGAGCGCGGAGGAGCGCGCGCAGGTGGTGGTGGAGTGGAATCGGACGGAGGCGGAATACCCCCGGGAAGTAACGATTGCG
>DASREX010000120.1:0-35999 GCA_035651855.1 Candidatus Sulfotelmatobacter sp.
GCTAACTAGGTCATTCCATCTTCAAGGACGGCTGCGAGGCCGTCCTTTTCATTTTCCGAGACCATTCATCGGACGGAGCCTTTCCCGCCGCGCTGTTCACGATCCCTCATTCTGATATCGTTTACCTATTCCAGTGTGAAACTCCGATGAGGTGTGTCCGCGCGCATGGAGACGATTACCCGCTCGCTTAGCTCCCTGTCTCTTCTCTTCCTCGTCTCCGCCCTCGGCGTCGTGGTGGTCTATCGAGTTTTCCCTCGCGCTGGCGCCGCGCCTTCGGCATCTCGACTGGAGGTCTCACCCCACGATCTCGGTTCCTTTCGCTACCGCCAACTGGTGCTCGTCAGTGTGTTGAGCTTGTTCCTGGAAATGCTGATGATTCGCTGGGTCTCTTCCGAAATCCGGATCTTCGCGTACTTCAAGAATTTCGTCCTGGTCGCCTGTTTCCTGGGTTTCGGGTTGGGCTGCTACTTCTCCCGGCGCCGAGTGAATCTGATCGCAATGATCGCGCCGCTTCTCCTGCTCACCATCATTTTGAAAACTCCCATCTCGCCGCTGCGCCGCACCATGGCTGCTCTACCCCAGTTGCTGGGCGGCGGCGTCGAGGTTCACGTCTGGGGCGTGCCCTCCATGCCGGCGAGTTGGACCGGCATGCTCCTGGCTCTGGTCGTGATCGTGCCTCTGTTTGCCGTGGTCGCCACCACCTTCATTCCCTTCGGACAACTCGTAGGATGGTACTTAGAAAACTCTCCCGACGGCGTCAAAGCTTATAGCGTAAATGTCCTGGCCAGCCTGGCCGGCATCGCTGCATTCACCCTGCTCTGTTTCCTTCACCAGCCTCCCTGGGTGTGGTTTCTATTCGCCGCTATCCTCGGCCTGCTGCTGTTCTGGAAGCACCCTGCCGGACGAAAGGCTCTCGGCGCCACGTTCCTGGCCTGCGTGTGTTTGCTGGCCCTGCCCGATTTTCGCCATGCCATGACCTACTGGTCCCCCTATCAGAAATTGGTATTGCAGCCGATGATGAACAACGGCCAGCTCGAAGCTTATTACCTGATGACCAATGACACCTGGTACCAGAGGGTGGTCAATCTCTCGCCGGCATTTGTCCAGTCTCGTCCGGACGTTTTCTCGCGCTACCCAGTGGACCGGAATTCATACACCATGCCTTACCATTTCTATCCCTCGCCACCTTCCGTGCTGGTGCTGGGGTCAGGAATGGGCAACGACGTGGCGGCTGCGCTTCGCAATGATGCCGGACGGGTCGAGGCCGTCGAAATCGATCCCTTGATCCTGCAGTTGGGTCGCGAGTTCCATCCCGAGCACCCGTACCAGTCGCCGCGCGTGCACGTCACCCTGAACGATGCGCGCAACTACATTCAGAACAGCCACGACCAATTCGATCTGATCGTGTTCTCCCTGCTTGACTCGCATACGACAACGTCCCACTTCACCAACATTCGCATCGACAATTACGTCTACACCCGCGAAGCTTTTCGGCGGGTAAGACAATTGCTGCGTCCCGACGGCCTCCTGATCGTGAAATTCCAGGTTGACAATCCCTGGATCGCGGGCCGCCTGTTCCAACTGGTGCAGAACGCCTTCGACGAGGAGCCCATCCAATTTCAGACGGAAGGCGGCGGCTTCGACAGCTCGGGCCGCTTCTTTGTGGCCGGCTCCCGCGAGCGCCTGGCCAAGGCCATCTCCGGACCTTGGCTCGCAGCCTACTTGCCTTCGCATGGCAACTTGCCCATGCAACCCGCCAGGCTTACCACCGACGACTGGCCGTACCTGTATCAGCATGAACCCGGTCTCCCTATGGGCGTCATTCTGGTCTCACTGGCGGTTCTCATCATTTTCGGATGGTTTCTCCGCCAGGCTACGGCGGAAGGCGGAGGCCTGGACGCTCATTTCCTGTTCCTCGGCGCGGGATTCATGTTGCTCGAAGCTCAAATTGTCAGCAGAATGGCACTCCTATTTGGCACCACGTGGCTGGTGAACGCCGTAGTAGTCGGGGGATTGCTTTGCCTGATTGTGGCGGCCAACACGGTGTACAGCGCCTGGCCGCGCATCCCGCCTGCCGTGCCTTATACAGGGCTGTTCTTGTCTTTGCTGGCGATGTTCGCGGTTCCTATGGAATGGTTATTCTTCCCCTCATTTCTTCTTCGCGCGATCGTCGCCACCCTGGCCCTTTGCACCCCCGTCTTCTTTGCCGGGATTATTTTTGTCTCCAGCTTTGCCCGGGTAGGTTTCCGCGGCAGCGCTCTCGGCTCCAACCTGTTCGGATCCCTCATCGGCGGCCTGCTGGAGTCCCTGTCACTCTGGTTCGGCCTTAAATCACTGGCCCTCGTCGCGGCCCTTCTTTATGTTTGCTCTGCCGTTTTCCTGCGTCGCAGCCACGCTTCAGACGGACAGTCACCGGTAGCGCCATCCACAGTGCAAGCATCCAGGCCGATCTCCGGCTAGTAACGCAGTCCCCAGGCCCGCACCCGAGCGTAACCAGACTCTCTCCATCCAAGATGCTATCCTGACCTCACCGGGGCATGAGAACCCTCTACGAAAATCTTCCCGAGGTCGAAATCGGGGGGCGGAAGCTTGTCGGCCGCGTTCTCTTCGGCTTGCTCGTGCTCATCTCTGTCCTGGTCGGCGCCACCGCAGGACTGCTCCTCGTCTATACCACCGATCTCCCTCAGGTCGATGCCCTCGAAGCTTACCGCCCCAGCTCGATCACGGAAATTTATGACGCTCACGGAGTGGTCATAGGCTCCTTCGCGCTGCAGCGCCGCGTGGTCGCCAACTATGACGATTTCCCCCAGGTGTTGCGCGACGCTTTGGTATCCACCGAAGACAAGGAGTTCTACACCCACCCGGGCATTAACTTCTTTCGCATCGCCGGAGCCGCCTTCCGCGATATCGAATCCGGAGGCAAGGTACAGGGCGCGTCAACGCTCACCATGCAACTGGCGCGCAACCTCTTCCTTTCCCCTGACCGCCGCTGGCAACGCAAGGTGCAGGAAGCCATGCTCGCTATTCAGATCGAGCGCCGCTTCACCAAACCTCAGATCTTTACCCTGTATGCCAACCAGATCGCGCTCGGCCACGGCGTGTACGGGTTCGAAGCCGCTTCTGAGTTTTACTTCGGCAAAACTGCGAGGCAGCTGACCTTGCCCGAAGCCGCCTTGCTGGCGGGGCTGCCCAAGGGCCCAAGTTACTACTCGCCCATCAATCATCCCGACCGCGCCCAGAAGCGCCGCAATCTCGTCATCAATGCCATGCTCGAGGACGGCAAAATCACCGCCGCCCAGGCCGACCAGGCGCGCTCTGCCCCACTGGTCCTGAATCTCGCGCACGACCCCAATTCGCTCGCTCCCTATTTCGTCGAAGGAATCCGGCGCTACCTGGAAGGCAAGTACGGAACCGACCAGGTCCATGAAGGCGGCTTGAAGGTCTACACCTCTCTCGATGTCGAGATGCAGAAGGCCGCTAACCAGGCCGTTCTCGACGGTCTCGCAGCTTACGAGCGCCGCCACGGCTGGAAGAATCATCTGCAGAACATCATTGCCGAGGGTATCGATCCCGCCAGGTATTTCAATTCCGACTGGGACGATGAGCAGCAGGTGAATGGCTACGTCCACGCGCTCGTCACCTCTTCGGGCACAGGGATCGCCACCTTGAAATTCGGCCCCTACACGGCGGCTCTCGGGCAAGCCGATGTCGCCTGGACCGGCCAGAAACTCGCCAACATCCTCAAACCGGGGGATATCTGTTACGTGAAGATTATTTCCCTGGGCGTGAATGGCGCGGCGAAAGTAAGCCTCGAACAGGACTCCGGGGCGCAGGGCGCGCTGCTCGCCATAGACAACGCCACGGGTGGAATCAAAGCCATGGTCGGAGGGCGCGACTTCAACGATTCCAAGTTCGATCGCGCCACCCAGGCTTTGCGCCAGGTCGGCTCGTCGTTCAAGCCCTACGTCTACACTACCGTGATCGACGGAGGCGCCAGCCCGGACGATACCATTCTCGATGAGCCCATCAGCTTCGAAACTCCCTCCGGCCCTTACACCCCACACAACTACGACGAGAAGTTCGAAGGCATCATCACCTTGCGGCGCGCGCTGGCGCAGAGCCGCAACATTCCTGCTTTGAAGCTGGCCAACAAAGTCGGGATCAAGGCCGTCATCGACTACGCCGCGCGCTTCGGCGTGACCTCAAAGCTTCCGCCTTACTTGCCTGTAGCCTTGGGATCGGCGGAGATCACGCTGATGGAGCAGACCGCAGCCTACAGCGTCTTCCCCAATGACGGCGTGCGCGTGACCCCGCGTTACATTACGCGCGTGACCGACTATGAGGGGCGCGTGCTTGAGGAAGATTTTCCTGAGGTCAGAGATGTCATCAGCGAGCGCACCGCCCGGATCATGACCGGCATGCTGCGGGAAGTCGTGCTGCATGGCACCGGCATCGCCGCGGCCCGGTTGCCGTTCCCCGTCGCCGGCAAAACCGGCACGACCAATGATTTCACCGATGCCTGGTTCGTGGGCTTCACTCCCACCATGAGTTGCGGGGTCTGGGTGGGCTACGACGAGAAGAGATCGCTGGGCACCAAGGAAACCGGAGCCCATGCCGCCTTGCCAATCTGGATCAACTTCATGAGCAAGGCGATGGCCGGTAAAGAGCCCGGCGATTTCCAACCGTCTCCGATTGCGCCCCGTCCCGCGCAGAAAGTGGACACCCCGGACACAGCCCCGGCCGCCGAGGAATCGCATTAAGAAGAATCGCATTAAAATGTGCGCGCGGATGAATGCGGCGCGGGCTAGAGCAACCCGCCTCGCCCGCGCAGCCGCCCGAAATCCCGAGGAGCAATGATGCGCCATCTCGTATGCGTAATATCACTTTGCCTGATCGGCTCAGTGGCGAATGCCGCTGATTCCAGATCGGCCATCGAACGCGTCCTTCATGCCCAGCAGGAGGCCTGGAACCATCACGACCTCGATGCTTTCATGTCCGGTTACTGGAACTCTCCCCACCTGACGTTCTTCTCGGGCGCAAAAGAAACCAGCGGCTGGCAAGCTACGCTGGACCGCTATCGAACTACCTACACTAGCCCTGGGCACGAAATGGGCAAGCTGGACTTCTCCGACCTGCGAATCGAAATGCTCGGACCCAGTTCGGCGTTCGCACGCGGCTCGTGGCATCTAACCATGTCCGACGGCAAAGCCCCGCATGGAAAGTTCACCTTGATCTTCCGCAAATTCCCCGACGGCTGGAAGATCATCCACGATCACACCTCGGCTGCGGAATGAGGTATTTTCTGCCAGAGAGGTCGCGGAGGTTGGAGATAGATTTTAGATTGATGATCTTTTTACTCGCACCTGCACTCGCGTCCCGTCGGGTAGCTTTCCACCGAGATCCACTACCCCGTTCCTCACCACGCCTTCGAACTCCTGTGGAGGTAAAGCTTGCGTCAGATCCTGCGCGGCGCGGGACGATGCCGGCGCTCCGCGTCCCATGCCTTTATCCATGGCTTCATTCGCCAGGCGGTCGGCTTCCTGATTGTGCTCGCGCATAGCGTGGCCGATCGAGAACCAATCTAATTGCCGGATCAATTCCTTGGCCCGCGCGTGCAGATCCTGCAGCGTGGGATTCTTCACCTTGTAGATGCCTTTAATCTGCCGCACCAGCAGCTCCGAGTCGCTGATCAGCTTCAGTGCCTTGGGACCGTGCTGCAGCGCATACTCCAGGGCCGCGATCAGTCCCTGATATTCGGCGAAGTTGTTGGTCTGGTGACCGAGGTATTCGCTCAAAGCCGCGACCTTCCGCCCGGCCTCGTCCTGGATCACCACCCCGTAGCCGGCAGGGCCGGGATTGCCGCGAGCGCCGCCGTCGCTATGCGCCACCAGGTAATGCTGGGGCGGATTCTCGCGAGCTTCGAAAAGATTCCTTGTGCCTGGAGATGGAGGCATGTTCTGAGTCTAAACGGGCCACGCTTGCTCCGCGGGATATCCAATTTTAAAACACAAGCAGGAGAACATCAGCGGCCCGCAGCCAGGCGCGTGGCCAGCCGCGCCGGCAGTCTGGCTTCGAAGATCCGGTCCTGGGCACCCTTTAGGTTGTACGGCGTCCGATGAAAGTGCACGATCTGTGTTTCGGTATCGTATAGCGCAAAGGCCGCCCGCCAATCTCCATCGCGCGGCTGTCCCACCGAGCCTGGATTGATCAGGTATCGTGCCGAGTCCTTGAGCTGCAAAGCGATAGATTCCGCCTGGCCCACGGTCTTGTACTCCGGACGGAATCCATCGGCGGACGAGCCATTGGCGAAGAACCCGCCCTGCAGGTGGGTGTGACCGAAGAACGTCAGCCGCGTGGTGAGCGTGATGAGAGGAGCCAGCGCGTCCCCCAGAGAGACCACGTACTCATCCTCATCGTTGGGAGAGCCATGAACCAGCTGCACCTCGGGGAATTCAGGCAACGATACAGGACCATGGGGCAAAGCCCGCAACCATTCCAGGTTTTGAGGAGTCAGCTCGCCGCGCGTCCAGAGCGCCGCCGCGGCCGCCATGGGATTGAAGTCCTCCAGATCCATTCCGCCCGTCGCGGCCTTGTCGTGGTTCCCGCGAACAAAGACTGTCCCAATTTCGCGGGAACGGTCGGTCACCTCATTCGGGCTTGCCCCGTACCCCACGATATCGCCCAGATTCACGATGAAATCAAAAGAGGGGGCGTGGGCAAGACACGCGTCAAGGGCCTCCAGATTTGCGTGGATGTCGCTCAGCAGCAGTATGCGCACGAGTCACCGGGCAAGTTGCCGATTATAGCCCACTGGGCGCATTGAGCACCGGACATCTCGCCCAGTGTCCGGCCGAGACTTCAACCAGGGCCGGCAACTCGCGCGCGCATTCCGCAATGCGCGCGCCGCAGCGCGGTTCAAAGGGGCATCCCGCAGGCAGACGGTGCAGCGCCGGAACTGTCCCCTCGATCGTCTCCAGAGGGCGGTTGCGGTCGGTCTTCAGGTCCGGCACAGCATGCAGCAGCCCTCGCGTATAGGGATGCGCCGCCGCCTGGAAGATGTCCCGCCGGGCTCCCAGTTCCACCATGCTTCCTGCATACATGACGGCGACCCGGTCCGCGACCTGCGAGACCACCGCCAGGTCATGCGAGATGAACAGCATGGCCAGCCGGAACTTGGCGCGGAGTTCGGCGAGCAGTTCCAGAATCTGCGCCTGAATAGTGACGTCAAGCGCAGTCGTAGGTTCGTCGGCAATCAGCAACTGCGGGCGATTCACGATGGCCATCGCAATCATGATGCGCTGCCGCAGGCCGCCGGAGAGCTGGTGGGGATAGTCGCGCGCTCGCCGCGCCGCATCGGGGATGGCAACATCATTCATGGCGTCGACTGCGCGCTGCCACGCTTCCTTCTTCGACATGGCATTGTGCGCCAGCACGGCCTCCGCGATTTGTTCCCCAACCCGCATCACCGGATTCAGCGCCGTCATGGGCTCCTGGAAGATCATGGCGATCCGGGTACCCCGCAGTTGCCGCATGGCATCCTCATCCAGCGAACTCAAATCACGCGCTTCACCATTCGCCCGGAAGAGAACCTCCCCGGAAACCTGCGCCTGGGGAGGAAGCAGCCGCATGATCGCCAGCGAAGTCACAGATTTGCCCGAACCCGACTCGCCCACCAATCCCAGTACCTCGCCGGGTGCAATGGAGAAGGTAAGATCGCGAACCGCCGGGAACGATGAAGATTCGGACGGGACAGCCGTTCCCGGCCGTCCGGCAGCCCGCGGGACTCCTGGGCCGCCCTTGTGCGGGAAAGCTACGTTGAGATGATGGACTTCCAGCAGCGCAGGCACTCGTGCCATGTTAGCAGCAGAAGGCAATCGCCCGGCGTGTCCCCGGTTCATCTTGCAATGAACGGACATCGACGGGACACCGCTAGGCAAGCCTTTACTGACCCAGGATCAGGGGCAGGCCGTTCTTGGGATTTCCTACCACGACCACCTTTGTATTCGGGCTTTTCGCCAGCGTTTCGGTGGCCTCGATGCCTTTCCATTCCAGCAGCGACGGGGTAATTCCCTGGGCGACGATTTGCTGGAAATCGCGCACGCCGGCGGCCTCGATGCGCTTGCGCTGGGCCTCCTGCGTCTCTTTTTGCAGGCGGAAGTTCATGGCCAGCGCTTCCTGTTCTGCTTGCTGCTTGGCCTCGATGGAAGCCTTCAATGTGGCCGGCAGCTGAATGTCGCGCAGAAGAACATTCTCCACCGTGATGCCTCGCTGGTTCAGGGCCATGGTGATCTGATCGAGAATCTGTTTTCCCACCATCTCGCGTTCGCCGGTGTACAGGGCGTTGGCGCTGTGCGAGGCAGTCGCTTCCCGGATCGCGGAGCGCAACGTCGGCTCCACCACTACAGTTTCGTAATCGGCGCCAATCTTCTGAAATACCTCGGCAGCACGCTCCGGATTCAGGTGATAGATCAGCGAGGTATCGAGGCTCATCATGAGGCCCTCGCTTGAGGGCACGCTCGCCGACTCTTTGAGGGTCTGCGTCTGCACCGATAGTTCGTTGTTGGTCTTGAGCGGATTGATGAGGTGAATGCCTTCGCCGAGAGTCTCGTTCGTGACTCTGCCAAACAGGGTCAGCACTCCGACGTGCCCCGTGCCCACCCGCGTAACCGACGCGAAAAGCAGGATTACGATTATGAAGGCTCCAACCGCCAGGCCAATCAGGCGTAACAGGTTGGCCCCCGGCCCTCCGCCATCAATCACTCGTCCGCGAGCTGGATCAAAAATTGTCATCGCTATTCTCCCCAGGGAAGTTTAGAGGCCGCGGCGGCGCCGGGATAAGTGACTAGCGGGGGTCGGGAAGGTCTTGGGTGTTGGGTGTCGGGTGTTGGGTCTTGGGATTCTGGCCTCTCGGCAGTGGCCCCGGGTTATCCTGTGTCAGATACCCAAGACCTAAGACCCAACACCCCCCTGAATCTTGCCCCACCCTCGCCGCATCTCTTACAGTATTACTATGAGCAAGATTCACATTCCGACGCCTTTACGGCAGTATGTTGGCAAGCAAGCCTCGGTAGACGTGCCCGGATCTACAGTGGGCGAGGCCATGAATGCCCTGGTGGCGCAGCATCCCGAATTGCGAAAACACCTCTACACCGAGGAGGGCAAGCTGCGCGCCTTCGTCAATCTCTACGTCAATGACGAGGACATTCGCTATCTGCAGAAAGAGGCGACTGCGCTCAAAGACGGTGATAACATCTCCATCGTGCCTTCCATCGCCGGGGGCCTTGGCCTGGCGGGAGCCTTAGATTGAGACCTGGCTTCACAATGCGCTGTTGTTGCTGTTGCCCCTCCTGCCGCTAGAAGCAGCGCGTTTGCCCCAACCCGCTTACATTCTTGAGCCACCAAGGGCGCGAAGGTACACGAAGGAATTACAGAGGACATCATGGCTACTACCGCTGAACTGCCAATCACATTGAACAAAGACGAGATCCTGCGCTACTCGCGGCACCTGATCATGCCCGAGGTCGGCATGGAGGGCCAGCAAAAGCTCAAGGCGGCGCGTGTGCTTTGCATAGGAACCGGCGGGTTGGGATCGCCCATGGCGCTCTACCTCGCCGCCGCCGGAGTGGGAACCCTCGGCCTGGTCGATTTCGACGTGGTGGATTACACCAACCTGCAGCGCCAGATTATTCACTTCACATCCGACGTGGGCCGGAAGAAGCTCGATTCCGCCGCCGACAAGCTGAAGGCGATCAATCCTTATCTCAACCTGCGCACCTTCGACACCCGGCTCAGCAGCGCCAACGCCCTTGAGCTGTTCCGCGACTTTGACATCATCGCCGACGGTACCGACAACTTTCCCACGCGCTACCTGGTAAACGACGCCTGCGTGCTCACCGGCAAGCCCAACGTGTACGGATCCATCTTCCGCTTTGAAGGGCAAGCCAGCGTATTCGCCACAGAGGAAGGCCCGTGCTATCGCTGCCTGTATCCCGAACCGCCCCCGCCCGGACTGGTTCCGTCCTGCGCCGAAGGCGGGGTCCTCGGAATTCTCCCCGGCCTGGTCGGAGTGATGCAGGCCACAGAGGTCATCAAGCTGATCTTAGGCGTCGGCGAGCCGCTTATTGGCCGCTTGCTGCTGATCGACGCGCTGGGCATGAAGTTCCGCGAGCTGAAGCTGCGGAAGAATCCCGATTGCCCGGCCTGCGGCGCCCATCCCACCGTCACCAAGCTGATAGACTACAACGAGTTTTGCGGCATTCGTGGAGAGGAGAAGCCCGTGGGCAGCGGAGTTCCCGAGATTCAAGTCGAAGAGTTGAAGCGCCGTCTGGATGCGAAAGAAGACCTGTTCGTGCTCGACGTGCGCGAGCCCCACGAATATCAGATCTGCAACATCGGCGGATACCTGATCCCGCTCAACGACCTGCCGAAACGGGTGAACGAACTCGATTCCAGCCGGGAGATCGTCGTCCATTGCAAGATGGGCGGCCGCAGCGCCAAGGCCGTCGCCTTCCTGCAGCAGGCCGGGTTCAACAAAGTGCACAACCTCGCCGGAGGAATCACCGCCTGGTCGGATCGCGTCGATCCTAAGCTGCCGAAGTACTGAGAGCGGGCTCGGCCTTGAGGTTAGAGGGGAGCGCGAACGCGCTCCCCTCTTTTACTGATCATTGCGTTGTCTGGGCGTCCGGTGCATAATGCCGCCTTTCAGTCCCTGTTCCCCTTCAGTTCATTTTTCTTCCTAAGGAGAATTCCGTGAAGCCTAAGCTCTTGCTTTCATTGCTCATTTTGGAATCCTGTCTAGCCTATTGCCAAGGTAAGCCCGGCGACAGCACCCAGCAACTCCCGGCCGAGCCCGTGACCTCGTCGACAACTACCGCCTCCAAGGGCTTCATTCTCGAAGACGGCACCCCTCTGAAATTGCGAATCAACAGAACGATTTCATCGGCTGATGCGCACGTCGGAGACACAGTTGATTTCGAGGTTCTTGAAGAAGTCAGTGTCAATGGTACGGTGGTGATTCCTAAGGGAGGATTAGCATTCGCTACGGTGACGGAGGCTCAAGCTAAACGGAGGATGGCAAGAGGCGGAAAACTGGACATAAATATCGATTACGTGAAGTTAATCAGCAGTGAAAAAGCAGCTCTAAGGGCAATCAAAGACGTGAAAGGTGGAGGTCACACCGGGGCGATGGTCGGAGGAATAGTAGCGACCAGTCTAGTGTTTTTTCCAGCTGCTCCGTTCTTCCTTTTCATGCATGGAAAGGATATCAGCATACCAAAAGGAACTGAGGTAACAGCTTACGTAAACGGTGACTTAAAGTTAGATATCGCAAAATTCCAACCCGCCACGATTATGCATCAGGCATCAAGCCCAGCAATAGGTACTAACTCCGCAAAGCTTCAATTGGAATCGAATCCTGCAGGAGCCGACATTGAGATCGACGGAAATTTCATCGGTAACACGCCGTCCGATGTACAGGTCACCGAAGGTGACCACAGCATAGCGGTGAAGAAAGTTGGCTTCAAAGATTGGGAGCGTAAGATGAAAGTGAGCAGCGGCAGCAGTATTCACCTGAATGCAGAGTTGGAGAAAGCTGTTTCGCAGTGACGTGACAATCGCAGGCGCCCAAGCTGAATGCGTAGCTGTCGTAGTGGACTTACCGAATTAGACCCCGCATGAAAACAGGGAGCGCGATCGGCGCTCCCCGTCTTTCTCTACCTCGTTACTTGCTCGACCCCGCCTGCATCTCGTCCGTAGACTCGCCGATCTGCAGCGCGTATTTCTTGCCCTGGAAGCGCGCTCCCGCCAGCGTACGCTTTCCGTTATCCCCATTGTTCAGGATGGCTGCGTTATTAGGCGCGGGAGCGCTCATCTCCACCACCTTGGCCGGGACCTTCGCCAACACGTGCTTGCCTTGCAGGATCGTCAGTTGCACGTCGGAACCGGAACCTTCCCACTCCAGCTTGTAGTCACCCGGCTTCAGATTGGTTCCATTGATGGTGGCCGGGCTCAACAACGTCATTTGCCCCTTGGTCGCCGCAAACCCACTGGAGGCCACCAGCAGGGCCAGCCCCATGATCACACTCTTGGATACGGTAGCGAACTTCATAGCTGCTCCTTTGATTCCCGAACGCTTCGGGATGGTTGGGGCGGCCCGGTTCGCAATCGCTGGAGAAAAACTCTTGTCTTTCCCCGGGAATCGCCTACAATGCTTGCCGCTGGGGTTAAGCGCACAAGCCCACAAGCTTGCGCTTCCGCTATGGGGGTTCTCTCATCTGGGCCGCCAAACCGAGCGTGAGAGAATCCCCAAACCCCGCTACTAATTTTTCAGGAAAACCAAAGTCACCTCTGCTTTGGCTTCTTTGCTCACCTCAGCAATCCTTCTCGCGGCAAGTTCCTTCGCGATTTACTACCTTGGACGACCCAGTTTGCCGCTTGGTAGCAGGAAATTCAGATCAATCTTTCTGAAGAAATACACACAGATGTTGTTGTTGTTGAGCGGACCAAGTTCTGAATTCGCGGCGCTTCCTGTCCCGGCGCGTTCAGACTTGATCGCCGCGGACTCCACGGCGTCCCGTTGGCCGTTTTATGCGCTGTATACTCCTCACGAATTGCATCGGAGGCGAACCATGCTTCGCGGAACCTGCATCGCATTTCTCGTCTTGCTCTCATTCACCGCGTTATCGGGCAGTCAGACAAACAGCACAATTCCCCTTGCCGCATCGAAGGCCGATGCCGCGGCGAACACGCCTGCGTTCGACGTGAACGCGGCTGTGGACGCCTACCTGGCAAAGATGTCTCCCGCACAACGGGCGCGTTCCAACGCATACTTTGAAGGCGGTTATTGGCTTAGCCTGTGGGATTTTCTCGCCACTGCTGCGGTGATGTGGCTGCTGCTGCAGCTGCGCTGGTCGGCCCTGATGCGCAGCTTGTCGGAGCGGATCACACGCTTTCGCCCGCTCCAGACTGCGTTGTACTGGATCCAGTTCATCATCGTAGCCTCAGCACTGCTGTTCCCGCTCACCGTCTATGAGGGATATTTCCGCGAGCATAAGTACGGGTTGCTCAACCAGACGTTTGGGCCGTGGATGAGAGATCAGGTTGTGGCCTTGGCTGTGAATCTGGTGCTGGGAGCGATTCTAATTGTCCCCCTGTGGGGAGTCGTGCGCCGGCTCGGCCGAAAATGGTGGGTGGCGGGAGCCGCGCTGACAATCGCTTTTCTTGCCTTTGTAAGCCTGATCGCCCCGGTGTACATTTTCCCGCTGTTCAATACTTACACCAAGCTCGAGGATCCTAAGGTAAAGAATCCAATCCTCAGCATGGCTCGCGCCAATGGAATCGCGGCTAATGATGTGTACGAGTTCGACGCATCACGGCAATCGAACCGGGTCAGCGCTAATGTGAGCGGCTTCGCGAATACCCTGCGGATTTCCCTGAACGACAACCTGTTGAAGCGCTGCACCCTCCCGGAGATTGAAACCACCATGGGCCATGAGATCGGTCACTACGTGTTGAATCACTCCTATAAAGGTCTGGTCATGATGGGCGCGGTTATGGTCATTGGTTTCGCGTTCCTGCACTGGGGAATCTATTTCGCCTTGGCGCGCTGGGGCCAGAACTGGGGCATCCAAGGGATAGGCGATGTCGCTGTTCTGCCGCTTGCCGTGATTGTTTTCTCTCTTTATTTCTTTCTCATGACACCTGTGACCAACACCATCACCCGCACCATGGAATACGAGGCCGACATGTACGGCTTGAATGCGGCCCGGCAGCCGGATGGCGAGGCGAATGTAGATCTGATGCTGGGAGAGTACCGCAAGATGGACCCGGCGCCAATGGAGGAGTTTATCTTCTTCGATCATCCCAGCGGGCGCACGCGCATCACGGCAGCCATGCGCTATAAAGCTGAGCACCCGGAAACCGCTTCGCCAGAGGAGATGGCAAGACCTTTCCAGAGCGCCCAGTGATCAGCCGTGAAGGTAGCCTGACAACGGGACAAGCGGCCGCGGGGCCTCTCCTCGGTTCAACCGCGAGGAGAAACCCCGCGACGCCACTATCCGCTTATTTCGCGGCTGGCGGAGGCACCACCTCCTGCAGCCGGGGGTTTTCGCGCATGCGGCTGAACTCTTCATCCTTGTAGACGTTCGCCAGGTTGCGATATCCCTGCTCCTTCGCCTTCTTCAGGCACTCCAGGCAGCCTTCGGTATCTCCGCGTTTGGCGTACGCCTTGGCCAGCGCGTAGGCGTACTGGGCGCGCTCTTCGGGGCTGGAAATCTGGGCTGCAATTCCGATCCTGGATTCCTGACGGAAAGCGTCCGGATCAAGCTCCATGGCCCGGATGTATTCGGCAATCGCCCGATCCAGCTTCTTCTGGCTGAACCACGCCGCGCCCAGGTTCACGTGGTACGTGGAATGGGTCTCGTCCAGAGCCACGGCTTTCTTGAAGTATTTGGCCGCGCCTCCGTAGTTCTTCTTCATGTACTCGATCGCGCCGATATTGTTGATTGCCTCGGCATACTTTGAGTTGTACTTGGCGGCCTTCTCAAAGCTGTTGCGGGCTCCTTTGAGATCGTCTTTCTTCAATTGCGACAGGCCCAGCTTGTTATAGATGGCCGCATTTTTGCGCTCCTTCTTCAAGGCGGCCTCGAAGTATTGGATCGCGAGATCGTAATTCTTCTGGGCTCGCGCCGCATCGCCGGCCTTGTCCAGCTCGGCAACCGTCATGGCGCTCAGGTTGACAGCGGCTTGCTCGGGGGAATCCATGGCATGGCCGTATGTCCCCAGGCTCGCCAGCAGGATGATTACGAAAATTGTAAGTGTGACTCTGTGCATAACCTGTCTCCTTCTGCGGAGAGCGTCTGCCCCGAAGCCCTGGGCTCGGTGATTGGCTCTCCGCGATGTCCCCGTTATGACGCCAATTGAACCGCCCCACAACGCTATAGCCGCTACAGAACGGTTACCCGCGCACCCTTAGGACTGCCAGGCAGGGCCTGCTCGTGACCTGCAGGCATTTAGATCAGGTGTTGCATTTCTACTCAGCACCTTCGGGAGGGGCCAAACCCGGGGTTACAGGGGGTTACATAACGGGTTGTATGAACCAGACCGCAAGAAGAAGCGTATAAATGAACCAGAAGGCGCGCAGTGCACCAGCAGGGAGGTCCGGTGCCTTCGATTGCGGCAGAGTCCGTCAGTTGGGAAGCCGAACGGGCTGAATTGCAGACCGTCTTGCAGGCCCCCATTTTTGTTCGTTCGCCGGCGCTTAGCCACCTGCTTTCTTACCTTTGCGAGAAGACCTTCGCCGGCGAAACCGACCAGATCAAAGAGTACTCCATCGCGCTTGACGTCTTTGATCGGCGGGATTCGTTCGATCAGGACACCGATTCGATCGTGCGCGTAGAGGCGAACCGCCTGCGCAAGCGGCTCGCCGAGTACTACTCTCGCGAAGGTGCAAGAGATCCCATCCGCATCACGATTCCCGTGGGACAGTATGTGCCGGCATTTCAGAAGATCGTTCCTCCGATTGCTATCGCGGATGCTCAGACGGGACAACCGGAACCGCAGCCCGCGGCTCTCACCGCGGCATGGTACCGGCGCAGCTGGCTGATCGCGGGAGCTTTTGCGCTGCTGGTTGCGGTCATCGCCTCAGCATTCCTGCTTCGTGAGAGGTACCAGCCGCGCCCCATCGTTATCCCAGCTTCGCCGGCGCCCAGCGAGCCTACGGTCGGGCTCCCGGTGGGAGAAGAACTTCACATCCTGGCAGGCTCCACGCGCAAGTATGTGGATCATGCGGGCAAGGTATGGGGGCCTGATGCTTACTTCACCGGGGGCAGGGCGGTTGCCAGTTCAGTCCAACACATCTGGCGCACCCAGGATCCGATCATCTATCGCAGCAGCCGGCACGGGAATTTCGCCTACAACATTCCTCTGAAGCCGGGGACCTACGAACTGCGCCTGCACTTTGCCGAGAACTTCTATGGACCGGAGAGTTCGGGCGGCGGCGGCGAGGGCAGCCGTACCGTGACCGTCTCCGCCAACGGACAGATTCTGCTGCGCGATTTCGATGTGCTGGCGGACGCAGGCGGCGAGCGCACCGCGGAAGTTAAGGTGTTCCCCAACATCTCTCCCACCGGCGACGGGCAATTGCATCTGGCCTTCTCTTCCGGACACGGCGGAAGCGCGATGGTGTCTGCGATTGAGATCCTGCCGGGAATTCGCGACCGCATCAGGCCGGTGCGCATCGTGGCCCGGGACGTCCCGTACTACTCCGATGACAGCCGCTGGTGGAGCCCCGACACCTACTTCAAAGGCGGACAGCTTAGAGCGAGCCAGGTACCTGCTCTAGGCACCGACGATCCCGAGTTCTATGAAACAGAGCGCTGGGGACATTTCTCCTACTCCATCCCGGTGGCGCCCGGAAGGTACAGTGTGACCCTGCACTTCATCGATCACAACGCGCCCGCCGCAGAGCGCAGCGACGCGTCGGTTCCAAGCCCCGCTTCGGAAGACCGCACCTTCAACGTCTTCTGCAACGGCAAGACGATTCTTTCGAACGTCAACATCGTCGATAAAGTGGGGCGGAACCGCCCGCTGCTCTGGAAGATCAAGGGCCTGGAGCCCAATGCGCAGGGCAAGCTGCTTCTGGAGTTCGTCCCAGTCACCCGCTACGCGACCGTGAGCGCGATTGAAGTGGTGGCGGAGTGAACGTGCTCACGTGGGACAAAGAACAGTAATGCCGCTACGCAACCTTGCGCAGATCGTTGTCACTGCTGCGGTCAGAACGATTCACTCCTTCCAGTCTCGCTCAGACGAGCCTTATCTAGGCCGCCTGCGGCAATCGGCCGTGCGGCGTGAACTTGTCGACGACCGCCGGCAAAATGCGTGCAAGTGCCGCGCTGGCGATCGAAGGCGGAATCCCCGCGCGCTGCGCGAACTGTCTTAGTCGATCCTCGCCGAGTAGTCCCTGCACCTGCTCCGGAGTGATAGGCTGGTTTGACCCCGTCCCGATCCAGGACTGGACGACGCTGCCCACTCCGCTGGATTCAGCATTAGCAATCAACTGCGAGAGTCCAGCGTGATTCCCAAACATTTGCATGGCAGTCTGCACCAGACTGGAGTGTTGCTCTTCCCTGGTATCGGGATGCCTTTCCACCGCAGTTGCGAGTTCGTCCAGTAGCCCCATGCTCATTGTCCCTTTCCATCTTTAGCCTGCTCCACTTTCGCGGGCCTGTACCCGGCCTTCTGAGCGTCGGCTTCAGACATGAATTTTCCCTTCTTTGTCTTGCCGTACCAGCGATCACCCTCCCGGTGGTATACGCCAGTATTGAGATTCACCCATACCATCCCCTTCTGAGGAGGAGACTGCGCAGTTTCAGTTGCACTGTCCGTCTTGTTCTCTGTCTTGGCGGGACTGGATGTATCCACAGCCGCCGAGCTACGTTGGTTTGCCTGGCTTTCAGACTTCGAAGTCGTGGTTGCCTCGGAACGGGCGGGTTTATCCGTATGGCGAGCAGTGACTTTGTCTTTAATCTTGTCATACGCTGAACTGGACAGGATGCCTTTGCGTTGAAGATCGCTTTTCGATTTGTATGGGCGACCGTCGATGATTTTCTGGGCATTCGCCTCGCCTATGCCGGGCAGCGCGTCGAGTTCCTCTTTGCTCGCTGTATTCAAATCAATCTTGGCATCGGATTTTGCGCTCTTGTCCTTCTTGCTGCTCGATGCAGCTCCGGACTCGGCCTGCAAAAGCGAGGGGCTGGCGGATACCCCAAGGGCCAAGCAAAGTGCCAACATCGCCAAAGAGATCGGGTTTGCTTTACGAAACTTCATTTGCTCTCCTTCATGGGAATCAATGTTGCATGGTCAGATGACGGTTCTTCTGCCGGAAGTTGGAGACCGTGTTTACGAACTCAAAAGAGCCGGCGAAAGCACGAGATACAGCCGGGCCTTTGCACCACGTGCGGTGCAATTTAGTGATTGAGGGACTGGACAAAGGCCAGATTCATCTCAGGTTCTGATTCAAGCTTCTTGGCTCAATACATTTCTGGCTGTCCCTGAGGGGATCGGTTTCACAGCCAGTTTCCGCTTTGAATGGGAATCGTTGAGACTATATTTCCGGGCCGGGCAATTTGCTGCTGGAGTTTGTGCGACAGAGCTCGAAGTCGTGGGGCAGTGATTTGGTCACGTAGGGACAGCCTCTTGGGCTGTCCAGGATGCAGGCACGTCCCCTCGGCGAAAACAGTCGAGTTTCGCTCCACCGGACGGACCAATGGGTCCGTCCCTACGTGGATATCACCGGTTTAGAATTCCCATTCGGGTGCCGACCTTCTTCAGCACCTCCAGCGCTTCCTGCAATTCCTGCTTGGTGTGCGTCGCAGTCATGATCGTGCGGATGCGCGCTTTGCCTTCCGGCACCGTCGGGAACGCGATGCCAGTTCCCAGCACCCCTTCTTTGAACAGCTCGCGCGAGAAGTCCATCGTCAACTTGCCGTCGCCGATGATGACCGGCGTAATGGGAGTTTCGCTGGCAGGCGTAGTCTTGCCTCCAATATCGAATCCGAGCAGTCCGAGTTCCTTCTTCCAGAAACGCGTGTTCTCCCAGAGTTTCTCCATGCGCTCGGGCTCCTGCTCGAGGACATCGAACGCCGCGATGCAGGTGGCCGCGACCGACGGCGGATGCGAGGTCGAGAACAGGAAGGGACGCGCGCGGTGATACAGGAAGTCGATCAGGTCGCGCGTGCCGCAGACGTATCCGCCTAGCGCGCCGATCGCCTTCGACAACGTTCCCACCTGGATATCCACCCGGCCGTGCACGCCGAAATGATCAATCGTGCCGCGTCCGTTGCGTCCCAGCACGCCGGAGGCATGGGCGTCGTCCACCATCATGATGGCCCCGTATTTCTCCGCGAGATTGCAAAGCTCAGGCAGGGAGCCGATGTCGCCATCCATGGAGAACACCCCGTCGGTGATCAGCAGCTTTTTGCCCGGCTCATCCTTCACACTGGCTAACTGCTCCTCGGCATGCGCCATGTCCTTGTGCCGGAAGACCAGGATCCTCGCCTTCGAAAGCCGTGCCCCATCGATAATCGAGGCATGGTTCAGCGCGTCGGAGATGATGAAATCATCCTTGCCCAGCACCGCCGATACTGTTCCCGCATTCGCCGCGAATCCCGATTGGAAGACTACGCAGGCTTCGACATTCTTGAAGCGGGCGATTCTCTCCTCCAACTCCATATGAATCTTCATCGTCCCCGCGATCGTGCGCACGGCGCCTGAGCCCACTCCCCACTTCCGCGTCGCCTCCAGCGCCGCCTCCCTCAGCTTGGGATGCGTCGTCAGGCCCAAATAATTGTTGGAGGCGAGATTGATCACCTTCTTCCCGTCGAAGGTGCAGACCGGGGCCTGCTCATCTTCCAGCACGCGCAGCCTGAAGTGTGTGCCCTTGGCTTTGAGTTCATTGAGCTGATCGGTCAGGTACGCAAGGGGGTTGGTGCGGGTTGCGGTCGTCATGGGGGGCCTCACGAACTTCTTTGCCGCGGATATTGCGGATTACCTTATCCCATTGGGATATACCAGAATCTTGCTGGCTTCTCCGGTCTTCAGACGCTCCATTGCCTGCCCGAAATCTTTCATGGAAATGCGGTCGGTGATGACCGGGTGCAGGTTCAACTTGCCGCTCTTGAGCAGCGCCGTCATCTGGTACCAGGTCTGGTACATACGTCGCCCGTTGATGCCCTGGACGGTGATGCCCTTGAAAATGATGTCCTCGGAGAAGTTCAGTGAAATCGGCTTCGAGGTCAGTCCCAGCAGCGAGATGCGCCCGCCCCGGCGCACGATATCGAAGGCGGTGCGGATGGAGTCGGGATGTCCCGCCATTTCGAGCACCACGTCCACGCCCAGGCCGCCGGTCTTTTCCATGATGATGGCGTCCACATCTTCCCTGGCGGGATTCAGAACGTAGTCGGCCTGCATTTCGCGCGCGATCCTGGCGCGGTGTTCGTTCACCTCGATCGCGAATACCGAGGTCGCCCCTACCGCCTTGGCCACGGCAATGGAGAACAATCCGATCGGTCCGCAGCCCGTAACCGCGACGCTCTTCGCGGCAATCTCACCGGCAAGGACGGTGTGCACCGCATTGCCCAGCGGATCGAGAATCGACGCGTATTCCAGCGGGATGGCGGCATCCAGTTTCCAGATGTTGGACTCGGGAATGACCACGTATTCCGCGAAAGCCCCGTCCGCGTCCACCCCGATGATCTTCACGTTCTGGCAGATGTGGGCTTCGCCCGTGCGGCATTGCAGGCACTTGCCGCAAGCCACGTGCATTTCGGCGGAGACGAAGTCCCCTTCCCGCACGCTGGTCACTTCATCGCCAAAGGCGACCACTTCGCCGCAAAACTCGTGCCCCGGAATCAGCGGCGGGTGAATGCGGTTCTGCGCCCAGCGGTCCCAGTTGTAGATGTGCAGATCGGTGCCGCAGATCGACGCCACTTTCACTTTCACCAGCACGTCCGTCCGCCCAAAGCCTGGGATCTTGACCTCGCGAACCTCCGCTCCCGGCGCTGCCTCAGGCTTCACGACCGCCAGCATGGTTTCCGCCATAAGGGCCACCTATTCAATGCAAAACGCCATCACGCACAAAACGTATGATTCTAGCACTCTGCCCGGATTTGCCTGTGACCCGGGCCACACTCTGTTCGCTGAGGTGTGCGGGCGGGACGGAAAGCGGCTTGTCACAAGAATGTAAAAAGCACCCGCGGCGGCTTTGCCGCGTGCAATTGCGCAAACTGCGAGATTGCGATTCGGCATCGAATAGGGGCCGTCGTAGTCACGGATCTAACTACGGAGGGGGTTCGTGCGCCAACAAACCGTTGCTGCCCTGTTGCTGCTCGCCTGCTGCTGTTCTGCACCTTTAGTTTCCGCTGCTCCCATCCAGGTCAAATACAAGGAGGGGGTCACTCACGGCTTCCTGGTTCTCACCACGCTGGATGGAACTACCATCGCGGAAGGCGATTCGACCGAGGTGGTCCACGGCAATCAGGTCACGAACCATCTGGTCTACCACTTTAAAGACGGTTCGCTGCAGGAGGAGGATTTTGTATTCTCGCAGCGCGGCACGTTCCGCCTGATCACGTATCGCAAAATTCAAAAGGGACCAAGCTTCAAGAATGCCAGCGAGCTGACGATCGACGCCAGGAGCGGGCAGGTCAACGTCAAGGAAACGGACGACAACGGCAAGGAGAAGTTTGAGAGTGAGCGCATGAAACTGCCTCCCGACCTGGCGAATGGGCTGGTGCTGACTCTACTGAAGAACATTCCGGAGAATGCGAAGACGGAACTTCCGTTCCTGGTAGCTACTCCCAAGCCGCGCCTGGTGAAGCTGGAGGTTACGCCTTCAGGCACCGAGCCCTACACCATCGCAGGTTCCAAACGGGAGGCCCTCCACTTCGTGATCAAGGTCGATATCGGTGGCGTAGCCGGCGTGATCGCGCCATTGCTGGGCAAGCAACCGCCGGACAATCACGTCTGGCTGTCGCGCGGCGACGCTCCCACATTCGTGAAATCGGTCACGCTTTCCTACATGGGAGGACCCATGTGGCGGACCGAACTGGTCTCTCCCGTGTGGCCGGAAAGAGGCCCGGAGGAAAAGCCCGAACCAAAAGAGGAGAAGAAATAACAGGCTGGGATTTCAGGCGCGGTTCGCCGCCTGCGATTATTTTGGCACGCCTTTCTCGTACCTGCCGCTCCCGCCTCTGTTCTTGTTGAACTCTTCCGACTTCCCTCGCGGGATGCTCAACGTCTTCCATTCACTGGCGCGCAGATGTTTGGCCAAAAACACGATCTGCCCGATGTGCTGCGCGTAATGCGCGATCTGCCGGTTGATGGCTTGCAGCACGCTGTGCGGTTCGTCTCGGATGAGTACGGTTCGCATCACGTCCTCTGACTTCAAAGAATCGATGGCGTTGAATACGCACGACCATCCCTGCTCCCACCAGCTCATGACCTCTGCGCGCGTGGTCGCGGGGCTCAACTCGAACTCGCGGTCGCGGAACCGGTCCGGCTTTTCACCATCCGAAGTCAGGAAATCGGTAAAGCGCGATCGCATGTTGCCCGCTATATGCTTGACCAGAACCGCCACCGAATTGGCCTCGGGATCCAGCGTGACGAAGAAATCCTGATCGCCCAACTGCGACATGGCGCCTTCGCCCATGCGCTTGTATCCGCGCAACTGGCGCCGGGCTTCTTCCAGGTAATGAGCCGCTACGTCGCTCATCGTTGCGAATCTCCTTTCCATTCTGCCGGTCTTATGAACCCCATCCTCCGCCTCCCGGCGTCTCTATCGTGATACGTTCGCCCTTGCGCAAGCGGGTGCTAAATTTGCCAGGCATCTCTTGCTTCGATTCGTCCCGCCGCGTGACCCAGGCCTTTCCGGCATGACCGCTGCCCGCACCCGCGAGCCCCCATGGGCCGCGCGCCCGGCGATCCGCGAGCAGCGTTACGTCGCAATCGGCGAGCACTTCGATTTCGCGAACAATGCCATCGCCTCCGTCAAACTTGCCCCGCCCCCCGCTGCCCTCGCGCAAGCGGTACGACCGCACCCGCAGGGGATACGCATACTCTAACGCTTCGGCGGGAGTATTCAGCGAGTTGGTCATATGGGTGTGCACTCCAGAGACTCCCGCTTTGCCGGGACGCGCCCCCATTCCTCCGGCAATCGTTTCGTAATACGTGAACGGCTCGCTGCTGCGCGGATCGATGCCGCCGATGGTGAGATTGTTCATCGTGCCCGAAGCGGCGGCGGGAATGCGGTCGGGAATCGCCTGCGCCAGCGCCCGCAGCAATACATCGACGATGCGCTGCGAGGTCTCCACGTTTCCGCCCGCAACCGCCGCGGGAGCCCGGGCATTCACGATGGTTCCTTCCGGAGCAATAACCTCGATCGGGCGCATCAAGCCGGCGGCTGCGGGCACGTCTTCGATGAGCAGGCAGCGGAACACATAGAAGCACGCTGAATAGGTGATTGCCTCCACCGCATTGACGCTGCCCTCGACTTGAGCATCGCTTCCGGTGAAATCCACGGTAACCATCCGGACAGTCCGCCTGCCGCGTACCGGATGAACTTTCACATTGACCCTGATCTTGATGGGCCGGTCGGTGATCCCGTCGCCATCGAGAAAATCTTCGGCCTGGTATTCCCCCGGCGGCACTCGCAGCAAAAACGCCCGCATCAGTTCTTCGGAATAGCGCTGCAATTGCGCCGCGGCCTGTTTCGCGCGATCCAGGCCATAGCGCGCGCACACCTCAAGTAATCTTTCTCCGCCGGTGTGGCAGGCCGCGATTTGCGCCCCCAGATCTCCCTCCCTTTCATCCGGCGTGCGCACGTTGTTCAGAAGCATCGCCAACACTTCGCGGTTCTTGACCCCTCGGTCCATCAGTTTTACTGGAGGGATGCGTACCCCTTCCTGGTAAATCTCGCGGCACAGGCCCATGGAACCCGGGTACGCGCCGCCTACATCGGCATGGTGGGCCCGCGACGCTACGTAGAAATCAGGCTGACGGCGGCGCGCCGTTTGTCCATTTACATATACGGGCGCCACGACGGTTATGTCGGGCAGATGAGTCCCCCCGCGGAAGGGATCGTTCAGCATGATCATGTCGCCAGATTCCATCGGGCCGCTCGCAATGGCTGCCGCCACCGACATCGGCATCGACCCCAGATGGACCGGCATGTGATCGCCCATGGCCATCACTTGGCCCTGGCCATCGAACACCGCGCAGGAATAATCGCGCCGCTCCTTGATGTTGGGAGAAAACGCAGTCCGCCGCAGCGCCGCACCCATCTCCTCGGCAATCGAGTGATAGATGCTCTTGAAGATCTCGAGTTCAACTGGATCGCGAGCCATGAGGCGCAAGTGTAACTAATTTGCCCCGCGGGTGCAGTGGGGTCGTCTCTTTACAGGTCCGTGCTGGGTCTTAGGTCTTCGGTCTTGAGTGAGAGTCGGCTGTCGGTTTAACCCAAGACCGACGACCTGAGACCCAAGACCTGACATCCTTCTTCGAAAAGCCCAGCAGAATTTTATTGACAGTTTATTCACACTGCCTCAATATCTTGTGTCATAGGGCCTTCCCATACTATGAGTAGGGCTGGCCTTTCAGATTAAGGGCCCAGTGGTTCACCCTTGCAAGGGAAAATCGTTCACGGAGGCACCTTCAATGGCAACGAAGAAGAAGGCAAAAAAGAAGAAACACTAACCCAGGCGAGACGACACCTCGCTCTTACGACGATTTTTCACTGGCCTCTCCGGAGAAGCACCTCTTGAGAGGCTTTTCCGTTCCGGCCATCTGCTGCATTGATCAGTCCGCGCGCCCCAGCGTCCAACTCAGTTTTCCGGCTTTGCGAAATTGCCGCGACGGGACGGTCCGCCTGTGTCACAATAGGCGGAAAACCCGCGGCGTTGCCGCCTTCCCGCTGACCATGGCTATGCGAAAACGAAATGGCGCGAAATCCAAAGCCGACGAAATCCTGATCCCGGACAAGCTGTATTTTCGCATCGGGGAAGTTGCAGCCCTTTGCCGCCTTCCCGCCTACGTGCTGCGTTTCTGGGAGTCGGAGTTCCCCCAACTCAAGCCGGTCAAAAGCAGCACCGGGCAGCGCATGTACCGCAAGCGCGACGTGGAAAGCGTGCTGCGCATCAAGCAACTGCTCTACGAACAGGGATTCACCATCTCCGGCGCGCGCCAGCAGCTGCGCGCCGAAACCAAAGTCGATAAAACCCAGAGCGCCATTCCCTTTCCCTCCAGCTCGGCCCCTGAGATCCAGCACATCCGCCAGGGATTACGCGAGATTCTGGATCTGCTCTCCACCCGGCGCACCGGCTGACCTGCTTCTTGTTCGGCTTTCGTAACGCAAAACGATCTTTGCCGCAGTTCCTTCGTCTTTCGTCCACAATCTCCCTAACAGTGAGGGGGAGAGGAGTGGCTCCGGGCGACTGTCCGAAGTGTGGCGGTTCCGGGTTTATTGCGAAGCCGGTCGAGCTCAACGGCAAGACCGAAGGCATTGCATTTATCCGAACCAAATGCCCTGCTTGCGGAGGTACTGGCCGGAAACGCCCAATCTCACCCAAGACCGCCGGCTGACCGCACGGCCCGCGGGTGCTTGCGAAACGTACGATCCCGGGCCTCCACACTTCCCGTCCAACAAGTGGAGGGCCCGGGGCCGCACGATGAATCCTTGAGTGCCTCTGATTTTCCCTGATTACGCGATCCCTGCAGCTCTTGCGCCAGACTTCCGCGGCGGGGATGCGGTTTCGACCCGGTTTCTACCATTCGCTTTGGCGCGGTAGAGCGCTTTGTCCGCCGCCTGCAGGACCATCTCGGGGTTGGAATTCCGTTTCGTCGAACTTGCCACTCCGATACTCACGGTTACCGAGAGCGTCGCCGGCGAAGTTTGCTGAGCCAGATCTCGAATCGCTTGTCCCTTGCTGGCGCGGCGCCGCGGCCTCTCATTCCGCCGGTCCGGACCCCGCGGACTTTGCCGGCGGTCGTTGCCTCGCATCTGAAATCCCGACGCCTCGATATTCTCCCGCAGCTGCTCCAGGTGTTCCACCACCTCCGGCGTGCTCTTCCCCGGAAAGAGAATGTTGAACTCTTCTCCCCCGCAACGGTAGGCGCGCCCGCCGCCGCTGACCCGCGCCAGGCCGGAAGCGACTCGCCGCAGCACCTGATCGCCGGTGTCGTGGCCATAGGTGTCGTTGAACTTCTTGAAATGGTCGATATCAACCACCGCAATCGAGTACGGCTCCTGCAGTCTCAGCAGGGCGTCGTTGAAGGCCCGCCGTGAAGGCAAGGTCGTCAGTTCGTCGTGATAAGCCAGCAGGTACGAACTCTCGATGATGGAGGTGGAAAGAATGCAGGCTGCCGTCGCCGTATACAAGGTCGCCAGGCGCGGGTCGTTGCCGAAATGCAGCGCCAGGAAAAAAGCGGAGAGCGCCCACAGCAAGGCGCTCTCGAGCGGCTTGCGGATCAGCAGGAAGCGAACCAGCAGGAAGCCTGCCGACGCCGCCAGGATTACGAAGATAAAATCCGGCAGCGTGATGGGTCCCGCCATATGGCGCGGGTGCAACGCTGAGGGCAGTTTGTCTTCGGCGGTGCGGCAAAGAACCGCGACCACAATTGCTTCCACAAACAGAAACAAGCCCACCGGGGACAGCGATTCGACCGTGAAACCGCGCTCCTTCATCAGCGCGATCAGCACAAAATCCACCGGCACCAGAATCGCAACCGCGCGTACCGCCGTCATCATCACGGCGGATTGCCCACCGCCCCAGACCGCGACCGCTTCCGCAGCCAGAAACAGAACGCACAAAGCCAGGAAGATCCGGCTGGAGTGGAAGCGCCACGCCAGCAGCATGCCTCCCCCCAACGCGCAGTAATACAGAAAGCTCAGAGACGGCAGAGCCAGCGTCAGCCACCCCAAAGACACCAGCGCCGTGACCCCGAGGAACAGCACTCCTCCGGGCACCACCAGCGACTTCAGTGTGGACCTGCTTAGAAGATGCAAGCCTTGCTCCCGCCGCGAATGTTGCTTCTTTGCGCCGGCTCAGCGCAGTTCCGCGCTCCCGACTTCTCCTGCAGAAGGCGCAGTTCCTTGAATTATCTCCGGGGATGGCAGGGCGAGGAATTGGCCGCCAAGGTTCGCAGGCGGCTGCGAGAGCGGCGGCTTGCCGGTTCCGCTTCGGAACCGCCACCCGTTTCTGCAAACCCATACCTCGGTGTACCCCCAGTTTCGGCTGCAGTTCAGCCCTTTCTAACTAAACTGGGCTGTTCGATTAAGGACGGTTCACTCTTATGCGAATTCTTATTGCGGAAGATGATGAAGCGCTAGCCAGATTCGTGCGCCAGGGTCTGGAGGGCGAGCACTATGCGGTCGATGTCGTGGCCGATGGGGAGCAGGCCCGTACCGCCGCCATCGAGTCGCCGTACGACGTCGTCGTTCTGGACCTGAATCTGCCCAAGCTGGACGGGGTCAGCGTGCTCCGTCAACTCCGCTTGAAGAAGCCCAGTCTCCCGGTCCTGATTCTGACGCAGCGCACTAAGGTGGAGGACCGGGTGCAGTGCCTGGATACCGGCGCCGACGACTACATCCGTAAGCCCTTCACTCCGGATCAGGTCAAAGAGCATGTGCTGCCCTTGCTGGAGGCCAAATGATCCCGCCCAGGATTGCGTCATCTCCCGCTTCGGCGCGGGAATGCTGGGCTGCGACCTTGCAGCTCGCCATGCGGGAAGTTTTCGAGCTGATGCTGGCTTCCCCCCTGGAGATTGCCGCCGATCCTCCCGCGGAAGACATTCTGGATATCACCGCAATGGTCGGATTAGCGGGACAACTTTGCGGTGTCCTGAGCGTGCGCTGCAGCCGCAAGACCGCGGCCCGCATGGCTTCCCGCATGTTGGACATCGATCCGGAAAAGGCTGGACCCGAAATGTGGGATGCGGTCGGCGAAATCTGCAACATGGTTGCCGGAAACTTCAAAAACAAAATCGGCGGCCTCGGCGACGGCTGCCTTCTTTCCGTTCCCACCGTCATCGCAGGAGGCGATTACAGCGTGCATTCCCTAGTCAACGACCAGGTTCGCGCCGTCTTCTTGTTCGAGGGAGAGCCGCTGCTTCTGTCGCTAGATATCCACTAGCAGGGACGGCCCCACCCATGGGCCCTGAGGCGGGACGAAAACCAGCAGCGTGGAGGAACGGCCCTTCAGGGCCGCCTCGAGCAACCATAAAGGAAAACAATTCCGCCCATCCCACTTCAGCGCACAAATCCCACAAATCGATCTCTCACGTCCTCTGATTCAGACTAATTCCGCCATCCTGCACTCCACCTCTTACTCAGCAGGTACCCCCTGGTTACGCGGGCCGTGACTATTTCCCTTTCCCCCTCAACATCTCCACCACGCGGTCGTAATCATCCACCGTGGCGTACTCGATCACGATCTTTCCTTTGCCCTTTCGATCCCGGATCCGCACGCGCAGTCCCAGCGTCCTCTCTAATTCCATTTGCGCCGCGCGCACGTTCGGGTCCACCCAGCGCGCGCCCGCGCTCTTCTCTCTCTTCTTCACTCCGGGCATGTCCGGCAAGGGGTCGAGCAGTCCATCCATGCGCAGGACCAGCATTTCGATCTGCTCGATGTTCATGCCTTTCTGCACCGCGTACAGCGCCGCTTGCGCGATCCGGTCGTTGTCTCCCAGTTTCAGCAGTTCCTTCGCCTTGGCGAAATTGATTCTCTTTTCCGCCAGCATCTGCATGACTTCGCGCGGCAACTTCAGCAGCCGCATATAATTCGCGACCGACTCGCGCGACAGTCCCACCCGCTCCCCAATCTGCTGCTGGGTCAGGGCAAATTCGTTGCTCAGCACGCGGAACGACTCCGCCTGCTCCAGCGGGCTCAGATCCTCGCGCTGCAGGTTCTCGATGATCGTCATCTCCGCCGCCTGCTGCCGCGATACGTTGCGCACGATCGCCGGAACGTGCGTCTTGCCCGCCTTCTTCGACGCGTGCAGGCGCCGCTCCCCCAGAATCAGGACATAACGCCCAGCTTCGTCCTCCGAAGGACGAACCATGATCGGCTGCACCACGCCATTCGCCTTGATCGAATCGGCCAGTTCTTCCAGAGCATCGTCATCGTCCACATAGCGCGTCTGGAACGGGTTCTTGTCGATGGCGGCGATGGCAAGATTCACCACCCGGTTTCCCGGTACCCGCGTTTCCGCCGCCCCGGAGATGGTGAAAGTTCCATCCGCGGCCGCGGAATCGTAAGCCGGCGTTCCGGTCGCAGCCGGCATCGTCTCTTCCGGCCAAACCATCCCCTCCGGCAAATCAGACGCGATGGTTGAATCGTTTCCTGCGGCTGGAGCATGGGCGGGCACCGCGGCAAAGCCTTGCGCCGAGGCGCGCGCCGCCGGCGGCGCCCCCATTCCGCCGCCTTCTACCCCGGCCCCGGCCGGAACCACCGGTTCCCGGTGGGCAGGCATGGGCGCGGCCGCAGCATGAGGCCCCGCAACCCCTGCCGCCCGGCCAGCGTAAGCGCCGTCAACGGGCCCTCCAGCGGGCGCGCTCGCCGGAACCGCCCGCGGCCCCGGCAGTAATGAAGCCAGGCCCCGTCCCAGGGCCCGCCGCTTCTCCAGTTTTTCTTTCTCTTTATCTTTGTCGGTTGTCTGCCCCGCCAGGTTCCCCGCCGTTGCCGTAGTCATCAGTCTCCTCTTGATCGCACTTCGCAATCCTGCGAGCGCGCTCCGGGATCTCGCTTTCGCTGTCCCTCGCGCCCCGCCCCGCTTCTTGAAGCCGCCCATCCCGGGACCCGTCCTTTGGGTCCAACCGTGCCCTGCGCCCAGGCCTGCAATAGATCGATATCCATCAATCTATTATATCGACGTGCATCAATATATTACGCGCTCTTGTCCATCTCGCCCGCCGCAGCCGGTATCTCCTCCACCGCCGCTTCTCCCCCCGTAGTCACAGGTTCGGCCGTCGGAGGCACCAGGCCTGCAGTCTGTCGCTCGATGATCTCTTTTGCCAGCCGGATATAGCTTTCGGCGCCCTTGGACCGCGGGTCGTAGACCAGCGCCGCTTTGCCATGGCTGGGCGCCTCCGCCAGCCGGATGTTGCGCGGCACCGTCGTGCGGCACAGCTTCTCCCCGAAAAAGTTCTTCAGCTCGGTCATCACCTGCTGCGCCAGGTTTGTGCGCTCATCGAACATCGTCAGCACCACGCCCTCGATCGCCAGCTCTGCATTCAGTCCGGCCCGTATGCGCTCGATGGTGTCCAGCAGCTCGCTGATCCCTTCCAGTGCGAAGTACTCCCCCTGCATGGGAATCAGCACCGCGTCCGCCGCGACCAGCGCGTTGAGAGTGAGCAGATCCAGAGCAGGAGGGCAATCCAGCACGATGAACTGGAAGCGATCGCGCAACGGCGCCAGGGCCTCGCGCATGCGGAACTCGCGCGCCTCCGCATCCACCAGCTCCAGGTTGGCGCCGATCAGGTTCTTGTGCGAGGGAATCAGCCAGAGCTGTTCCAGTTCAGTGGTCAGCAGCGCCTCGTCGGCCGTCGCGGCCCCCATTAATAGATGGTAGGAGCTGATACGGTCAGGATCCTTGGCGAAGCCCAGGCCGCTAGTGGCATTCGACTGCGGATCGCAATCGACAAGAAGGGTGTTGACTTCCGCAGCCGCAAAGGACGCGGCCAGGTTGATGGCAGTCGTAGTCTTCCCCACGCCGCCCTTTTGATTGGCAACAGCGATCACACGTCCCATATAGAGTTGTCAGGAGAAACCAGAGTCACTCGCAGCATAATGCGCTTGACAATTCAATTGCAATGAAGAACTGCTGTGCAAAGCGCGAATTCATGTGCAAAACGCGTCCTGTGTTCCCGCAGGAACACTCGCCGTGGTGTTTTGGGCGAGAAGGTTTGTGGTTGCGTGTTCCTGAAGGAACATTCTTATTCTGGCGGTCGGCCGAGACGCCGTTGTACTTTGACAGGACGATCGCGGATCGATTACGTGTTCCTGCAGGAACACTGTTCGGAAACGACGTGGCAGATTTCAGTCGGGAACATTCGTGGAAGTCGTGGCAGGGACGCTTGAGTGGTGCTGTTCCTTTGGGAACATTTAGCGCAGCCTAGAAACTTAGGGGGAGCCTGTTCTGGCCTGCTCTCCAACTATGCCGATGGCGCTATTGTTCTTGCTTACACGTGAGTGTTCCTTTAGGAACAGTCTCATTTCAGTATTCCAACGCGTGTCCAACGATGATGGCTAAGGGATAAATCTTGTATTTGTTCCACTTTGCTAGCCTATTCTTACATTTTCACTCGGGTTGATTGTCATTCTCTTGAGCTTCATTCCACCTGTTTATCACTCAGATACTCTCTCATAACGCTTGGGTAAGATACTGACAGGACTCTGGCAGTGGAAAGCGGGATCGGAATCAGTGGAAGAAACTCGTGATTGGGCAGGATTGAGCGCGCCTTAGATAGTTGGGTGGCCCCGATCAGTAGAGCCAGGCGGCCTTGGGGTTTCAACAGGGCGGCGGCCGCCGGCAGGACCCGGTCGAAGCGCTCGACGGCGCGCAGGGTGACCAGGTCGAAGGTGCCCGCCGGAATCGTCTCCGCGCGGGCGGTTTGTATATTGATGTCCGTCAATGTAAGGGCGCGGGCAACTTCGCGCAGGAACACGGCTTTCTTGTGATTGGATTCGACGAGGGTCAGGGAGATCTCCGGGGCCCAGAGCTTGAGGGGAATTCCGGGAAAACCGGCGCCTGAGCCCACGTCGACGGCAGCCACGGGGGCTAAAGCCCCATTTTCCTTGCCTGCTATTACGCGGCCCTGAAGGGCCGCTCTTCCACTTGCAGACTCCTGGCTAAGAGGCGCTGTTTCGTCAGCCAACGCCTCGCGAAGGACGGCTGTTTCACTATCCCCATGGCCAGAGGACGCTCTTGCGCTGGCAGATTCAGGACCGGGGGCCAACATGGCAGGCTCTTTTAACAGACTGGCGCGGGGAAACAGATAGCGCGCTGCGAAGAGGCTTTCGCCGAAGTGGCGGGTGACGATTTCTTCGGGCTCGCGGATGGCGGTCAGGTTGACGCGGGCGTTCCAGCGAAGGAGTATATCGATATACGTCGATATATTCGCGAGAAGAACGCCTGCGGGCGGGTTCGATTCCTCCAGCCTGCCAACAAACTCCGCCAGGAGCGCCGCGATCCTCGAGTGATCCATTCGCAGTGATTGTAGATCGGGGACGGACGATGGTGCGATGCTCCTCGCGCAACCTCGGGGATAACTTCGCGGCTTCGTTGACTTCGCACGGAGTTGGAAGGGGGCTCTAACCGTCACTTTCTTGCTGGTTTGCAATTTCAGGAAGTGACATCAGGAAGTCTTACCAGGACGTCAAAGTCCCCACCCTCCCGCGAAATTCGCGGGAAGGGTGGGGCACCCTGGGCTTTACGTGGGACTTACAACCGGTTGGGGATTGTCAAGACTAACCGGCATATTTTCTGAAAATTAACTTGGAATCACTGGGGCCGGAATCAGCATCCCAATGCGGTATGAAGGCCAGGAAGCGGGAAATCTTTGACGAACAATACCGGGTTTTGGCGGTGGAAAGTCAAAGCCTAACCATTCAAGGCGTGCGCAGTGGAGAGGTGTTGACGATCGTGAATCAAACACCTGGGGTTGCGCTGACGCCGGCCGAATACCCGCCGGGGAAGCTGATTTCGTTGAGCGATCCTTCCATCAAGCCGGTGAATTAGTTGTTCGCCGTACGTCGACTGAGGTTGCCTATCAGGGCGCCAGGCCAGTTGTGTGTGCCACTGGGCCCTGCATCCCCGGATCGTGCCGCCTGCGCAGCGGATCCAGTCGAGTCTTCTCCAGATCATCCCGATAAAAGAGGTTATAAGTGTCGAAAGGGATCAGGCGGCCATCCGGGTGGACGATGTGGACACAGGTCTTCTTGACGCTGCGGACGTCGAAGGAGTGGGCGTCGATGAATTGCATGATGATCACCCGGAAGATGTTTTCGTAGGTGAGAGAGGCCTGGGGTCCGGACTGGGCCGGCTCGCCTGGCTTTGATGGGACAGCCGAAGCGGCTGCTGCGGGTTCTGTTGCGGGAATCCAGACTTTGGGAAGGCAACACAGCAGCTCACGGAGAGTGCCCGCGCTGCTTTGGGGAGAATGATTGGTGGCGAACAGCTTGAAGATGCCCTCTCGGACCGCAGGCTCCTGCTCGTACAGGATCGTATTCGACGCGCCGCTGATCAGCACCTCGGGCGGGATCATGCGGGTAAGCGGAGTGACTTTGCCGTCGAGCTTCAAGGCGTAGGCCATTGCCAGGGAATCAGGGTGACAGGGGACTGGAATAATGTCTTCCGGGCGAAACACCCTGGTCTGCTCCAGAATCTTGCGGCGGACTTCGGTCAGGGTCAGGCGGCCGGTGGCGGGATCGAAGTTATCCGCGCGTCCCGCATCCTGAATGGGCTGAAAGGTAACACCGCGGACACAGGGCTGCTGCATGGCGTAGTCGATGGTCTTTCCCATCTCGTGGTCATTCAGACCCTTCTTCAGAGTCACCACCAGGTTGGTCGAAATGTTATAGCGGTTAAGTTTCTCGAGCGCGTCTTCGCGAATGCGGCGAAGGTCGGCGCCGCGAAGTTGCATCAGGGGTTCGCGCTCAAAAGAATCGAACTGCAAATAGACTTCGAAATCTTCCCTGTAGCCTGCCAGCCGCCGCACAAACTCTTCTTCCTGTGCGATGCGGACGCCGTTGGTATTCACCATAAGGTGGCGGATGGGCCGGGCTTTCGCCATTTCTATAATTTCGAAGAAGCCGGGATGAACTGTGGGCTCACCGCCGGAGAGTTGCACTACGTCGGGATGGCCCTCGTTGCGGACGACGGCGTCCAGCATCTTTGCGACGTCATCGAGATTGCGGAATTGCTGGCGCTCAGGGCCGCTCGAGGCGTAGCAGACCGGACAGCGCAGGTTGCAGTAGTCGCAGATCTCAACCAGGGTGAGGCAGGAGTGCTGCTCGTGATCGGTGCAGAGGCCGCAGTCATATGGGCATCCCCATTTCACGGGGGTGTTGTAGACCAGCGGCATCTCGGGAGGCTTGATGAAGAGTTCGCGGCAGCGGCGGTAATAGTCTACGTCGTCGGCGATGAGGACGCGCTCGGACCCATGGTCGGGACAGCGCTTGAGAAGGTAAACCTGGCCGTCCTGGAAGATGATTTTGGCTTCTACCTTTCGGTAACAGGTGGCGCAGATCGAGAGCGCAACGTCGTAGAAGAGATAGGGACGGGTCTTATGCGGCATGGGGAGCGCTCAGAAGCGGAGGCGGTAGAAAATCGGCGTCGCCGCCTGGATGAAAACGAAATAGACGAAAGTTACCAGGGCGGCGACCAGCAGCGATGCGGGCGCGGGATGAACCCCGACCTGCTGAATCGCCTTATAGGCGAGAACCAGGATCACGATGTGAAGCACCCAGGGCAGAAACATCAGGAGAACGCCACGGGGATCACGTACGTACAAATATGACAATATGGCCCGGCTAAACAGGGATTGCAGGATCACAACCGCGGGCACAGCGACGGCATAAGTGAACGCACGGCGGTCCGGACGCCTGAGCAGGGCGTAGATCAGCACGGCGTAAGGAATGTGGTAGAGGATGTAGGGAGCGATGAAACCCAAAGCGCTGGGACGGGGCAGAAGCGGCCGGTATCTGGACCAGGTAAGCAGCTGGTTGGATATCCAGGAGGCGGCGCTCAGCAGGATTTGCGCGACGAGGGCGGCAACTACGCGATACACGGAGCGCCGGCCCGCCGGAGAGAGATGGAAGGGAACACCGGCCGCAACCGGGCTTGAGACGGGCATTGGAATGGGAACGGCCAGGATCTCCGCCCCATCCGGATTAGGAAGCGCCAAGGAACGGCGGATCTCCCGCGCCAGCCAGGCGATCAACCAGATCCCCAGAATCAACACAACCACGGCAGCGGTGATGTAGGGAACAACCTTTTCGGGATGTTTGGTGCCTCCGAAGTCTCCTTGCGCAGCGCACATGGCCAGCAGAAGAAAGAAGGCGCTGGCGATCAGGACGAATCCGGCGGTGACGATGATGCCCAGGGTGCGAAGCGTGTTGGCGGCCCATCGTTCCATGATCCGGGAAATAGTAAAGGAAGGGTCGGGGCGGGGCTACCGAATTCTCCTTCGAGTCCGTCCCGCGTAGGCAGGGCAACCGAAATCGCAGCGGAGAAGGCTTATCTCGATTTTGCTTTAGTTAGAGCACTTCGCGGCGTGGTGTTCTCAGCGGCATTGGTGTAATCGGCAATTAGCGTCAAATGTTTCGACCGCGCCCAGGTCCGCCTGACTGCGCCGACTGTCTCTCAGGTTACTCGTTCGACGTTGGAGAGCCAGCGAACAATGTCGCGGAAATAGTAGAAGAGGAGCAGGACACAGCCCCACTGGATTCCTCCGAGGCCCAGGAAAAGCCGGGGATAAGGTTTGATGAAATCGCAGAGCAGGCGAAAGGTTACGTACGAGACCATGAAAAGCCTGAAGGCATCGCCTGGAAGAAAACGAGGATTCTGGATGCTATCTTCCACGGCGCAACCCGGGCTGATTCGTTTCAGAACATAAAAAAGGGGCGGGATCAGGAACAAGAGAAACAATATTTCATAAAGCTGGGTGGGATGCCGCGGGATGCCGTCTCCGAAGTCTACGGCCCACGGGAGTTTTGAGGGCGTGCCGCAGGTGTTATCGGACAGGCCGGTGAAGAAGCAGCCAAGGCGTCCGGTGGCAATGCCGGTGGCCAGTGGGACCGCGTAGAGATCGCCCGTGGACTCGCGAAGCCCGACGTAGCGCTTTACCAGTTCGACGGCAAGCAGGCCGCCGGCTAACGCTCCGACAATCGTTTTGCCCGACAGCAGATACGCTGGGTTGTGTACGTTCCGCCAGGTCAGAAGCGGATCTTCCAGCCAGAACCCAAGCCTCGCCCCCAGCGCGGCCCCTGCTACAGCGGGAGCGATCACGGCCCAGCGGAGAGGCGTGGGAATGGGGTCTCCGAAACGGCGACGCATATTCAGGTACGCCACGAAGGCAGTGATGTAGGAAAGGGCTTCGAAAAAGAGGTGCGGGTGAATGATGTGGGTACCTAGATGGAGATAGACAGGAAAAGCTACGGCCGGATTTGGAGTGGAGGCGATGGAGGATTATACGAGGTGTCGGGTGGGTCGGGACGTCAAATCCCCACCCTCTCGCACACACCGCGAGAAGGGTGGGGCACCCCTTTCTCCCTTCCCCTCCCCCCCTTCCCCTTCTTCTCGTCCCCTCCTCCGGTCGCGCCCCCTTTTCTCTCTTCTCCTTCCCTTTTTCCGTTTCTCCCTTCATCTTTCTGTATTCCTTGCCTTACTTCCTCACTTTCCCTTGCGGGGCTTGACAGGATGACGTGGTTTCCATAGTTTCAGTTTGTACT
>DASREX010000121.1:0-21802 GCA_035651855.1 Candidatus Sulfotelmatobacter sp.
TTACGCTGGAAATGGTCACCGACATGGAACGCGATTACATGTACGACTCTTATGCCCGCGACAAGACCATGCGCCTGAATCTTGGCATCCGGCGCCGCTTGGCCCCTCTGCTGGAACACGATCGCCGCCGCATCGAATTGATGAACGGAATGCTCATGTCTCTTCCCGGCACTCCCATCATCTACTACGGCGATGAGATCGGCATGGGCGACAACGTGAACCTGGGCGACCGCAATGGCGTCCGCACTCCCATGCAGTGGAATGGCGGCTGGAACGGCGGCTTTTCCAATGCCGACCCCGAGAGTCTCTACTCCCCGCTCATACAGAATCCCGTGTACGGCTACCAGGCGGTGAATGTTCTGTCGCAAAAGCGCAGTGAGCATTCCTTTCTGTCCTGGATGCAGCACCTGATCCGCCTCCGCCGGTCAACTCCCCTGTTCGGTTCCGGGGCCATCGAGTTTCTCTATCCTAAGAATCACCGCGTGCTGGCCTATGTTCGCCAGCAAGGCGACCAGGCGATCCTGATTGTCAACAACCTCTCCAGCTCCGCACAGGCGGTGGAACTGGACTTGCGGCGCTATAAGGGAAAGATATTGATCGAGATGTTCGGCGGCAATCTGTTCCCCCGCATAGCAGACGCGCCTTACCTGTTGACCATGGGTCCCTACCAGTTTTACTGGTTTAAGTTGCGCAGAATTTAGGTTTTCTCATTACCGCTAAGGCCATGGCAGACGAGAGCATACTTTCCGACGATTTCATTCGCCAACTGATCGACGTTGGGGAAGTGGATATCCTCGTCGGCGTGCCCACTCACAACGACGCCAAAACCGTGGAACCCGCTATCCGCGCGGTCCAGGCCGGCATCATCAAAGCGTTCCCTCGCGAACGCGCCGTCATCATCAACGCCGACGGCGGTTCGAATGACGGCACGCCCGACGTCATTCTGGGCGCATCCATCGATGACGTTCACCGCAGCTTCGATGGATATACGCTCCGCACCCTGCATGCCATCAGCACCCGCTATGCGAACACCCCGTCGACCTCCACCGCACTGCACACCATCCTCGCCGCCGCCGAACTGCTTCGCGCCAAGGCCTGCAGCGTGATCTGCCCGGAATCTTCCAATCTCGAACCTGACGGAGTGGCCAATCTGCTTCGCCCCGTATATCGCGACCAATTTGACTTCGTTGCGCCCGTTTACCGCAGACACAAGTTCGAGGGCATTCTCCTCAGCAACCTGCTCTATCCCATGACCCGCGCCCTGTATGGGCAGAGACTGCGCGAACCTTACGCGCCCGAATTCGCCTTCTCCGGGCGCCTGGCCAGCCAGTTCCTCACTCAACACAAATGGAGTGAAGAGCCGGGAGACTTCGATCCTGAATTGGAGCTCACTATCAATGCGCTCGCCGACGGCTGCCGCGTCTGTCAGACCTTCCTCGGCACGCGCAGCCCCACCAAGCGGCAATCGCGCGATCTGGTACACGCCATGCGTCAGACGGTCGGAGTTCTGTTCTCCTCCCTGGTATCAACCTTCCCGGTGTGGAGCAGCAAGACTGCGTCCTTGCCCGTGCCCACGGTGGGACCTGAATTCGAGATGTCGGTTGAAAGCTTGCGCGTCAATCGCAAGCAGCTCAAGGAGATGTTTTCCGCGGGCGTAGTCGAATTGGAGTCGGTCCTGAGATCGATCCTCTCCCCGTCAACTCTGGCCGAACTGCAGCAAATTTCCACTCTGGACGAAAACGATTTCCGCTTTCATTCCGAACTTTGGGTTAAGACGGTATATGAGTTCGCCGCTTCGTACTACAAGTCCGTCATGAGCCGTGACCACATCCTGCAGGCCCTGGTCCCTCTCTACCGCGGAAGAATGTTCACCTACCTCGTAGAAAACCGCACCGCCTCCGCCGCCGAGGTAGCCCACCATATTGAAAGCCTGTGCCTCGATTTCGAGCGCCTCAAGCCTTACCTGCTCGAACTCTGGAATGGGAGAAAGTGAGACAACGATGCGGGACATTATCGTAGGAGAACTGACACAAGCCGCGCACGAAATTTTCCGGGATTTCGCCCACCTGCTGCCGCGCCTCATCGTCATGCTGGTGATCGTGTTCGTCGGATGGCTGATTGCCTACGTTATCCGCGCGATTCTCCGCAGCATCCTTCAGCTCGCGAAATTCGACCGGCTCTCCGAACGGGCCGGGGCGTCCCAGTTGCTCAATCAGGCTGCCCTTCCCACCCCCACCGAGTTAGTCAGCCGTTTCGTGTTCTGGGTGGCCTGGATCGGTTTCATCATGCTGGGCATCAGCGTGCTGGGGATCGGCGGATTGCAGGAACACGTCGAGCGCTTCTTCTTTTTCATTCCACGCCTCTTCGTTTCCCTGCTCATCCTGTTCTTCGGGCTGCTGATCGCCAGTTTCTTTTCGCGCGCCATTCTGCTCGCCACGGTCAATGCCAACCTGCCTTCGCCGCGGCTGCTGAGCATCTCCGCGCGCACCATCATCATCATTTTCGTCATGTCCATGGTGTTCGAAGAACTGGGAGTGGCGGATCAGACCATGCTTTTGGCCTTCGGCATCGCCTTCGGAGCGGTGATGCTGGGTCTAGCCATCGCCTTTGGAATGGGCGGAAAAGAACTGGCGCAGCAATTTCTCGAACATCGTTTTCTGCGGGACAAGCGAATGGAAAAAGAAGACGAGCCTTCTCCCCTGTGAAACCTGAACTGCGCTTCACATCATCAGCCCGTTCGGCTTATTTGCAGATGCGCGCCAGGCAGGAGAGTGGCTAAAGCTCAGGCGGTCGGCCCGGGCGCAGGTGAATCAGGCGAGGTCAAATACTGCGAGAGCTGGCGGATGGTCGGATAGTCCCAAACCACTGTCTCCGGCAAGCGACGTCCCACAAACTCCTCCAGGTCGCCCGACAATTCGAACAACTGTACCGATTCCATTCCGAATTCGGCAAAGGGACGATCCACGCCGACTTGTTCCCGGGGAATCTCCAGAATGCCCGCGATCCGGCCGACCAGCCATTGCTCAAGCCTGGCAGCTGTAACCGGAGTATCGGTGGGAACAGAATTGCCCATGGGGGTTGAGTTTTAACATACCCATGCAATGTGTCAAGGATTTTTTAGTATGCAAAAAGATGCGTCCGTTGACTCCATCACAGGCTGGCGTCCCCGTCGAACGGGGAGGGATCCCAAACCTCCGGATCCTGCAACTCCCTTTGCAGCGCCGGAGAAGACAGCTTGTGAAAATAGGTCCACGAAGAGAGCTTTCGCCGGTGCGGAGCAAGTCGGTCAATCCTCTTCTGCTTATCGGGGCGAAATCCGAAGGCCTCCAGCATATGCATCCCTTGGGAACGGCACTCGCCCAAGGCCCATCCCAGCATCGAACCCAGAGTGCTTTCGGCTCCCGGAAGACACTGCCAATCGATCAGTCGAATTTTCTTGAGATTGACCTCGCGATTGTCCTGCCGCTGAAAGATGCCGTAGGCGACGAGCCGCGAATGCACCTCGTGCGTGACAACCCATGTCCGGTTCTTGCTCAAGGAGAATTTGAAATGCCAATCAAGAGTTTCCCGCGATCTCGTGGCCAGGAACCGCTCCGGTTGAGATTTCTGCAGTTCCTGCCAGAACACGTCGAAGCGCTCATCAAAAGCTGTCTGCCGTTGCAAGCAGTGCTTCTGCTCCGGCCATGAGCTTCGCAGCAGCTTGTCATTGCTTCTTAAAGCGAAGGAAGCTAAGCCGGCCAATGACGCGGGCCAACGCTTCCTCGACAGGAAGCTGCCGGTGAAGCCTTCATAATTGATGATCCAGAATGCGGAATTCTCCCAATCGCCGACCGGTACGCGCTCAATCCCGAGCCGATCAAGAAGTTTGGAGGAATTCGCGTTGGCCGTGCTGCCCACAAAGTACTCCGCTCCGGGACACTCCTGAAGCCGGTTCAGCAGCAGCAGGCCCTGACCGCGGTGGGCGGCATCGAGCGAGAAGGCATGAAGGCTCGCCGCAAGAACCTCCCGCCCCTTAAAATGGTAACTGACCGGGATCATTCCCAAGTAGCCGACGATTTCGGCCCCGTCTTCCACAACCCAGCCCATAGGCCAGGTCTGCAGGTTTCGGTAAACCGGATTATCGATCCAGAGGTGCTGCCATTCCTCCCGAGACCTCGTCTCCAGCCCGTTGCGGGCCAGCAGCGCAGTGATCTGTTCGTAGTCGCGAAGCACCGCTTGCCGGATTGACGTGGAACGCAAAGTCGCGCTCGTGCTCTCGTCAGCCTTGCTGCCCTGCTGCAAGGCCAGCTCAAGCTCCCAGACACTGTTCACCTGGACCAGCGTCTCCACGGGAAGCAGCACGCCAAACTCCCGCTTCAATTCCTCCTGCAATTCCAGGGTCATCAGCGAGTCAATCCCCAATTCGTTAGGCGACGCCTCGAGCAAAATCTTCTCCACAGGCAGCCCGGTGACCCGTGCAAGAACCGCTTGCACACTGCCCTTGCGGGGCGCGACGGATGGCTTCGCTACCTCCCGTTTCGGCGAGGCTACGCGCTCGGAGTTCAGGGATTCCCGCCAACAGACCTCATGCTGCCAGGGATACCGCGGCAGATTCTCCTGTCGGGTGGGCCCGGGATAAACTTTGCGCCATGCAATTGGGTATCCCCGCTGATACAACTCTGCCGCGGTTCGCAGGGCAACAGCCCGGGCAGCTTCCGGCGAGCAAGCGCAGGCCAGTACCGCTCCCCTGCCGGCATCCAGACCGCTCAGCCAATTCTCCGGAGTAAAATCCAGAAAATCGTTGCCGGCTCTCTTTAATTCCTCTAACTCATTTGTGCTTTGGCCGCTTAAAGCGTCGACGAAGGTGCAGCTCTGCATCGCGCGAAAAATACGAGCGGGCCTCACACCCCATTGCTCCAGAATTTCCAGAACGCCGGCCGGACAGCTGCACTGAGGCCGCGCTCCGGTTTCCGCAGGGTTGGAATCCGGCCCGGACTGGGCGCCCTCGCCGCCCGGAAGCACCGCCACGAGTTTTCGTCGCGCATTGGCTTTCACGAACTCGTTGCCGGCGTCCTGCAGCCAGCGATCCATCCGGCGAGAAAGGTCGCTTCCGGACTGTCCCGCAAATGCAATTCTGTACTCGAGGTGGGTCCGGCGCACGGCCCCGACACGGCACAAGTCCGCTAGCTTGTGCGTATTTGCTGTTTCCAGCAGGCGCGCGGTGTGTCGGACCAGTTCCCGGAGCGCCTCCGGCTGCCGTGCCGAGAGCGGCAACACAAACTCACTCGGCTCAAGATCTCCCGAAAGCGATTGTTGACCGGCATGGTCTGCACTGCTCAGGCATACGTGCGCAAAAGTCCCGCCCATCCCGAAGCTGCTGACCCCCGCGAAGCGTGGCGAGGGCGATGACGTAGACCACACTTCCACTTGCTTTTGGATGGTGAGCCCGAGTTTCCCGAAATTGACATGAGGATTGGGTTTGTCGGCATACAAGCTGGGGACAAACTCCCCGTGCGACATCATGAGGGCCACTTTCACGAGGCTGGCAACGCCCGCTGCAGTCTCCAGATGCCCAATGTTCGTCTTCACTGAACCGATGCGGCAAGGCCTTCGGCCATCGCGCGGACCGAATACTTTGCCCAGAGTGTTGCCCTCAATGGCATCTCCAAGCAGTGTGCCCGTGCCCTGCGCTTCTACGTAGTCTGCGTCGCTGGGGACCACACCGCTCTCCTGCCATGCCGCTCGCATTACTGCTTCCTGCCCCCAGCCGTCGGGCGCAGTCAGGCCATTGCGGCGTCCGCCTTGCCTCACTGCGCTTCCCCGAATCACGGCGTAGATCCGGTCACGATCCGCGATGGCTTCATCCAGCCGCTTCAGCGCCAGAAAGCCTGCCCCTTCGCCTCGCACGTACCCGTCGGCATCTGCATCAAATGCCTTGCACTGGCCGTTAAGCGAAAGCATTCCTGCTTTTGCCAGTGAAATGCTCAGGGCTGGAGACAGCAACGCATTCACGCCTCCGGCCAGAGCCAGATCGGCCTCGCCGCACGCGAGGCTTCGGCATGCCAGGTGAACCGAGACCAGCGATGACGAGCAAGCCGTATCCACCGCCATCGTTGGCCCGCGCAGATCGAAAAAGTAGGCAAGACGGTCCACCGCGGTCGACAGGAAGTTTCCGGTGACATAGTGCGCGCCGATTTCCTGTCCGGGTTGCACGCACATGCGGCCGTAATCACCGGGGCCGATTCCCACGTACACCGCTGTCCGGGAACCTGCGAGCGCGTCCATGGGCACGCCCGCATCCTCAAAGGCCTCATAGGCCGTCTCCAGCAACAGCCTTTGTTGCGGATCCATGTCGGCAGCTTCGCGCGGAGAAATTCCGAAGAACCCGCAATCGAATTCCCGGATGCCTTCGATGAATCCGCCGTGGCGTGTGGCCACATTGACGCGGGCTGCGGGATCGGGATCGAACCTTGCCTCCGGATCCCACCGGTCTTTGGTAACGGTGCGAACCGCGTTGCGGCCTTCGCGCAGCAATCGCCAGAACTCATCAAGGCCGCTCGCGCCGGGGAACCGGCACGACGCACCGATGATGGCGATCGGTTGCAAGTCAGTCCATTCCTTTCAAAATGCAATGAAAACCAGGAGGGAGACGAAAGGGATGCCGGCCCGAGCCCGGAGTGCACGGCATCTCAATTCCAGTCAGGCAGCCTTGCGCAGCTTCTCAATCGCTTCGTCGGACGGGTGGTAGGGATTCCAGACCAGGCCGAGCGCCTTGAGCACGTGGATCAGTGTTCCGCTGAAATCGGGCTCCCACCAACGCAGCCCGTGGCGGGCAGCGCTGGGAAACGCGTGATGGTTGTTCTGCAAGCCTTCCCCGAAGGTGAACACGGCAACCAGGTAATTGTTGGCGCTGTGATCATTGGTCTCGAAGCGTCGCGTGCCGAAGTAGTGGCAGATCGACCCTACACACCAACTCGCCTGGTTCACCACGAAGCAGCGTACCAGACCGCCCCATAAGAATCCCAGTGCCGCTCCCTGCCAGGTGCGCGCCATCAGTCCGCCCAGAATTCCGGGCAGCACAAAGCTCAAAGCCACCCAGTAAAGATATGTCCGATGAACCCAGAACAGAGCGCGGTCCCCCATCAGATCGCGGGAGAATCCCCAATCGGCGGAATTCTCCGTATACATCCATCCAATGTGGGCATGCCACAGACCATTCAGCATGCCGAACATCCGGTTGCCGTGAACGTGCGGCGAATGCGGATCGCCCGGCCGGTCACTGAACGCATGATGCTTGCGATGGATGGTCACCCAGGAAAGAATCGGCCCCTGCGTCGACATCGAGCCCAGAATCGCCAGCAGCACCCGCATGCACGGCCCAGTCTCAAAACTCCGGTGGGCGAAATAACGGTGCAATCCAATGGTCATTCCGCCCATGGTGAGCAGATACATGAAAAGGAAGATGCCGATCTCAAGCTTCCCAATTCCGTAGCGCACCCAGAGATATCCGGCCAGCGCCGTTCCCAGGATCGGCAGCACCATCACCATGAAGGCAATCGCATGCTGCAGTCCCATGCCGTCGTGGGCCGGCGCAATCGGCTTGCGCACCGTGGTCGCTGACGTACTCATGACTGTGGCTCCGTCACGGCATCGCTTACATTGACCCCGGCCAGTTCTTCAGCTCGGTGCAGATCAACGCTCACCGGCACCTGCGATTCCGGCGAGCTCAAATATTGCGACAACTTCTCAATCGTCGGATAATCCCATGCAATGATTTCGGAAACTTTATGACCCAGGAACTTCTGCAATTCCCCGGAGAGTTCGAATAACTGCATCGAATCCATCCCGAATTCTGCAAAGGGCCGGTCCAATTCCACCTCTTCCGGCGGAATTTGCGCGGTGGCCGCGATGCGGGTCACGAGCCATTCGCGAATACCTGCTTCGGTGAGCGGCTCGGTTCTCTGCGGAATTAGTTCTTCGTGCTTGCCCCACAGCTTCTTAATGATCCCCACGAATGCTCCTCCTGAATGTTTAGGCCGCGACTGCGGCATCGGACTTGGATCTCGACTTCTGCTTAAGCGCGCTTTCCGACGGAAGGTTCACATCCCACACCAGCCCGAACACAGCCATCGCGCGGAGGAGGTACGCATGGCCGTCAATTTGCCACCACTCTAAACCGTGGTAAGCCGACCGCGGAAAAGCATGATGATTGTTGTGCCAGCCGTCCCCAAAAACGGCCAGCGCCAGCAGAAAATTGTTGCGGCTGTTGTCATTGCTGCGGTACGGATTGCTGCCGAACATGTGGCATAGGGAATTCACACTCCAGATGGAGTGATGCCCCAAGGCAATGCGGATCAGGCCGCCCCAGAGAAATCCGTCGAACGCGCCCCGCCACCCGCCAATCAGCCAGTAACCGAGAGCCGATGGGATTGCCAGCCCCAGCAGCACCCACAAAAAATAAAACCGGTTCAGCTTCATGAGCAGCCGGTCCTTCACCAGGTCGGGCACGTAAAGAACCCAGTCATAAACCTGGGGCTCGAAGAGCCAGCCCACGTGGGCATGCCACCAGGCGCGTAGCGTGTTGAAAAATCCCGGCTCATGCAGGAAAGGCGAGTGCGGATCTCCCTCGCGATCGCTGAAGTTGTGATGGCGGCGGTGCGCTGCCGCCCATTGCACGACCGGGCCCTGCACTGCCATCGATCCCAGGATCGCCAGCAGGGCTTTGACGGGCTGCGATGTTTGGAAGGAGCGATGCGAAAAATACCGGTGAAATCCGAGTCCCGCTCCAACGTGGCTGGCCCAGTACATGCCGAACAGGAGCAGAATTTCGATCCGTCCCACCGCCGACCGGCACAGCAGCACGACGCCAACCAGCAGCGCCAGAAAAGGGATCACCACTACCCAAAAGGCGATCCGGCGCTGCAGCCGTTGGGCTTCCAGACTGGCGCGGTTCGCCGCGGCAAGCGGACGGTATGTGGAATCAGCGATTCGATCCATTCCCAGCTTCGCAGGGTTAAGTGGTCTGGATTGTCTCAGTAGCGCCCGCCCCCAAAGACTACAACGCAGGCACCCAACCGATGTTTAACACAGTACTCGGGGGCCCGAAAGAGACTTTCTTCTCTGTGCAAGAACTATGAACCCTCGTAGTGTTCGGAGCTTCGAATCTTGTTGTGAGAACTCGCACGCGAATGTAAAATCGTCGAAACCTAACGGGACCTGATGATCCCGTTCCCCCCGAACATCCAGAGCAGGAGTCCACAGAAAATGGCTACGGCCACATCCAGCATTGATGTGCCTTCGATTACCGGAAGCACCCTCGTTGAAATCCTGCGGGAGCGCGCGGCGCGCCAGGGTCAGGACAATATTTATACATTTCTCTATGGCGACGAGCAGCGTTCTTTGGACTACCAACAACTGGACGCCCTCGCTCGCTCCCGAGCCGCTGCCATCCTGGATCACTGCCGGCCGGGTGACCGGGCCCTGCTCATCTATCCTCCGAGTCTGGATTACGTGGTTGCGCTCTACGCCTGCATGTACGCCGGAGTGATTGCCGTTCCCGCATACGCGCCCCGGCCGAACCGCCCGATGTCGCGGCTGGAATCCATCATCAGCAGCGCGGAGCCCAGCCTCGTGCTCACCACGCGCGAGATGCTGACCGCTCCAAAAGGCGTGTTCCGCCAGCAGGACGGCCCGCTTTCGAAGCTGCCGAACCTGGCCACCGATGACGTTCCAGCAGACTACGCTCTTGATTGCGCCACGCCTCCCATTTCGGCCGAGACTCCGGTGATTTTGCAATACACCTCGGGATCTACTGCCGTTCCGAAGGGCGTGATCCTGACGCACGGCAACATCGTGCACAATACCGGCGCGATCCAGCGCAACTTTCCTCTTGATTCCAGCAGTTCCACCGTATTTTGGCTGCCTCCGTTTCACGACATGGGATTGATTGGCGGAATCCTACAGCCGCTCGCCACCGGATTCCCCGTGACCCTGATGTCGCCGGTAGCCTTCCTGCAGCGGCCGGCGCGCTGGCTGCAAGCCATCACTCATTTCCGCGCCACCTGCAGCGGCGCTCCCAATTTCGCCTATGACCTCTGCGTGCGCCGCGTCACCGAACCAGAGGTCGAGGAGCTTGACCTGAGCTGTTGGACGGTAGCCTTCAACGGCGCCGAACCCATTCGCAAGCAGACGCTGGACGACTTCTGCGCCAAGTTCGAGCGCTGCGGATTCCGCCGCGCCAGTTTCCATCCCTGTTATGGCCTTGCCGAGTCGACCCTCATGGTTTCCGGCTTGGATCGCGTAGGCACGGGCCTGCAGTTCCAGGCGGTGTCGCGCACCGCTTTGGAGGCAGACCAGATCGCAGCTCCGCGCAGCCCCGAAGATGAGTCTGTGCTGGTCAGCAGCGGGATTGCCGCCGACAATCAGGACGTTCGCATCGTCGATCCCAACACTTGCCAGGTTCTTCCCGCCGATGCGGTCGGCGAGGTCTGGGTAGCAGGACCGAGCGTGGCCGGCGGTTACTGGAATCGTCCGAAAGAGACGGAAGAAACTTTCCGCGCCCGCTTGGCCAGCGGAGAAGGGCCGTTCCTCCGCACCGGCGACCTGGGATTCCTGCGCGACGGACAGCTGTATATCACCGGGCGCATCAAGGATCTCATCATCATTCGCGGACAGAATTATTATCCCCACGATCTCGAATTCACTGCCCAGCGTAGCCATCCCGCCCTGCAGCCCTCCAGCGGAGCCGCATTCTCTGTCCAGCGCGACGGCATCGAGCGCCTGATCCTGGCCCAGGAAGTGGATCCCCGCCTGGATTCCGCAGAACTGAAAGAGATCACTACCCGCATCGCGACCACCATCACCGAGACTCACGATCTCCGCGTCGACGAAATTGTCCTGGTGAAGCCGTACACCATCCCGCGCACCACCAGCGGGAAAGTACAGCGCTACCTATGCCGCGCCGCCTACACTGCGGGAAACTTGCAGACACTCACGGGGGCCATCGGCACTCTGTAAATGGCGTTGCGATCAGCAGGGGTGCCCCATTTCTCGCCTCCTTTGCGAGAAGTGGGGCTTTTTGACGTAAGCCAATTCTACTTTCCGATAGTCAAGCCGGGGCATATTGCGAGAGGCGGGACGGGCCGATGCCCTTACCTTCACGATATAGTCGAACGGCCAACCCGGAATCGTCCGGAAAAGTTCTTCATAGCACTTGAAAATGTCCGGCTAGCAGGCGAGTGGGATACTGGGCCAGCAGTATGGGCACTTATGAAACTGGAAATCCCGCGCTCCTTGCGGATTTCCGGGCGGAGTGGGAAGTCGAGACGGAGACTCGGGAACGGAACGTCCCAAGTTCTAATTCGCAAACATCTGGTTCCAGATCTGGTCTCTCAGCGTTCTCGGGCCGGTGGCACTCACGATAGTTCGAATCCGGGCCCCCTTTGCCGCGAGATCCTTGACGCCCCATCTTTGAACGTGACCACCTCGACGGCGCCAGAGTCGCGCAACCCCGCCAGGTCTGCCATCTGGGAGGAGAATTGCTCGGCCGTGACCGGTTCCCATCCGTCCTGATCGCCTCCGATTCCATGGTAAGTAAGCACGTGCCAACATCCCTCTCGAACCCAGCCGCGCACATTCTCGCATTCGGAAATCTGGCGACAGTCGACGTTGAACCTGTCCAGAGCAGTCCCGCCTGAGATCGTGTAGTACGAGGCGGAAGGCACGTAGCCAGGCGGTGCACCGCCCCCGCGCGCCTGCTCATAGCCGGCACCCTTCACCGCCTCAGCCAGGCAGGAATGAGACCAGTAGAACGGATAGCAGAAGGAGAAAACTTTGATCCCGAGCCGGGTTTCGATCAGCCGCTTCGACTCTCGCGCTTCCAATTCCGGCTGGATCGGCAGCAGGTCCGGGTGATGACTCACGCTGTGACTGCCGATTTCGTGTCCTCCTGCTGCCACCTCTTTTAGCATCGCGATATCGTCTGCACGCCAATCGATCTTCCACCAATCATTGTCGTGAAGACCGGTGTAACGGTCGTGGGTAGGCAGATCATTTGCGATTAAAAAGAATGTGGCTTTCAGGCCGTAGGAATCAAGAACGGGCAACGCCCGTTCAAACTGGCATCGGAATCCGTCATCGAACGTGATCGAAATCAGCGATTGCATACGGCTATTCTAAACACGGAACCGCCGCCCCATCTGGAAGTGCGGCCCGAGTTGGTGAAAACCGGTCCGAAATGCGGGAAGAATGTGAACGGAGAAATGCGGGGACCTGCAGGTCAGGTCTGAATGTAAGCGTGAGCGTATCGCGCTGCGCGCGCCCCCGGACGAGGCGTCCCGGGCTACATCCTTCCGGTGAGATCTAACTCGTGTAGGGGCGGACGCCCTCGTCCGCCCTGCGTCGCGGGACGCGAGGCATGGATGGAGCCGACGACCAGACTTGAACTGGTGACCTGCCGATTACGAATCGGCTGCTCTACCAACTGAGCTACGTCGGCTCAACAAGTTACGGACAACCGTTGTCCCAACTTCTGGGGAAATCGGCATGTTAACAGGTTCAGCCGCACACGCCGACATCAATGAGAATATCACGTGAACATCGGTGTTGTGGTTCAAAGAATCTGGTACGCCGTGCGGATTAGGGAGTAGCATAGCGGCGAATGGCGAGGAAGATGAGAATTGTTCTTTCCGTGACAGTGGGACTTGGACTGCTGCTCGTATGCTTTGTCACCTACGCCTACTACGACATTAAGCACAACTTCCTCGCCTTCAGCCCTCAACAGGTCTCTGAATGCAGATTGCGTTGAAGGGAGCGATGGCCGAGGCCATCTTCAACACAGGACAGGGAAAGGTGGAGGTAGTTCCGGCAGCAGAACTTAAAGGCAAGGCTGGATTGGATGCTTTGATTGCTGCAACCCCCACGAATACGAAGGGCGAGGGGCTGATTGCGGAGTACCAAAAGAACCCTCAGAAGTTCAAGCGGTATGCCGAAATGTTTCACGGCGATGAATGCCAAGCAGGTCGGTGACGTACTGCTCAAGCAAGATATCTCTCACCTTCCTGCAACGAGTGAGTCTCTCCCCATGGAACCGAAGCTGAAAATGGACACTTGGGGCAAGCCGTTCTGCATCATCTCTGTGGGAGCAAGAACTGCAATCATCAGCGGCGGGCCATCACATCTCACTTGTGACCATCTGCCTGTGACCAGCGACCAAGTTACCAAGTCTAGCCGGAGTATATACGCCGCAGCTAACGACACTGTAGTGTTTATCGCCCGACGCTGACCCAAGCCGAAATGCGACGGCCAACGTTCTCCTCAATGCAACTTGTTTTAGTCAAGACTGACACCGACTAATCTCCACGCTTCGCAAATACCCTGCTACGATGTCGTCATGAGTCACGACAACCGACCAGTCGGGGAACAGGTCAAGTCGGGGTTCATCATCGTCGGCAAGATCCTTGCAGCCTTCGGTATCGCTGTGACGTTCTTGACTGGCTCAACGTTGATTCGTAGCCTGCCACGAACATGGAACCACGTCACTCTCGGATGGCTACTCGTAGCCTTGAGCATCGTTTTGATGTTCACGACTGTGAGATTTTGGGCCGCTGGATTTTGTGGCTTCGTGGGATACGGGGCGTTTCGGTCTTTGGGAGGCGTGCTGGTTGCTGACGCTTTTCATGTATCAAGGCTCTATATGGCGGCGGTATCCGCAAGCGTGTTCCTGATGTTCCTCCTGTCCATCCGTTTCACATCAAAGAAGGCGAAAATCAATCCCATTGACCGAATCAGTATCGTCATCGCTGCAAGTTCGATGCTTCTTGCTTTTCTCATGGGCAACACTTACGAAGGCGTGTTCGTGTTCAACATTGGGAGCGTTGCCCTTCTAGCATCGTGGTTCGCCGCCCGCACAGGCAGGCACCATCGGCACAGCAAGCACACCCAGGTGCCTGCGTAGAATCAAGCCATTCCGACAGGAACAACGGTGTCCGCCTTTCGAGTCTTACCCTTCGCAGTGACGGACTGCACAGGCTTGCGAAGTTCGGTTTCGAGCCGCTCCATCGCCTCGACGCTCTTTTCGTCAACACGCTTGCATCCCCTTTATCGCGCCGTGGACCACATAGAGTGCGGCAATGTGGAGCGTGGCTGTCAGGTCGTTTGCTACGCCCTTAATGACGTAAAAGGCCACATACCATTTGAGTGTTTTGAGGCATTGAAGCGTACTACTGAGTGGAAAGAACTCATGGAACAATGGCGTGAACAAGCGGAGAAGAACCCGCACGATAGACAAGCGTTCAGAGGACTCATCTTCCCAAACGACAGCCGGAAGAAGTAGAGCGTCAGCCTTTCCCTCCGCACGGGAAACTGTCTTTCAACGCAGCAATCGTAAGGCCCATGCCGTCTTCGTGTAGTTGCTCCGGGTGCTCCTTCAAATACTTGACGACGATTCTGATTGCTTGACTGACAGGGATACCTGAAGCGGGGAGACAGAACTGCAACAGTGTCGGTTTCTGTTAGTGAAATCCGTCCATTCATTGTGCATCTTGGTGAGTTCGAGGGCACTGGACACCCAACCGACACACCAACCGCTATCAAAGAGTTCGCTCGTGAGACCGCCGTTGTTGTCGAAGTATCGAACCGCAATCTGGCAATCCTTCAGAACATCGTTCCCTGTTGTTTCCCCCGAAGCCGAGACACCAGCCCCTAACAACGCAACGACCAGAAGAATCGAGGTTCTCACTGTGCAGCCTCCTTCATGGACTGTGTGGGCTGAGTCAGAAGAGCTATAAAATTCTCATGGGGTTTCACTATTCCTAGCCACACCCGGTCACCTGTGTTCAGATGGTGTTCCGCAATCCAGTTGCGTATAGCGATATTGATTAGCTCGCCGCAATCACCCGTCCAAAAACTTTCCTTCTCAATGTTGATAGGAAACGACGCCCCGTCGAGTTCGAGGTAGACAGGACTGTGGCTTCGACGGAAGTACTTGTTGCGGATAGTTAAACCACCAAGGATTCGTAAGCCCCAACCACTTCCACCATTGTTTCAAACAGAACATTCGAATACTTCCATCAGACCTCTCCTTTACTCGCCTCGTTAGTACCACGTTCGAGAGTGCCTGTCCACTTCCAGTGTGCTTAGACCACACCCAAAATGCGGCAATGCGGAGTGTGGTCGTCAGGTTCGCTTGGCAGGAAGTTAGTCGTCTGAAGGCTTGTCTAGGAAGAAGCGACTTTCACGTCTTCGCAACAGAGCCGCTATCCACCGACGATGCGACAGCGGGTCGCTCCACCGCAATCCACAACCCCGCGGGCGGTGCTTGCGACAGCCCGAATCTGCTCCCGTTCGTGTGACGGGCAAGCGATTTTGTCCCAGAACAATTTTGTCCCATGAACCTGTAACCTGCTGATTCGACTGTACGGGAAAATTTTCGTGGATGCTCGAAAGTGCTTGAAAGGGCAGGAGTATCGAGCCATTACGAATCGGCTGCTCTACCAACTGAGCTACGTCGGCTTGATCTCGATTTTAAATGGCGGCTGCGAAACCGTAAAGCGATGCGCAGAAAGGCCTACGTCTGAAACATGTGCAGGTTACGGCCACGCCATCTTAGGAGCCTGCACCTTCAGCATGCGCCGAATCAGCCATTCTCTAACCCGCCAGCAAGCTCCATTCGCTATACTGTTTGCAATGGACGTTGAACGCATTATTAACGACATCGAGCAGATCGAGGAAATGTTCGAAGCGCCGGACATAAGGCCATTCAGCGCAAGCGACATCTCGGCTGCAAACCGAAGGCATGATGAGGCATTAGTACACAGCCCGTGGTTCCGGCTGTGGCAGAGTTATGGCCTCTGTTGCCGGCCCGAGGCTCCGGTGCTACGACTGCCGGAATAGCTGACCCTGACCGGCTCGGAGTGCCCTCAAAGCGGAGCAGTGCCTGTCACTTCTGGGATCGGAAATGCGCAGTTGAGCATTGGCTCAGGCGGCGCGGGCTGCCGCCAGCGCGTCGTACTCCCGCTCCGAGTCGGACGAGAGCAGAACCCACATCGTGTACACGCCCAAGGCTGTGCCGAACGGGATGTTGGTGAACAGCGAGAGGAATCCTAAGACTAAGGCGAGGATGCGCGCCCAATTTTCGTAGTGCAGCAAACCCCAGCCGGCCATAAATCCCAAGGCAGCCTTCGCCAGCAGAAAAATTGCGATGACGCTGAGCAGTGGCCGCAGAAAAGCTCCCGGCGCTTCCGGCGCGCCGAAATTTCGCAGGTGAACAAACAGAGTATTGGCGAGGACGTATAAGATTACCGCGCCCACCGTGTTGAACGCCGAGAACGCCAGCCAGAAAAGCGCCAGCAACCGAACGTGGCCTTGTACGCGACCGGCCTGTGGCTGCACGTAGGATACTGGGCCGACAATCTGTTTGCCGCACTTGCTGCAGAATCCCTGACCCGGTTGCACCGCCGTACCGCAGGCATCGCAGAACATGATTTCGTCTCCCGCGCGCAGATGACCGCCCCTGGGGCCCACATCAATCTATACGAAGACTGGGCCGATCCGTTCCGTAGAGTTGCGGCGCGCGCAGCAGTGGCCCAGGCCAGCGTGCAAACGAAAAGGCCACCCGGCAACAGGGCGGCCTCTTCTTCAAGGGAGAATAGTTCCAACGGAGGCTAGTAAATTCCGTCAAAACTTTCTGCGCAAATCTTATGAGCCGAAAAACGGGGGTGTCAAGCGATTTTTAGGAAATAAATGCCTTTGTTTACAATCGTTTACAAAATCCGTCAACATTGCTCCGGAATGTTGCAAAATGAGAAAAATTCGCCTCTTCGACCGTTAAGCCGATCTATCTAAAGGCACTTATCCTGCCTGAGAGGGATTCCCGGGCAGGCCACGGGTGCCTTCCGAAGCTGCCGGCCCCCCGCCCTTCACCGCGGTCTCGGTGAGATGAAGCGAGATGAATTCCATCTGTTCGGGGCGGTCGAACACCTTGTCGGGATAAAAGCGCTTCACCAGAATGCGCACCCCTCCAAAAGCGACGCCGGCCACCACCGCAAGTCCCGCGAGGATACCGCACAACACGACAATGTTGAGAATCAGGGAATACAACTCGTGCACTTGCGAACTCTCCGAAGGAGTGTTCCAGGTGACGTTGGCCTCATAATTCACACGGCCCAGCAGAGCTTTGGCATCACTGTCGGAGATGCCTCCGCTCACCACGGCGACAATCGGGCCGGTGCGCTTGTCGAAGAACGTTCCCGAGCCGCCGATTTCCGAAATCCCCGAGGTCGGCTGGCGTGTCAGTTGGTGAGCGGCTTCAATGTGCCGCAAGTGCTCGGCCGCGAGTTGCGGAGTGGGATAGGAGATCAACATCAAGGTGGCTTCGCCGCTCGGTGTGTTGTAATGCGCCAAAGAGGCTTCAGCGCTGGCGCCAAAATCAACCAGATCCGCGGAAACCGGCGGGGCGACCGCAGCCAGAGCGGCTGGGCCCATCACGTATTTCTGCGTGTTGGTAACATAATTCCGAGTCGGGAAGAACTGGATGAACGAAGGCAAGTTGCCGGAATTTCCCTGCGGCTTGGGAAGCGTTCCCGCCAGTTCCCGCAGTTCCGCTCCTGACATGGCAGTTTCCTTGCTGAACTGCGCATCCACTAACACATGCCCGCGATAGAACAGCACGTGATCGCCGAGCGATGCTCCCTGATCCCCGATCTGCTCCTTGTTCATATCGGGCTGCAGGTAGAAGGTGTACGCGCCAAAGGCGCCGGAAGCATCCGCGAAGCGCGCCGCGCGGATCTTCAAAGTCCGTCCATCGTCACGCGTGTAGGTGGCGGAAGCCAGGTCGGTAAAACGGTATTCCTGCAGCACCCGTGCATTGGTGGAATCCGCGGCCGCCGGATCAGTGCTGGCCTGCGGTCTGCCTTTTATCTGCCAGCCGCCAAACTGCTCCGGAAGTAGTGCGGGAGCCTGGGCTTGCGGCGGATTCGCCGCCCAGGCTATACCCACCGGAACGCTAAAAACCATCCATAGTACGAGGCGTAAGGGGAGTTTCATGGAGAACACACTGCCGTTTCCTATTAGACCACACAGGGCAGGAAAAAGTTTCTGAACGACCGCAAGCTGCTGGATCCAAGGGAATTGCGAGCCGCTTGAGAATGGTTACCATCGTGCCTGACACCTACCCGTCGGGGCCATTCACAATCCCCACTCCAGGCAGGCAGACTTGGGAGTGAAAGCCAAAGAAATTGGGGCATACGAGAGAAATGATCCAGCGCCGTGGGAGTCGCACCAAGGCTGTCTTGCCGGTCAGGATCAAGGGCAATGACAAGGCCGGGAAAGCATTCGAGGAACTGGCGCACACGCTGGATGTGACTGCGGTCGGAGCGCGCCTCGGTTCCATTCGTCACGAATTGAAGGTGCAGGACGAGATTACGGTTTTTTATCGCCAGCGCAAGATGCAGTTCCGGGTGATGTGGATCAAGAAAATGAAGGGCACATCCGAGTTTCAGGTGGGACTGCAGGCGGCGGCACAAGAGAAAGAGGCTTGGGGGCTGGGACAAGAGCAACAGAATACGCCCAACCGGCCTTCTGTTTCCCTGGCCGCGGGAATTGCATAAAGAAAAGGGGACGAAGGTGAACTATACATTCAGCAATCTTTGGCGGGACGAACAGGGGCAGGATATCGCGGAGTACTCGGTGATGCTGGCGGTAGTTCTCGTGATCGTTGTGGGCACCGTGCGCTTGATCGGATCGAATGCCAGCAACGTCTTCTCGCAGGTGGGAAGCTCGATCCAGTAACCAGGATTTCGTAGTCACGCATTACCCCTCGACTCGCACGCAACGGCCAGCGTCGCATCGCAGCCGCGCTGGTCGTTGCCCTCCAGTTACTTGCAACCCGCGTCATTTCCCGCTGAAATCTCGGCATGGGGCGCCTTTTCGGATTTCTCAGCGTCATTCTCGCGATGGCTGCGGGGTTGTATATCTACTCCCGCCAGGCGCAGAGCACCTCGGCTGCGGCCGGCGGGAACAATCCAAAAGCTGCCATTGACATCACGGCGGTCCGCAGTGATCTGATGACGATTGCGCAAGCCGAACGCGGTTACTTTGCCCTGGAAGGGAAATACGCGTCCCTGGACGAACTGGTTTCGAGCCGGGCCTTGAGCGTCGCGCGCCAGCGTCCTCCGTACAGCTACGAACTGGAAACCAGCGGAAGCGGCTTCCGGGTCATTGCCAGCCGGACGGTAGAGGACAATGCCGGCACTCCCGCGCAGATTTCCGTCGACGAAAACATGCAGTTCCACACCTCGCAATGACGGGAATCGCGTTTCACTCTCGTTTTCCAGTTGACCTGCGCCCCAACCCAGTCCAATCTTCTATTTCCCCCTTCGCACGTCTCGGAGGTTTCATGTGCGCTACGATCCCTGGAACATCTTGCGCCGCCTGACGGATTCCTACATCCGCGCGTATTGCGTCTTCGAAGCCGATCTATCCCAGCCACGGCCAGCCCTTCCACCCAACCCCGATCTGGTGGTGCGCCTGTTTCGAGGAGACGAGCAACTGCAGTCGGCGACCGAGGCCCTGATTCCCGCGGGCTTGACGGCAGAGGATGTGTCCGCCCGCATGCACAAAGGAGACCTGGTTGCCGTCGGGTTCGTGAACGGGACACCCGCGGCGTATACCTGGACCCGCTTCGGGAGCACCCTGGCGAAGGAAATCGAGTTAGTCATTCGTCCTCGAAACCACGAGGCAATTCAGTACGACTCTCTGGTTCTCAAGCCGTTCCGCCGCCACCGCCTCCAATTTGCCGTTGCCGCCCCCGTTCTCGATTACCTGCAGCAGGCCGGATGTACCAGCACCCTGTCATGGGTGAATCTACTCAATCGGCCTTCCTACAAGAATCAGTGCAAATGGGGCAAGAAGCGGATCATGACTGTCATCTCGCTGCGGCTGCCGGGAATGAAGCACCGTTGGAATACCGCGCTCGGAGCTCGCATGGCTTCCCTGTTCACTAAACCCGGGTTGGGACGACTGGTTGAAAGCGACACAGGTCAGGTCCTTCGCGGGGTGGCTGAAGGCCCGGCTCGCAGAACAGGGAACCTGCAGCGGCCAAGGTCGAAACCGGTCCCAAATAGCGCGGGGATGCAACTGGCAGATTTTATTGCGCCGAAGCCTTGTCGAGCTTGCTGGCCATTTTGACGCCACTCAGCCCGTCTGCGTACTTGGCAATTCCGCGATAGAGCGACTCGGCGATGCGCTGGCGGTATTCCGCGGTCTCCAGACGGTGCTCGTCGGAGGGGTTCGAGACAAATGAAATTTCCGCCAGAATGGACGGCATGTTGGCGCCAATCAGAACGATAAACGGCGCCTTCTTCACTCCGCGGTTGCGGATGGCGGGGCTTCTGGCGGCCAGCCCGCTATGCAGCGACTCCTGCACATCGGCGGCGAACTCGCGCGATTCTTCAATCTTTTCCTTCAGCGCGATCTTTTTGACCAGATCCTGCAGCTCGTAAATGGATTTTTCGGAGACCGCATTCTCGCGTGCCGCCACCTCAAGCGCCTCCGGCGACGAAGTGAAATTCAGGTAGTAAGTCTCCACTCCGCGCGCCTCGGGATCGTGGCTCGAGTTGGCGTGGATCGAGATGAATAAGTCGGCGCGCTGCTGGTTCGCGATTGCTGTCCGCGTTTCCAGCGGGATAAATGTGTCATCCTTGCGGGTATAAACGACTTCAGCGCCCAGCCTGCTTTCCAGAAGCTTGCCCAGCCGGCGTCCCACCTCCAGCACAAGATTTTTCTCCTGCAGGCCGTTCGGACCGATGGTCCCGGTGTCATGACCGCCGTGGCCCGGATCGATCACGATCTTGCCAATCTTCAATCCGAGGGCGCGGATCAGGGAACGATCGCCGCCCGCGGTCGGCTTGGCTTCGCGCGCATCCAGATCTCTGGCCCTGCGGCTGGTGGCTGAGCGGGAAGGCCTGCTCCGGGCTCGGCTTGGCCCGCGAGTAGCGGCGGGAGGACTGCCGTCGGCGTCATCGTCGTCGTTATCCACGATGACCTTGGTGGGCGCGGGGGTCTCCCTTTTGGTGTCCACCTTGCGCGGAAGGTCGGGCAAGCCGTTCTTCGCGATAATCTCCTTCGGCTGCACTTTGGCGTCATCATTGACATCCTGCGTGGTGACCGGAGCCTTTCCCGCCTGGGCGCGGAGAGCCTCTTTGGTGTCGGCCGCGTTTGCCGCGGAGCTGTCCGCCGGACCCGCATCGTCATCCTCGTCCGAGGGCGCGCTCGCCCGGGGCGGGGCTTCCACATCAGCCGTCATCGCCGCCGCTTCCTTCATCTGCGCGTCTCGCGGCCGCTTCGGCCGCGTGCCCTTGCTGTTCCTCCCGTGTATATCCACGATCAGCCGGTAAGGGTTCGGCAACAGGAACGCGTCGTAGTCCGACAGGTCGTCCACTTCCAGCACCACCCGGGTGCGTCCCGGCTTGAACTGGGCTACGCGGATCCTCTTCAGAAACCCGTCGTCCACGTCGAAACTCTTGCCCACCAGCGTGGATGCCAGCCTGGTATCGCGCAGATCGAAGAAAATTCGATCCGGATGCGAGATGCGCTGCGATCCGAACTTGACCTGGGTTTCCAGATCGATCGCAACCCGGGTGTAGTCCGGGGTAGACCAGTGACGGATGGCGGTAACACGCGGCAGGTGTTTTGCGCCCAGCCCAGAGTCTGCCGGTTGGGTTGATACTGCAGCCTCCGCTGCTGAATCATCTTCCGCGGGCCCGGTCTCGGCGGCTGTCTCCTGGCTGGCCGCGACTTCTTTCCCCGGCTTCTTCTTCCCTTCCCG
>DASREX010000122.1:0-61336 GCA_035651855.1 Candidatus Sulfotelmatobacter sp.
TCCGACGTTTGCACCCAGCGGTCCTCGGCAAAGCGCGTGGGGACGATCTCGTAGGTATATTCCACCTCGCCCTTCGCAGGAATCTGAACGGGCTTGGGCATCCTCACGATCAGGTCGGGTTGCGGAATATTCCATCCTGCAGCCCAGATCCGGGGCGGAGGGGCATCGCGCGCCTCTCCGGCGGGAGCCCCGGACTTCGCCCATTGCGAGAGGCTTTCGATCTCACGATCGCTGAGCGAGGGATCGTTCGCGAAGTGCCCGTATCGCGGGTCGGCGAACCAGGGCGGCATCATTTTCATCTCGACGGCATCAGCGATCGCATCTGCCCAAGGCCGCGTTTGCTCGTATGTGAGCAACGGCATGGGCGCAACTTCTCCGGGACGGTGGCAGGTCTGACAGTGTTCCTGCAGAATCGGAAGGACGTCTTTGTAAAAGGTAGGGAGGGAATGTTTTTCAGCCTGATTCTTCTGCGCAGGATTGCCCAGCAGGCCTGGTAATGCACAAGCACCGAGAACCAGGGCAAGTCCCGCTGCTTTCATGGGCGCAAAAGCTCCTCCCGGCCCTGTAATCCGGCTCTTCCCATGGATTTACACCCGCTGTCGACAGCCTTCAGTCTCGCATAAAAGTGGGCTGCTACGGGGGCTGCCGGCGCACGCGGTCATGCAAAAATGCTACAGTCATCAGTTCATGTCCGCACCTGAGAGCAACTTCGTCCGCGCCTGCAAGTCGCAACCAGTCGACCGCACCCCGGTGTGGTTTATGAGGCAGGCGGGACGCTACATGGCCGAGTACCGGGCGGTCCGCAAGCACCATTCGCTGCTGGAGATCTGCAAGAAGCCTTCGCTCGCCGCCGAGGTCACCATCACCGCCGCGGAGTTTCTTGGGGTGGATGCCGCCATCATCTTTGCCGACCTGCTCCTGCCGTTGGAAGTAATGGGACTGCCGTTTCATTTTTCTGCCGGCGAGGGTCCGGTTATCGAAAAGCCGGTGCGCACGAGAGAAGATATTGCGAATTTGCGGACCGACCGGGCGGCGGATCTCGGCTACGTTTCCGAGGCGGTGGCGCTCGTGGCCAGGCACTTCGCCGACCGCGTGCCGGTCATCGGATTCTGTGGCGCTCCATTCACCCTGGCCAGCTACATGATTGAGGGCGGAGGCTCGCGCAATTACGTCCACGCAAAGAAAATGATGTACAACAGCCCGGCTGAATGGGACGCGCTGCTGCGAAAGCTGGTGGCGGTAACCACGGCTTATTCGGCGGACCAGGTGCGTGCCGGGGCGGATGCCATCCAGATTTTTGACAGTTGGGTGGGATGCCTCAGCGTGGAAGATTATCGCCGCTATGTGCTGCCCCACGTGACCGCCATGGTAAAGCAACTGCAAAGGACGGGCGTGCCCATCATCTATTTCGGAACTGACAGCGCAACCCTGCTGCCCGCGATGAAGGAAACCGGCGCAGACGTGATCGGGCTCGACTGGCGCATCCCGCTGGACGAGGGCTGGTCGCGGATCGGGCGCCAGGCGGCCGTCCAGGGCAATCTTGATCCCGTACTTCTATTCGCTGACTGGGAGGAGTTGAGGTCCCGCGCGGAAGATATTCTTCGCCGCGCAGCTGGGCGCCCCGGCCACATCTTCAACCTCGGCCACGGGATCCTTCCCGAAACGCCGGTGGAAAACGTAAAGAACCTGGCGCAGTTTGTTCAGGAATACTCGGCGGCTTCAGGCTCACGCTCTCCCGCTTCACGCCGAAAACCGGCAACCGGCTCCCGCACGAAATGATGCGCATCGCGATTATCGGTGGGGGGATCTCGGGCCTGGCGGCCGCCTACACCCTGGAGGAACAACGTCGAGGCGGCGCAGCGGTCGAGTATGTTGTGTATGAATCGTCGGCTCGACTCGGCGGGGTGCTGCGCACCGAGCACATCAACGGCTGCATCGTCGAAGCCGGGCCTGACTCGTTCGTGACCGAAAAACCCTGGGCCGCCGATCTCTGCCGCGCGCTGGGCATCGGCGATCAACTGATCGGATCCAACGACGCCGATCGCAAGACCTATATCCTCACCCGGGGGCGGCTGGTCGAAATGCCCGACGGGCTGATGTTCATGGTCCCCACAAAGATTCTTCCCACGGGACTCTCGCCGCTGTTCTCATGGAAAACCAAGCTGCGCATGGCGCAGGAACTGCTGCACCCGCCGCGAGCCGTCGATCACGATGAATCCGTGGCCGCGTTTGTGGAGCGGCACTACGGACACGAAATGGTAAGCCGTCTGGCCGATCCTCTGCTCTCGGGGGTGTACGGAGGCGAAGCGGCCAACTTAAGCGTTCGTGCCGTCCTTCCCCGGTTCGCGGAAATGGAGCGCACCCATGGCAGCCTGGGAAAAGCCATGCTGGCCTCGCGCAGAAAAATGCGGTCCGGCCCGCGCAAAGCGGCCCCTCCGCTGTTCACTTCTTTGAAACAGGGAATGCAGTCGCTGGCCGAAACTCTGGTCTCGCGATTGACGCCTGCAGCGCTCCTGACCAACACTCCCGTACAAGCGATCCAGCCGCAATCCGAAGCGGGAGGGTGGACAGTATCGGCCGGGCTGAAGTCGGATCATTTCGATGGAGTCATCCTGGCGTTGCCGGGTCCGGCGGCGGCAGACATCCTTCGCATCGCCAGCCCGGAACTGGCAGGCGAAGTGGCGGGGATTCAATACAGCTCTTCCATCACGGTAGGGCTCGGCTACGATCATGAGGTGCGGCAAGCTCTTCCTCCCGGCTTCGGTTTCCTCGTCCCGCGCGGCGAAGGCAAGCGCCTGCTCGCGGCCACGTTCGTACATAACAAGTTCCCCTACCGCGCTCCGCAGGACCGCGCCCTGCTTCGCTGCTTTTTCGCTGGAAGCAACGCAGAGAGCGTCTGGCCCTATTCCGACGATCAGATCATCGGGATCGTGCGCAATGAATTGCAGCAGATTATTGGCTTGCGTGCGGAACCGTTGTTCGCCCGCGTGTACAAATGGAAGTCGGCCATGGCGCAATATGGAGTGGGGCATCTGGAGCGCCTGGAACGTATCGAGCAGTTGCGGCGGCAGTTGCCGGGACTGGCGCTGGCAGGCAATGCGCTTCGCGGAATCGGAGTGCCGGATTGTGTTCGCTCGGGCCGCGATGCGGCGGCCGGTCTGACAAAAGGTCCCGGCGCCTGATTTACTTACTTCAGGAGCCCCTCCAATTGCACAATATCGGCGTCTCCTTCGCCCACGGCCGCAAAGATCCACTTGCCATCTGCCGACCAGGAGATCCGCCGGGCGATAAAGGTGCGCCGGGGGGCAAAATCGGTAATCCGCTTCAGCTTTCCCCCAACCGTGGGGATCGTCCAGATATTTGTGCCCAGGTCGTCATCCAAAGCCAGCGCCAGAAATCTTCCATCGCGCGAAATGACCGGATGCAATCCCTGCCAGATCGGGATTCGTTGCCCGGAAATCCGCGCCAGCAAAGTCGATTGACCGTCCTCCGGCCGCGCCACTCGTAATTCGTAGTCCAGCAGTCCATTCAGGTTCTCCAGCGGCACCACGTAATACAAAGCTGAGCCGTCGGGAGCCAGTGCTGCTCCGCGGGCATTATCGGAGCGCACGATGACAGGGGAACCGCCTTCGATGAGAGACTTCAGCAGCCGAAACCCCCCGGTGGGCCGTACGGGAGACGAGTCGGAGTAATACAGCCACTTGCCGTCGCCGGACCATGCCGCCCAGGCTCCCTCTTTCACCGCCAGCTTCAGGCCGCTGCCATCGGGACGAATCAGCCAATATCCCACCCCGCGCCCTTCCTTCTCAGGCTCATTGGTGGCAAATGTAATGTAGCTCCCATCAGGCGACCAGATAGGAACTCCCATCACCTTGTTCGATACCTTTTCAAATGTGATCTGGTGCGTCTCGCCCGTTGCAAGATCCATGACCCACAAGTTTCCATGACCACCGTTGTCCGACAGGTATGCCATTTGGCGGTCGTCCGGGCTTAACGTTGGGGTCTGCACCTGCCCTGTCTGATGGGTAATCCGTACTGCCCGCCGGACGTTTTCCGCGGCATCGCCATCCACGGGAAACTTCCAGATATCGAATTGCATGTGCTTGCGGCTGACTACAATCCGGCCGTCCCGGTCGAGGTCCGGACTCTCGTCGCCCGCTTCTCCGAAGGTGATTTGCTGCGCATCGCCGCCTTTAGTCGAAACCTTCCAAAGATGCATCGTGGGGAGGTAGAGTACCGTGCTCCCGCGCGCGGAACTGTAGACAATATGAGAACCATCATTCATCCACGCCAAACCGCTCATGAGCGTATTGTCGTCCGAGATTTGCCTGGGTGAACCTCCCCCTGAGGGCACGACATAAACGTCGTCGGCCCAATTCTCGCGGCTGTGGAGGAAGGCAATCATGCTGTCATCGGGAGACCATCGGGGCTTGCGATAACTGAAGCTGACTGGCGTCTGCATGACCACACGCACATTCGAGCCGTCCCGATCCGACGCGACCAACTGCATCTGTCCGTCGCCCAGCCGGAAATAACAGAGCCGCTTCCCGTCATGGCTGACGTCGGCCCCACTCAAACTGGAGGCCAGCCGCCTTGGAGGACCGCCCAAGGCCGCCACTTCCGACAGCGTCCCCTGGGAACCTCCCTCCGGAGGAGGAGTGTAGTAAATCAGCGATGCAGAATCCTGGGACCACCGGGGTTCCAGATGTGTACCGGAGTCATGCGTGATCTGGAGAGGCGGTCCGCCGGCCAGCAGCCGGATGAAGATCTGGCGGGAACCCACCGAGTCGCTGACGAAAGCTACGGACTTGCCATCCGGCGAAAAAGCCGGAGTCTCCTCCAGTCCGGCAAAATCGGTCAACCGGAGAAACTTCACGGGCCCTTGATCGGCCGGCAGCAATCTGCCGCGGTACCAGAAGCCGAATGCGAGCGCGGCAGCTATGGCCAGCGCCGCCACCAGCCAAATCGCGGCCGGCCGGTTCGCGGCGCGCGCCGGGGTAGCTCGCAACGCGGCGCTGTCGGAATCGCTGGACAGGGTCTCCAGATGGAATGCCAGGTCTCTTGCGGATTCGAAACGCTCCCGCGGATCCTTTTCCAGGCAACGCCGTACGATGCGCTCCAGAGCTGCCGGAATGTTCCGACCCGCGGCACGCAGGTCGGGCGGATCTTCCTTCAGAATGGCGCTGGCCCGGTCCGCCGCGCTGGTCCCCTGGAAGGCGCGTTCGCCGGACAGCGCCTCGTAAAGCACTGCGCCGAAGCTGAATATGTCCGAACGCGAATCCGCTTTTTGTCCCCGCACCTGCTCGGGAGACATGTAACCGGCGGTTCCGAGCACGATTCCCGAGCCGGTATGGTCCATCGGGACCAGGTTCGTGACCGTAGCGTCTTGGGCTTCGGCGGTGGTGAGTTTGGCCAGACCGAAATCCAAAATCTTGGCGCGCCCGTCGCGGCAGATGAAGATATTGTCCGGCTTGAGGTCCCGATGAACGATTCCCTTGTCGTGCGCCGCCGCCAGCCCATGCGCAATCTGCACCGCGTAATCGCTGGCTTTACGCGCCGGCAGTGGGCCGCTAGTCAAGCGAGTACGCAGCGAGGACCCTTCCAGCAGTTCGGTGACAAGGTACGGGCTGCCGTCGTGAGTGCCAACGTCATACACGGCGAGGATATTGGGATGGTTCAGCGCTCCGACGGCTCGGGCTTCCTGTTCGAAGCGGCGCAGGCGATCGCTATCCTGGCTCACAAAGCCGGGCAGGATCTTGATGGCAACTTCCCGCTGCAAGCGGGGGTCGCGGGCGCGATACACCTCTCCCATGCCGCCGGCGCCTAGCGGCGCGACGATCTCGTAGGGCCCGACTTTCGTTCCAGATGCAAGTGACATCCAGCGACGGATTATACCGCTCGGCGGTATGCACAACAGACGGGAAGGTCAGTCACTCAGGCGGCCGCCGGATCCACGAGCGACATTCCCTGGGTAGCGGACTTATGTTCAACGGGCAAGGTCACCATCACCACGGTTCCGGACTTGCTGGATTCGATTTCCAGGGTTCCGCCGAGTTGCCGCAATCGTTCCCTCATGCCGCGAATTCCAACGCCTGGGGTTCCCGAGGAGGCCATTTCCTGCAATTTTTCCGGCGGAATGCCCCTGCCACGGTCGGCGATTTCCACGACTACCTGCTCGCCCCGTTGCCGCAGCTCAATGTGGGCGGCCGAGCTGCCGGAATGTCGATGAATGTTAGTCAGAGACTCTTGCACCACCCTGAAAATGGCCGTCTCCAGTTCGCCGGGGAGCCGGCCGAAGTCGTCGGGCACGTCCAGATCGACTTTGATTCCGCTGCGCTGCGCGAATCCGTCGACATACCAGCGCAGCGCGGAACACAGGCCGGCCTCGTCCAATAGGGGCGGGTGCAACAGATGAGAGATGGTGCGAACCTCGCTGCTCATCTCGCGGACCAGATTCTCGCTGTCATTCAGGGCGGAAACGATGCCGGCCAGGCGCTCCACGTCGTTGCGCACCAGCGACAGATTCATCCCCAATGCCGCCAGCGTTTGTCCGACACTATCGTGCAACTCGCGGGCGATGCGGCGCCGCTCCTCGTCCTGCAGCTGCATCAGGCGCGCCGATAACTCGCGCAGGTTGCGGTTCACCGCGTCCAGATCGGCGGTGCGCTCTTGCACTCGCAGTTCCAGTTCATCCTGGGCTTGCAAAAGGCGGCGATTCTCCTGCCGCCGCTTTTCTCCCATCAGCACAACCACGACAGATGCCGTGAGGAATACCAGGATGTCAAGCCACTGCCCGGAGTTGATATAGGCAAAATGAGGGACTTTCGGTATGAAGCCGAACGTGGTCCCAATCAGTGCCAGCATGACAGCGGGAATGGTCGGCCCCACGCCGCAATACCATGCCGAAAACGTAACCGCCAGAAGCAGAATCACGTAGCAGCCTGGCTCGCCCAAAAAGCGTTGCACGCCGCTGCAAAGCAGAGAGGCTACCAACGCCGAGGCTATGGCCAGCCCGTAACGAAGCACATTATTGCGGGAGATTCGTGCCGAGAGCGAGGTATTGGTCCCCATTGATGTCCCTATGCAGGTTGGAGCCTGGTGACAGCTAAGGTGACAAAGGGCAGAGTGCGATCGGACTGCAACTGCCGAGGTTACAAATCCAGCGTTAGAACAATCATAACAGGGAGGGAAGAGGCAGGCAGCAAAAAATCCAATGATGGGCCCAGTATGGAGGCAGGCCTGGCAATTCGAATCTGTGCGGCTCAGGGACTGGGTGCCACTGGAGGTCTCTTGCTGCTCTGACGTCGAATTCGCGAAACCACCAACCGGATCTCCTCATACGTGATCTCCGGGGGCAGTATTTCCTTGAGCGCCTTCAATCGCTGGTACCCATCGTTCGTGACACGTGCGCAGGCAGCTTCAATGACGGACAATTTGTCAGGATGAATCCATCCCGGCGAAAACTCTATCGCTCCTGCTTCAACCAGGGCTGCGACTGTATTGACTACCGTCGCTATCTGCCTGCCCCGGATGGTTGCGATCTCCGCCAGGCTCTTGCCATTCCTCAGAAGCTCCAGGGTCTCATGCGCCGGGGCCGTTGCCATTTGTATTTCGGCGGCGCGGGAGCCGCTTTTGTACCTTTCCAAGGCACGCAGGATCTCCTCGCCGTATAACTCGGCCTTGCGCTCTCCGATACCTGTAATGGTCATCAACTGGCTGATCGATCCAGGGCGAATCCGGCAAATCTCGTCCAGAGTTGTGTCATGCAGCACGACGTAGGCGGGAAGGCTTTGCTCCCTGGCGAGGGTACGGCGCCACTCGCGCAGGTACTCGCGTAGTCCTTCATCAACTGGCGCGGCTGAACTCGTTGTTCGAACAGCCGGCGACGTGCGACTTACCTTGCGGGCTGATTCCTGGCCCACGGTTTCCGCGAGCGCGGTCTGAGTCAGCCAGTCCGGCATGCCCCCGCACACGTCGCAGGCGCCACAATCGGACCACTTCGGAGTCTCGCCGAAATGGGTGCAAATTTGCCGGTGGCGGCACTTGCGCGACTCGGCAAAATCGCGAATCTTGTGATACCTCTGCCACGCTCTCTCGCGCTCGGCCGCATCCACGATCTGGTCCGCGAAATGGCCCAGCAGTCCCGCGTCCCTTTTCTGCCAAAGCAGAATGCAGTCGGCAGGATTGCCGTCGCGCCCGGCGCGTCCTGCCTCCTGGTAGAACTGTTCGACCGACTTAGGCAAGGAAAGGTGAATCACGGCCCGTACTGTCGCCTTATTGATGCCGAGCCCAAAGGCGATGGTGCCCACCAGAACGCGCACCTCGTCCGACATCCAGCGCTCCTGGCTGCGGCGCCTTTCTTCGCTGGACATTTTGGCGTGATAAGGCACGGCTGCAATTCCCTCGTCGCCCAGGAAGTCCACCGTCTCTTCCACCTTGTTGATGGTGGGGGAATACACGATGACATTCCCCTCGGAGTGACTCCGCAACGCAGCGAGCAGGACCTTCTTGTGCTCGACGCTCCCGCACTCGCGAACAAGGTAGCGCAAATTCGGCCGGTGGAAGCTCGCAATGTATTTATCCGGATCGCGCAGAGCGAGCTGGGCAAGAATGTCGTGCCGAACATGCCGGGTTGCGCTGGCCGTAAAGGCGGCAATCGGACTACTGGGGAACTCGCCGCGCAGCCGGCTCAACTGCCGGTATTCGGGTCGAAACTCGTGTCCCCATTCGGAAATGCAATGGGCCTCGTCGATGGCAAAAAACGAGACCGGGACCTGCTGCAGCCATGCCACGGTATCGGCGCGCTGCAGCCGTTCAGGCGAGAGATACAACAAGCGGTAGGCGCCATCGCGGGCCTTGCGCATGATCCGGGTTTGCTCGTCGCCGGTGACCGAACTGTTCAAAACCGCGACCGGAATTCCCATCTGTCCCAGTTGCGCTGCCTGGTCCTGCATGAGCGCGATCAAGGGCGAAATCACCACGGCTGTTTTGCCCAGAACGACTGCGGGCAACTGGTAGCAAAGAGACTTGCCCCCGCCGGTGGGCATCACCACGCAGGTGTCGCGCCCGGCGATCACGCTGCAGACAATTCGTTCCTGAAGGGGCCGGAATGAACCGTAACCCCAGTAGCGCTGCAAGGGCGTGAACAGATCGACTTCTGGGGTCATGGCATCAGTATAGGACGCAGGCGCGAGAAAGCTGGATCAACTTGTAAGCCGCAGCATCTGCCGCTCCCAAAGCGGCACAGCGGACTTCCTCACTGCGGAGGAGTAGATTGCGGTCGGTGCGGGCTGCCCAGCGGCTCTGGCAGGCTTCCGGCGCCTGAAGTATCTCCATGGCGGTAAATACGCGCGAACAGAGCCCAGGCCAGCGCGATCACGGCAAAACAGAAGATGCTTCCCTCGGGACCGGTCGAACCGCCACTCAGCCATTGCGGACCGCGCAGGCTCGAACTGAGCAAGTGCCCCGGCGACGTCATTCCGCTGTCCGGAACCGAATAGAAAAATGTCTCCCCCCAATCCCAAGCGGCATGAAATCCTACGGCAAACCAAAGATTGCCCGTGCGCCGCAGGGTGAGGCAGAAGAACAGCCCGATAAATGCCGCTGCCAGCAGGCCCGGCCAATGCTCCTCATCGTTCTTCAAATGGATCAGGCCAAAAGTACTGGAAAGGGCTACGGCCGCGGGCCAGAAGCCAATCCCGCGCGAAAGAGTGAACTGGGAATATCCACGCAGCAGGAATTCTTCGAACAATCCCACGATCAGGAAGAATACAGCCCAAAACACGGCAAATTTCGCGATGCGGACTCCGTGCAGCGCGAGGTGCCCGAATGAAAAGGAGCGAGCGCCATACAGGGCCAGGATCAGCAGGGAGACAAATGTGAACCCCCACAGGCCTCCCGTCCAGAACAGCGGCCCAAATGCGGTGCGGGACGGCAGGCCATAAGCTCTCCATGGGCGCTGCTCGACGCGGGCAAGTACCATTGCGGGTATCACGGCTGCCAGCAGACTCCCGACCTCGGCGAGCAGTGACGACCACAGGCCGCTGGCGCCGAAGTCCCGCGACCACGCCAGGTCCACGGCAATTCGCTGCAGGATGAGAAAGATCACTGCATAGAAGGCCAGGCCCCACCCGGGACGAAGCCCGGCTGTCCCCAGAAACAGGGTGCGCGGGTACGAGGGAGCGCCGGCCACCGCGAATTCCGGGGTGGAAGGATGGGCCTCCCGGCTCGTGTCCAGATCGCCGCGCCCATTGATCTCGAGGTTCGTCATGGCAGATGGTTTACCGCGAGAGCCTCCGACATGGTAAAACACTTCGGCTCGACCTTATGCCCTCATATTTCACGCGGGACCGTTTCGGCCGTCCACAATTGCTGGCGGCCCTCCTGTTACTCGCTTTTCTGGGACAGGCAATATGGCTGGTGCATGCCGAGCTCAGCGCTGAGCCCTTGCCCGAAGGTGATGAGGCGCTGCGCATGGAGGAGGGTTGGAAGCAATGGCATCACCGGGGCGTTGCGGCGGCCCCGCGCCTGGACCCTTCCGAGAATGCGCTGCAGCCGGCGCTGGCAAACGAAGTAGCCGGCTTTGACACGCAACGTTCTCCCCTGCTGTATCTGGTCACGGCTGCGCCCCTGCTGGCCTGGCCGCACGATCTTACGCCGGATTCGGCCCGCTATTGGCGCTGGCTGCCGCGATTGCCCTTCCTCGCCTGCGGCGCGTTTCTGGGTGCTTCCCTGTGGTACGTCGCGCGACGGCTTTGCGGAAACCTGGGAGGCTTTGTCGCACTGACCTTTTACTGTTTTTCTCCATCCCTGATCCAGGCAAGCGCCGCATGGCATACGGAGCCTGAGATCGCCGCCGCATGGGGAGCGTTCGGGACGATCTTCACCGCTATCGCCGTCGCCCATACCCTGTATGCACCGCGCGAGGTCGTGCTCTGGAATTGGCGACGCATCGTGCTTCTGGGAGTATCGATGGCTATCGCTGTCGGTTCGCAATTCTCCCTGATTATTCTCGCGCCTGTGGCGCTGGGGTTCCTGCTTTACGTCGCCCCGGTGCGGAGGCTTGCCGGAACCGTGATCTGGCTTGCGGCGTGCGGGGTGGCCTGCGTGCTGGTGTTCGCCTTGTACTCGTTTCACGCCCATTCTTTCGCAGACAGCATTCGGCACGCGGAGTTCTGGGGAGCGACCTGGCGCGGCTTCACTTTCCTCACCGTGTACAAGCACATGGCCATGCAAATTGCGCGGGCGTGTCCCGCCTTTGCTCTGGCTTTGCCGGTGGCACTCGTAACCTACGCGGCGTGGCCGCGGACCCGCTATTTCGGCAATACCGTGCCGCTGCTCATGGCCGTAGCCTTTATCGCCCTGGCCATCGCGCATCCGCATGTGGCCGGTGCGGCATTCCTGTTGACCGCCATTCCCTTCCTCTTCATTTTCGTCTCTGGGATATTGGCGGACCTCATGGAGACCAGTTACCGTCCGCTGATTGTGGCATGTGTCGCTGCCATGCTGGTCACCTACGCAGTGCGCACGCTCATCGCCCTGTCTCAGGTTCCCCGAGGCTGACGCGATCGTCTCAGGTACGCGGGATGCTCCGTTGCTCCTGCAATTGCTGCGCCAGGAAATCCAGGAAGCTGTCCATCCCCTCGCCGGTTTTCGCCGAGACCCGGAAGATCCGCATGCCGGGGCGGACGGACTCGATGCTCTTGCGCGTAGTCTCCCAATCAAACTCCACCACGGCGGAGAGCTCGTTCTTGGTAATTACCGCCACATCCGCGCCGTTGAAGATGGTGGGATACTTCAGCGGCTTGTCCTCACCCTCGGTGACCGACATCAGAACCAGCCTCAGGTTTTCCCCGAGATCGTAGGAGGAGGGGCACACCAGGTTCCCTACGTTCTCGATAAAAAGAAAATCCAGCTGGCGAGTATCCCATTCCTGCAGCGCATTCTGGACCATGGCGGCTTCCAGGTGGCAGAGAGTCCCGGTGGTGATCTGCTTCACGGGCGCCTTGCTGCGGGCCAGGCGGACTGCGTCGTTTTCGGTCGCAAGGTCGCCGACCAGCGCCGCCACCCGGTATTTCGGCTGAAGCAGCGTCAGCGTCTTCTCCAGGAAGGTGGTCTTGCCCGAGCCGGGACTCGACACCAGGCTCACGACAAAGACTCCCGAGCCGCGGAACTGCGCCCGCAGAGCGCGCGCGATGACGTCGTTCTGCTTCAATACATTTCGCCGGACTTCGACCAGGCGCGGCTCGCTCATTCCTCCACCTCCAGCGCGAACACCTCAAGTTCCTTCCCCTGACGTATATCCATCGTCGGCGTGCCGCATTCCGGACACAGAAATGACTGCACAGAATCCAGCACCCGCGTTTGCCGGCATTGCGGGCAGAACACGGCGACGGGAACATCCTCCACGATCAGGCGCGAGCCCGCCAGCGGCGTATCCTGGCATGCGACTTCGTAGGAAAACAGCAGCGCATCTTTCACCACTCCGGACAACGCTCCCAGCCGCAAATGCACGGCACTGACCTGCACGCCCCGCTGCCGAGCCTCGTCCATGGCGGCGTCCACGATCCCCATCGCAATCGACAGCTCATGCATGCTATCTCACTAGTTGCCCGATGAACACGCCGTAAGGATCCAAGGTAACGAAGTCTCCGTTCGAGGATGACTGTCCGGTAGTCACCAGGGGTTTAGCTGACGCAAATCCGTTCTTCTTCAGTTCGTAGTTCACCTTCTGCGGTGCTCCCGACATGTTCAGAGAGACAATCACCGCCTGGTCCTGATAGACGCGCAGATACGACAGGACATTCTGGTCGTTTTGATTGATCGGCAAATAATTGCCCTCGAGAAGCTCTCTATTCGAGTGACGCAGCTTGAGGAGTTTCTTGTAGAACGACAGGATCGATTGCGCATCGTTCGTCTCCACGGCCACATTGTGCGTCTTTGCTGTTGGGGGCACGGGCAGCCAAGGCTTGCCCCTGGTGAACCCCGCATTTTCGCTTTGATCCCACTGCATGGGAGTGCGCTCGCCGTCCCGTCCTTTGTCCTGCGGCCAACCAGTGCGCCCTTTAGGATCTTGGACGTCCTCCTTGCGGGCAGGAGGAGTGGTCTTCATGCCGATCTCTTCCCCGTAATAGAGAATCGGAGTGCCGCGAAGCGTGAGATACAGCCCGGCCATCAATTTGGCGATTTCGTCATTGTGCCGCCCGTCGCCGTAGCGGTCATAAGAGCGGACGATATCGTGATTGCTGATCACAAACGTGGGCCAGCCTGAGGCAGAGTTGATGGCGGCAATCTGTTTGCGGAATTCGGCAGCGGAGAGCTTATTTATGTTGGTAAACAGAAAGTCCATGGGCAACTGCAACTCGTTGTTGCCTTTCCCGTAGTATGCATTCAGTTCGTTGATATCGGCCGTCCAGGTCTCGCCGATCAGTACGCCGTTATATTGGTCAGTGACTTTGCGCAATTGCCGCAATGCTTCGTGAATCTCGGGCAGGTTGGTGTTGTACTTGTGCTCCTGCAGAGGATCGCCATACGCACTCTTGCCCGGCCGGACAGGATTGTCCTTTAAATTCGGGTCCTCAAATAACGTGTTGACCGCATCCAGGCGAAATCCGGAGACGCCGCGCTTGTACCACCAGCGGGTGACGTCGAACATCGCCTGCTTCACCGCGGGATTACGCCAGTCCAGATCAGGCTGCTCGGGATAGAAGTAGTGGTAGTAATACTGCTTCGTTGTGGGATCGAACTTCCAGGCGGATCCTCCGAAGTTCGCCGTCCAGTTGTTGGGCGGCTGTCCCGGAGCTTTGCCGTCGCGCCAGATGTACCAGTCGCGGCGCTGCGCGGTGCGGGACGATTTGGAATCCAGAAACCATTTGTGCTGGTCGGAGGTGTGGTTCACCACCAGGTCGAGGATCACGCGAATGCCGCGCTGCCTGGCCGCCACGGTGAGGGCATCGAAATCGCCCAACGAGCCGTACATCGGGTCAATCGCCTCGTAATCGGAAACATCGTAGCCGAAGTCGACTTGTGGCGATGGGAAAAAGGGAGTGATCCAGATCGCATCTACGCCGAGATCCTTCAGGTAATCGAGCTTCGAAGTGATGCCCTTCAGATCGCCGATGCCGTCGTTGTTGCTGTCCGCGAAGCTCCGGGGATATATCTCGTAGAACACCGCATGCTGCCACCATGCATGGCCGTTCGCATCCGCGGCTTTCTTGGAGGTTTGCGCAGTGAGAAGTACCCAGGAGAAGAAAAGCAGGACAGCAATGCCGATGAGCGCTCGATTCATCCCGGACCCCGTCAAGATGCTACAGGTTGAGTTTAGCGCGTCTTCGCTTGCCTGTTTTGATTCGCTCCAGAGTGCCGGAAATGGATCACGACCTTCTGCCCGGTATAGGTATCGGCTGAACCCCTGGGCATGACAATCGCCAACTTGCCGGCCTTGCCGAGCGCCGCGCCTTCCACAGAGGAGATTTGGGCAGAATTCCAGATCGCCAACTCGTAGGCTGCGCCGGATAAACCTGAGACGTCCAGCGTCAACTCGGTCCTGGGCGCGTCCCAAGACTGGCTGAGAACACGCAAACCGCGGCTCGCGCTGCCCAGGTACGGAAGGTCATTTGCCCAGCTGAATCCGAAATCGTTCTTCATCCGGATCGCGAGAGTATTGGCACCGTCACGCAGCGGAAGGCGCACATAGAGGTGCTGATCGTTGCTGTTGGGCTGCATTTTGAAGGGCACCGGCTGGTTATTCATCCTGACGCTGAGCACTTGCGTCCGCAGGCTGAAGGCGGGAGAGAATTCCAGCCAGCATTCGCCGCTACCGGTGCGATTCACTTCGAGGGTCATGGAATCAGCGGTTTTGGAGAAACGAAAGCCCGTCTCCACCTGGCCAACCCGCACGCGGTGAATGGCGAATGAGGTCCAGTCCGCGGGAAGATGCGGCGCCAGCGTGATCTGTCGCTTCTCGGCGTCGGTTTGCAGGCCGAACATACCGCGCAGGATCGGGCTGATCACCATGGCCGCCGACCAGATCTGGTGCGGAGAGCTGGTTGCGAACGACTGGTAATAATCTCCGGACAGCACTTCGGTGAAATGACCCAGCGCGCCGTCCAGGCCCAGCAATGCGTTGGATCGCAGATTTGCATACGCGGGGAAGTCGCGGTGATACCTGTATTCGCCTACCGAAGCCCATCCGGTGAACAACGGCCAAACTGAGCCGTAGTGATACCCGGAGCCGTCGTACACCTTGGAGCGCTTGGAGATGATGCGCATGCCCCAGTCGGTCTGATGATCCTCGCCGGCCAGTTGGTTGATAGTCTGCTCCGCATGATCGGCGTCTGACAATCCAAACCACATGGGCACGGTGGACAGCACCGTAGTCTCGTCATAGCGCTGATTATCCGGTTTGAGCGCGAAAGCATAACTCTTCGTCTCCGGGCTCCAGAACGCCTTTTCCAACGCAGGTTTGATTTGCTCGAACTCCGCGGTCAGTTGCTGGCTGACATCAGGCTTCCCGGCGAGCCGCGCGAGATTCGAAAGCGCATCCAGGGCCTGCACTGCCAGTCCGGCCTGGTAATACTCATTCTTGACGGGCAGCAGCGGCCCGCCCTCCACCCATCCGTGCCCCACGCCGAGGTTCTTCGCGAAGCCCTGGTCATCGTAGGTCGATTTCATGAATTGGTAGCCGCGCCACAGGTTGTCCCACTTCTCGCGTATGAATGCGAGATCGCCACTCTGCACCGCATAATCATTCATGGCCAGGATGAACAGCGGGGTAGCGTCGGCGGAAACGTAGGGATACGGATAATCTTTGAACCACGGAACCAGGCTGGCACTCTGCGAGATCTCGTGTGGAACCTTGCCGTCCTCCCGCTGGTACTTGCTGACAAAGTCGATGGCGGTGCGCGCAGCGGCGTAGTCTCCTTCGGCATTCAGCGCGAACGAAGTCCAGAAGGAATCCCGGCCGAAGAACCACGCAAAGCCCGGACGCTGGCCCACACCCGAAGTTCGGTATCCAGCGACGATTCCAGAACCGAGATAAGGATTATTCACCAGGCCCTGAATCGTGCTGATGCGCGCCCAATCGTACGCCTCCTGCAAACCGGCATCGGGCAGTTCGAGTCCGACGGTTTTCCCGAGATAGTCGCGATAGTACTCCGCCGATTCGCGGATGGCGGCTGCGGCTGAATCGAACAGATGCTGGTAGGCGTTTGCCGCATCCTGAAGCCCGGCGATGGAGGCGGCAATCGCAATTGCCCTCGTGTCCTTGCCCTTCTGCACAACCCCAAGGCGCATCGAGTTTTCCCCGGAGGAGGAATAGTTGGTCTGATAGGCGACGTGAGCATCGCCCGCGGTGGGCGATCCGACCAGAGCGGCAAACTTCCTGGTCTCTTCTCCGAACACGAATGCGTGCTTTTGCGCGTCCCAACTGACGTACGTCCCCCCTAATGCCGCGGGCCATTCCAGTTGAAAATCCGGGGTAAAGACCGCCTCGACTTCCAGGGGCTGCTCGGTTTCGATTTCCAGGAAGACAACGGCTCCAGCCTCATTCGCGGGAATGGAGAGCGTCTGGCGCACGTGGAAGTTGTCGCCGGCATACTGGATGGAGGCTGATTCCGGGCGCACCGTCAACGTGCGCGCCAGACTCTCGGCGGGAAGCGCTCGGTCGCCGATATGGAAGATCAGATGAAAATCCCGGAAGATCTTCAGCGGATAGACCCAGGCTTCGAAGTCCCCGGTTTCGTTCCCGAACAGTCCCGCGCGCGCACCCACAACCGGCAGGAACTCCCAACTTCGAACCGTGCGGGTGAGTTCAAGAGCGGGTGACTGCTGAGCGATGGCAGAAGCTGCCCAGAACAGGCAATAAACGAGCAGGAAAATTCGAACCAGAAGGTGATCAACGACGGAACAATGAAAGCTGCGGGCGCGATCAGAATTCATCGAGTGTCTCGTGCTGAAGGAATCCGGCGCGGCGAAGCTTGCCAACTCGCGGCTCCCTGAATGAATATAGGGCAGGGGCGAATTCTAGCACGAGCCACGCGGACCAGGTAGCGATCCCTTGTTTCCTTCACGCCGTGTCTTTCTGAAGTCACTTAGCCGATCGGCGCTTGTGCTCTCGCTGGAGAGCGTTCTATCGCTGGCGCGGCCACGGCGCGCGGGCGCGTATCCTGTCCCGCAACAGGCTCCGGCTGGTTCCAAGCCAGAACCGGCGCCAGCCGCGGATCCCGGTATCAGCTTCCTCAATGTTGCCCGCGAAGCCGGACTTAACGCCAAAACTATCTTCGGCGGAGAGCACAAGAACAAATACCTGCTCGAGACAACCGGCTGCGGCGTCGCTTTTTATGACTACGACAATGACGGCTGGCTAGACATTTTCCTGGTCAACGGCACTCGTCTCGAGGGCTTTGCCGCGGGAAGCGAACCTACCTCGCATCTTTTTCGCAACAACCGCGACGGCACGTTTACGGATGTCACGCTGAAAGCGGGCGTGGCTCACTCCGGCTGGGGCCAGGGCTGCTGCGTGGGCGATTACGATAACGATGGCTGGGACGATCTGTTCGTCACCTACTTCGGCAAAAATGTTCTCTACCACAACAACGGCAACGGCACGTTCACCGACGTCAGCCAGAAGGCCGGGGTGGCGGGAAATGGCAAGCGCTGGAACACGGGTTGCGCTTTCGTGGACTACGATCGTGACGGCCGGCTGGATCTTTTCGTCGCCAACTACATCGACATGGATCTCGCGACCGCTCCCGTGCCGGAATCGGGGCCCTGCCTCTACAAGAGCGTGATGGTCGCCTGCGGGCCGCCGGGACTGCAGGGCGGGAAGAATATTCTTTACCACAACAATGGAGATGGCACTTTCACCGACGTTTCCGAAACTTCAGGCATTCTAGGCGCGAACGGAACGTATGGCCTCGGCGTGCTCACAGCCGACTTCGACAACGATGGCTGGCCCGACATTTACGTTGCGGATGATTCGACGGCGAGCGCCTTGTACCAGAACAAGAAGAACGGAAAGTTCCAGGACATTGCCATTGAAGCCGGCTGTGCGCTGAGCCCGGACGGCAAGCCCCAGGCGGGCATGGGAGTATCCGCCGCCGACTACGACATGGACGGCAATCTCGACATCGTGAAGACGAATTTCGCCGGGGATACCCCATCGCTCTATCGCAATCAAGGCGGAGCCAGTTTCGAAGACACGACCTTTACGGCAGGCCTGGGCGCACACACCCAATTCCTGGGCTGGGGCTGCGGCTTTTTCGATATGGACAATGACGGGTGGCCCGACATCCTGATCTGCAACGGGCATGTCTATCCGGAGGTCGAGCAGCTCAAAACCGAAGCCGGCTACGCCCAGCGCAAACTTCTCTATCAGAACCTGCGCAATGGCCACTTCGCCGACATTTCATTTCAGGCGGGCCCGGGCATCTCGGAGCCGAGCGCGTCGCGCGGCGCGGCCTTCGGAGATTTTGACAACGATGGCGACATCGATGTCGTGGTGAATACGGTCAATGATTATCCTCAGCTTCTGCGCTGCGACTCGAAGCTGTCTCACAACTGGATCAAGATTCGCACCATCGGGACCAAGTCAAACCGCAGCGGCATCGGAGCGCGCATTGCGTGCGTGACCCAGGTTCCGGGTCAGGCAAAACCCCATCGGCAGATTGACGAGGTGCGCAGCGGAGGCGGCTACTTTTCCCAGAACGATCTACGCGTTCACTTCGGATTAGGCAATGCTGAAAAGGTGGAGTCGCTCGAAGTTCGCTGGCCCAGCGGCCAAGTTGATACGCTAAAGAACGTCAAAGCGAACCAGGTGATCTACGTTAAGGAAGGCGAAGGGATCACGCGCACGATGCAGTTCCAGCAAAGCCCCAAGACTCGCGGCTAGCTTTGCGAAACGCTACCCACTTGTGTCATCCCGACCGCAGCGAGCGCAAGCGAGCATAGTGGAGGGACCTTGAGTTCCAGCTCGAAAATAGGCCACAGTTTTAGAGCCTGGTCTGTTTGAAACTCAAGGTCCCTCCACTCCGCTTCGCTCCGGTCGGGATGACAGATTTGTTTAGGGCTTATTGGACATTTTTGTGCTCGGGTTCCACAGGCGTGCCAGATCCCTCTTTCAGCGTGTGCATCTGATCCACTGCCAGATTTGGAAAGCGTTCCGTCAATCCGCTGAGCCAGCGAATTTCTACCCAGTCGATCTTGTCGGACTTTCCGAGGCCGAAATGGACCCGCGTATCGCTGCTGGAGATGTAACTGGACCCACTGCGCACCTCGTCCACGAGGATTCGAGTCGGCGTCTTCACGCGAATTCGAGCGCCCAGACCGTCGCGATTGGACCTGATCCCCGTCGCCCGAATTGCTATCCAGTGGTTGGAATTCCTGATCTGATTCACCAGCAGGCTGGGAGCGGAGTTCATATTGCTGATCACCGCCGAAATCCGCCCGTCATTCCACAAATCGCCGACGGCCAATCCGCGCGACGAAGCCGGCGTCGTAATCGCCGGCCCTCCCGATGCTGAGATATCGCTGAACGTCCCGTCCCCGTTGTTGTGGAACAACAGGCGCGGCTCTTTGTAGCTGCTGCCCAGGTGCTGGCTATCGACTTCGGGATAAACATGCCCGTTCACCAGGATCAGGTCTGGCCAGCCGTCGTTGTCAAAATCCAGGAACATCGTGCCCCAACCCAGGTACTGGGTGTAGAGCCCCAAGCCCGCGGCCGTGGTGGCGTCAGTGAAGGTGCCTTGGCCGTCGTTCTTGTACAGCGTGGACGTATCGTCGGAAAAATTAGTTTTGAAGATATCCAGATGCCCATCGCCGTTGTAATCGGCAATGGTGGATCCCATGCCTGCCTGCTCTCGGCCGTCTTCATTGAAGGCGGCCCCGGCGGTCACGGCCACATCGGTGAACGTTCCGTCATGATTGTTGCGATAAAGAATGCTGGGCGTGCTGTCGCAGGCGATGAAGATGTCCGGCCATCCATCTTCGTCGAAGTCCAGCGTCGACACGCTGAACGCGTAATGGCCATCGGTCTTGTCAATTCGGGCTTTCGTGGTCACGTCTTCGAAAGTTCCGTCGCCTCGATTGTGATAAAGGATGTTCTTCGCGCCCGCCAGCCCGCGCGGGCCGCACATCACCGGAACCCCCTTCCAGATACAGGTCGGCCGGTCTCCCGGGGCGGGCGCGCTCGCCAGATCGAAATCGACGTAGTTGGCAACCATCAGGTCCAGCTTGCCGTCGCGGTCATAATCGACGAAGGCACACCCGGTGCCCCAGCCCTTACCCGAGCCCGCCACTCCGGCCTTTGCTCCTGCCTCTGTGAATACGCCGTGATCGTTGTGATAAAGGCGGTTCTTGCCGTAGTAGGTGATGTAAAGGTCTTCCCACCCGTCATTGTCATAGTCGCCGACGCATACGCCTTGGCCCCATCCGCTGGCGGTCAGTCCCGCCTTGCCAGTTACTTCGGTGAAGGTGCCGTCATGATTGTTGCGGTAGAGACGGTTGGTGGGACCTTTGCCGTCGGGAAATCCTTCCAGCTTGGTGCCGTTTACCAGGAAAATGTCGGGCCAGCCGTCGTTATCGTAATCAAAAATGGCGACGCCGTTTCCCGTAGTCTCGATAATGTATTTCTTGGTGTCGAGCCCGCCAAAGACGTTCTGCGCGGTGAGCCCGGCTTTTTCGGCGACGTCGGTGAAGTTCGCCATGGGAACTGGCGTCGGCACCGCAGCCTTGGGCTGCTGCGCGGATAGGGGTATCTCGATCGCCTGCCACCCTGCGCAGACGAAGGCGCACGTGAGGATGGTGCGAAAAACAGAAGAAGTCGAAAATCCCATGAGCCCCGATTTGATGTTAGGGGTGGCGTTGGCAGGGGGTCAAGCGAGCGCCGCTCACGGTCGACACTCCGAGCTACTGCTTGACCTGTGACTCCACCACGCCGACGTACCTATCGGCCCCGCCATAGTAGAAAAGATATCGTTCGCCCAGTTGCACCATCCCCTCGACGAAGACAACGTTGGGCACCTGCCCGGCTTTTTCCCATGGCATTTCGGGCTGCAGAATGGGCTGATCCGTTCGCCATACCAGCTTGCGCGGATCGTTGCGGTCAAAGATGGCAATGCCGGTGCGGTAGACCAGGTTGTCATCCGCTCCGTTATAAATCAGAACAATTCCGCCAGGCGTGACGATCGGGGACGGTCCCGGCTCCGCCACCCGCGAATCGAACTTCCCCGGCCTCACCGGCAAAGCGGGAGTTTTAGTGGCCTCCGTCCAGTGCGTCAGATCCGCCGAGTACGCCAGCCCGCCCTGATCTTTGCCATCGGCGCTGGTTCCGAGGAAATACATCCAGTATTTACCGTCGATCTTTTCAGGCACGATCGCGCCAGACTTCGTCCACTTCACATTCCAGTTGCCCTGGTTCGCCGGAATGATGACGCCCTTGCGCTCCCAATGAATCAAATCTTTGGAAGCCGCCAGGCAAAGCTGCGCGTCCTTCTTGTTGTACCCCGTGTAAGTCAGATAGTACGTGTCGCCGAACTGTACCAGCCGGGGATCTTCCACTCCACCGTCCTTTTCATATTGCTCCGATGGGCTCAGCACCGGCGTATCCCGCCGCGTGAAATGAATTGCATCCGTACTCTCGGCGTATCCGAGCCGGGAAGTGCCCTGCTTATCCTGGGCGCGGTAGAGCATGCGGATCTTGCCGCCATGCGAGACGACCGCGGGATTGAAGGCGCCCGCCGATTCCCATCCATTTCCACGGGGTGCGAGAACCGGCTTTTCAGCCGCGCGCTTCCAAGCCCCAAAAGGAAGTTGCGGCCCCGACTCTGCCGCCGGCAGGCAGGTCAGCAGGATCAGCAGCGCGGTTGGTTTCACGAGCGACGAAAGAAATTTCATGGGAGAAGATCCGGGCAACAAAAAAACGGCAGGGCCGACCCCCTGCCGTTCAGCGAACTCCTGACCGACTACTTCCTGTTGACGGCCTTCTTGAGTTCGGCCCCAGGGGTAAATTTCGCAACCTTGCGGGCGGCAATCTTAATGGTTGCGCCGGTTTGGGGGTTGCGGCCGTTGCGCGCCTTTCGCTGCGAAACGGAGAACGTGCCGAAGCCGATCAGCGCTACCCGGTCTCCCTTGCGGAGAGCGGCGGTAACGGAATCAACGGCGGTATCAATGGCGGTCGTGGCCTGTGCTTTGCTGATTTCACATGCACCTGCGATCTTGTCGACCAGATCAGCTTTATTCATTGTTTTTCCTCGCAGGTCTCATTCGTGCCCAGCCGAAACCGGGACTGCATAAGGCTTTGACTGGGTTGGGAAACCTGACCGCTCGTATTGTGCTCTCTCTTGGGCGAATGTCAACTGTGAAAATCCGCGCCGGAAGCCCATTTCGCACCTCCTCCGCCCCGGTTGCGGCTTGGGGAGCCCCTTCTCAGCCCGGCAGGAAGCGTTTTCCGCAGCCCTCCACAGAACCCGCCGGTCGTGCACAGGATGTACACAGATGGTCAGGGATTCGCGCTTGCGCGGAGAGCGCCTTCCAGTGCAAAGTCAAAGGGAAAGAATCGCGCAGGGACAGCCCTGGGGCTGTCCGTCAAGCGCAGCGCGAGCGGCCCGTAAGGCGAAGTTCCGGGCTCCATGGTTGTTTTCGAGTGAGGCAGAGAAGTGATCAAGGCCCCTGCTGAGATTTGTCCCTTGTGTGAAGGCACCGGTTGGAAGACAGTTTCCAATTCCACGCCCGGCAGCGCCAACGACCGCCGGGTTACGCGCTGTGATTGCCAGTTGCGAGCCCGCGCCCACAGCGCCATGGCGGCGGCCCGCATTCCTCGACGCTACGAGCATTGTGAGCTCAGCAATTACGACACCGATTTTCCCGGCGCCCATCCATCCCTGGCTGAGGCCCACTTCATGGCGGCCAATTTTGCCAGGAAATGCGATCCCCGCGGCGACAAGGGCCTGCTCATTATCGGCAAGATCGGCACCGGCAAGACCCACCTCGCGGTGGGCATTCTCAAGGAACTCATCTTGAACCGCGGCATCGCGTGCCTGTTTTACGACTATCGCGAACTGCTGAAGCAGATCCAGAACTCGTACAACGCGACGGTTCAGACTACCGAACTGGATGTCCTCCGGCCAGTGTTCGAGACAGATGTGCTTGTCCTCGATGAATTAGGAGCCGTAAAGCCGACCGAGTGGGTGTGGGACACGGTCAGTCTCATCCTGAACACCCGCTATAACGACAACCGCACCACCATCATCACCACGAATTTCGAGGACCAGCCGGCGGCAGGGGCGTCCGGATCGATTTCTCCTGTACGAGCCGCGAACCGCGGAGAAACCCTGGGCGACCGCATCGGCGAGCGCATGCGGTCGCGGCTGCATGAGATGTGCCGTATCATCACGCTGGACGGCACGGATTTCCGGCAGAAGTTCCGCAGCGCGAATTTGCGGTAATCTCCTTTTGGGCGGCAGCAATCGCTTCGCTCTGGGTTCCGAGGTGAAATCGCTCTAGAATCAGACCGTGTTGACTGAGCGGATCGAATTCACGCCGAGCCGGGATGCGGAGGTTTTTGCTGCAGCCGCCGCGGGGCCCGCGGTGTTCCTGCTGCGCGGCGAGGACCCGCATTCCGAGCCGTATGTCAGCAAGACCGCGAACCTGCGAAGGCGCCTGCAGCGGCTGCTTGGCCCGGTGGAAGAGCGGACGAAGAAACTGAATCTGCGGGATCAAGTGCGCTGGATCGAGTATTCGCTCACCGGATCTGACTTTGAATCCGGATTCCTGTTGTACCGCGTTTTGCGCGCAGCCTTTCCCAAAACCTACCAGAACCGTCTGCGGCTTCGCTTCGCGCCCCTGGTAAAACTGCATCTCGAGAACGAATATCCGCGAGCCTCCATCACCACCCGGCTGGGCAAACTCACTGGCGCCGCGCTGTATTACGGTCCTTTCGCCTCGCGGGTTGCGGCCGAGAAGTTCATGAACGATTCTCTCGATTTTTTCAAGATGCGGCGCTGCGTCGATGACCTGCATCCCGACCCGAAGTTCCCCGGCTGCATTTATTCCGAGATGAAGATGTGTTTGGCTCCCTGCTTCAAGGGATGCAGCGACGAGGAATATTCCCGGGAGGTGCAGCGGGTGCAAAGCTACTTCGAGACGGGAGGAGAGTCGCTGCTGCGCCAGCTTGCCGAGGAGCGCGAATCGGCCTCGGCGAATCTTGCCTTTGAGGACGCGGCGGCAATCCATGCGCGAGTTGAAAAATTGACTCCCGTGGTGGGCCAGCTTCCTGAAATCGTACGCCGCCTGGATCGCCTTTCTGCCGTCATCGTTCAGATGAGTCACCTGCCCGGCTCAGTCGCACTCTTCCGTATCGATTCCGGACGAATCTCCGGGCCGGTACCCTTAAGCATTCAACCGGCTGAGCACGCCAAATCGCAATCGATGGAGGCAAGGGTTCAGGAAGTTCTCGACTCGTTTCCGGCCACGGAAGGGAAATCAGCGCTTGAAACCATGGAGCATCTGGCGATCCTGAAACGCTGGTACTATCGCGGAAGCCGGATGGGCGAGATTTTCCTCGCCGACGACAAAGGCGAACTACCGATGAGGCGCGTCGTTCGCGGCATCTCGCGCGTGTATCGCGGCGAGAAGGTCGAGCCCGAGCCGGTCCCTCCTCCCAGCACCTCCCTGTAGGGCGGCAAGGGACTACCGGCCGTTGACGGTCGAGACCTGGTACAGGGCGCTCGCATGGGCCCGCAGACTCGGCTGAATACGGCGCACAGAGCCCAAAGATTTGTGAGCCCACAAATCCTGTACGCTCGCTACCTGGTCGGAAATTCCTATTTCACTCCAACCTAACGAAAAATGTCCGGCCGCATCGCCCAGATTGAACAGCGCAACGAACTTCTGCCCTGGACGGGCGCCGTCGGCTAACCAGACCCGGAGATTACCCTTGTCGAGGACCTGATGTCCGCCATGGCTGTGTTGATTTACCTCCAGCACTTCCTCGTTGGTGATGAGCGCAGTGGTCGCAGCGTCGTTGCTCGGCAGGTCGCCGCCAAAGATCAGCGGGGATCGGAAGATGCTCCACAACGTCATCACAGTTTGCTGCTCATCGGGAGTGAACTTGCTGGGCGCGCCTCCGCCTTCGGTGCTGGTCACGCGCAGTTTGCCGAACGGAAGCATGTCGGCATCGGGCCAGGTATCGTTCTTGCCCACTAGCGGCGCCCAGTCGCGCGCGAAATCGAACTGCTGCCGCAAGAGTTTCCAGTCGTCCCAGAAATCGTCAGAGATGCGCCACATCTGCGCGTATTTCTGGAAGAACTCCGCCTCTGAAATCGGGGCCGGACCCGGTGAAATACTCAGAACCATCGGGCGCCCCGTCTTCTGAATCGCCTGGCTGAGCGCCTTGATCTCTGCCGGCTGGTAGAGGTGGCTGCCCATATCGTCAGCCTTGATGAAATCGACACCCCAGGAAGCATAGAGTTCCGCAATGGAGTCGTAATAGGACTGTGCTCCGGGCCTGGTCGTATCCACGCCCCACATGTCGGGATTCCACCGGCACGCGTTCTCTTTATCAGCGATATCGGCGGCGTGGTAAGGCGTACCTTTGATGGGAAGGTTCCCCTCGACGGCTTGCCGGGGAATTCCGCGCATGATGTGAATTCCGAACTTCAGGCCCTTGCCGTGAATGTAATCGCCCAGCGGCTTGAAGCCGTTTCCATTTGCGGACGACGGGAAGCGGTTCACCGCCGGCATAAGGCGGCCATATTCGTCCATGGTCAGCGGCGCGCCGGGCTTGTAGTCGTGTCCCTGTGCATTGGGCTCATACCACTGAATGTCCACCACGATGTACTTCCATGCGTAGCTCGCAAGATGTTGGGCCATCCAGTCTGCATTGGCTTTGACCTGGTCTTCGCGGACCGTAGTTCCATAAGCATCCCAGCTGTTCCACCCCATGGGGGGAGTAGGGGCGACGGAGGGTATCCCACCCTTCTCGCGCATCTTGCGAGAGGGTGGGGTATTTGACCTCCCCACACTACGCGCCGCGTAAAAGTCAAAAGCCCCATCCTGTCGCACAAAACGCGACAAGGATGGGGCACCTCTAATTCCAGTCTGGGAGGCCGCGCACGTTGCCAGCAGAAAAATCCACAAGAAGCAGATCGGCTTGCTATTCTTCATGGCCCGCATTGTAAGCCGGGAGCCTGGACGCGTGTGAATCCGCGTAAGGGTGCAGTCCTCAGATGTCGAGGTTCTTCACATCCAGCGCGTTCTCTTCGATGAACTTGCGCCGCGCCTCGACGTCCTCGCCCATCAGGGTGGTGAAGATCGTTTCGCACTCGGCGATATCCTCCAGCTTGACCGAAAGCAGGGTACGGCGCTCCGGATCCATGGTGGTCTCCCACAATTGGGGGGCGGTCATCTCGCCCAGGCCCTTGTAGCGCTGGATCGTGAACTCGCGGCGTCCTTCATTGATGACGTAATCGCGCAGCTCGCGGACGTTGGTTTTCTCTACGACCTCGATCTCTTTTCGCTTCGGAGTTTTGGCGGCGGCTTTCTTGTCCGCTTTGTCCTCCATAGCCGCGGGCTCGCCATCCACACCGTCACCATTCGCGGCAGTGGGAGCAGCTTTCGCGATACTCTCGACCACGAACGGCGGTTCCATGTAGGGCTCGATCTGCTTGTACTTGGCAATCATCTGGCGGCATTCAGGGCTTGCAACCAGTTCCCAGTTGATGATGTGCTCGGCTCCGTGCTTGTTTACGAAGCTGACTCCCCACAGGTTATGCTCTTCGTCGAACTTCGACTCCACGCTCTTGAAGCCTTCGTCTTTCTGCAGCTTTCTGATTTCCTTCTCCAGCCTTTCGATCTTCCTGGGCGGAGCTTTTTTCTCGCCTTCGAAATCCAGCCGCTTGGCCAGGTCGAGCTTGGGAATCAGTTCGGTAACGCGCTCGTTGCGTAGCCGCTTGTCGGCCTTCTCGAAGAACCCGAGATATTCGTCGAGCACGGTCATGAAACGCGCCAGGTCCTTGCCTTCGAGCTTGGCCGCGCCGTCGCCATAGCGGATGGTTAATCCGTCGGCCGCGCGCTTTACCATGACCTTGACGAACTCGCGCTCGTCCTTGATGTACTGCTGGGACTTGCCCTTCTTCAACGAGAAAAGCGGCGGCTGCGCGATGAACACGTTGCCCCGCTTGATCAGTTCCTGCATGTGGCGGAAGAAGAACGTCAACAGCAGTGTGCGGATATGGCTGCCGTCCACGTCGGCGTCGGTCATCAGGATGATCTTGCCGTAGCGCACCTTGGTGGGATCAAAATCGTCCTTGGCGATGCCGGTGCCCAGCGCGGTGATCATGGCGCGAATTTCTTCGTGCGCCAGCATCTTGTCGTAGCGCGCCTTCTCGACGTTAAGAATCTTTCCCTTGAGCGGGAGGATCGCCTGGAAGCGCCGGTCTCGTCCCTGCTTAGCGGTTCCGCCTGCCGACTCGCCCTCGACCAGGAACAATTCGCAGCGGTTGGGATCGCGCTCGGAGCAGTCCGCGAGCTTGCCCGGCAGGCCTCCGGAATCGAGCGCGCCCTTGCGGCGCGTGAGATCCCGGGCCTTACGCGCGGCTTCACGCGCGCGCGCGGCGTCCACCGCCTTGTTGATAATCTTTTTCGCAACTGTCGAATTCTGCTCAAAGAAAGCACCCAGGCGCTCGTTAACAAATTGGGTAACCGTGCCCGCGATGTCGGAATTCAACTTGCCCTTGGTCTGGCCTTCGAACTGGGGCTGCGGCAACTTCACACTGATGACCGCCACCAGTCCCTCGCGCACGTCATCGCCCGTCAGATTTTCCTTGACGTCCTTGAACAACCCCATCTGCTGCCCGGCGTAGTTGATGGTGCGGGTCAGCGCCGTGCGGAACCCTGAAAGGTGCGTACCTCCGTCGACCGTGTTGATGTTGTTGGCGAAGCTGAAAATCGTCTCCGAGTAGGCATCGTTATACTGCAACCCGATTTCCATGTGAACGCCGTTGCGGTCGTCTTCCATGTAGATCGGCTTGTCGTGCAGCACCTGCTTGCCGCGGTTGAGGTGCTTGATGAATTCCGCGATCCCTCCGTTGTATTTGAACTCCGCGTGCTTCGCTTCTCCGGTCTTGGGATCGACCGTGCGCTCGTCGGTGAGAGTGATCAGTAATCCCTTGTTGAGGAACGCCAGTTCGCGCAGCCGCTGCGCCAGGGTGTCGTAGTTGTACTCGATGGCGGTAAAGATGCTGCGATCGGGCAGGAACTTAACTTTGGTTCCAGTCTTTACCTTGGCGACACCGGTTTTCTTCAGCTTGCTGGTAGGCTCGCCCTTCGAATAGGTCTGCTGCCACGTCGCCCCGTCACGCCAGATTTCCAGTTCCAGTTCTTCGCTCAACGCGTTGACGCAGGACACGCCCACCCCGTGCAATCCGCCGGACACCTTGTAGGTCGAAGAATCAAATTTGCCGCCGGCGTGCAGCGTGGTCATGACCACCTGCGCGGCTGACACTTTCTCGCCATCGATCTCCATGTCGTCGACAGGGATGCCGCGGCCATCGTCCACTACCGTGATCGAATTGTCGTCGTGAATGGTGACATCAATCTTGGTGGCAAATCCGGCCAGCGCTTCGTCCACGGAGTTGTCGACGACTTCGTACACCAGATGGTGCAGGCCAAGTTCGCCGGTCGATCCGATATACATCGCCGGGCGCTTACGTACCGCCTCCATGCCGCCGAGCACCTTGATGGAATCGGCGTTGTAGTCGCTGTTGCCGTTTCCCCCAGTGATCGGGGTGATCTTGCCGTTTTTTGTCTTGGTGTCCGTGATGGGAGTATTAATCTCTTTGGTGGCCATTCCGCTCCGCGAAAATGTCCCGAATTTTTCCTGCTGCCGTCTTGCTTATACCCTGGAACCGTGGCTGGGACCTTGCGTTTTGGATCGCGCTTCCCTGAACCGCCAAAACTTGGTTCAAGTTATTGAAATTCCTAACACTTACGACCAAAACTTATAACCAAATTATAGCACAGGAAGAGCGCTTTTCGGAGCGCCGGAATGAGCCCGAATCGAGCTAGTAAAACATGACCACGAGCTGCTCGCCGGTTAGAAAGCCGCAAGAAAATTGGGCGGCCAGACCGGCCGCCCTTTTGGATTCGCTGAATGGATGCTATGCAGTTGCCGGTCGTTCGCCGCCTTTGGCGCGCCCCGGGTGCAGATCCGGCTTGATCACGTGCTGGACGCCGTCATCCGGCTTCGACGGAGGCGGCTGAACCGGGGGAAGTTCCTTGCCGTCCACCAGCAGCTTGATCTCGTTCGCATCCAGAACCTCGCGTTCAATCAGTGCGCGGGCCATCTTCTCCAGGGTGTCGCGATTCTCCGCGAGGATCTGCTTGGCAGTGTTGTAGCCGGCGCCCACCAGTTTGCGGACTTCCTGATCAATCTTGATGGCCGTGTCTTCGCTGTAATCGCGATGCTGCGCGATTTCCCGGCCCAGGAAGATCTGCTCTTCCTTCTTCCCGAAGGTCAGGGGACCGAGTTCGCTCATGCCCCACTCGCAGACCATCTTGCGGGCCATGTCTGTGGCACGTTCGATGTCGTTGCCTGCGCCGGTGCTCATCACGTTGAGGAACATCTCCTCTGCAATGCGCCCGCCCATCAGGATGGCGATCTGGGTCTCGAGGTAGTTCTTGTAGTAGTTGTGGCGATCGTCCACCGGCAGTTGCATGGTCACGCCCAGTGCCATACCGCGGGGGATGATGGTGACCTTGTGCAGCGGATCGGAAAACGGCATTTTAGCCGCAACCAGGGCGTGCCCGGCTTCGTGATAGGCCGTGTTCTTCTTCTCTTCGTCGGTGAGCAGCAGCGACTTGCGCTCCACGCCCATCAGCACCTTGTCCTTGGCCAGTTCAAAGTCGTACTGCAGAACAGCTTTGCGGTTCTGCCGCGCGGCGGCCAGGGCTGCTTCATTAACCATGTTGGCCAGGTCTGCGCCGGAGAATCCCGGGGTTCCGCGAGCCAGCACGGAAAGATCCACATCCTCCGCCAGGGGAATCTTGCGGGTATGCACGCGCAAAATCTCCTCGCGCCCGCGGACGTCGGGACGGCTCACCACGACGCGCCGGTCGAAGCGTCCGGGCCGCAGCAGGGCCGGATCAAGCACGTCCGGACGGTTCGTCGCCGCCATCAGGATGACGCCTTCATTCGACTCGAAGCCGTCCATCTCCACCAGCAACTGGTTCAACGTCTGCTCGCGCTCGTCGTGCCCGCCGCCCAGTCCAGCCCCGCGGTGACGCCCAACCGCGTCGATTTCATCGATAAAGATGATGCAGGGCGCATTTTTCTTGCCCTGCTCAAACAGGTCGCGAACCCGGCTGGCGCCCACGCCCACGAACATTTCCACGAAGTCCGATCCCGAGATAGAGAAGAAAGGAACGTTGGCTTCGCCGGCAACGGCACGCGCCAGCAAGGTCTTCCCAGTTCCCGGAGGCCCGACCAGCAGCACTCCTTTCGGAATGCGTCCACCCAGTTTCTGGAACTTCTGCGCCTCGCGCAGGAACTCGATGATTTCGCGAAGTTCTTCTTTCGCCTCTTCCACCCCCGCTACATCCTTGAAGGTGACTTTCTTCTGCTGCATCGAGAGCAGCCGGGCCCGGCTCTTGCCGAACGACAACGCCTTGTTGCCCCCTGTCTGCATCTGCCGGATCATGAAGAACCACAGTGCGCCCAGCAGAATCAGAGGGGCCCAGGTTCCCAGCAGTTGCAGCGGCAAGCTTCCGCTGTTCACGTCGCGGAAGTTAATCACGACCTGCTTGCTTTGCAGATTCTTCAGCATGTCCGGGGTAAAGTAGTTGCCGGGGGCGGTAGTATGGAAGGCCGAGCCGTCCTTGTACTTTCCCCGCACTTCCATCCCGTTGACCGTGATCTCGCGGATGTTGTTCTGGTCGACGTCACTCATGAATTGCGTGACGTTGATTTCTCTGTCTTTCTGGCCATCGCGGGCGCCCTTGACGACTTCCCAGAGCAGCAATGCCGATACCCCGATCAGCAGCCAGAACAATACGGTTTTTACAGTTGAGTTCACCTAGAAGACTCCTAATTTCCACGCCGCGTACACGATCCCGAAGCACCTGAACGGATTAGATGCCACTGCACGATTTTGGATCGGCGAAAATCCTAAGGTCTATTCTACCTTTTCTTCGGCAAAATAGCCCTTCCCGGCAGCGATGACCTAAGTCACTCAGGATCTTACCGTTGCAGCCGCCAAATAGGGTAGATTCCGGTTGGTCTGCTCCACCGCGCCCAAGCCGTATCCCACCAGGAATGCTTCGTCGACTAGAAACCCGAAATAATCGGGCTGCAGCGGCACCCGCCGGGCCGACTGGCGATCCAGCAGGGTCACGACTTTCACCGAAGCGGCGCCCCGGGCGCGCAGGTCGCTCATCAGAAAATCGGTGGTGATGCCGGAGTGTACCAGCCCTTCGACCAGCAAAATGTGCTGGCCTTTGATGTCCGGCTCGTGGCTGAAGAAGATTTCCATGACGTCGCTGGCCGAGACCTCCGCAAGGCGGCTGTATCTTGGCTTGACAAACTGGCAGACAACGGGCACATCCACGGCACGCACCAGGTCGGCCAGAAACATGAACGCATTTTCCAGGACTGCCAGGATCTGGATCGTTTGACCCTTGTAGTCGTCAGAAATCTGGCGGCCAAGCTCCTTCACCCGCTTCTGGATCTGATCGCTGGTGATCACGGGCCGTAGCGGCTCGACTCTGCTGCTCATGAACTGTTTGGCGCCTCCCCGGCAGCGAATGATGTCGCTGGAATCCTTACCTTTCGGAGCCGATGGGGCGCTCCAAAATGGCGATAGTTGCTTGCCCCGGCTTGGCGGCGAACCTGGCAGCCGGGGGAAACCCGCGCATCCACAACAGTTCGGAGCCGCTGACGGCCACTGGCCACATTTTCCGTTCGGGCTGCGGCACATGCCGCTCCTGCAGAAGCTCCTTTACTTTCTTCGGAGACTTCCTGTGGTTGGGCCAGAAACGGTCTCCTGCGCGCCAGTTCCGCAACTTTAGCGTGGAAGGCAGCGAATTCCCGTCCAAAAGGTGTTCTGGATTATACCCCGCATCCGGCGGAACGCAGCGCGCTTCAACGGTCGTACCAATCTCACAAACATCCACCTCGCCCGGAACCGGAAGCTCATATTCGTAATCCAGCGCGGGGCCGGACTGGCGCAAATTGGGAGTCAGAAACAGAATCTCATCGGGCTCCCTCCTTACCTTCCATCCCAGCGGCAGCGGAATCTCGCGGCCGGATTCACCCTGCTGGGTCGCGAATTGCAGAACCTCTTCCACGTGTCTGAATCCCAAGGTGATGCCGGCCTCTTCTCCGATTGCTTTGATCACCCTGCGCTGGACCGCCGGCGGCTCACCGAGAAACCACAGCCGGTCCACCGATGCGTCCATAACAAGCCACGGAGCATGGCTGTCCTCATTTTCCAGATCGTCTCCCTCTGAAGTCGCCTGCACCGAGGAGGCGCCCGGCGTGCGGATCTGCACCAACTCGGCTTTCCGCGCCCATGCCGGCTCCGACCAATGAACCCCGGTTCCCATCCATCCGGCCACTTCGTTTGCCCAGTAATCTTCCTCCCCGCGTGCAATCTCTGCCAATTCGGCCAGGTTGTGCGCGACCGCGGGATTGAATTCTTTTTCGAGCAGCGGCAGAACCAGCTTTCGTAGCCGGTTGCGCGTGAAGGTGAGGCTGTCATTGGTGACATCGTCGCGCCACGATTGCCCGAGGCCCCTCAGGTAGTGTTCCAAATCACTTCGTCGTGTTGCTAGCAGGGGGCGAACGATCTCGCCGCAAGCCTCTCCATCCTCATTCTCAACCAGAATCCGCGGATGAATGCCCGCGATCCCCCGCAACCCCGACCCGCGAATGATCCTCAAAAGCACGGTCTCAGCCTGGTCATCCAGCGTGTGCCCTGTGGCAACCTTGTCCAACGCAGGAAGGTTCTTCAAATCGGTAAGGGTGCCCCACCCTTCTCGCGCTAAGCGCGAGAGGGTGGGGGTTTTGACTTCCTGTCCCGCTCCCTCGTCCACCCCGAGCAATCCCCGGAAGAATCCGTAGCGAAGCTCACGGGCAGCCGCCTCCATGCCGGCGCGATCCATCTCCGCCTGGCGCGCCACATCCCCGCCATCGCAATGAAATTCCAAGTGGTAATCCCGTGCGAGTCCCGCCACGAACTCCTGGTCTGCTTCCGATTCAGCCCCACGCAGCCGATGATTGAAATGAATGACGGAAAGGACAATTCCCAAATCACCGCAAAGGTCCAGCAACAGCCGCAGCAAGGCAACCGAGTCGATTCCGCCGGAAACGGCCACACCCACCCGCTCCCCGGCGGTCAGGAGTTCGTGCCGCCGAATGTGGGTCAGCAATCGCTGGGCGAGGGAATGCACGGACTTAATGGTACCGCCAAGGTTTGAGTAGGGACAGCCCCTTGAGCTGTCGCGGCGTGGGGTGCGAGGGCTGTGCTCGAAGGCGACCGGACAGCCCAAGCAGCTGTCTCTGCGTGAGCGGCTATAGGGCCGGGCTTTTCTGTTCGATCAGTTTCCGGATCTTCTCCACGAACTCGGGCGCGAGCATGTCTTCGGTTTTCTCTTTGCCTCGCGTGCGCACGTTCACCTTGCCCGCCTCCGCCTCTTTGTCCCCAACCACCAGCAGGAAGGGTACTTTCTGCATGGCATGCTCGCGGATCTTGGCGTTCATCTTCTCGTTGCGTGCATCGACCTCGACGCGTACCCCAATCGCCTTGAGCTGAGAAGCAACTTTGTTGGCATACTCCGCGTGCCGCTCGCTGATGGGGATCATCACCGCCTGTACCGGAGAGAGCCACGCCGGGAACGCTCCGGCATAGTGCTCGATCAGCACTCCGAAGAACCGCTCCACCGATCCATACAGCGCGCGATGCACCATCACCGGCTGCTTCCGCGAGCCGTCTTCGGCGACGTACTCCAGCCCGAAACGCTGCGGCAGGTTGAAGTCGAACTGCACGGTGGAAAGCTGCCACAACCGCCCAATCGCATCCACCAGCTTGATATCAATCTTCGGTCCGTAGAACGCCGCCTCGCCGGGAATGGTCTTGTAGTCGATGCCGCGCTCTTTCAGAACTTTCTCCAGCGACTGCGTGGCGTGATTCCACTGCTCTTCGCTGCCCACGAAATTCTTGCGATCCTCAGGATTCCACGTCGACAGCTCAGTCTGGAACTTGTCGAACCCGAAATCCTTCAGCACATCGAGCGCGAATTCCAGGCAGCTCGCAATCTCACCCTCAATCTGCTCCGGCGTGCAGAAAATATGGGCGTCATCCTGCGTGAATCCCCGGACGCGCAGCAATCCATGCATCACGCCCGATCGCTCATAGCGGTACACCGTTCCCAACTCGCCGAGCCGCACCGGGAGGTCACGATATGACTTCAGCGAGTCTTTATAGACCAGGATGTGCCCCGGGCAATTCATCGGCTTCAGGCGATACTCAGCATCATCGAGCTCCATCGCGTCGAACATGTTCTGCGAGTAATAGCCCTCGTGCCCCGAGGTGTAGAACAGTTGCCGCCGCGCCACGTGCGGCGTGTACACCAGGGAGTAGCCGCGCTTGAGATACTCCGAGCGCATCCAGTCTTCCATCTCTTTGCGGATGATGCCGCCCTTGGGATGCCAGAAGATCAGCCCCGGCCCGGCCAGTTCCTGAATGGAGAACAAATCGAGCTGCTTGCCCAGCACGCGGTGATCCCGCTTCTTGGTCTCCTCAATCTGCTTCAGATATTCGTCAAGATCTTTCCTGGAGAAGAATGAAGTCCCGTAGATGCGCTGTAGTTGCGGATTCTTCTCATCTCCCAGCCAGTACGCGCCGGCAATGTTGAGCAACTTGAAGGCCTTGATCTTGCCGGTAGAAGGAATGTGGGGGCCGCGGCAGAAGTCGGTGAATTTGCCGGTGCGGTAAATGGAAATCTTTTCATCGGGCTTGGTGAATTGCTCGATGAAATGGCACTTCATGAAGTCGCCTTCCTTTTTGAACTCAGCCAGCCCCCGGTCGCGGGGCAGAAACTCGCGCGCGTACGGGATGTCCTGCTGCACCAGCTCCTGCATCTTTTTTTCGATCTTTTCCAGGTCCTCGGGAGTAAACGGCGTGGGGCGATAGAAATCGTAAAAGAACCCGCTCTCAGTAGCGGGGCCGTGGCCGAGCTTGGTTTCCGGAAAGAGCTCGAGCACCGCCGCGGCCAGCAGATGCGCCGAGGAATGCCGGTAAACCTCCAGGCTTTCCGGATCTTTCTCGGTCAGCAGGCGGAGATCGGTATCGCTCTCCAGCGGCTTGCCCAGGTCGATCAGATTGCCGTCGGTCTTTGCGACCAGGGCCGCATCCGCCAGCCGCGGGCTGATCGACTTGGCGACCTCGAGCGCCGTCGTGCCTTTCGCCACTTCCTTGACACTCCCGTCCGGGAGCTTCACACGAATGCTGTCAGCCATAGTTAGGAACCTGCAGGTTGTCTGAATCTTTCAGTCTAAAGAAGGGCGTTGGGAGGGTCAAACCAGAGGAGGGGGAGAGATATACAGGGCGGGAAAATTCCTATACCCCCGTCCTCCCACTACCCGAACTGAATGGGGTTGAACTTGGGCCTAGGGCCCGCCCGCTCGCGAGTGGGGCGTCGCTGATGCGCTTGTGCGTGCGTTCGTGCGAGCGTGCGCGGGTGCAAGGGAGCGAGCTAGTAACTTCAGCAACAAACGCTCAGATGTGAACTGAATCGAAATCACTCGAAATTTGAGTGCAATCGCCTGCTTACAACATTCATCGCTCTGGGCGATAATAGCAACGCGAAAAATGACTAAACAGCTCTTCATTCCCCGAGACGCAACGGTTGCGGAGCTTGAATACAAAGCTGCTGAGACTGAGAGAAAGGCAGCGAACGAATCGGAACCACGTGCAACAGAGTTGCGGGAACAGGCGAAGCTCTATCGAGAATGGGCCCAGTCTCTAACATCCGGGCGGTGGACGTCCTGAGTGGTTTTGCGTGAATTGGCCTGTTCTCGACAGTTGTCATTCCGGCACGCCGTGGAGCGTAGAATGAACGCCGTTATGAGCCGAACAGGTAAACCTCGGGTTCAACGGGTTGGGGCTTGGCTATACGCCTTGGGTTCCGCAGTCCTGACCGTCGTGGCATTCGGAGGCCTCTATCCAGACTTTCGACCTCGTTTCTTGCTCATAGCCTTTTTGGTGTTATGGATTCTTTTTAGTTTTGGGTGGCGATGGGTGTTCTTCGAGCGCGGTCCCGAATTGGACAAGAAAATCCCCGTAAGTAGCAAAGAACTGCGCAGAAGGAAAAAGGAATATTTCGACGACCTGCAACGACACTGAATCACAGGTCCGCCGTTGTTGGCGAAAAACATCCCCATTTCACTCACAATCCAGCCCGCACGGTCGAAACGTGTAATCGCCTGTTAGCGACAGTTGTCAGTGGATTCATGAAGCGATTAGGGGTAAAGTGCTGCCGTGAACGGTTCACTTAAGAGTCTAGCGCTGGTTTTGCTTTTGTCCCCCTTTGTCGTGTGCCAAACTGAGCCCCCGGTTGCTGGTTGCCCTACTCTGAAATACGCGCAGCACAAAGTTTCATGTCTGTGCGGCGAAGTGAACGTATGCTCAGGAGACCTCTGCGGTCGTCCATCGGACTACAGCCTCGATGATGACATTAGGGTAGAGCTACGAGATAAGGCTGGAACAACGATTCTCGACTGGCGGAAAGCAGCTTCCGAGACGCGGGAGAGGCAGTGTACAAGGGGCTTTGGGGCAGCGACCTAGCTGTTGCAATTTGGGAGAGCGTTGCATCCTTCAATCGAGGTTGAATTTCATTTGCATAGAAATCTTCCGTAAGCCAACTCGGCTGATCAGACGGAATCCAGTCTTGACGTTCCGAGTCATGGCGACGCTTGCTTTCCCTGCGCCTTGCCTCAGCCTGTGGAGTGTGCCCGATCACGCGTCCCAACTTGGCTCCCTCGATCAATGAGGCAGTGGAGTTCGTGAGGGAACAATCCGGACAATGCGTCGCAGTGTTGCCAATAAGCTTCCCACATCCAGCACAAATGTTCTGCTGAGAAGGAATTCTTGTGATTGGCGATTGTGTCGGAGCCCTTGGCTTCTCGCTTGTTGTTCTGAGTCAGCCTCGTTGGAACTGGAGCATCTGGTTTTCGAATCGTTGACCAAAATGTGCGAGCGACCCATTCAGCAATTGGAGCAACAGCCCTTCGCCAGATCGGAGCGGTTTTCGAGAGACGCACACCGAATGATCCCGCAAGCCTACAGTTTCCATCTCGTTGTTCACAGAACCACTCTCGCCTGAGGGGCTGGCGAGTAATCCAATCGAGCAGGTAAGCGTCGATTTGAGAGCGAATCGGTTCCATCAGATCGCAAGCTAAGCTGTCGCGTGCTGACGTATCGACGTGCAAGACACCCAAGCCCGGATCGAGACCTAAAGCAGCAGCAGCGACAGCTTGCTCCTGAGCTTCCAATATTCCACGCGTTTCTTCTCGAAAATCAAGACAGGGCTCACAAGTTGTGATGGTGGTATGTCACTGTGTACACGTAAGTAGCCACGGCCCGTGCGGCTTTTTCGCACAATCCTTGGTGGCCTCTCTATACGCTGAGGATCTCGCCCGATTGAAAACCTTGCTCATTTTGATTCTTTGCTCCGCGACACTAGCGTCCTGTCGATTTCCTTAACGACCTTCGCCAGTGTATTGCGTCGAACAGTTTCGCCCTTCAAAATCTTTCTGATGGTGTGATGGCTCACACTTGCCATGCGTTCGATTTTGCGAATTCCGGTCTTGAGAAAATCTGTTCTTTGCTGCAGGCGGGGGATTTTCAGCGTAACAGAGATGTTTCGGCCATTGATTCCGCTAAACTCGCACAAACTTCCACGTCTTCATTGACTTGCCCAATTCCCAGTCCTAGGATTTCAGGTCAATGATCGGCCAGACTATCTCGCACTATCGCGTCGTTGAGAAGCTGGGTGGCGGCGGCATGGGCGTAGTTTACAAGGCTGAGGATTTCCGCCTGCACCGTTTCGTCGCTTTAAAGTTTCTTCCCGACGAGGTGGCTCGCGATCCCCAGGCACTCAGCCGTTTCCAGCGCGAGGCTCAAGCCGCATCGGCTCTCAATCATCCCAACATCTGCACGATCCATGAAATCGACGAGCAGGATGGGCACGCCTTTATTGTTATGGAATTTCTGGAAGGTACGACACTGAAGCATAGGATTGGCGGCCAACCAATGGGGATCGAAGATGTGTTGTCGCTGGGAATCGAGATCGCCGATGCGCTGGATGCGGCACAGTCGTCCGGCATCGTACATCGCGATATCAAGCCAGCAAACATCTTCGTCACAAAGCGCGGGCACGCAAAGATTCTCGACTTTGGCCTTGCCAAGGTTAGTACAACAAGAAACGTGATTGGCATAGGGGAAACGCTTGCCACTCAAGGAGCGGACGTTACGCAATTCACCAGTCCCGGCACTGTCGTCGGGACAATCGCATATATGTCTCCTGAACAGGTGCGGGGAAAGGAGTTGGATTCCCGCACTGACCTGTTTTCTTTCGGTGCGGTTTTATACGAGATGGCAACTGGGCGATTGCCGTTTGGGGGAGAAAGTCCAGGCGTCATTTTCAAGGCAATTCTCGATGCCGCACCGGTTCCTGCTACGCGCCTGAACCCCAACCTTCCTTCAGCGCTAGTTGCAATCGTCAACAAGGCGCTGGAAAAGGATCGGGGGCTCCGATATCAAAGCGCCTCCGACATCCGCACCGACCTCAAGCGCCTTAAGCGTGAAATAGATTCCAGTGGCGCTACCGCCATCACTTCCGCAGCAGCGCCCAACCGGCGTCACACCTGGCTGCTATGGAGCCTAATGGGCTTGCTGGTGGTGGGAATTGCTGCTTGGATTATCGCCAATCATTCTGCCTCGACCATTCAGAATCCGCTTTCGAATGCTCAGTTCACGCGTCTCACCAACTTCGAAGGCTTCAAAACTAACCCCGCCATTTCGCCAGATGGGAAATTCGTTGCGTTTATTTCCAACCGGAGCGGCACATTCGACGTCTGGCTGATTCAATCCAATGGAAACGGGCTGGTGAACCTCACCCAAGGTCGGCTCGGAGATGCGCGTGCACCCCTGCGTGCGGTCGGGTTTTCGGCGGACGGACTGGAAGTGTGGAGTGGCGGAACAGAAAACAAAAGAGTCATGCTCTGGCCATTAATGGGAGGGCCACCGCATAATTTCCCCGATGAAGCAGCCGCCGAGGTCGCGTGGTCGCCCGATGGGACCCGGCTGGTCTACCACACGTGGCAAGCAGGCGACCCCACATTTGTCGCGGATTCCAACGGGGACAACGCACGCCTGATCCTAAGAAACGATCCCGGATTACACAACCACTATCAGGTCTGGTCGAGAGACGGACGCTGGATCTACTTCGTGCGAGGCAGGCCAGCAACGCGCGAGATGGACCTGTGGCGCGTTTCAGCGGATGGCAGGAATGCCGAAAAACTTACAGATCTTGGCACGGATGTGGCGTACCCGACGCCGATCAGCGAACGGACGATTCTGTTCGTTGCTCACAACAAAGACGGTGCCGGTCCGTGGTTGTGGGCTTTCGATCACAAAACCCGCACTTCCACCCGCGTGAGTTCGGGTTTGGAACAATACACCGCACTCTCAGCCGACGCTGATGCACGACGTCTTGCAGCCAGTGTCGTGAACGCAGAGGTTAACCTTTGGAGCATTCCGATCACCAGCGGTGCAGTCGACGAACGTGACGTCCATCCTTTGCAACTGACCACGATGCGTTCCCAGGCGCCACGATTCGGAGGTGCAACATTGTTCTACTTGTCTTCCCGAGACGGGGCTGACGGACTGTGGAGCTATCGCGATGGCAAGGCAGTGGAGATCTGGAAAGGTTCGGATGGCGCGCTGCATTCGCCGGCGGCGATATCGGCTGACGGCCGGAGCGTTGCATTCGTAGTGCGGCGACACGACAAACAACAATTGCACGTCATGACAGCCGATGGAACACAGCTCCACCCGCTATCGGGCAGTATCGACGTTCGTGGTACGGCCTCCTGGTCTCCCGACGGCCGATGGATCGTCGTTGCGGGCAGTGACGCAAACGAAGAAGGCCTGTTCAAACTGCCTGTTGACGGTGGCTCCCCGGTGCGGATTGCGAGTGGGCCGTGCCTGGATCCTGTGTGGTCTCCACGCGGGGATCTGATCGTATATAGCGGAGCGCAGGTATTCACGGTCGCTCCGCTGCTTGCGATCCACCCGGATGGTACGCCTGCCAAGCTGCCTGACATCAAAGTGCAGCGCGAAGGGGAACGCGTGCGATTCCTACCGGATGGCAGTGGCCTGGTTTACATGCTCGGAAATACGACGGCCGAGCAGGATTTCTGGCTGCTTGACATGAGAACCATGCGCTCGCGACGTCTGAGTCGGTTAAGCAGTTCTGCTGTAATGCGGACGTTTGACATTACTCCCGATGGTAAGCGAATCGTATTTGATCGGCTAAAAGAAGACTCGGACATCCTGCTCATTGATCGCGCGAACAATTAGGTGTTCGGGTGGAAAAATTGCGCGTTTTTCAATACTGCGCAACAGAGTCGTTGGTCCAAAAGAGTGATGTCGTCATCTCAGTGTCGGAAGAGCGGCGTCATCCGCCCGTTCCCCTGCTAGAACGGACTGCCCGCGCCCTCCTGCAAATGATAGCTGTCGAAAGCAGAGATATTACGACAACTGACTTCCGCAAAAGGTACAATTTCTCGCAATCCGTCACGAGCGCGTACGCACGATGACCTTAAGAGGTGACTCATGTCAGCTCGGGTGGCTTTGGCGATCTTGTGTTCGCTGCCAATGATGCTGCGAGGTTCAGATGACTATCCAACGAAGCCCGTGCGGATACTTGAACCCTTTGGTGCTGGTGGCGGACCTGACCTGATAGCTCGCGCCATCAGTCCGAAGCTATCTGAATATTTGGGGCAACTTGTCACCGTCGAGAACCATCCTGGCAAAGGAAGTACGGAAGCCCCCGCCCTCGTTGCGAAGTCGGCACCCGACGGCTACACGCTGCTTGTGAACACAAGCGCTCAGGCATACAGCGCAGCGCTCGTGAAGCACCTACCGTATGATCCGCTCAAGGATTTCATACCTGTCGCTCCACTCACCAAGCAGCCGTACGTGCTCGTCACAGGTAAAGCCGCAGGTATTACGACCTTGGGCGAACTTATCGCAGCGGCAAAAGCAAGGCCCGGCGAGTTGAAATTCGGCTCCACTGGGGTGGGTACCGGTACGCACTTGGGCATCGAAAAATTGAATCTGGAGACAGGCATTAAAGCAGTACACGTGCCAGCGCGGCTTGGCGAGGGCATTGCAGACGTGATCGGCGATACGGTCGCGGGACGAACTACCTACATGATGGCGCCTATCCAGCTCGCGCTCGTTGATATTCGTGCGGGAAACCTCGTTGCGCTAGGCGTCACCACGAAAAAGCGATCTTATCTGCTGCCGGAGGTACCGACCATCTCTGAAGCTGGTGTCCCCGGCTTCGATCATCCAATTTGGTACGGGGTGTGGGTGCCCGCTGGCACTCGCGCCGAGGTGGTGAATAGATTGGCGCAAGGCATCGCCCGCGCGATGGCGGCGCCGGATGTGCGCTACCAACTTGCGAAGGACGGTGCCGATCCAATGAGCATGAGCCAACCTGATTTTGCTCGCTTCGTCGTGAGCGAGAGCGAAACCGCGGCGCGTCTCATGAAGGCTGCCGGGATCGAACCTCAGTAAACTCAGAACTCAATTGCTGCAGTCAACCACTGTTATCAGCGTTAACACTCAAATTCCCACTCTTTTCGATTAAGTCCACTTTTCGTTTCTTCTGGCAAGTCGTGGCGCGATCTCCGCGCAGGAATGAAAGTTCGAGATCCGACGCCCGCCCCCCGCGCACCAGGCTGGCCCCGGCCAGAAAGTCAAAATCGCTCGATCCAGGGGGCTGAGCCGCTCTTCCCGTCGTCCTACCTGTCAGACCGGAGGGGAATAATCTAGAGGCCGGGAAAATCTTACCCGTTCCGCAATAGACCTGGTCTTGACTTTGGGGCCGAGGACCTACTCGCAGGTGGGGAGCTCGCGTATTCGTGCGATGACGCGCGTGAGCGTATGGGGCTGTGTCGTGGGTCACGCCAGCATGTGACCGCAGTTACTGCAGCCCAGGATCGACGCACCGTAGCATGTGGCGCAAAATAGCTGCACCCTAACCCCTGAAGCAGCTTCGATCCATACACAATCCACAGGAGAACAATCATATGAACCGAATGCCGCGATTAATCGCAGTCGGCGTCCTCTTTCTCATGGCCGCACTTACGCTGCTCGCTCAGGCTCCGAGAGGATCGTTGACCGCTTGGGGAAACAACATCAGCTCCACGCCGATCCCTGTGGCTCTGCCGGCGGGCGTGAACATCGAGAGGATCGCTGCCGGGCAGTCCAACAACATCGCTGTCGCTACGGATGGTGTGACCGTCTATACCTGGCCAGGTCTCGGGAACACTCCGGCAACGGCTCCGGCACCAGTCACGCTGTCGACAACGATTTATATTCAGTGCGTCACCCAAGTCGCCGCGGGCGACGGTCATTTCCTCGCACTGGCGAATGCAGCTGACCTGTTCGCGTGGGGAAGCAACTCGAGCGGCCAGCTCGGTGACGGTACGACGGTGAGCCGCACTACTCCGGAGAGAGTGATCTTCCCGCCGTCGGTCGTCAGCATCACACAGATCGCTGCGGGAGCTCTGCACAGCCTCGCGTTTACGAATGACGGCCTCTACGCATGGGGTCACAACAGCCAGGGCAATCTCGGCGATGGCACACCCGAGAATCGCTTATTGCCGGTGAAAGTCCAGCTTCCCGCTTCCGTCACTTGGATCAGCAGCCTGGCAGGCGGTTTCATGGACAGCTTTGCGGTCACAAACGATGGCCTGTATGGGTGGGGCTACAACTTCTTTGGCCAGCTCGGCGACGGCACGACCACCGACAGGCTGACGCCCGTGAAGATTGCGCTCCCAAGCAAAACGCCGGTTACGACGATCTGGACGGTGGCAGCGGGCCGCTACCACACGCTCGCCGTCACTGATGCCGGCCTATTCGCCTGGGGCCAGAACATCAACGGCACACTCGGCGACGGAACGCGGAATAACAGCCCCGTCCCACTCAAGGTGAAGTTCCCCAAGACCGTCTCGTCGGTTTCGGCGGCTGCGGCCGGCACATTCCACAGCTTGGCGGTCACGAATGGCGGTCTGTACGCATGGGGGACCGACGTGGCAGGCCAACTCGGCACTACCATCGCGCAAAAGAAGATCACTCCAACGAAGGTCATCGGTGAGGATAACGCCGGTGCGGTAGGCGCCGGTGAGTACTTCAGCGTTGCTCTGCACCGGTAAGAGGTTTCCTTCACCTATAGCGCCGGGTCACGCAATGTTCCGGCGCTTTCTTGCTTACTCCGGCGCGCCACACTTGGGCCAATACAATGTCTCTCGCTACAGACCGTGGATGAGGGTAAGCCACCTGTTGCGCCGCGGCCTTAGAATTCATTGATGGAGCTGCGAGCGGTAGAGCCAAAGCGGCAATACGGGCGGGCTATCCCCCGGGGGTATTGGTTAGAACGTCTTTTTCCCCATCTTCCTGGCAGCATTCGCGCTAGTGGTCTTTTGCGTTGCCAGGAGTCCGGTTCACGCGATCGAGCGGCCGAAGGCGAGCTCACTGGCAAAAAACAAAACAGTTCTTTCCCCGCTTTTTGGCGTCGTAGAGCGCGGCATCCGCCTTGGCCATTAATTCCTTCTCGTTGCTGCCGTGGTCCGGATACACCGCAACCCCGCAACTCAGGGTGGGCGTCACCGACGCGGCCCCCAATTGCACAGGCCGGCACACGGCATCCAGGAAGTGTTGAATCGCCAACGTCAATCCCTGGATCGTTCCTACATCGTTTACCAGGAAGATAAACTCGTCTCCACCCAGGCGCGAGATCGTGTCCGTCGAGCGGATCGCATCTTTCATCCGGATCGCGACTTCCCGCAATACCCTGTCTCCCGCTTCATGTCCGTAAGTGTCGTTGATGGGCTTGAATCCATCCATATCGATCGCAATGATGCCAAACATGCCTCCGGCGCGCCGCACCCGCGCCGTGGCAATCGCAATTCTGTCCATCAGCAGAACCCGGTTGGGCAACCCTGTCAAGAAGTCATGCGTGGCCATCAGTTCAGCCCGGTTTTTTGCCTCCTGCAATTCGAGCTCCAAGCGCTTCAGACGGGTCACATCCGTGACCTGAACGGTGAAGCCGCAGACCTCTCCATTCACAATGTCCGGATAGTAGGACGCAAGGCTATGACGGGTACTTCCGTCGGGAAGAGGAATGGTCCTCTCGAACACTTGGGCCTTGCCCTCCAGCGCGGCAAGAATGTAAGGCAAGTTCATCTCGTACAGGGGTCCTAGCAAATCCTGGATCGAACTTCCCAGCAGGTCGCGCCGGGATTTTCCAAACCATACCTGGTAGGCGGCATTGGCGAATTGGCACTTCAGATTTCGATCCCAATAGCCCAACATGACGTCGACATTGTCGACCACCTTTATCGCAATATTATTAATGAGTTCTTGTGCCATGGAGCACACACCCCTTTCGTGTTGCACCGCGTTCTGAAATTTCACGAAATCTCCGCTACCGCAACGGAAGCGTTTCCTAGGACCCGTTCTCCGGTAGAGATGGTTGGAATTGTATCGCTTCCCCGCAGGCCTCTTGTCTATCAGCAGCAATGGGGGAAGGTGATGGCTTCGACTTCTGTTTACAAAGTGGTAATACAGCTTCCTCCTTACAGTCCGAAACGGCCAGCGAGCGCATACTGATTGGTCCTCTCGGCGTGAGTGCCTCCTCCGAGAACTTCGATCCCGGAATGGCTGCAGAACCTCAACTCCACTACGGCTCGGCTCCCCGCATCCTGATCGTCGACGACCATGCCGCAGTCCGCGCCGGACTCAAGAATCTGGTTGCCTCCCGTCCGGGTTGGGTCATCTGTGGCGAGGCGGCTGACGGCGAGCAGGCAGTGTCGCTCGCCCTGGAGCTCAAGCCGTCCGCTATTGTCATGGATGTTTCCATGCCGAAGATGGACGGCCTCGAAGCCACCCGCAGAATCCGCAAGCAGCTTCCGGATGTGGAAATTGTCATCGTCAGCCAGCATGATTCCGACGATGTCGTGGTCCAGGCGCAGCGCGCCGGCGCCCGCGGCTTCGTAGTGAAGTCGCACCTGTCGGCCGATCTTCTGCCCTCGCTGGAAGCCGCGCTGCGCCATAACTCACGCATCTCGGCGCCTGTCTCCAGGGCCTGGCAGAATGCCGTTTGGGTCAATGACGCGGGAACGGCGAGCTTCTCCGATCCGGGGCCCCACGATGACCTTGACTTGATGTCTGGTGGCGGCGAGATGGGCGCGCTCATGCGCGCCCACGATTGGGCCAAAACTCCTTTCGGCCCGGTAAGCCAATGGCCTCAAAGCCTCCGCACTGCGCTCAGGATCTGCCTGGATTCCCGCTTTCCCATCGTGATCTGGTGGGGACCTGAGCTGCGCCTGCTCTACAACGATGCCTGGCGTCCCGCCCTGGGAACTACCAAGCATCCTCAGGCTCTGGGGTCTCCCGGCCGCGAGGTCTGGTCCGACGTTTGGGACACCATCGGACCCATGCTCGAAAGCGTAATGCGGACCGGCAAGGCCACGTGGGAAAACGATCAGCTCTTGCTTTTCAACCGGCACGGGTATGTCGAAGAGAGCTATTGGACCTACTCTTACAGCGCCATCCGGCTGTCATCCGGGGAGGTCGGCGGAGTCTTTTCGGCCGTGCACGAAGTGACAGACCGGGTGCTCAACGCGCGCCGGCTCCGAACCCTGCGCGAGGTGGCGGACCAGGTGGTGCAGGCGAAAAACGAGCAGGAAGCCTGCTCCCTGGCCATGCAGTCGATCGTCAGAAATCCCGCCGATTGCCCGTACGCGATGATTTTCCTGTGTGACGGCAACCAGGCGACTCGCGTTGCTGCCAGCTTCGCGGCCGATGCCGTGATTCCTTCCTCCCTCAATCTCTTCTTCGACGACAAATGGGGCGTGCGGAGGGCCGTCGCCAGCCGTTCGGCGGAAGTCTTCGCGGTCGATGCACCCGACGTGATGCCGCGAGCCCCGTTCGGGGACGTTTGCCGGCAAGCCATTTCCATCCCCATTTTAGGCGCCACCCGGGAACCGGTCGCCATCTTCACCATCGCTATCAGCCCCTATCGCGAACTGGATTCCGACTACCGCGAGTTCTTCGAATCCCTGGCGCGCAATCTTGCCGCCAACATCAACAATGCCCGCGCTTACGACATGGAGCGCAAGCGGGCGGAAGCGCTCGCCGAGCTCGATCGCGCCAAAACCGCTTTTTTCAGCAACGTCAGCCATGAATTCCGCACCCCGCTGACCTTGATGCTGGGGCCCCTGGAAGATGTTCTCTCCGACTCCTCGCAGATTCCGCCCGGCCAGCGCGAGAAACTGGAAGTCGCCCAGCGCAACTCGGTCCGCCTGCTGAAACTTGTCAACTCGCTGCTCGACTTTTCACGCATCGAGGCTGGGCGGGTCCAGGCCTCCTTCGAGCCTGTCAACCTAGCAACAGTAACGGCCGAACTTGCCAGCGTCTTCCGCTCCGCCATCGAGCGCGCCGGCCTGCAGCTGAAGATTGACTGCCCGCAGCTTCCTGATCCTGTATTCGTGGATCGTGAGATGTGGGAGAAGGTCATTCTCAACCTTCTGTCCAACGCCTTCAAATTCACCTTTCAGGGAGAAATTTCGGTCCTGGTGCGATCGCTGGATCACAAGGTCGTGGTGTCCATCCGCGATACCGGAATCGGAATTCCTGAAAGCGAATTGCCCCGGCTCTTTGAACGGTTTCATCGCGTCGAGGGCGCGAAGTCACGCTCCTACGAAGGCTCAGGGATTGGTTTGGCGCTGGTGCGCGAACTAGTGCACCAGCACGGCGGGCAGATTTCGGTAAACAGCGAACTGGGAAAAGGCACCACGTTTAGCATCACCCTGTTGTATGGGACCGGCCACCTCCCCCAGGACCGCATCCAGGCACCGCGCAGCAGCGTGTCTACGGCCGTGCGGGCAGCCGCCTACGTGCAAGAGGCGATGGAATGGATTCCGGGGGAGCAGGGCTCAATTTCCGAGAACGTGGCTTCGCAATCGGCCGAGTTCGATGCCGGAGTTCGGATTCTCCTCGCCGACGACAATGCCGATATGCGCAGCTACATCACGCGCCTGCTGTCGCCGCACTGGCACGTCGAAACTGTCGCGGACGGGAATGCGGCGCTTCAGAGGGCGCGTCAGATGCAGCCCACGCTCGTCATCACTGACGTCATGATGCCGGGTCTGGATGGCTTTGGTTTGCTCGCTGAGTTGCGCAAGGATCCGGTCACCTGTTCGGTCCCCGTCCTGATGCTCTCGGCGCGAGCTGGGGAGGAAAGCCGGGTGGAAGGACTCCAGGCCGGAGCCAATGATTACATCGTCAAGCCGTTCTCCGCCCGCGAACTGGTAGCTCGCGTAGCCAGCCAGATCAATCTGCGCAAACTCAGTACACGTCTGGATCAGCACCGCGCCGTGCTGGCGGCCCTGTTCCGCGAGACACCCCTGCCGATCGTCATCTACGAAGGAGAGGATCTCGTTTGCATCAGCGAAAACCCTGCGAATGTCGAGGCGCTGGGCGGTCGAAGCCTTCTCGGGAAACCCCTCGTTCAAGCGGTACCAGAGATGAACGGGCGCCGCTTTCATCAATTGCTGGTTGAGGTTATGCGCACCGGGAAAGCGCATACCGAGCGTGAACTCCAGAGTCGAGTTCGCCGCTCGCCTGAGGGTGAAATCGAGGAGTCCTACTGGACCTGCATCGTCGCACCCTTCTCCGCCGAACCAGAAAGCAAAACCATCATTTCCATTTCCGTCGACGTAACCGAACAAGTCGTGAACCGCCGCAAGCTGGAAGCGCTTTCCCGCTCTCTGGACTCCCAGGTTCGCGCTCGCACCGCCGAATTGGAGAAGCGTTCCGCCGACTTGCTGGTTCACTCCGGGCAGATTCGCGAACTGTCCCACCGGCTGCTGCAGGTGCAGGACGAAGAGCGTCGCAGAATAGCCCGTGACTTGCATGACAGCGCCGGGCAGACCTTGACTGCGCTGAGCATGAATCTCTACCAGATTGCACAAGCCCCCTCCGATCTCCCGCCCGCGCTGGCCGGGTTAGCGGCTCAGAGCGAGGACCTGGTCCAGCAGTTGATCAGGGAAATCAGAACCAGCTCGTACCTGCTGCATCCCCCGCTGCTCGATGAACGGGGACTGGGCGCGGCCGTCCGCTGGTACCTGGAAGGACTCAAATCGCGAAGCGACCTGGATGTAACCCTGGAAATGTCCTCGGCTGTATCGCGCCTTCCTGCAGAGGTGGAGCTGGTGGCTTTTCGCGTCCTGCAGGAGTGCCTCACCAACATCCATCGCCACTCCGGAAGTAAGAGCGGGACGATCCGCATCGAGCAGCAGGCTCAGGCTTTGAGCATTGAGGTAGTCGACCAGGGAGTCGGCATCCCGCCCGAAAGACTGGCTGCGATCCAATCCGGCGGGTCCGGGGTGGGGATTCGCGGCATGCGCGAGCGACTCGCCCACATTCAGGGAACGCTCGAGATCGAGTCCGATTCACGCGGAACTCGAGTCCGGGTCACGATCCCCATACCAACATCGTCGTCGCCCACGCCGCAAAACGACCAGCGCTTATCCGCCTCTCGAATCTAAAGACGTATTCCGTCCAGCCCTTGTTTTCAGTCGACTGGCAAGGACGAAGATTATCGGTAGACAGCATCAGGCTTTAGACCTCCGGATCTTTAACGTGGGTGGCGATGTACCACGTGTTCCCAAAATTATCCTTGACTCCGGCGTTGCGGTCGCCGTAAGGCTGATCCGTCGGCTCCTGGAATGACTTCGCCCCGGCCGCCACCGCCTGCCGATACACCTCTTCCACATTCGGCACGTATACGTAGAACATCGCGGGCATGGTTTCGTACTTCCCGTGGGCCTCGCCCATTTCGACGACGGCATCGCCGATGCGGATTTCGGCATGGTTCACTACGCCATCCGGGGAGACATACTTCGCAATCTCCTGCGCTCCGAAGGCCCGCTTCAGGAAACCAATCAAGGGCTCGGCACGGCGCGGGTGCAGATACGGGTTCACATTGTGCAGACCCTTGGGCAGATAGGTGCCGCCCTGGTGGGTCGCGATGTACCACAGGTTGCCCGCGGGATCCTTCACCGTCGCGGAACGCTCGCCATAATCTTGATCGGTGGGTTCGTTGATGCTCTCCGCTCCGGCCTTGAGCGCCTGCTGGTAGACCGCATCCGCGTCCTCGACGTACAAGTGCAGTGCGCCCGGCTGCAGCGAGCCGGGGAACTTGCGTCCTGGGATTCCGCCGCCCAACATTACGATCGAGTCGCCGATCCGGACTTCGCCGTGGACTCCGGTAGGCATTTCCGCCCGCAGAGTTTCTTCGGCGGCAAAAGCGGCCTTCACAAAATCGATCAGCGCCAGCGCGTTCTCCGCCACCAGGTACGGGGTCACCATGCGGAAGCCCGGGCGGATGTGACTGATCTTCTTCCTCTCCGGCCCCTGCCCGCCTTCGGGCCCATCCACCATGTCCTGCATACGGCGGTGCATCTCCTCAACCGACATCTGCTCCTTCACCGTGCTGACGGTCCAGGAATAACCGAATGGATCGGCCAGAGTGATGTCGCGGTAACCGTAAAACTGGTCTTTCAGAGGACGAACCACTTTCATGCCGGCGGCGATCGCACGTTCGGCAAAGGAATCCACGTCGGGCACGGTGACGTCGAGAGAAATGGGGGAATGCCCCAGGGTTTCCGCGCTGAAACGGCCACCCTCGGGCCACTCCTCAGCCAGGTGGATGATGGAATCTCCTACGGCCATCTCGGCATGAGCGATGTGGCCTCCGGCCTCAAAGCGGAACGTTTCTTTGGCGCCAAGAGCTTTCTGATAGAAGGCGATTGCCTTGACGGCATCTCGGAATGCCAATCTTGGGGATGCCGTCGTGCGCACGGCCGCCACCGGTTCGGCTACGGTAGACATACGTTTTGCTCCTCCCAGTTCCGATTTCAATCGTGCCCTGAAATTCGCATTCGGCAGATTGCGCAATTCCGCCGCGATACGCACCAGCGGTTCGATTTCAGCCCCGGCCTTACCTACCCGCCCGTCGTTCCGCGCCATCATCTCCTCGACTGCGCGGTTTAACCGGTCGATCTTCTTCGCATCCTCATTCCCTGGATGTAGAGAGCGCTTAGGCATCGGCACCCTCCATGCGCGCCCGCAGGCTGGTCAGCGCTCGAAACTGCAGTTGCTTCACCGCGCCCTCAGTCTTGCGAATCTCCCGCGCCACTTCTTTGATGCTTTTCTGCTCGACGAACCGCAGAACCACAACTTTCTTCTGCTCTGCCGGCAATTTTTCGACCAGGCGGAACAGGGTCGCCCGGCGCTCCACTTCCTCGATCTCCGCCGGACTCGCCTGCGCCGAATCCATGGCGGAATCGTCAGAAACTTCCCGGCCCGAGCGCTGGTAGCGGTCGGAGATCAGGTTGGCCGCGATCCGGAACAGCCAAGCCGCAAACGGGATCCCGCGCCATTCGAACCTCTTCAGGTTCGCCAGCGCCTGCTGAAACGTCTCCGCTGTCAGGTCTTCGGTCTCCGCGCGGTCTCGCACCCGCCGCACAATGTACGCATACACCCGCTCGAAATTGATTTCGTAGAGTTCCGCGAAACGGGCGGGATCCTGCTGCGCAGCTTCAACCAGAAGCCGCTCGTCCGCTTCTTTCTTCAGAGCCTTCAACGAATTCTCCGCGGTTGTTGCCGTACATCAGGGTAAACGCCCGGGCCTGTGCAAAGGTTACGGGAGGGCAAAAAATCGTTTGCCAAATTTCCAAGGTAGTTCCGACCGCAAGTTCTTGCATCCAAACCTGCGACTTCAAAGCGAAAGGGGCAACCATGGAAGCAGTCACTGGAGTTTTCCAAACGCGGGACGCTGCAGAACGGGCCTTGAGTGACGTGCGAAACGCGGGTATTCCCGGGGACAAAATGACCCTCCTGACCCCCGGAACGGTCGACCATGTACAAAAAGAAATTGAGGCGGTTCCCACCGATACCGCCGAGCAACCGGGCATGGGAAATGCCATGGGAGCATTGCTGGGCGGAGGCATCGGGCTGACGGGGGGCTCGGTCCTGATGGCCCTGATTCCCGGACTGGGTCCGGTCACCGCTCTGGGGCTGTTAGGGGCGGGCATTCTCGGGGCGGCCGGGGCAACGATCGGCGGCACCGCCGCCGGAAAAATTGAACATTCAAGTTACCAGGGCCTTCCCGAGGACGAGATCTTCGTCTATGAAGATGCCCTGCGCCGCGGACGCAGCGTCGTGGTTGCCCTCGCCGACAACTCCGGCCAGGCCTCCGTCGTCCGGGACCTGCTGAAGCGCGATGGCGCCGAGTCCGTGGACGCCGCCCGCGAACAATGGTGGACCGGTCTGCGCAGCGCCGAACAGGCGCACTATTCCGGTTCCGGCAAGAACTTCACACAGGACGAGCAGTTCTACCGCATGGGATTCGAAGCGGCCCTCCACGCCAAGACACGCTGCCTGGAATTTGACCAGGTCTCCGCCGGGATGAATGCCGCCCTCGAAGAGGTGCAACGCCGTTTCCCAGGCCAGAACGTGGAAGAGGCGTTTGTCCGAGGCTACCAGCGCGGACGGGAGCATTATCAGAGATTGTGCGACGAGACGCGGAAAGCCGCGTAAGAAAGAACGGATTTTAGATTTTAGATTGCAGATTATGGGCCCGCAATTATGCACCAACAAATCTGAAATCTAAGATCTTAAATCTGAAATTTCTCTAGCTTTTGTAATACAGCTCTTCGACCGCCTTCTGCACTTTTGCTGACAGCGCCGGGAGATCCCGCACGCTGAGGCCAGTGGTCGAGATGGGCTCTCCCACCCGCATTTCCAGCGGGCGGCACTTGATGTGGTACGTATTCATCGGCAGGAGTTCGTACGTGCCCACCAGCGCGACGGGAACGATGTCCACCTGCGCTTTGATGGCAAGAAAAAACGCGCCCGGTAAGAACGGCTTGATCTCTCCATCCGGTGTGCGGCCGCCCTCGGGAAAGATCACCAGGGGCAGTCCCTTTTGCAGTCCCTTTAGCGCAGCGCGAATGCTGCTGATCGAGTGCGAGGGGTTCTGCTGATCGATGCAGATCTGCCCGGAGCGCTTCAGTTGCCAGCCGACCACCGGATACGAGAGCAGCTCTTTCTTGAACGCGATTCGGAACTGGAAGGGCAGGTTGACGTACAGCACCGGAATGTCCATCGCTGACGCATGATTGGCGGCGTACACATGGGGCTTGGAGGTATCGATCTTTTCCAGCCCCGTTACCGTCACGGGGGAAAAGATCGTCTTCATGATCAGCCATGACCAGGCATGCGAGAACCAATGCAGCCGGCGGCCGCTGCGATCGCGAATGCCGCAGGGCAGAGCCAGCAGGCCCAGCACCAGGGTATAGAGCCAGATCAGCGGGTCGATGAACAGAAACGAACGCAAGCGGCTCAGCCAGCCGTATTTCACGCCCGCAATCGCGTGCGGACTGGGCCGGAGGGGCGCCACGGCGACCGCCTGATCGCGCCCGTTTTCAACCTGATCGACAGATGAATTCAATTCCGCCACAGCTCCATTTTAGGGGAAAAAGCTTCCAGGTCTTCCTTCAGGCACGCAGATTCAGAGCTTGCATCGCTTCTCCCACAAGATAAATAGATCCTGTCACCGCCAACACGCTGTCCGGCCCGGCCAGCCTGCGTGCATGTTCAAGTGCCGCTCCGACCTCGGCGATTGCTTCGATGCCAACCCCCGTACGGATTGCCGCCTGCACAATTTCCTCCGGGGCCGCGGCCCGGGGATTGCCCGGCCGGGTGGCGATCACATGCTCGGCCATGGGTAACAATATCTCCGCCATCTCCGAGATTGCCTTGTCGCGCATCGCTCCGAAAACAAAAATCAATGGACGGTCCTCGTAGCGTTCCGAAAGGGCGGAACGCAGCGCCCAGGCCCCGGCGGGATTGTGGGCCACATCTAGTACGATCTCCGGCCAGCCCTCCCGGCGCTCGATCACCTGAAACCGTCCCGGCCATTGAGTCTCGCGAATGCCCCGTTCGATCGATCGCGGAGTGATGCCCGGCAATCCTTTCTTGCCCAATTCCTCGGCTGCCGCAATGGCCAAGGCCACATTTCTCAACTGGTGGCGCCCCACCAGCGGCGTTTCCACGAGAATCTGCTGGCCCATCACCTCCAGGGGATACCGCGACCTTGCCAGGCCGGTTTGGGCCCCGGAGACGCGGAATTCGGCACTCCCCGGCGAAACCGGGGGCACGTACCGCGCCGCGCTGACTCCGGTCGCGTCCAGTTCGAGAATGGTGTTGCCAATTACGTCATTTGCGGCCGGCTGTTGCGGGAGAGTCACCACTACACCCCGGGGCCGGATGATGCCCACCTTCTCGCGCGCGATCTCGCCGACGCTGTCGCCCAGAAATTTCTGGTGATCGAGTGAAATGTCGGTAATCACGCTGACCAGCGGTTCCACCACATTCGTCGCGTCCAGTCGCCCTCCCATCCCAACTTCAAGAACGGCCACGTGCACCCGTTCCCGGGACAAATGAAGGAAGGCAATCGCCGTCATCATCTCGAAAAAGCTGGGATGCCAGGGAAGTTCTTTTCGCGCGACGAGCCCTCCGGCAGCGAGGTCCACCTCGCCGTGGAGCCGGGCGAATACGTCGTCTGCAATTTGCGCACCGTCTACCCGGATTCTCTCATTGATGCGCACCAGGTGCGGCGAAGTGTACAACCCGGTTTTCAACCCGGATGCGCCCAGAATCGAGGCCAGAGTGGCCGCCGTGGAGCCCTTGCCATTGGTGCCCGCGATCAGCGCGCTGGGAAACTCCCGCTCCGGATGCCCCAGCGCCCGCAGCAATACGCGCATATCCCCCAGGTCGAACTTTTGTGAGGGCGTACTCGCCAGCTCGTGGCCCAGCGCGAACATGCTTGCTACTGCACTTTCGTAGGACATCCAGCTCCTAGCTTGTAGCCGTCATTACGAGGCCGCACCGGACGCAATACGAATTGCAAGCCGGTTGCTTATCAGATGTTTTAGCTCTGGTTGGGGGATCAAGCCAAACGCTCAAGGCTACATCTAAAAGCTCTGGTTCACGCCGCCATAAAATCGAGCGCGCGCGCGATGTAAGGCTTGAGCTGCTTGCGCGGAACCACCGCATCCAGCATGCCGTGCTGCAGCAGAAATTCGCTGCGCTGGAATCCGGCAGGAAGTTTCTGGCGAATGGTCTGCTCGATGACGCGCGGCCCGGCGAACCCGATCAAGGCCCCCGGTTCCGCTATGTTCAAGTCTCCCAACATGGCGAACGAAGCCGTGACGCCGCCGGTGGTCGGATCGGTCAACAAAGAGATATAAGGCACTTTCGACTTATCCAGTTTCGCCAGCGCGGATGAGATCTTCGCCAGCTGCATCAGGCTGATGACGCCCTCCATCATCCGGGCGCCTCCCGAGGCCGACACGATAATTAGAGGTGTCCGCGTATCGGCGGCGCGCTCTACGGCGCGAGTGATCGCCTCGCCCACCACCGCCCCCATGCTGCCGCCGATGAACGAATACTCCATCACGCTGGCCACTACCGGACGGCCCATCAACTTTCCCTTCGCATTGATGACCGCGTCCTTCAACCCCGTATCCTGCTGCGCCTGTTTCAATCGGGAGGAGTATGGCTTCAAATCGACAAACTTCAAAGGATCGGTAGAAGAGATATTGGCGTCGAGGATCTCGTACTGGTTGTCGTCGAGCAGCAGTGCCAGCCGCGCGCGCGCGTCAATCCGGAAATGCTTGTCGCATTTCGGACAGACATTCATGTTCTCTTCCAGATCCTTTTTCCAGATAATCTGGCGGCAGTTCTCACACTTCACCCACAATCCTTCGGTACGAACCTTCTTCTCGCCCGAAGTGTCCAGCTCGGCGGATTCGCGTTTAAACCAGGCCATAAAGAATTTGGTGATTGTGTAATTAGGTAATTGTGAAATCGAAAATTTGCCTTTCAATTACCCAATTACCAAATTACAAAATTACCCAATCAATATTCGATTCCTCTCTGCGCCATCACGCCTTTTTCATACGCATGTTTCACCTGGCGCATCTCGGTGACCGTGTCGGCAATCTCCACGATTGTGGGGTGCGCATTCCTGCCGGTCAAGATTACATGAACCATCTCCGGCTTATTCTTGAGAACCTCGACTACCTTCGCGGGATCCAGCATGCCATAGCTGATCGCATAGTTGATCTCGTCCAGCACCACCAAATCCCAGGCACCGGACGCGATTGCCCGCTCCGCCTCGCTCCAGGCATCTTCTACCATGCGCACGTCTTCCGGGTCCGGCTTTTCCGTTCCGACCTTTACGAAGCCGCGGCCCATTTGCTTCATGACAAATTTGCCGCCGAACGTTTGCACCGCATCCAGTTCGCCGTAATGCCAGGAGCCTTTCAGGAATTGCAGCATCAACACCCGCATGCCCTGGCCGACGGCACGTAACGCCGTGCCCATGGCGGCCGTGGTCTTGCCCTTACCTGGCCCGGTATTGACGATGATGAGACCACGACGAATATCAGCCATGTCCAGACCGGATGTTTGATTCTACTAGATGCGGCTCCTCCAATTCTGTCCCTTCCTCGCCGTCCGCTGTGTCCGATGGTGGACAGTGCAGTCCCACGGTGGACAATAACAGGGCTCTACCGAACCTTTGACACTGTCTTATCAAAGATTTACCTCCACTTGCCCGGGAACAACAGTTGCACTGTTAAGAGCTCAACCGCAACATGTCTCAGGGGCTCCAGTGGCGCTACCGGATCCGAAGAGTCGTGAGGCGCGCCGAGGAGAAACCATCGGAACGGGTGGCCGGCAGGCCTTCAACACAGGCTTCCGGCTGAGACGGTTCACGGACCGCTCAGTGAACCAAAAATATTACAAAGCAAGAATATTTCCACGGAACTGCAGCATCCAAAGTTGCGTAGCTCGGGTCAGCGGATCTCTGTCCCCTCGCAAGCCGCGGAGGTCTCATGGTGAGAAACAGATCTGCGTTGTTATTGTATTTCGTGGTCGCAACCGTGCCCGCCTTTCCGGCGCAGCGTGTGGGAGCCCGCAAGCCCCTGGCGGTGGTTGATTCCGGCGACCAGGAGACGATTCGCGAGGTCGTAGAGATTGAGCGCCAGGCGAAGGAAGCTACCCTTCGCCGCGATGCGGATTTTCCCCAGCGCATGCTGGCCGACGATTACGTCGCCATCAGTCCCCTGGGCCAGGTCACCACCAAGAAAGAGGCCATCTCGGCTCGCCGGAGCGGACAACTCCGCTATGACAACATCGATGTAAGCGACATGGTCGTGCGTCTTTACGGGGATACGGCCATTGTCACCGCGCGGGCTGACGTCAAAGGCCATCAACTGGGCGAGGATTTTAGCGGCCCATACCGCTACACCAGGGTCTGGGTCCGCCGTGCAGGCAGGTGGCAGGCGGTAAGTTACCAGGCCACGGTTACTCAATAGCTCGGTTCCAATTTCTCCTCAGACACAATGCGAGTCAGTTGGTGCGCCAGCCCTTGGATTGTCTTTCGCGCTCCCTCGGACATCAGTGTCCGCAATGGTACGGGTGGCCTTTCATGATCGTGAAGGCACGATAGACCTGCTCGAGCAGTACCACCCGCGCCAGTTCATGCGCCAGGGTCAGTTTCCCCAGTGACATCACAACCTGGGCGGCGGCTCTGGCCGCAGGGCTAAAGCCGTCCGCGCCGCCAATGGCAAACACCAGAGGCAAGGGATTGCTGTCCTGGTAATCTCCCAGAAACTTCGCCAACTGCTCTGAGGAGAATTCTTTGCCTCGTTGATCCATCAGGACGAGTGTGGATTTCTGGCCGGCTTTTCCCGAGATCTGGCATTTCGCCAGGAGTTCCGCTTCATCTCGCAGGACCAGCGCTTCGACCGGCGCATAACGGGAAATCCGCTTCAAATATTCTTCGCTCAAAGAAGCGATGGCCGGCTCTTTTGTCCTGCCGATCCAGGCAATGCGGATTTTCACTGCCGTGGCCCCGTCATTTCTGTCCGGAAGCCAGTATTACCGAGGCTCCGAACGCGATCTTCACGCCGTCAAAGTAGGGCGCCACCGCCTGCTGCACCTCTGCGTTGATTCGGGGCCCCTGAGCCTCCGGAACCCGGTCCAGCATCGGACGAAACGGCACTGCGACCGCCTTCATCTGCTCCCAGACTTCTTCAGGAGGACCCGGCCAACTCCACTCGATGTTCCGGTTCTCCTCGTCCACCGCCTGAAAGCCCGCAGCTCGCAACACCGCCGACAAACTGCCGGGTTCGGCAAAGCGAAATGGATTTGGTCCGCCGGGCGACAGCAAGGGGCCGCCCACATGGCGATGAACAACTCCCATCATGCTCCGCCAATAGGGCTGATCGAAGCCTCCCCAGGCCAGAAAGCAAGCCCGCGCTCTCAGCCGCAGCACCCGCCGTAATTCACCGAAAGCCAATTCCGGATCGCGAAAGAACATCACCCCGAAGCGCGACGTGCCCAGATCGAAGCTGTTATCCGCAAAGGGCAAGGAATGCGCATCCCCCTGGCGAGTCGTGAAGTTGGTCAGCCCCCGCGATCGTGCCCGATGGCTAGCTATCTCCAGTAGATCGGCACTCAGGTCGAATGCTGTTACCTGCCCCTTCGGTCCAACTCGCGTCGCAAGAGTTATGGCTGGCTCACCGGTTCCACTCGCCAGATCAAGCACTCGCATCCCGGGTGCCGGCTTGGCATACTCGACGAGCGCGTCGGTAACGGGCTGCCCCATGGCAGCTGACTTCGCCTTCCATTTTTCCGACGCGACCAGCCGGTACTGGTTTCCCCAGTCACGTCCGGCTTCTGGTTGGGATGGCATTGGGAAAATCGAGTAGAGAATGTGCCGTAGAAGATTTAGGCCCTGATTTTTCTTTTCTTCTTTTTTGGCGCGCTCTTGGCCGCCGTCTTCCGCGCCCGTGTTACAGCCTTCAAATCACCGGGCTGCAGACGCCGGGCAGACTTCCACAGCCGCTCCAGATCGTAGAACTTGCGCGCCTTCTCGGAAAACACGTGAACCACGAAGTCGACATAGTCGATCAGAACCCACTCCGCCTGGTTGTAACCTTCCACATGAGTTGGACGCAGGCCAGCCTTTTTCAGCCGTAGCTCCACCTCGTCGGCAATCGCCTGCACCTGCCGCGGATTGGTTCCGCTGCAAAGCACAAAGTAGTCGGTAAACGCCCCCGACCCCTTTTCCATTTCCAGGATGCTGAGTTCTTCTGCCTTCTTTTCCAGGCAGGCTTGAATGGCGGCAGAAACTTGCTGCTTGAGCTCGGTCGTCTTATTCATTCAGAAAAGGCTTGTTCTTCCGCTCCCATTGTAACCGAGGGCACGGCCCTCCCCATCCACAGGGAGGGCATGCCAAAATGTGCCAACTCGCTTCAGGCAGGGAGCGAGTGGAGTTCGGCTTTCGTGTTCGTGCGGGAGTTGTGGGAGACCGTTGCGTGGCTGGAATCCGCAGGTCCCCGGACGAATGCGTCCAGGCCTACGTGGACCGGTAAAGGCCCATCTTCTTGATATATTCCGCCACCGGCGGATCTAGAAAGCGGTCCAGCGATCGTCCCGCGCTGATGGCCTGCCGGATGGCAGTGGCTGATGCGGGTTGGTGCAGGTCGCCCATCAGATGAATAGTAGCGCCGGGCAACACCAGGTCACCCGTAGCCGCCTGCTTCTGGAATGGCCGGGTGACCTCTGCGCGCGGGCGCAGACTCGCGGGAAGAGCATTCGCCACATCCGCCAGCGAGTATCCCGGTCTACCGGCCACGATGAAGGCGCACTCCCGAAACAATGCTTCCGCATCGTGCCACTTGGCAATGTCGCAGAATGCATCCATCCCGATCAGAAAAAATAGCCGATCGCTGCTTCTGAATTGCTGCTTCAGGCGGCGCACCGTGTCGATGGTGTAATTCGGCTTGGCGGAGCCGTGCTTCCCCCCGGGCCGGTCTCCAGGTGCCTCGAGCAGCGAGGGCACGAATGCCTTCTCGGACGCCGTGGCCAGAGCCATCATGGCAAAGCGGTGAAGAAAAGGCGTGTGCGCCTGGCGCTGCTTGTGGGGAGGAACATTGGCCACAGCGAAAATCACGCGATGCAACTTGCAGCGTTCCATCGCGGCACGGGCCACCGCCAAATGGCCGCGATGCACGGGATCAAAGGTTCCGCCAAACAGACCAATATTCATAATGGTTTTAATCCCGCCTAGTCTCGCGATTCTCGTCTCTGGATGCAAGCGGCATCACGGGAAAAAATGTCCGACTGGACCAGTTCCTTTCTTGACAACAGGACACGGCAACTGTTCTCCTCGGCCAACATCAAAATGAACTCCTGTAACTATCAGTATTAGAGTTTCGCAATTATTCTGCCTCATATGCGAGTAACCCTCCCCCTACTCCGCATTCCACCCGCCCGTGCGCCCATCTTGCGCTACGGAGTGGCCGTGCTAAGTACGGCGCTGGCGCTGATTCCCACGATTCTGCTGGCCGATGTGGCCGAAAGCCGGCTCGCCTTGTTCGGCGTCGCAGTCATGGTCAGTGCCTGGTATGGTGGCTGGAAACCCGGGCTCGTCGCCACCTCCTTCGCGCTCACCGTTATCGCGTACTTCTCACTTGCTGGCCAGCATGCCCCGGAGCAGTTGCGGGTGGCGCTTCTCCGCCTGGCCCTCTTCTCCTTCCTGGCCATCCTGATCTGCTGGCTGAATGCCGCGCTACGCGCGGTGCAGGAGAATTTGCGGGTGTCCGAAGCGAACTTTCGCTCCCTTGTGACCAACGCCCCCTACGGAATCTGCAGTTGCGATTCCACGGGGAAAATCCTCGACGCCAACCCGGCATTTCTCGAACTGCTCGGTCTCAAGTCCGCCGAAGAGCTGGTCGGGCAGTATATCTACGGCTTGTATAACGATACAGAACAATGGTTCGAGTTAGCGGACTGCCTGCGCGCCTCCGCCCCCTTTAAGGGCCTGGTAGCCGACTGGAGGCGCCGGGGGGGCAGCACGGTGGTCCGGATTTCCGGCCGGTCCGTAGTGAACGGCAGGCCGGAAGGCGTGGTGTTCGAACTTTTCGCCGAAGACGTGACTGAGCGCCGCGCCCTGGAACAGCAGCTCCGGCAATCGCAGAAGATGGAAGCCGTGGGCCGGCTGGCGGGCGGGATCGCACACGATTTCAACAACCTCCTGATGGTCATCTCGGGATACTCCGAATTCCTCCTCGAGCGTCTCGGGGCCGAGCCACATCTACGCGGCCCGGCCCAGGAGATCGCCAGTGCCGCCGAGCGCGCCTCTTCCCTGACTCGCCAACTGCTGGCGTTCAGCCGCAAGCAGATGCTGGCCCCGCGCATCGTCAGTCTCAACGACATTGCCACTGAAAATCTTAGGATGCTCACTCGCATGATCGGCGAAGACATCGATCTTGTTCTGGCTCCCGGCAAGAATCTCTGGCCCGTGCGTGCCGATGCCGGACAGATCGAACAAGTCATCATGAACCTCGCGGTGAACGCCCGGGACGCCATGCCCTCCGGGGGGAAGCTCACCATCGAGACCTGCAACGTCACCCTCGACGAGGAGGCCGCGCGCCATCACGCGCCGCTGCGCCCCGGCGACTACGTCATGATCGAGATCAGCGACACCGGCGTCGGCATGGACGCCGATACCCAGTCGCACATCTTCGAACCCTTCTTCACCACCAAGGGACCAAAGGGCACCGGGCTGGGGCTTTCCACGGTCTACGGCATCATCAAGCAGAGCGGCGGCTATATCTGGGTGGAGAGCGAGATCGGAAAGGGCACCACGTTCAAAATCTATCTGCCGCGCGTGGCGGCCGCCGGGGAACCGGCAACGCCGGTCGCAACTGCCGCCCAATTGCAACGCGTCGAGCCCGGATCGGAAACCATTCTTCTGGTCGAAGACGAAGCCAACTTGCGGTACCTTGCCCGGCAATATCTCGAGAAGCAGGGCTACAAAGTGATCGAGGCTGCCGATGGCG
>DASREX010000123.1:0-87491 GCA_035651855.1 Candidatus Sulfotelmatobacter sp.
CAGGACCCCTACAGCATCTACCTGGACAACCTGACGCTGACCTATCAATGAAAGAATCCGCCGGCCCGGGTTTCCTGGAGCGAAGACTCTTGCTAGAGTAAGCGCTGATGAACGACTACCGCGCGTTGCTCCAGGAGGCTCTGCGGGAGGCGAAGGAAGGGCTGCGGGAAGGTGGGTTGCCCATCGGATCCGTACTGGCTGGGCGCGATGGCCGGGTTGTCGCGCGTGGCCATAACCTCCGGGTGCAGACTGGGGATCCCACCGCACACGCGGAAACCGTATGTATTCGAAATGCGGGACGGCGCCGCGATTGGGACGGGTTGACCTTGGTCAGCACTCTCAGCCCGTGCATCATGTGCACGGGCACTGCCCTGCTCTACCGGATTCCCCGAATTATCATTGGGGAGAATCGCAATTTCCCGGGCTCGGAAGATCTTTTCCGGCAACACGGCGTCGACGTGGTTGTCATGGATGACCCGGAGTGCATCCAGATGATGGCGGAATTTATCCGCCAGCACGCGGATTTGTGGAATGAAGATATAGGTCGGTGAAGTTCCGTCCGGTGAAGTTCAGCGTGCCGGACTGGCCTGAACCTTGCCGGACGCAGGCGCTTCACTTGCGGGAAGGGTGAATTTCAGGTCCCACTTGCACAGCGGACAACGCGTTGCCACCGAATAAACCAGGCGGCCAAAGGCTACGCACTTCGAGTTGATGCAAGCCCTCATCTCTCCCCCTTGAACCGGTTGCCGCTCAAGCGACCGAGGTATGGCACTCACGCTAACACGAGGCGTGAAAATTGCGCGTACTTCTTTTCATTTAAGCCCGATTAATTTTTCTTCTAATGGCCCGTATTCGCGGGAACGCAAAAGCCGTCCCGGCTCATTAGTTCAAGTCCAGGCTGGCGGCCGCGAGATCCACAATCGACCTGCCAATGGTCAGAGACGCCGTCGCGGCTGGCGAGGGTACATTCAGCACGTGCAGCACCTTGCCGGACGGCACGAACCGGAAGTCATCGACCAGGGTGCCATCCGGCCCGAGTGCCTGGGCGCGGACTCCGGATCCTCCGGGGACCAGGTCGTCCGCCTGCACCTCCGGAAGTAAGCGCTGCAGGGCGCGCACGAAGGCCGCTTTGGAGAAGGATCGGTGCCATTCGCCCAGCGCGTTCCGCCAGTGTTGGCCTGCCATCCGCCAGAATCCGGGAAAGGCGGCACAGGATGCGAGATCACGCAGGTTGACGTCAGCGTGACGATAGCCTTCGCGGGAAAGGGCGAGGACAGCATTGGGCCCGGCATCCACTTTCCCTGTAATCCGGCGGGTGAAGTGTACGCCCAGAAACGGAAACCGCGGATCGGGCACGGGATAGATGAGGGCGCGGACCAGCAGCGCGCGCTGCGGTACAAGATCGTAGTATTCCCCGCGAAAGGGCACGATCATGACGCCGGGATCGTCTCCGGCCATGCGGCTGATCCGGTCACTCTGCAGGCCTGCGCAGTTGATGAGGGCGTTCGCAGAGAACGCCCCGCGAGGCGTCTCCACGACGATTTCGGCACCGGAGCGTCGGATCGCTTGCGCGGCCGCGGAGGTGAGGACCGTACCCCCGGCACCGGCGATCAGTTCCGCATATTTCTCGCAGACCGCCGCGTAATCGGTCACGCCGGTTGAGGGCACGATCAGGGCCTTCAGTCCGTTGGCATGCGGCTCCAGTTCACGCAACTCCTCCGGTCCAATCAGGCGCAGGCCAAGCAAGCCGTTCGCTTCGCCACGCTTTTTGAGTTCCTCGAGGCGCGGGAGTTCATCCGGCGCGGTCGCGACAATCACCTTGCCGCAAACCTGGTGCGGAATGCCGTGCTCCCGGCAGAACTCGACCATTGCCGCCGCGCCTGCCACGCACAGGCGCGCCTTCAGCGAACCCGGCTTGTAGTACACGCCGGAGTGAATGACCCCGCTGTTATGGCCGCTCTGATGGCGGGCGACCCGGTCTTCCTTTTCCAGAACCAGCAGACGCCGGCGCGGGAAGCGCCGGGTGATTTCCAGCGCTACCCCCAGTCCTACGACACCCCCGCCGATGATGATTACGTTAAAGCGTGAGTCGGTCATGTCCGCGGTTTGCCCGGCTATTGCGCAAATGCGTTCCTACTTGGGCGGACGCATTCGTCCGCCGCCCAAGCGCAGCGAGGCGTAACGCTGTCAAAGCCACTAGTTTACGACGAGGGTCACAACTGCGCTATGGCCGGGGCTCGGCGCTGTTCCTGGGGAACTCCCACTCACCGTAACCTGATAGGTGGTGGGATTAGGAGATGGCGGTGTTCCCCCTTCGGCGGACGTGCTCACCCCGGAGCAGGACAGCAGGCAGAGCAAGAGCGGGATGGCACCAATAGCCGCCAGTAACCTGGGCTTCCTTTTCCGGGGTCTCCTTCCCAGTGCCGAGGAAAGCACGAATCCCGGAATCAGCAACCATGCCCCATAAACAATCCAGGCATGGAGCAGGCGCGAATTCACTGCCGCTCTGCTGTTCTGGGTAGAGATGCTCATCACCACGTTGATCGCGGAGGCTCCGGGAGTGACCGGAGTTGACGGACTAAAGCTGCACTGTGCACCGGAAGGCAGGCCCTCAGTACACGCAAGGCTGACCGCAGCGTCGAAGGAAATGCCTTTGGGCTGGATGGTCAGGTTGTAGGCGCCCGTGGTCTGCCCCGCATTCACGGTCTGGCTCGGGGTAGCGGAGGTGAGGATAAAGTCCTGCGAAATGGTAAGCGTGATCGTCGACGAATGGCTGGGGGTTCCGCTCGTGTCATGGGAAGTTATCGCGATGTTGTAGCTGCCAGGAATTGCATCACTGGGAACATTGATTGCAACTGTCACCTGGGTCGTGCCGCCGCTGGTCACGCTGACAGGATTCGACGGGGTCATCGTACACATGGCGGCAGGCAGCGCGGTCGCGTTGCAGTCCACCTCAATTTGCCCGCTGTATTCATTCGAGGAGGCGAAGGCTAAGCTGGCCAGGACCTGGCTGCCCGGAGTCGCCGACAACGTCTGAGTTCCGGAAATCGAATAATCCCCGACATGGAAATGCACATCGCGAGTATGCACCACCGATCCGGATGTCCCTGTTACCGCCAACGTGTACGCCCCGGCGGTAAAGCTGGTCCCATTGATCGTGAGGGTCGCCGTAGCCGGGAAAGAACTCACCGAACTTGGACTGATACTGCAACTGCCCGTTCCATAGGTGGCAGGGCAGGCGAGAACTACGGTGCCGGCAAATCCATCCTGGGCATCCACTTCGATTGGCCCGGTGGTGCCCGTGCTGCCCACTTTGATGCTGGGAAAGGGTTCAGGATCGATCAGGGTGAAGTCGGGGTTGGAGGTCACGTTCAAAGAAAATGAGGCGGTCAGCGGCGATGTTCCCGAGGTCGTGGCCTGAAGGTTGACAGGATAGCTGCCCGGCGCGGTTGTCGCGGGCACAGTCACCGAAGCGCCCATGTCCACCGGACTAATCGATGTTGGATGAACGGTCGCGCCAGGCGTCAGGTTACAGATGGCATTCACTATGGTTGTACTGCACGTAACAGCGACGCTCTGGCTGAATGATCCCGCCGCGCTGATCTGAAAATTTGCGGCCGAGGACGTCGTTCCGCGGGGCACCGTTACGCTTGCGGGCGATGGAGTACTGAGGGCAAAGCTGATCAGGTGCAGGGCTACGGAAAACTGGTGTGTCAGGTGATTCGCATCAGAACCTACCGCCCCAATATTGAACAGATAGTCGCCGGCGGTGCCACTCACGCTCACCGTAAATGGAGTCCGGGAGACCGGCTTCAGTGTGAGCGGCGAAGGCGAACATACGCTGGGCGGGGGTGAGGAATCAGCCGTGCAACTCAGGGTCACGAGGTTCGAATATCCGTTCAGCGCGGTCATGGTCCCGTTGAACGCGGCTGTCTGCCCGGCAAAGGCTGTTAAGGGCGTGTTGCTGACCGACATTTGGAAATCCGGAGTGATCACGAGATTGAATTGCCAGATCCCGCGGCCATAGGTGGAGGCCCGCAAGAGCTGCTGCCCCCCTGAGGAGAAAATCCCGAGCGCCGTGACGGCAACGTTGGGTAGATATCCCGGCTGGTTCGTTGCAGGGTTGGGACCGAGTTCGGTCCAATTCGGGGTGGAGGTCGCACTCGCGAAAACGCCGACATCGGTCCCCACGTAGACTTGCGACAACGCGGGATATACCGCGACGGCATTGGCGGGCACATCGGGCAGGTTGGCGGTAAAGTCAGTCCAGGTTGCGCCTGCGTTCGTGGTCTTCCAGACATGGCCGGTGCCGCCGGTGAATCCCATTACCGTGACGAATGCGGTCCGCCCTGTCGGGTCCGAGGGGTCGGCGGCCACGCTCGAAATAGGGAATTGCAGGGGGTTAATGCTGCCTCCCGGACCGTTCTCAGTCACGTCCGTGAAGGCGAATACACCGGCGGAAGAATCTGTGGTAACCCAAACCCTCCCGCCGGATTCCGTGTAAAGCGGGCCCTCGACCGGACCACGCCCGCTGGTGGTGGCATAGATGACGCTGGAACCGCTGCTGCTCTGAGTCGGACCGGCAGTGGCCAAAGCGCGCACCTGGTTCACTTCACTCCCGGTGCAGGTTCCCGAGCCCAGGGTCTCGAAATTCGGGCTGAGCGCCGTAAAGGCTCCCCCGGTCCGGGAGCCGCGCCAAACCCGGCACGTGCCGACAAGCATCGCGGTCGCTGAACCTGAATCCAGAATGTAAGGAAAATAAAAATCGCCATCGTCGCCGCCGACGTCGTTGCTGGTCACCACGAAATCAAACGTGCCGTTGTTGCAGTTCACGCCGCTGCTGCAAAGCTGAATGCCGAGGCCGCCGGGCGGCAGGTCCGGGTTTGACGCATACCAGTTCATCGGCGTCACCGGATCGATGGCGTTGTATCCACCGCCGCCGCCTAGAATATTCACCCAGGCCGGGTTGGTCCGGGTGGCCTGGCTCGTCGCAGGCGTTCCATTGTCCTGCGTGCCTCCGACGAGAGTATCCGCATCGGTGGGATGCTGCGAAAAGCTGACGAATTGCGCCAGCGATCCCAGATTCTGATTCAGGTCGTCGAACTGGTTGCTGGCGGAGCAGGAACCGCTGTTCAGGCCGGAATATCCGTTGAGCGCCCGATAGACGCCGCCGTCGTTGGCAAAGTAAAGCAGCTCACTTCGGGAGTCGCCGCCGACAGCAGGGATGATTGCCGCAATAGCGTGCTGGTCCGGGTGGACATGGGCTGGCGCGCCTGCGGGAACGCAGCCATACGCGTGCGTGAGGTTCATAAACGGGGAGGACGCACAGGCGGGATTCGCAACGCTGATCGCGCATTTGTAAATATTCACGGCGCCGGCATAAAGATCCGTCGCAGAGCCGTTGGGAACTGCCAGCAACTCCAGGTTGTAGGTTCCCTGCTCGACCCCGCAGCCCGCGATATCGCCGCAATTGCTTATGCCGCTGCTGGAGATCGCAGCCCACGAGGCTCCCCCGTTTATGCTCTGCCAGATGCCTCGGTCTGCGACGCTGCCCGATGCATCGAGGGAGACATACCAGGCGTACATCTCGTTGCGTCCAGGAACCACCGTGATCTCGGCGCGATAGATGGGGCAAGCCCGCTGATTGGAGGTTGATTGCGGCGGGCACGCGGCACTACTGAGCACTGCTCCGCCCGGTTGTGTGGCCAGGCGAGTCCAGTGTGTGCCGTCGGGAGACGAATAAAAGCCATGGTAGCGGACAGCGGCGAAAAACAGCCCGGCACCCGAGTTGGCTGCGGCATTGTAGGCAATCGAGGTGGCGGAAGTCGCGTCGGTGGCGCCTCCGGGATCAACGAGCGCATTGTAGGTCCAGGTTTGTCCGGCATTCACCGACGTGTACAGGCCTCGCGTCGTACCTGCGGTCACCGCTCCATCGATCAGACCCTCAGAACTAGTTGCCATCGCCGAAACCACCAGATTCACGTTCGCCGTACTGAACGCCATGCGCGTGCCGCCCAGGCCGCTGAAGGAGAGCGCGCCGTTATTGGCAGTAGAGATCAGGGCCCAGGTATTGCCTGCATCGGTCGAGCGCAGGATGCCCAGCCCGTAGTATGAATCGCCCGAGTTATTGGCTTCCCCTGTGGCCGCAAGGATGACGGATCGGGCGGGATCGGAATTTCCCGGCTGAATGGCGACTGCGCCGATGGACAGGGTCGCTTGATTATCCGTCAGCGGCGTCCAGGCAACGTTGTCCGCCACACCGTAAGCAGCGTTAGTAGACTTCCAGACTCCGCCTTGAGCCGCGCCAATGTAAACGGTATTCCCGGTGGGGTCCGCGGGATCGACGGCTACGGAGGTCACTCGCCCGGCGGCCTGGCGGTAGTCCTGCGCACCCTCGCCGCTGGCATCGGAGGCCATGGGCACGGGACCTAGAGGAATCCAGGATCCAGTAGAAAGGGACGCGGCGTCAGGCGCCGCCGCAATACGTGCGGCCACGGCGCGTTGCGCGCGCATCTGCAACTTCCTTTGATACGCGCGGTGGCGCAGTTCCGCAGAGGGTCGCCCGCCCTCCACCCGGCCGCGATAGAACCACTCACTGCGCTCCTTGATGTGGCCCCGGTCCGGATCAGGAATTGGGACCAGCGCAGAATTCTGCTTCGCCCCTTGCACTTGCGCCATCGATACAACCGAAAGAGATAGGACCAGAAGAGAGATAAGCGTGCCAACGTGACCCATGACGCTCACTCGACAGTATCGGAAGCAGAGGCGGACGAATCAATCCAAAACGACAATAGGTCGCGCAAGTCGGACCAATTTGGGAACGCGCACTCTCATCGTTCCATGCGCCCCGGCGGGGACGTTACAATTGCTGCTTTCGAATCATGCCTCAAGTCTTATAAGGTGGATTGGACCATGAGAGCCTTTTTCCTTGCAGCGATCTGGTTGGTAATTACCGGATTTCTTCCTTTGTCGGCTATGCCTGCAGAGTCCCAGGAAAACCAGCAAGCTGTCGAACTGGCCGTAGCTGCCGCCGCTGACCTGAGTTCCGCGCTGAAAGAAATTGGCAGCGATTACGAGCGCAAGACCGGGGTGCGGCTGAAGCTCTCCTTCGGAGCCTCTGGAATGCTCACCCAGGAAATTCACAACGGAGCGCCATTCGACGTCTTCCTGTCGGCAGACATGGATTATCCTCGCCAACTCGTGGCTGAAGGAGCGGCTGAGGCGGGAAGTCTTTCCGAGTATGCCGTCGGCAAGCTCGTCTTGTGGGTGCCGGCCGGCTCCCGGCTCGACCTGGAACATCAGGGAATGAACGCACTGCTGGATGCATCGGTGAAAAAGATCGCGATCGCCAATCCGCAACATGCCCCATATGGGCGCGCGGCCATCGCCGCGCTCAAGCATGCCGGATTGTATGAACGGGTCAGCGACAAGCTGGTCATGGGCGAGAATGTGTCGCAAGCGGCCCAATTCGTGGAGTCGGGAAATGCCCAGGCCGGGCTTGTAGCGCTGGCGCACGCCGTCGCACCCGGCATGCAGGGAAAAGGCAGATTTTGGGAGGTCCCCGGGCAGGACTATCCGCCCCTGGCCCAGGGTGCAGTCGTGCTAGCCCACTCGCGGCACAAGAAGGAAGCCGCTTTATTTCTACAGTATCTGCAATCCGCAGAAGTTTCGGGAATTCTGCGGAAGTACGGATTTACAAAATAAACGTACGCGCTCGCTGGTTCTTCGACTCCGTTTCTGGATCGCGCCACCGCTGCAGATGAAAAAAGGCGTCTATATCCGCACCCGGCGCAATGTCATGGAAGTGGATATCAATTCTGCCGTCAATCCGCTGCCGCGAAGATGATCTGCGACCGCTTTGCGGATGCTTGCACCTGAAGCACGAGGATCGAGGAAAAGCAGGACCGAGGGTCCGGCCCCGCTGAGAACTGCGCCAAGAATGCCGTGTTTGCCCTTCAACTGCTGAAGCCGCGGCAGAAGGGGGCAGAGTGCGGCACGATAGGGCTGATGAATGCGGTCTTCCAGCGCCGCGGACAACAGATCCGGCCGGCCCTGGGTGAAGGCCGCCAGCAACAACATGGAGTTCTGAATATTAATCACCGCATCGGCTCGCGAGTACTGCTGCGGGAGTACGCCGCGGGCCGCCTCGGTCGAGAGGCTGTTCGCGGGCACGGCCAGCAGGAGCGGCCACTTGCCTTTGGGCCGGACAGAAACTACCTGCGCTTCTGCTTCCCCGCACATGCGGGCAACGGTAAGGCCACCCATCCAGCAGGCGGAAGCGTTGTCGGGATGATGCTCCCGGCGCGAGGCTTCCCCGATAATCTGCGCGTCGGTCCAGCCGAGCCGCCCGAAATGAACGGCCAGCGCGATTCCGGCCAGCCGCGCCGCCGCCGATGATCCGCACCCTTTGCCAATCGGAATATCGTTATCGATGCCCAGCGACAGCGGCAGAACCGGGCGAGCCTCGGCTTTGAGCACTTCACGGTACGTATCGAGAATCAGGTGATCTTCGATCTTGCCGCAGATCTCGCAGTCACGCCCCGCAGCATGAATCGAGAATTGGTCAGATTCCACCGCATCGATGGTGATGTAGAAATCGAGGGCGATGGCGGCAGCGTCGAACGCCGGGCCAAGGTTGGCTGACGTGGCCGGGAGCGAGAGACGCAGGCGTCTTGAGCTTTTCTTGCTGGGCATGATTCTGTTCAGGACTTCTCGGCGTGCTCCAGGGTGCGGATCACTGCCTCCAGTGTGGCATCGAGAACAATCGGCGGATGACGCAGGGACTTCAGGCTGGACATTGCGTCCTCCTCCCCGGTTTCCTTGAACAACTCACCGCGATGGAAGTCGATGGTGAAGTCGGGGTCTTTCAGCAGATTCCCGGTCAGCACCAGTACTACAGTCTGGTCGGGCTTCACGAAGCCTTGCTGGATCAGCTTCTTCAATCCGGCGAGCGTAACTGCGGAGGCCGGCTCGCAACCAATGCCTTCGGCGCCGATCTCGGCTTTCGCCTGCGCGATCTCGACTTCGCTTACCTGTTCGCAGGCGCCGCTGGTGGCTTCCAGGACGTGGGCCGCCTTCTTCCACGATGCGGGATGGCCGATGCGGATGGCGGTGGCGCGGGTCTCGGCTGCGACGCTGATCAGGCGCTTTCCCGCGGCTTCACGCAACGTCCGCACCAATGCGTTCGCGCCTTCCGCCTGGATGACGGAAAGTTTAGGGAGGCGGGAGATCAGCCCGAGGTCGCGCATTTCCACCAGCGCTTTTCCGATCGCGGAACTGTTGCCCAGGTTCCCTCCGGGAACGATGATGTGATCCGGCGGATTCCAATCCAGTTGCTCCATCAACTCCAGCGCCAAAGTCTTCTGGCCTTCCAGGCGAAAGGGATTGATCGAATTGAGCTGGTAAACCGGGGCGCGCAACACGACTTCCTGCAGCAACTGCAGGCAGCCGTCGAAATCAGTCCGCAACTGGCAGGTCACCGCGCCATAATCGAGAGCCTGTGAGAGTTTGCTCCAGGAAATCTTTCCTTCCGGGACCAGCACCAGGCTGCGCATCCCTCCCCGCGCGGCGTAGGCGGCCATCGATGCGGAAGTGTTGCCGGTAGAAGCGCAGGCCACCCACCGGAAGCCGGCGCGGCGCGCGAAGGTGGCCGCCACAGTCATGCCCGTATCTTTGAATGAGCCGGTGGGATTCATCCCTTGATGTTTGGCAAAGAGGCGGGGAATCCCTGTCCTTCGGGCGCACTGCGGCAGCGCGTATAGCGGGGTATTGCCTTCCCGCAGAGTGATGGCGTCCTCTTCGTCCGCCATCGGCGGCAGCAGCTCGCGAAAACGCCACACCCCGCTCGCGTCCACAGGCCGCGAACCCAGGCGCCGCTCTCGCCAGCGCTCTTTTAGCCGGGAGGCATCAGGCTTCTCGTTCAGCCAATCCGGATACGTGATCTCCAGCAGATCACCGCAATGCGCGCAGCGAAAATCCTGGCTGGCCTGGCTGCTCAGCTCGCCGCACGCAATGCACCGGAAGCGGAAGTTCCCCTGACGCACTCCGGGCGCCGACGTTGAAAGTGAAGGCATGGGTGCGATCTACTTGTCTTTCCGCAGGTACTGGTCGGTCTTGTTGATCCAGTCGGCACGCGGCGGGGCGAATATATCAAGGTCCACGGTGTCTTCCATTGCCTCGGCTTTGTGCGGCATGTCCGACGGGATACAGAGAACCTCCCCGGCGTGCACCACGATTTCCCGGTTGTCGATCCAGAACTTCAGGGCTCCCTCGACGATGTAGGTCAGTTGCTCATTGGGATGGGAGTGCAGGGGAACGATGCATCCTTTTTTCAGCAGCACGCGCGCCAGCATGATTTCCTGGCCTACGACAAACTGGCGCTGTAAGAGTGGATTCAGGTCTTCCAGCGGGATGGTGTGCCAGGGAATGTATTGCAGCGACGCTGGCGCGGCCGCGTGTTTTGTGACGGCACGCTTCGCCCGCGTGTGGGACTGAGTTTTCGAGCGCGAACCGGATTTGGCTTTCACAGATTTGGACTTTGCTTTTGATTTCGGCATCTGGATTTCAACCTTGTATTTCGCTCTTCCCGCTGATTCCTGACAGGCTCTTCAGCGCACTCTGCCGTCGTATAGCTTCACCGCCGTATCGTGCAAATACGCATGGGCCAATTCCAGGGCGCGCGGCTCGCTGATTTCTCCCTCGGAGATCATCTCCGCCAGAGCCGCGGCCAGTGCCGTGCGCGAGGATTGCGCGCCCAGCCAGTAGCTCTCTTCCGCCCCCAGCACCTGATTGTACGGGAAACAATCGGTGCCGAAGGTAATCTTGTCGGGAAAAGTTTCCAGGAACATTTTCAACGTCTCCTTGAAGGCCGAGGGATACTGCGCCAGCTCTCCAAACGACGTATCCAGATAGACGTTCTTCATCGCGGCCAGCCAGATCGCCTGCCGCTCCAAAGGATATCCTCCGTGGATCATTACGAACGTTGTCGACGAGTAGCGCGGATCGCGCAGCACGCTCTCCAGGTTCATGATGTTGCTTTGCGAAAGGTTGAAGTAGTCCCCGATGCCGATCGCCGTATGAATGTGAATGGGCAGGTGCAGGCGGCCGCCTTCCTGCACGAGATAGCGGAAAATGAAGTCCTGAAAGGTGCGGTATTCCTTCTCGCTGGGGACTCCCCCGGCCGCGTAATGCGCGTAAATCTCTTCCGCCTGGGTCCGGCTTGGATCCGTGAACGTCGTGGGACGGAAGTAAGCCACTTCAAACTTGATCGCGATGCCGCCCCGTTTCGAGTTGTCTTCCAACACCTGGGTGATGAACTTCAGATATTCGCCAAAGCCTGCGGGCAGCTTGCTGACGCTCTCCTGCTGCATCCAGCGATGCAGCATCTTCTCCTGCAAAGGAATGTAGACGCCCTCGTCGGGGTTACGTGCCGTCTCCCGCTCATTGTTGAACGGCCACATGAAGGCATCCCCAAAGAAGACCCAGGGAAAGCGCTTGGAATCGAGGTAGCCAGGCATCATGGCGCGGTTGGCTACTGAACTCTCAATGTTGATCTTGTCGAGAATCGAATTGAAGTAGGCTGGGCCTGCGAGCTGCTTCTTCAGTTCGTTCTTCTTGTTAAGGAGCCACTTCGCGTGCTCCGGAGAGAGATCGTTGTACGGGTAACCGAACAGGGCTTTCGCGGCCGCCGCGAGTTCCGGATTGTCGTCGCGCGTGCGCAGCGCTTCGCTGGCGTTGGGCGGCGCGGCCATCGCGTCCACATCGGGATCGTCCGCGTATCCCGGGTGCGCATGGTGATCAAAAGCCGGGATCTTTTCGATTTGCGGCAGCAGCCGCTGGTAGATCTGCTGAACGTCGGGGCCTGGAAACGGGCGGGCCTGGGCTAGAGCCCGGCTGGGCAACGCAAAGACGAGCCAGAAACTCAATACGCAACTCGAAACTTTCATATCGGCCCCCAAGGGTACATTCGCAAGCTGAACTGCGCAGGCGACCAGCCTCCCTGCCCGCGAGCGGGACGCCCCACCTTACCTGTCGCAGCCGGCCGCGCCGGGAATCAGCGAACGGCCGTTCCCTGCCAGGCGGTTGCTACTTTTTGAATGCGTTCTACAGCTTCCTGCAACGTGGACATGGACGAGGCGAAAGAGAAGCGGATGAAATCCTTGCCCGCTGCCCCGAACGCGGCGCCTGGGATTGCGGCCACGCCTGCTTCCTCCAGCAGGATACGGCACAACTCTTCCGCGCTCGTGCCCGTTCCGGTGATATCGACCCAGGCATAGAAAGCGCCATCCGGCGGCTGGCAGCGGAACCCGGGGACGCGGTTCAGGTCGCGGGCGAACTGGGCGCGGCGGCGGCTGAACTCGCCTACCATGCGCGCCGTGTTGTTCTCCCGATCGCGCAGGGCATCGATCGCTGCATATTGCGTGAACTCGGCTACGCAGGTGTAGGTGTTGACGACCATCATCGCCAGCGCGGGAACGACCTCCGGCGGCGCCACCGTGTAGCCGAGCCTCCATCCCGTCATGGCGAAGCTTTTGGAGAATCCGTCGATGATGAGCGTGCGCTCGGCCATGCCCGGATAGCGCAGCATGGAAAGATATTCATTTCCATAAATGATGCGGGCGTAGATTTCGTCCGAGAGCACCCAAAGATCGTGCTTCACCGCTAACTCTGCCAAGGCGCGCTGCACGGAATCGGTGTAGACCGTCCCCGTAGGATTGCCCGGAGAGTTGGTCAGCAGCATGCGGGTCCGCGGAGTGATCTTCGCCGCAACTTCCGCGGGATCTGGTTGGAATTGATTCCGCGCTGACAACGTAAAAGGGACGGGCACGGCCCCGAGCCCAAGCGAGATGGAAGCGTATCCAGGGAAGCCAGGATCGGGATACAGGACTTCGTCGCCCGGTTCGAGCAGCGCCATCATCGATTGAAAAAGTGCAAGCTTGCAGCCCGGCGCGATCACCACATTGTCGGCGGCAACCTTGATATTCCGGGTGCGATCCAGATACGCGGCGATCTCCTGCTTCAGGGCCGGCAGCCCGTTGACGGCGCAATATCGATCTTTGCCCGCAGCCAGCGCCTTCTGCGCCGACTCTATAACCGACTGTCCGGGGTGAAAATCCGGCTCGCCCAACTCCAGGTGAATGATGGAGCGCCCCTCGGCCTCAAGCTCCTTGGCCCGGGCGAAGACGGATAGGGCGCCTTCCCCGCTCATCACGGAAATGCGTGAAGAAATAGATCGCATGAAGCTCCTTGAGTGGTGAGCGATGAGCGGTGAGCTATGAGCAAATCGACGTCTTCTCGCTCATTGCTCACTGCTCACTGCTCCCCGCTCATAACCCTTTATACATGCCGCCATCGACCAGCACGGTTTGTCCCGTGATGTAGGAAGCGCGCTCGGATGCCAGCCAGACTACGGTTTCGCCGAACTCTCGCGGGCTGCCTAGACGCTTCAACGGTGCGTCCGCCGCCCACGCATCCAAAAACTCCTGCTCGGGCCTGCCCGTGGCCACAGACCGCGCTTTGGCTAACTCTTTCAGCCGGTCGGTGGCCGTAAATCCCGGCCCGACATTGTTCACCAGGATTCCGTCTTTTCCGAATTCGTTCGCCAGGCTCTTGACCAGCCCCACTACTGCCGCGCGGACTGCGTTCGACAATACGAGATCGGCGACCGGTTGCTTGGTCGTGATGGATGTAATGGTGATGATCCGTCCCCAATGCTGGCGCTGCATATGGGGGATCACCTCGCGCGCGAAATACACAGTGCTCAGGAAATTGGCATCGATGGCATGCTGCCAGTCCTCCAGCGAGGCGGCCAGAAATCCCTTGGCAGGAGGGCCCCCGGCGTTCGTCACGCAAATGTCCACGCTGCCGAACTTGTCGGCGACCGCTGCGACGAAGCGGCTGACCTCCTCGGAGTCGGTAACGTCGAAGGCGTCGGTGAAAACTTCGACATTGTGCTGCTTCCTCATTCTTTCCGCGTTAGCTCCCAGCGCCTGCCGGTTGCGGGCGCACATGGCCACCCGGCAACCCTCGGCCGCGAAGGCTTCGGCCGTCGCCAGGCCCAGTCCCTGGCTGGAGGCGGCCACCAGGGCCACACGGTTCTTCAATCCCAAATCCATGATCGGGAATTATAAATGAGGCATGGAGATGTCTCTGTGAGAGCGCACGAAGGCCGCCGGACGAACACGCCGGGCGCCCCGCATAAAACACGAGGGCCGGACCCATTGGTCCGGCCGCGAAGCCTACGAGATAGTCTCGGCGCAGAACGCAATTCTAAAAGCGTACCCTTCCGCTTGCCCAACCGAAGCGGCAGAATTACTCTGAAGAGAAGTGAGGTGGGTATGAACCGAAAGTTTGATCGCCCGGAAACCCAGGTCACGCGGGGGGCGGCGGATCTGGAAAAGAAGAACGGTCCCATGTCCCTGCCCATTTACCAGACTTCTACCTTCGAGGTGAAAGATAACGACGAGCAACTGCGGGTTACAGGCAGCGACAGCTATTACACCCGCTATGGCAATCCCACGAACACGGTGGCGGAGAAGACCATCGCGGAACTCGAAGGTGTGGATGCGGCGCTGACTTTTTCTTCCGGCATGGGCGCGATCACTACCACGATCATGGCCCTGCTCAAGGCGGGCGATCACATTGTGGCGCAGCGCGAAGTGTACGGTGGAACCCACAAGTTCCTCTCGCAATGGCTGCCCAAGTTCGGCGTGGAAACCACCTTTGTGGATACCACGGATTACAGCCAGCATGAACGGGCCATCCGTCCGGCCACGAAGCTCTTGTATCTGGAGTCTCCGACCAATCCGGCACTGCGCGTGGTCGATCTGCAAAGGACGTCTGCATTGGCAAGGGAGCACGGACTCATCAGCATGATCGACAGCACGTTCGGCACGCCCATCAACCAGCATCCCGCTGAGTACGGTATCGATCTGATCATGCACTCGGGGACAAAGTATCTGAGCGGCCATACCGACCTCATCTGCGGCGTGGTGGCTGGCCGCAAGGAACTCATCGAGAAGATTCTTTCCACCCGGACGACGATCGGCAACTGCATGGACCCGCACGCATCCTGGATGCTGGTGCGCGGTTTGAAGACGCTGGCGGTGCGCGTTGCCCGGCAGAATGAAAATGCGCAGCGCGTGGCTGAGTTTCTTGAGCAGCACGCCAAGGTGCGGCGGGTGCACTATCCTTTTTTGGGAAGCCATGCGCAGCACGCGCTGGCGCGAGCGCAGATGTCGGGCGGCGGCGGCATGGTCACGTTTGAAGTGGAAGGCACAGGCGAAGACGCGCGCCGCGTCAGTGAAGCTTTACGCCTGTTCACCCTGGCTCCCAGCCTGGGAGGAGTCGAGTCGCTGGTGTGCATCCCCGTGCTCACTTCGCACCTGACAGTTCCAGAAGAGGAGCGCCGGAAGATGGGCGTGACCGAACAGATGATCCGGCTATCGGTAGGTATCGAGAGCGCCGACGACTTAACAGCAGATCTGGAGCATGCGTTGCAGGCGGTGGGTGCGAGGCAGACGGTGCAGGTGGGATAGAGAATGGGCAGTACCGAGTCTAGAGCAGTCTTCTGGCAAAAGAACCGGCCTCTTGCGAGGCCGGTTCAGTTTTTTGCTCACTACTTAGTTAGAAGATGAACTTCGCGCCCAGTTGCACTACCCGGGCGAGGTGAGCGCCCCCGATTTCAAGGAAGCCGGACTTCGGCGTTCCGTTGGTCGCGGTCATGTCACCGGAGGGACCCGTCCATTCGCTGTGGTTGAACACGTTGAAGGCTTCGAACCTGAACTCGAAAGCTGTGCTCTCTTTGATGGCAAAATGCTTGAACAATGCCATATCAAAGTTGGTTCGGTTGGGATTGCGCAGGTAGTTTCTGCCCGAGTTTCCGAAGGTGAGGCCAGTCGGCACCGCAAACGCACCCGGATTATAGAAGAAACCTGCATCACTACTCTGGGAGACCGCACTCCGCGGCGGGATGTTAGTCCTTGGATTGCCGACCACATCCGCATAGGACCCGGTACCGACGCCGTTGCCAACGCCAGCGTTGTCGCCAATATCGGTTCCATTCGTCACGGTGAAGGGTGTTCCCGTTGAAAAGGCCACGAGGCCCGACCATTGCCACCCACCGAGAACGGAGTGCGTCAGACCGGGTTTCCTGAAGAAGGGAAGGTCATACACGTACCCGATATTCAGCATGTGACGCTGATCGAAATTGGAACTCGCACGGCTGGAGGCAATGTCGTACGAGTTAACGAAATCGCCGTTGTAACGGTCCGAGGAGTCATCGATGGAGTGACTGTACGTATAGGCCAAACTCAGGCTCAAGGCCCCGACGCTCTTTCGGGCCGAAACCTGGAAAGCATGGTAGATGGAGGACGCTTTGTTCTCCAGTCGAGTGATGTTAGCGATGCCCTGGAACTGGCGATAAGGATTGGGATCGTTACCACAAGCAGTTTGAAGGTTGATGGCAGTCTGTCCCGTGATGGTAGTTCCGTTGACGACGGCGCTGACATCCGGAAGGCCTGCGTTCGTGACCGTGCCGCACTCAACATCCGTGATCGGTTGGCCAGGCAAGAACGGATTCTCAGACGCGGGAGTGGGCACCAACTGGTTCAAGTCGCGCTGCCGCCCGAGGTGGGTCCCCTTGCTCCCGACATACGAAAAGGTCGTCACAATGTGGGATGGCAGTTCCCGTTGAAGATCCAAGTGCCACTGCTGCATGTATGGCCAGACCACCTGGGCCGGAATTGAGTAGAAACTGGCGGGGAAAGCGGGAGCCAAAGCGCCTCCACCCACATTGGTGTAACCGGTGATCAGGTTCTGAGTTTGAGTCTGGAGTAAAGGAGAGGTCTGGCCTTCTATTCCTTCCGTGTTTGCCTCGTTGCCGTTGGCGTGCTCCCAGAAGATTCCGTATCCGCCGCGAATGGCAGTCTTGCCGTCTCCGCGCGGGTCCCACGCAAAACCGATGCGCGGTGCCGCATTGAACGGGTGTCCTTTCGAGCAGCCAACAGGTACCCCTCCCACACCACATTGCACTAGTCCATCGAGTGGGTTACCGGCGATGATCGAACCTGGCGTGCAAACCGATGGGTCGGCGTCTGCGGGACAGAGGACGGCCGCAGTTGCGGCGTTGTATGCCGCAGGATCCCAGTTATAGGCGTGCTTGTAACGTTCCCGGTAAGTTCCTTCCAAGCTGACACGCACGCCCAAATTTAGAGTTAACCGGTCCGTTACGCGCCAATCGTCCTGGAAGTAGGGTTCCAGAATTTTGTACCGGTTATAGAACTTCACTTGATTGCTGCCTTGGCCGAAACTGGCAATATGCCCCAGCAGCATATCCGCAAAGGCATTGTTGGTGCTGACGGCAGAGCCCGTGTCAAAGGTAAGTGCGCCGTTCACTTGCACGCTGCTCAGTTCGTTCTTCTGGCCGGCAACGAAGTAGGCCCCAAAAGCCAGGTTGTGACGCCCGACAATTTTCGTCAGGTTATCGCGATACGTGTATGTGGGGTTGGAGTTATACGGCCCCTCAGGCCAGATGCCGTTCGGGTCCTCAGCAATTCCATCGTAGATGCCGCCACTGAGACTGATGGCGGGGAGTTTACCGCCAAATCCGTTATTGAAGATAAATCCCATGGGGAAATTGGCAGGACGCTGGAAATAGCCTACCGACTTAAAGGAAATGTGGTCGGTGGTATAGCTCGCTACGAATTCGTTCAGGAGGGTTGGAGAGATATTACTGGTCAGCCGTGCCACCATGCTAACCCCGGGTCCATTGAACGCGGTCTGCACGGTGGGGAAGGATGCGGAGTCCCATATGGGGCCGGGCTCGATCGTATTCCAGGAATCGTGGATGTACCGAAACGTGGCCCGGTTATGCTCGTTAATGTTGTGATCCACACGCACCAGTTCTTCCCGCCAAGATGTCGGGAGCGTCACGTTAGCGATATAGCTGGACGCCCCGGGTACATCTACAGTTCCCACAGGAATAAGCGGTAGTAGAGCCGCAGCAGCCGGATCGACGGGAAGTGGACCCTGGCTACCGTCATAAAAGGCGCCGGTCCTGGGATCGATCGGGCAATCTGCGAAGGGGTCGTCCGTATTGTTGACGTTTGGACACAGATCGCTGAAGTCGCCCGAGCGTTCCGCGCTGTAAGGGACGGTAGTATTGAAGCTAGCCGGCACGCGGTCGCGGCGCCATTCCTGCGACCAGAAAAAGAAGGTTTTCTGCTTGTTCTTGTTGTACAGACCCGGAATAAACACGGGACCGCCAATCGTGTACCCGAAATCGTTCTTCTTGTAGGGAGCAATTTTCCCTGAGCCGCCATGAGAGGCCATATCCGCATAGTTCAAAGCGTTGAAGGCGTCGTTGCGGACAAACTCATAGGCATTGCCGTGAAATTCTTTGGTGCCGGACTTGGTTTCCACTTCAACCGTGCCGGAACCGTTCCGGCCATACTGCGCGCCGTAATTGGAGGTCAGCACCTTGAACTCTGCAATCGAGTCAACGCTTGGATAGACATTCAGCGTGCTATTGCTGCCGTTATCCATGTTGTCGCCGCCGTCCAATTCCCAGTTGTTGTACTCCGTGCGCCCGCCGTTCATGCTGAACCCAACGTTGCCGTTGATGCCGACCTGCGGCTCATCCATGCCGGTCTGATTACTGACGCCCGGAACGAGGGTGACCAACGTCGTGAAATTCCGCCCATTCAACTGCAACTGAGTGATCTCTTTCCCGGTCACCGTCCCCGCCAATTCCGAAGACTGGGTTTCCACCTGGGCTACGTTTGAGCCCTCCACAACGACTTCCGTTGTGGCAGCGCCCACCTGCAGGGTGACGTCAACGCGGGCCTTCTCCGCCACGTCCAGTTTCACCCCTTTGGCCTGGTATTTCTTGAAGCCGCTCGCAGTCACAATGATGTCGTAGACGCCCTGCGTCAGGCCGGACTGGTTGTAGTCCCCGGTGGAGTTGGTCTGCATCTCCCGGGTGATGCCCTTGTCAGGACTGGTGACTACGACCGTGGCGCCCGCGATGGCGGCTCCGGAGGGATCTTTCACGGTTCCGGTGATGGAACCGGTCTGGGCCCAACTGACTACGCAAAATGCCAGCACGATCAGTATCCCTAACAATAGGCGAGAAGATTTCATGGTGATTTGTCCCTCATAACGCGCGAGCACGGCCCGCGCCGGTTCGGTCAACTTTGACGTTCTAGTGCGAGCTTCCCGGCTCACACTTCGCTCGAAATACTTGTTTGCAGCCTGAGACCCAGTTGGAGTCTATTAAATCGTATGAATATTGGCTTTACACGCTGCTCACTGTCAAGAAAAAAGCGCGCCCGTGATGCTGCTCACTAAACCTCCTGGTGACCTCTAATGGTGCTAGCCGGTGTGCCAGTGGACTCGCGCACCACTAACTCGGGGACTACCTTGCGGTGAGTCGCTCGGAACTCGCGCTTGTCTAAAACCGCGTTGATCCCTTCGATTACGATACCGACGGCCGACATCCCCATGGCCTCCATCGGCTGTCGCACCGTGGTGAGCGAAGGAGTGTAGATCGCGGACGTTGCCACATCGTCGAAACCGATTACCGAACACTGCCGCGGGACGTGGATCCCCGCCTTGTTGAGCGCGCGAATCGCCCCGAAAGCGCTCATATCGTCAAAAGCGAGCAGGGCCGTAAATTGCCGTTTCTGCCGAATCAACTCTTCGGTAAGTTTATAGCCGGATTCGAAACTGGACAGGGGATCGCTCGACTCCGCCAGGTCCATCACCAGGCGGTTGTCGATTTCCATGCCGCATTGTTTGGCGAACGTTCGGATTCCCTTCCAGCGCGGGGAACTGTCGGTCAGTCCCTTGGGCCCGCGAATGAATGCGATCTTCCGGTGTCCCAGGGAGTGCAGGTGTTCCAGGGCCAACTCTCCGCCCACTTCGTTGTCCACGATCACCGAACTCATCGACTCGGTATTCAACTCGAAGCCGATCATGGCAGTGGGAATCCTGCTTTTCTCCAGATCGGCAAGCAGGTTGATATCGAGGAACAGCCAGTTGGCGATGACGATCAGTCCTTCAATCCGCCGGTCCAGCAGCATCTCCAGGTAGCGCTCGAACCGGCTTCCCTCGTTATGGACGTCCGTAAGAATCGGTAGATAGGACGACTCGTAGAGTGTGTTCTCGATTCCCCGCAGAATCATGGTGCAGAAAGGGTCGGTCATGTCGAAGACCATCACCCCGACAGTATGGCTGCGCTTGCTGCGCAGCGACCGCGCGAACTGGTTGGGCCGGTAGCCCAGCTTCTGCGCGGCGCGCTCAATCCGCTTCTTCGTAGCGGGGGGAATGTAGCGTGACAACGGCGCGTTATTTAAAACAATCGACACCGTGGTTGAGGAAAAGCCGCTTTCCTTCGCCACGTCACGAATGGTCACCATTGCAGGCCTGGCAGCGAACCGGAGAACAAAGAAACGCTCAACACAAACGGTGATTCAGCAAGCCGCCCGCCGGGCTTGAATTTAAAGCGAGCGCTGGCGGACACTACAGCAGAGAGTCATGCGAGTGTCAAGGGCGCGCATCACATCGAATATTTTCTTTTTGCTTCTGCTGCCGGCCGCGGCTCCGCTAGTTTCCGCCCTGCAGGCGCAACCGGGAGCGGACCAATCTGTTCGTCAACCCAGGGCCGCCTCGTCTGCCGCAGCCGACCCGGCCCAGATCTTTGAGCGTGGCCGCGCTGCATTGGCTGCCGGCAACCTGGTCGAGGCAGAACGTGATTTTCGGCAGGTGCTGCAACTGGATCCGCAGTCGGGTGACGCCTACACCAATTTGGGCGTGGTCTACATGCGGGGCAAGCAGTGGTCCAAGGCCGTCAGTGCCCTCCAACATGCCGAGCGCCTGAAACCCCAGGCGCCGGGAATCCGGCTCAATATCGGCCTCGCCTATTATCGGCAGAATGAGTTTCTCAAAGCCATCCCTGCCTTCGAATCGGTCCTGCGCCAGCAACCGGACGCCGCCCAGGCCAGGTATCTGCTCGGCCTTTGCTATTTCTTTGCCGATCGCTGGGCGGATGCCGCAACCACGCTGGAGCCGCTCTGGCCTCAGGAATCGGGCGAATTCGCCTACCTGTATGTCCTGAGCAACGCGGCGCACCGGGCGGGCCGGACCGATCTCGACGATCGCGCCACCCGGCAACTCCTTAAGGTAGGAAATAACTCCCTGGAATACCATCTCTTCGCCGGGAAATATCATCTGAATCGGCAGGAATACGACCAGGCGATCGCGCAGTTCGAGGCGTCCGCCCGGGCGAACCCCAGGCTTCCGTTTGTCCACTTCAACCTGGGACTGGCGTACCTGGGAAAGCAGGATTATTCCCGGGCGCGGGATGAATTTCTGAAAGACGCCGAGATCGAGCCGGACTTGGCTCTCAATTACGAGCAACTCGGGGATATCTATTGGCAGACGCAGGACGACAACAACGCCGAGAAGAGTTACCAGGAAGCGCTGCGGCGCGATCCGCGCCTGGCCAGTTCCCGCCTGGGATTGGCCAGGATTTACCAGCGCCAGAAGAAATTTGCGGCGGCGCTGGCGCAGGCCGACGCCGCTCTCAAGGCCGATCCCGCGCGCACCGATGCGCATTACATCCGCGGTCAAGTGCTGCTCCACTTGGGACGCAAACAGGAAGCGAAGAAGGAGTTAGCCGCGGCCGGGGGGACTGGCGGACAACCGCCGGCGCGCCTTCCCTCCCCCGAACTGCTGCAGGACTCTCAGTGATAGACTTGCAGCGCCGCACGATCTCCTTCTCGTACGACTGCAATTTGCCGGTTCTGGCAGGAGGTTGGAAATCATGAAAACTTTTCTGAAAGTCCTGGCCATCATCATTGGCCTGCTGATCATCGCTGTTATCGTGGTGCCGTTTTTTATCGATGCCAATACCTTTCGACCGAAGCTCGAATCCGAACTCACCGATGCCCTGGGCAGGCAGGTGAAGGTGGGAAACCTCTCTCTGGCGCTCTGGTCCGGCAGCGTGGCCGCGGATAACATTTCCATCGCCGACGACCCGCAGTTCAGCAGTGCTCCGTTCGTGCAGGCGAAATCGCTGAAGGTCGGGGTTGAACTGTTGCCCCTGATTCTTTCCAAGACCCTCAACATCCGGGACATCACTCTGGACCAGCCGCAGATCAGCCTGGTGAAATCGGAAAATGGTGAGCGCTGGAACTTCTCCAGCCTGGGAGGAAAGAATCCTTCCGCGCCGGCGCGGCCCTCCGGCGCGGCGTCGAGTACCGGCAAAGGAGCAGCCCAGAAATCGCCTAACACTGCGAAACCTTCGGCTCAGGATACCGCTCCGGCAGAGAAATCGACCGGCACGTCCGCCGAGAAATCCAGCAGCAATCCCATGAATCTATCCATCGGAAAGCTGAACGTGAACCACGGCCGGGTGAACGTATCGCGGGCGGACTCCACGGAGCCGAAACGCGTGTACAACGAAGTTAATATCTCGATCAAAAACTTTTCATTCAGCTCGTCGTTTCCCTTCGAGATGACCGCGAACCTGCCCGCGGGCGGCAACATGAAACTGACGGGCACCGCCGGTCCCATCGATGTCAATGACGCCGCGCTCACCCCGCTCAACGCCAAAATCTCGGTACAGAATATGAATCTCGCCGCTTCAGGATTTATCGATCCTGCCGCCGGAATCCAGGGCATTGCCGATCTCAACGGCACGGTGGTCTCGAACGGCAACGAAGCCAAGGCGAATGGAACCCTGACCTGCTCGAAATTGCAGGTCGTCAAGAAGGGTTCTCCGGCGCCCCAGCCGGTGAAACTGGACTTCACCGTAGTTCACAACCTGGCCAGAGAAGTCGGCAACATCACCCGCGGCGACGTCTCCATGGGCAAGGCGGTTGCGCACTTGACCGGCACCTATGACGCGCACGGCAAAGTGACATCGGTGAATCTGAAACTCAACGGGCAAAACATGCCGGTGGACGACCTTCAGGCCATGTTGCCCGCAGTTGGAGTGATATTGCCTCCCAAGGCAACGCTCAAGGGCGGCGACCTCGACGTGAACATGGCGAGCTCCGGGCCGGTTGACAGGCTGGTGAGCACCGGCGCGGTGAAGCTGCAGAACACGCAGCTGGCCAATTTCAACCTGGGCCAGAAGATGGCTGCCATTTCCGCGCTGGCCGGCAAAAATACCGGCAACGACACCACCATCCAGAATTTCAGCTCCGACGTGAAGATGGCTCCGCAAGGGACCGAGGCCAGCAATATCAACCTCACCGTCCCTGCCATTGGCGTGCTGACCGGCGGCGGCAACGTCAGTCCAAACAATGAGCTTGCCTTCAAGATGAATGCGCAGGTCGGGGGCATGGGGATCCCTTTCGGCATCACCGGCACGACGTCGGACCCGAAATTCACCCCCGATGTTAAGGGACTCGCAACCGGATTCCTGCAGGGAGCGCTTAAAAACCAGCTCAACAACCAGAACAATCCCAACCAGCAGCCGCAGGACAATCCCATCAACAGCGTCATGGGATTATTCAAGAAAAAACCTCAGCAGCAACCGCCGGCGCAGCCGAAATAATCATGCCCTCGCGCGCGGAAGCTTTCCGCTTCCGCGCCTCGACTATTTACTAATATGAATATCTATTTTATTATTATGCAATCATGACCGGCGTAAGCAACACAATTTCTGAAGGTTTGGGGCGGTACTCGATTGGCGAAAAGCTGCGCACGCTGCGCCTTCGCAAGAGCATGGGATTGGTAGAACTGGGCAAGCATACCGGCCTGTCGGCGGCCTTGCTGTCCAAACTGGAGAGAGGAAAGTTGTTTCCCACTCTGCCCACACTATTGCGCATAGCCATGGTGTTTGGAGTCGGGCTGGACTTCTTCTTCACCGATGAGCGCAAACGGCGGGTGGTAGGCGTGGTGCGCAAGGGGGAGCGGGTCCGCTTCCCGGAGAGGCCCGGAGCGCAGGATGTCCCCTACTACTTCGAGTGCCTGGACTATCGCGCCACCGACCGAAAGCTGAGCGCGTTCCTGGCAGATTTTCAGGAGATCGGGTCAGAAAAAGCCAAGCCCCACTCTCATCCGGGCGTGGAATTTCTATTCGTTATTAAGGGTTCGCTGACCATCAAAATCGGCAGCGAGGAGTTCGATTTGGAGGGCGAAGACGCCATATATTTCGACTCGGCTGTGCAGCACGGCTATCGCCGCCGCGGGTCTAAACCCTGCAGTGCGGTGATCGTAACCGTGCCGTAGAAGCCGCCCGAGCGCGAGTTTGCCGCTCCGGCACGCTCATTTGGGGGCTCTCCTGGCCCCCCGCGTGGTATCCAGATTGCTAGCCTCCTTTCATTGACTAAGGATGGGTGGGCGTACCATACTCGACGACTGCGGTACGTACATTGCCAGAACTGGCGGCTGGGGAGTAAAGGGTCGGGGTGTCGCCCAGCCGAGTCTACTTTCACCCACCAGCGTAAAGGAACCATCCCAGGAGGACCGTCGTGTCTAAATCTGCCCTGAAAGTCTGGATGCCCGCGGTTTGCATTCTTGCCATCGTGATCGTGGCCGCTATTGGCGTAATAGGTGCTGGCCCTGCCAACTCGCGTGGACCTGCCACAACCGTTCCAGCCAAGAATTCGCTCTCGCTGTTGAAGGCACGATCGCGAACAACAAAGGCGCAGGCACGGGCCCAAGAGAGTTATGCCACGTTGCCTCTGGCATTCGAAGCTAATCAGGGACAGGCCGACCCTCAGGTGAAGTACACAGCGAGGGGAAAGGGATACACGCTCTTTTTGACGTCGGACAAGGCCTACTTTGTTATGCCGGTCGCGGCGAAAGCCGGGCTCCGGGATACCTCGACAATTGGGCCACGGGCTATGCTCCGGCACAAGTTGATAGGTCCTGCCAAAACGATGAAGGAACTAGGGCGACGAGTGCCGGCCAATGGCCGCCGGAACAACTTGGTGGCATCCATCGCTATGGAGATGCTGGGATCGAATCCATCGCCGAAGCTCACAGCCGAGAACCAACTTCCCGGCACGACCAACTACCTGGTGGGCCGCGACCCCAGCAAGTGGCGCAGTCATATTGCGCAATATGCCAATGTCCGTTATCACGAGATCTATCCGGGTGTGGATCTGTGGTTTCATGGGAAGGGCAAGCTGGAATTCGATTTCATTGTTAACCCGGGGGCGAGCCCGCAGTCCGTCCAACTAGGCTTCAAAGGTCTCAAGGAACTGCGCACGAACCCGTCCGGCGATCTCGTTCTCGTCTCCGCCGCAGGTGATCTCCTATTGCATCGGCCGTTCGCCTACCAGGAAGAGAATGGGGTCCGGGAGGCGGTCGATGCCCGCTTCGTGGTCAAGCAGAATCAAGTCACCTTCGCTCTGGCCGCTTATGATCGAAGCCGCCAGTTGGTTATTGATCCGGCAGTCTCCTACTCCACGTATTTGGGTGGCTCTAAGGAAGACGATGCGAATGCCATTACAGTCGATGGTAGTGGCAATGCTTATATCACTGGTGAGACTGACTCCATCGACTTTCCTGGGCCCTCGGGCGGAATTACTACCATTGGGCCTGTGGCTGGCTTCGATGTGTTTGTCACTGAATTGGATACGGCCGGTAATCTTGTTTTCACTACTCTCGTGGGAGGCGAAAATGAAGACAACGGTGACGCTATCGCAGTCGACAGTACAGGTATTTATGTCGCCGGGGGAACAAGTTCGGCGTTGTTCCCCGTCACGACCGGTCAGACTGTGTTTGGAGGCGGCACTACATCCGGTCCAAACGATGGGTTCCTGTTCAAGCTCAAGCCTGATGGTTCGAGCCTGTTATGGTCGACCTACGTCGGGGGTACAGACAGTGATATCGCTCTAGGAGTGGCGGTTGACTCGGCCCAGAACGTGTACGTAGTCGGAGATACTTACTCCACGAATCTGGGAGGTGGCGTACTCAACCCATTATCAGGGGGAGGACAGTTGAATAATGGCGCAGGGTCAAACGGAGCGGACGACGGTTTCATCGCCAAGGTGAAGAATGATGGCAGCCAGTACCTTTTCCTGAGTTATCTAGGAGGCAGCAACGCCGATCTCGCGACTGGCGTTGCACTGGATCCGGCGGGTAACGTCTATGTGAGCGGGGAGACGGTTTCAGCGGACTTCCCGGTGACAACGGGAGCGCTGCAGGTAGCCTGCGGGACGGACCCTAATGGTAGTTGCAACGCGGGTGCGGGAACCATTTTCGATGATGCTTTCGTTACCGCAATCACGCCTACCAACACTCCAGGTTACATCTATTCCACGTACCTGGGTGGCGGAGACTCCGATGATGCGTTCGCGATCGCAGCGGACTCTTCCGGCAACGCATACATCACTGGACGTACCTCCTCGACGGATTTTTGGACCCAGAACCCTGTGACCGGATTGAGCACTCTAGTGGGAGCGGAAAATGCCTTTGTCACCAGCTTGAATCCCACGGGAACATCATTAAACTACTCAACTTACTTGGGCGGCACTGGCAGCGATCAGGGCTTCAGCATAGCTGTGGACAATATCATCAACACAGCATATGTCACTGGCCTGACCACGTCGTCAGACTTTCCCGTACAGGGTGCCACACAGGGCACATTCGGAGGAGGTGGCGCTGCGTTCAAGTCAGACGCATTCGTCACCGAATTTGCATTGACGGGCTCAAGCCTCAGTCTGCCATTCTCAACGTTCGTCGGTGGCTCCGGGGACGAGGACTTCGTGTTCGGCGGCATTGCCGTCGATCAAGTCACAGGGGACGTCCTCGTAACGGGCGTTACCAACTCGGCCGATCTTCCGGTTTCGAACGGCGTACCGTACGGAGGCGGGGGAAATTGTACGCTGGCGACCACACAAATAGTGCCCTGCCCTGACGCATTCGTCACGGTGTTTGCGCCGACGCCCGATTTCAGCATTGCCGGCACGCCTCTTTCGGCCGTGAATGCAGGAGGATCCACTACTTCCACGATCACCGTCGCTCCCTTCAACGGTTACAGCAACACTGTGAATCTTAGTTGTCAGGTCAGCGGTGGCGGAACTCCAGCTCCAACCTGCTCTCTGTCTCCAACCTCGGTACCCGGGGGCTCTGGCACATCAACCCTGACCGTCAACACAACAGCGGCCACGGCAATGCTTGCGCCGAACTCTCAGCCTGGCGGCATATTGTTGGCGATCTTCCTTCCGATGCTGGCAATCACCGTATTGGGGGTTGGAACGTGCTCCGCCCGCTTACGGCGCGCAGCTCTGCTAGCACCCACCCTCATTGTCATACTTGGTAGCTTGCTTCTCATGCCTGCTTGCGGGGGCGGAAGCGGTGGTGGAGGTGGCGGAGGAGGAGGCGGAAATCCCGGGACGCCAGCGGGGACTTATACGATTACGGTCACTGGAACCGATGGAGTTCTAACGCATTCCATTGTGCCACCTTTACTGTTGACGGTGAATTAGCAACTCGCACTGCGCAGCGGCCGCCTTCCACGCGGAGGGCGGCCGTTCTCTCTTGCCCTGAACTTCTGAACTCCTCTTCGATGGTAGTATGGAACATTCCGTAGCGAGATTCGGGAGTTGTGTCGCAGACTATCCCGCGCACGGGGCAGCTTTTGGGCGCTCCCGGGAATCGAAGCTACTAAACCTGCTCATGGTGAAATTCGAGGGGTCTGCATCCAAGGTGAAATTCTGGACTCGGCTGGCCGCCACGGCGGCATGGTGTCTGCTGGCGGTTTTCCTCACGCTCGCACCCGCGGCTCTGGCCCAGGGAACCAGCGAGTTCGATCTGAGCGCGACCTCCCTTGACCCGGTCGCGATTTTTCCGGGAGGAACTTCTTCGTCCTCGATTATGGTCACTCCCGCCACCGGCTTCACCGGGACCGTCGCTCTGACCTGCCAGGTGACAGCCACCCAGCCCACCACTTCGACTCCGGGCTGCAGCGTGAGTCCGGCGACCGTCACCCCTCCGGCGACGGCTACGGCGACCATCACCAGCACGACCCAGACCACCACCGTGGGATACAGCGTGACCATCACCGGCACCGGGCCGACCACGACCTTTTCGCCGCCGCCGCTGCAATTGACCGTGCTTGCGGTCACGCCGCAATTCACCATCACCATCCAGAACGCGCTTGCCCCCAACAGCGTGCCTGCGGGCAGCGGCGCGGAGGGCACGATCAGCGTCAATCCGATGAATGGATACCTGACGCCCGCCAATGGCGGAATCACTTTGTATTGCAGTTCCATTACCCCGCTGGTCACTATCGCCCCGGTGTGTTCGTTCACCTACCCGGGCAATGCCAGCAGTCTCACGCTGGGCGCCAATCCCGAGACTGCGACCCTCACCATCAGCACTTTTGGCCCGGTGACGACTGGCGCCGCAGCGCATCCGCGGAGCTTCTACGCTCTGTGGCTGTCCATGCCCCTGCTGGGACTGGTGGGCATCGGCACGCTCTTCGGCGGGAAACGCTCCCGAAAAGCCTGCGCCCTCCTCGCCATAGTTGTGGTGAGCGCCTCCATTTTGCTATTGCCCTCCTGCAGCAGCACCACCGCCACCAGCACTACCACTCCCAATGGAGTGACTCCCGCCAACACGTACACCTTCACCATCGTGGGCATCGATTCCGACGGCGTGATCTCGAGCAACGCGGGAACGTCTACTTCGGCCCCCAGCGTCTCGCTCGCAGTTACCGCCCCAACGAAGCCATAAGCCATGTGCCCGGCGCCTCGCACTCTGCACCGGATGATGGCTGCGCTTGCGGTGACTTCCCTGCTCTGGACCGCCCCAGGTGCGGCATCTCCGGCGGGGGACAAGAAAAACAATCCGGCGGTGCGCTGGGACGAACGGGCTCCCGGCTGCACCTTTTCCCGCAGTCCTGACGGCAAGCTTCGCTATGGACTCTGGTCCGGTGACCTGGGCATCACCCTGGCGGTGGACGAGCAGGAACTGGAAAAGGTCCGCCGCCGGCACGAACCATTCTTTGCCGTGCTGCTCGAATTGCGCGACCGCGGCCAGCAGAGCCTGGACCTTAACGCGCACAACATCTCACTCGAATTTGTAAAGCATTTCCAGGTGGAACAGACCGCGCTCGATCCCGACGAGTTTACCCGCAAGATCCAGGGCGACGCCGATGCCCTGAACCGCCAGACGGCCCGCGAGGTCAAGAAGGATCCGGTTAAGAACGCCGAAAAAGAAGCGTACCTGCGCGCCTACCTGAAAGACTCCGCCGAATTGCAGGAGTTTGTGGGCAAAGACAGCCTGCGCGCGGCGCATCTCGACGCCGGCAATCCCCAGGTAAGCGGGTGGGTTCTGTTCAGCACGAAAAACAAATGGATCGGGGGATGGAAAACGCCGGAGGAATTTATCCTGCGCGTCCCCATGAACGGGAAAGTATTCGAGTTCCCTTTTACGCTACCCCCCAAGGGGGGAGAAAAATTGCTGCGCCGGCGTTAGAGCCAGCCTTGGGTATCAGCCCCACGCTGGCACACCGGCAGCTCTTAAGATGCCGCCCGCCGCGCCTGGCGCTCCAGTTCGGCGGCCTGGTGCATCAGCACGTCGCGCAGCGAAATCACGCCCTTCAGTTCCTTGCCATCAACAATGGGCAGGTGGCGGAACCCGAACTCGCGCATGATGAAGAGGCACTCTTCAATACTTTCGTCGGCAGCCACGGATCGCGGGTTGGCAGTCATGACTTCCGCCACCGCGGTGGTGCCGGGCGTGCGCCCGAGCGCGACTACCCGGTTCATGATATCCCGCTCGGAGAGGATTCCCGCCAGGTCGCCATCCCGCAATACCGGGACGGCGCCCACATTGTGTTCCATCATGTAGCGGGCAGCCTCCAGCACGGAGCGGTTCGAATCCACCGCATACAGCCGGCGGTCTTTCACCAGGTCGCGCAGAGTGGTCATTGAAGAACTCCTTGGGACGAGCGGCAACTCAGGATACGGCCAGCCCCACAGCCGGCGGTGAGTGGGCAATACTGTATCACAGCAGCCCGCGGGGCGATGAAACTCAGCGAGGGATGTCGCAAAGAAAAAAGCGGCGACCCTGAAGGCCGCCGCCTGGCACTACGAATACGCCGCTAGAACCGGAACTGAGGGCCGATGCTTGCCCGCAGGTTGTTATGCGCGCCGTTGTTGAAGAAGATGTCGTCGCCGACTTCCAGGCGGACCCCAATCGGTCCGGCAAAAGCCTCGATGCCGCCCGCCGGATACAGCGCGAAGTAGGTGGCGCCATTCATCAGGCCGACGCTGCTCACAAATCCCGACGGCGCGTTTTCATGGCTGACACTGAAATTATCGAATCCCACCTTGCCCGTAATGAAGGCGCGGAATGCCCCGGATCCGGTCTGGAATTTCGGACCGAAGAAGCCGTGCAGGGTGCGCAGGCCGGTGGTCACGGTCGCGGTCGTCACCGTACCGTTGTCGAAGGTGTTGGTGTAGTTCCGCTTGAAATCGTATGCCATTTCCGCTTCCAGCTGAATGCTGGGCCGGATGCCGAAAGCAGCACGGCCGCCCAGGCCGAGGAAGTTCTTGGTCGGGCCGGGGTCGGTCAGCCGGTAATAATTCGCGAACACGCCCAGTTCGACATGATCCATATGATCGTATTCTTGCGCCACCACCATTGGGGCGGCAAAGAATAGCGCCGCAGCTACAATGCCTAGATACCGTTTCATGGGTTGACTCCTAAAAGTTTTGTGCCGAGCACACTTTTCAACCCCAGGCACGGCCCAGGGCGAGCAGAGAGACACAGCCAAACTACGGGTAATTGATGCGCTCTGCGCGGCGAATGGTTGGAAGGGGAAACCCTGCAGGTGAAACCCGGGTTTGAGTCCCCGGGGGCGAGGACGTAATCCTAACAAAACAAAGGACGCGGATGGCAGTCCGCGTCCCCCCGTTTGAGTGGCGCTTCGGTTATTGCAGATGGTTCAGGCGTGAGGGAGTCGCATCGGCCGTGCTGCCGTCCGATCTTGGAGTCATGGAAACCACGATGTACTCGCGCTCCTTGCCGTCGAGGTCTTCGACCTTCAATAGCATTTTGTCCTTTTGCAGCCGAAACTGCGCTCGCTCGCCCGGAGGCAGGAGCACGGGATGCTTCTCGTCGCGCGGGCGAATGCGATAGATCACGTGCTCGGCCTGCAAAATGTATTCCTGGCAGAGAACTTCCCGTGTCTTCTTGCTGCCGGAGTCGGTACCGAGCATCTCGCCGGCAAAACTCTTCGCGTCCTTCTCCGCCGTCCCGCACGGCACCGAATCCATCTGCATAAGCTTCCCTGTCTGATAAGTCTTCGGCTCTTTGGCGAAACCAACCGACGCCAGGCCGAGCACCACGCAGAAAGCGAGTTTGAAACGCATTCTCATTTTCCTCCGCAAGAGGGGAACCCCAGTTGAATCCGAGGCGGAGAGCCTCGGGATACGGGTATTTTTCACTGGATGGCAAATAGAGAACAGGTCACGGAGGTCATAGGGCGGCGGTTACTCGAACGGGGGATGTGGCGCCGCATTAGCGCTCGGCCAGCTCTTCCAGGGTGTGGAAAAAGGCCGGATACGAGATGGCCGCCGCTTCGGCCCCATGAATCAGAGTCTCCCCCTGGGCGCGCAGAGCGGCCACGGCAAACGCCATGGCAATTCGATGGTCCCCCAAAGAATCAATTTCGGCGCCATGTAGAGTCTGTCCGCCGGGAATCTTCAGGCCGTCTTCGCGCTCCTCGACTGCAGCGCCCATCCGGCGCAGGTTCTCGGCCAGCGCTGCGATACGGTCCGATTCCTTCACGCGCAGCTCCTTGGCATCTCGAATCTCAATTCCCTGCGCGGTGAATGGTGCGATGGCAGCGAGCACCGGAATCTCATCGATCAGGGCGGCGGAATCCCCGGCCGCGATGCTGGTCCCCTTCAGGTCCGCGCCCTCGATTTGCAGAGACCCGACGAGTTCGCCGTGTATCTCGTCCAGTTGGGTCACGGAAATGTGCAGCCCCATCTGCATCAGGATGTCCAGCAGCCGGGCCCGGGTGGGATTCATAAGCAAATGCGTGATGGTCAACTGCGAGCCGGGGAAAAGCGCCGCTGCGCACAAAAAGAAAGCAGCACTGGAGAGATCTCCGGGAATGCGGGCGTCGAACCCGCGCAAGCGCTGCCCGCCGCGGACGCGGACTTCACTGCCGGAGCCGGCCAGCTTGCGGTCCAGGTGGACTCCGAAGGCGCGCAAGGCAACCTCGGTGTGATCGCGGGTGCGCAGCGATTCCTCGACCCGCGTCTCTCCCTCCGCAAAAAGGCCGGCCAACAGAACGCAGGATTTCACCTGGGCGCTGGCCACCGGCATCGTGTAATCGATGGCCTTCAGCGATCCCCCGTGGATGCGCAATGGAGGGTTGCCCTGCTGCGATTCGATGCGGGCGCCCATGGCGGTGAGAGGCTTGATCACGCGCTCCATGGGGCGGCGGGAAAGCGATTCGTCTCCCACCATCTCGGACGTGAACCGCTGCCCTGCGACAATACCGCTTAGCATCCGCATGGTCGAACCGGAGTTCCCGCAATCCAGCGGCTCGGAGGGCGCCGCCAGCGACAGTCCGCGGCCTTCCACCTGAATGACATTGCCGGGCCCATCCATGCGGCTCCACTTGACGCCCAGCGCGCGCATGCACGACAGCGTGCTGGCGCAGTCGGCACCGGTGGAATAATTCTCCAGCCGCGACGCGCCTTCGGCGATTCCCGACAACATGGCATAGCGGTGCGAAATCGACTTGTCGCCCGGCAACTGCACTGTGCCGCGAAGGTTGTGCGCAGGCTTCACCGTGATTTCGGATTCGGGCTTCATGAATGAAGTGGGACGCGGAATTCTTGACAGATGACGGTGATCTTCTTGGCTGATAGAAAATCCGGGACAGCTTCTCGAGCAACCATCGAGAATCAGACATTAACGTTGCTCAGGCCAGAGCTTTGGCGTCAGCCTTCGCCTCTCGCAGAATCTCCGGTGGAACTTCCTTGAGAGTGACGCCGAACTCGAACATAGGAGTCTCCGTACCGCGTCCCCAGCGTGCCACTTCCCAATGGGCGCGCACGAACTTCACATCAGGCTGCGCGGTGAGATCAAGCAACAACGGCCAATCGCCGGTATAGAACTGCTGGGGAAATGCCGCAATCGGCTTGGGCGTCCAGGCGGCACCATCGGACGAACCGTAGAAACTGACGTCCAGCGACTCCTGCTCAATGATGCTGGTAATCGAAAGCGTGACCAGAAAGACGCGCTGGGATGCGCCGCCAAGATCCACCGCCGCGCCGTCCCCTTTGGCGGTGACCCGGCTGCCCGCCGGCACCAGAACGAATTCCAACGTGGGAGTTGTCATCGCGGGAATTCTAACAAATCCCAGAAGAGTTTCAGGTTTCGAGTTTCGAGTTTCGAGTTTCGAGTTTCGAGTTTCAAGTACACCTGAGGTGCGTCAGATCCACCGAACTGCTCGAAACTGGAAACACGAAACTCGAAACTATCCCGATTTACTCGCTTTCGCTGGGATGCGGACCCGTAAATTCGCTGCAGCAGGGCTTCTCGGCCGGCTTGAATTCCATCAGTTCGATGCGCGTCAGGTCGGGATCGAAAACATTCAACTGGCGCTTGCCATCGCGTCCCATCTGGGCGTGCTCATCCCCGTGCTCCTTCCAGCCGTGCGCTTCCAGCAGGGCCTGGGACTTCTTCATGTCAGAGACGCCATAGGAGATGTGATTCATGACCCCGGTAAGCCGCAGGTCGGAATGTGCGGACTGGTTCAGCATGTACTCCAGCCAGTCGGTGCCGTCAGGAACCTGCAGGGCAACCCAGTCGGTCTCGTTGTCCTTCATCCCGCCATGCCAGTAGGGGCGGAAGCCCAGCACCTCCAGGTAAAAATGATCCGCTGCCGCCCGGTTGTGCACCAGGAAACCGGCATGGATCATGCGGCGCGAGACCGCGTCCGGCGCTGCCGGCGTGCTCTCGTTTTTCGCGCGCTCCACGAACTCGATGTGGTGCCCCTCGGGATCGTCGACCACGAAGGTGAGGCTGTGGTCGGATCGGCCTTGAATCTGTCCGGGCTTGAATCCTTTCTGCACGAGATACCGTCGCAGCCCGGCGATGTTGTCAGTGGTAAAGGCCACATGATCCATCCGATCAGTAGCTTTCGGATCGGGCGCGGCGCTGTATCCGGCCCATTGCTTGCCCGACATGTACCGCGCGGTCTCGCCCGATTCGATGGGAGGCACGGGAGCGAGGCCCAGAATCTCGCTGTACAGCTTTCTTACGCCCTCAGGGTTGGTGGTATAAAAAGCGACGTGATCGATGCCCGTGATATGTGGGCGCGCCGCGCTCTGGGCGAAAGTAATGATAGAGAAGATTGTGGAGATGATCAGGACGGCGAGGGTTTTCATGGCGCCCTGATTTTAGTCCACTCGAAGGCAAAGGGCTAAAAGCCGGGGGCCAGGCCTTAACCCGGTGAGGCGAGTACAAACTTCCGTAGCTCGGGAACTCCTGCCCGGGAACCGATCGTAGAGACGTTGCTTGCAACGTCTCTGCCGGCCGCGCCGACACGGATAGCTCGCGGCAAGACGTAGCAAGCTACGTCTCTACGGTGACCTTCCAAATCTGTCGCCCTCGGCTAGAGGGCTAGATTGCATCTAGAAATTGCCGCAGCAAGCGCGCGAATTGTTCCGGCTGTTCCCACGCCGAATAATGTCCCGCCTTCGGAATCACGCGCAGTTCGCTGCGGCCAATGTGCTGGCGCATGAGTTCGGCTTCTGTTATCCCGGTCATCAGATCCTCATCCCCGGTCACCAGCAGTGTGGGGACATTGATCGTCTTGAGCGTTTCGACTGAGTCAGGACGCTCGGCCATACCACGCTGCACCTGCGCCACAGCTTCGGGGGACATCTTCTGCATCATTCGGATGGCATTGTCGACCAGGTCGGGACCCGATTCGCGGGTGCTCTTGGCCAGAACCTTGGCAATCATGGATCGAAAAAAGGGCTCCGTGCCGCGATCCAGCACATCGTTGGCAGCCTGCAGGCGTCCGGCGCGAGCTTCGCCATTGTCGGCCGGAGCTTTCGTATTACACAGTCCGAGCGCGGCCACTCGTCCGCGGTACCGGCGCCAGAATTCAAACAGCAGGTAGCCGCCGATGGAGACTCCGATCATAGGGGCGCGGCCCACATCGGCATCGTCCATTACCACCCGCACGTCCGCCGCATGTTTTTCCATGGTGGCGGGCCCCTCTCCTATGCCGGATTCCCCGTGTCCGCGCAGATCAGGCATGATCAGCCGGTACCGCGACGCCAGAGTCTCCGCTACCGGCAACCAGAACTCGTGATGAAGCGGGAAGGGATGCAGCAGGACAACGGGAGGACCGTCCCCAACAGTCCAGTAGCGTATTTCCGCGTCGCCGCTCTGGACCCGTTGGAAGGAATGAGGCTGCATGCAGCGATTAAAGCATACAACGACGAGGCAACAGCGCTTGCGTTCAGCAGTCGGCGAGACCTCCGAGGGACGAAGGTCTGCCTAGGAGTGTGTAGCCTGCGGCGTGCCGACCGGAGCAGGCAATAGCCGCGGCTCTTCGGGCATGATGATCCATGCGATCGGATACGACAGGAAACCGATCACGGTCATGCAAGCCACGATCAGCCACACAACCCTTACCAGCGTGACATCCATGTCGAAGTACTCGGCGAACCCGAGGCAAACGCCGGCGATCTTGCGTCCAACCCGGGGGCGGATGAGCTTTCTCCGCGCCAGGCAGGATCCCACTCGAATGCCGCAATAGGCGCAAACCGAGGCGTCGTCTTGAATTACTTTTCCGCAATGGTTGCAATACATAATTTTGCCCCCACAGGACTATACGAAGGTTTCAGCCCGCAGGTTCCCTCACTCCCGGTACGCCTCGCGAATGTAGCGCCGCGCCTGATCGGCGGGTCCTGTATTGGCATTTCCCGCCAGGACCGTTTCGTAGCGCTTCATGGCCAGATCCCGCTTCTGCATCAGGTCGTACATCTCCCCGGCCGCCAGGTTCGCTTTCTGCAGAATGTCCGGATCCGGATTGGGCGCCTGATTCACCAGCTCATAGGCAGCCGCCGCGCCGGGCAGATCCTTCTTGCTGCGCAACAATTCGCCCCATCCCCAGGCCGCCAATTCATAATGCAGATTGCCATACTTCCCTTCGCGTCCGTTCTGCCAGACTTTGCGGTAGGTGGCTTCCGCGGCCGGCAGATCTCCCGAGGCGCGCTGCAGGTTGGCAACTTCGGTGGGGAAAAGATGGTTTTTCGGATACTTCGCCGTCAGATCCTGCATGTATCCGAGCGCCTCGTCGTACTGATGTTCGCGGCGCAGGAATAGCGTCAGCACCACCTTGGCGTCCACAGCGTTTTCACCGTCGCTCCTGGCGACCTCGCGCAGGTAGGCAAGTCCCTTGTCTTTAGAGCCGCTGAGGCCAGCGATCGCGGCTGCGACTTTCACGCTCCAAGGCAGGTTGCCGACAACATAGTTGTGCGTGCCGACCACCAGCTTGGCATCGACGTATGTGGGATCCAATTCCAGCACACGCTCATGGTCGTGGCGGGCTCCGACCGCGTTCCGCAGGGCCGAGAACCATGCGCGCTCCACCAGGCCGGTATAAACCGCGAATTGCGCCCGCGTCACCCCCCGGCAATACAGCGCATCGATGTCGTTGGGATTTTTCCTGAGCTGCTGTTCTTCCAGGTTCTGCGCCCGCTTCACCAGTTCCTTGATCTGATCCTTGACCTTCTGATCCGTGGGGCGAGGGGCGCGTCCAATGAAGCTGTCATTGGCATAATCGCCGGTGTTCATGGCCCCGGTGTCGTAAAGGTCATGCATCAGGATTGCCGTCAGCAAATGATTCACTGCGAAAGGATCGTCGGGATGCTTCTCCACGATCTTCTCGAACTCCTGGGTGGCCCGGTCATAGTCCATGTTGTAAAAGCGGTCGAAAGCCACATCGGTGAGCGAATCCCGCGGCACCCCATGTTTGCTCTTTGCGGCGGCCTCTGATTGCGCTGCGGCAACGGAACAGGCAGCAAGGCCAAGGCTAACCAGCAAGAAGAAAAAGCAGAAGAGTCTGCAACGCGACACAGATTTCATGGGGAACGTTTGAACACCAGCCCTGTTGTCCTAGTCTAATCCAATCCGAACGCCCTGCCTCGCGCTTTCGATACGCCTTTGGGCAACCCAGACCGAACCAGGAATGTTAGCCAAGTGCCCGCTCAGCTACCTGCGGTTTCCCTCGCCTCGGCCTATAATTCGACGTTCCCTTGGTACAGGTTTGTCGGCGCGGGATCGAGATTTTCGAATGCGCCAGCCGGCCATAGGCTTACGTAACTGAGGCAACTTTACTCGGCTACGCAAGTAATTATTGCTCCGTAAAAGCTTGATCGCGCCCATGAAAACTGAGACAAGTCACTGCGTAGCACGGACTTATATCTGAAATGACTTTGGATATTGGAATGCGAAGAGAGTGTACAAAGCTCTCCCCCAGTTAGGAAACGAGAATGGCAGAATTAGCGCACGGTACACAGCCGGAATTCTGGCGGCCGCCCGTCCCCAGGGTCGAAGATCCGGTCACGGTTGCCGAATCGGCGACCAGCATGGCGGAAGCCTGTCCACGGTGCGCAACCGAGTATTTGCTGGGATCGCGATTTTGCCATTCCTGCGGCGCGCGCCGTCCGGAGGCCCTGAGTCCCACCGCCATGGAGGACGTCTCGCGGATTTCGGGGCTTTGGCTGCAGGCTGTCCAGACGACCCGCACGCTTGTTTCGGGTTTTTCGTGGCCGGAGATGAAGTTCCCGTCCTGGCTGCGCTACCTTTCGTTTCACGAAATCAAGAGCCGTATAGGACTGTCAACGGCCTCCTTCGTGGCTTTCCTCATCGGTCTGGGCTGCGTCGGCGGGGCGTTGCTGGTCGGCTTTCTGACCGCCAGGACACTAGTGGAGTGGCAAGCGGTCCAGTTCTACCGGGCGGAATGGCTGCTGGGGGCCACCGTCGCCTTCGTGGCCGGAATCCTTCTCAAGAAACCTCCTAAGAACGACAACTAAGCCGATTCGCCGCCGCTACCCGCGGCACGCCGCTGCTGGTTCATGCGGTAAAGATGGTGAACCGGGCCAATGCCTTTCCCCACCGTCTGCGCGTTGGTGATCGCGGCGCTGACGTAAGTCTTGGCGAGTAAGGTGGCTTCGGCCAAGCCGCGCTCCAGCGCCAAGTGGCACGCCATGGCCGTGGCGAAAGCGCAGCCGGTCCCGTGGGTTGAGCTCGATTCCTGCCTTTCGGCCTTGAAGACCTCCTGCTCAATGCCCTTGCCGGTGGGAAAGCTCAACAGGTCAATCGCTTTTTCCAGATGTCCCCCCGTGATGACCACTGCCGAGGCTCCCATTTGATGGAGTCTGGCACACGCCGCCCTCATCTCGTCTAAGTCTTTCACTTGGTGCCCGGTAAGCGCCGACGCCTCATCCAGATTCGGGGTAATGACGTCGGCCAGCGGGACCAGGCGCTCCACCAGAAGTCTGGCTCCAGCTGGGTCCAGCAGCTCAGCCCCCGAAGAGGACCGGAGGATTGGATCCAGGACGACGTTGGGCAGCCGAGCCCGTCCGGCCAGCGGGGAAGCACCCCCCGTTTTCCCAGCCACTTCCAGAAAATCGGCGACCGCCCTGACGACCTTTCCCGATCCCAGCATACCGATATGAACTGCGGCAATATCCAGGTCGGCATCGAGCTCTTCCAGGGTCTCTTTAACCATGGCGGCGTCTGTTGGTTCGACACGGCGCACTCCGGCCGTGGATTGGACAGTCAATGCTGTAATACACGCCACGCCGTAACAACCATGCGCCGCAATCGTCTTGACGTCGGCCGTCACGCCCGCTCCCGAGGAGGGGTCGAAGCCTGCAATGGTGAGCACTACCGGTGGTTTTTCGGACATGGACTCCCGTTCTTGCCGGTTTGATAGTACCCCGTTTTGGCTCGAGCATCATCCACTGGTTTACCAGTGGAGGTTACCTCCAGGTCGGTCAGGAAAACATAATTTTTCCGTGACGCGCTTCGAACCTTGCACTGTAAATACATGATTCTGTGTATGTTATATAATTGGCCCCGGTAAGTCATTGATTCCGCCAAACTTGTAAATTCTACCTTCACTCTTCCAACGGGCCATTTACTTTTTGATAAATACGTAAACTGCGCGAAACAAACGTCCTAACTTGCATCTCGTTAAATTAGAAGGTGGTTACTTAAGACTTATATTACTAGGAGGTCATCCTGGAACCCCTCATTTCGCCTTGACACCCCTTTGGCACGCCGATAGCATCTGGGAACTGCAGGAAACAGCCTTAAGGCCAAAGTAACTTTTGAGTATGCGAGGAGAACTGAATGCGACGACGTATAGCTCATGGACTGGCGATTGCTTTTCTGATCGTCGGCCTGGGAGCGGCTCAGGGACCGAACATCTCGGAGGCGAAACCGGCTCCAAGTAGTTCTGTTCAAGTCAGAACCGAAGCCCGCAAACAGGTCAAAACCAAGCCGTATCAGGTGGGGACCGCTTCCTGGTATGGGGAGACCTTTCAAGGTAAGGCCACGGCCAGCGGCGAACCCTACGAGATGTACGACATGACTGCTGCCCACCTGAAGCTTCCCATGGGAAGCTACGTGAAAGTCACGAACCTGCGCAATGGCAAGGCCGTGATTGTGCGGGTCAATGACCGCGGTCCGGTGGTTCCGGGCAGGATTATTGACCTGTCCTATGGAGCCGCTCAGGCACTCCAATTCAGGCGCCAAGGCCTGCAACGCGTACGTCTGGATCTGGTGGACCCTCGCCAGGTGCCGCCCGCGTACCAGACGGTCGCCTATAACCGTCCCCCTGTAGCGCGACTTCCATAAAAACTCTATACTGACCGGGATGCCGGCTGCACTGCCCAACCGCATCCCGACCGATAGCCCCGGCCATCGGAGTCATGAGCTTCACCCTGGCGATCCGCGCCAGCGGCTCATTGTAGCCCTCGACGTTTCAACCGCCGCCGCCGCCCGGAAGATTGTGGCGGCGGTGGGCGATTCCGCCTTCACCTACAAAGTCGGCATGCAGCTCTACACTGCCGAAGGACCGCAAGTGGTGAGGGACCTGGTTGCGTCGGGACGCCGAGTCTTCCTTGATCTGAAGTATCACGACATTCCCAACACGGTTGGAGCCGCGGTTGCCGAAGCTGCGAAACTTGGCGTCAGCATGCTGACGGTGCACGCCTCCGGCAGCAACAAGATGTTGCGCGCCGCCGTGGAAGCAGCGAAAGTCCGTCCCGAACTGATGGTCCTTGCCGTCACCGTGCTAACGAGCTTGGACGCCGGCGATCTGGAAAAAATCGGAGTTCGCGGAGCAGTCTCGGACACCGTGGTGCGCCTTGCCACGATTGCCTTGGCCAATGGATGCCAAGGCATTGTGGCTTCCGCGCGGGAAGCTTCCACCCTGCGTGCAGAGCTCGGAAATCAGTTCGCGATTGTAACTCCAGGGGTTCGTCCAGCAGGCTCAAGCGTTGGCGACCAGGTTCGGGTTGTTGCCCCAGCCGAAGCCATCGCCTCAGGCGCGAGCTACATCGTTGTTGGAAGACCGATTACAGAAGCTGCGGATCCAGCCGCTGAAGCGCGGGCCATCCTCGGTCAAATGACCACGTGACAGTACGAATTTCCAGCCCTTGCTGCATTCTCAAGACTATCGCGTGCAGCACGTTTGACTACCTTTTTAGACTATGGTCTAATATTTATACTATGAAGGAAATGGCAATTTCGGAATTTAAGGCCAAGTGTCTCGCGGTCCTGGATGAAGTACACAAAACAAAGGAGCCCATCATGGTAACGCGTTTCGGCAAACCCGTGGCCGAGGTGGTTCCTCCGTCGCCTAACGCCGCAACTGGAAATTGGATCGGCTCGATGAAGGACTCGATGAAAATTCTAGGCGATATCGTTTCTCCGGCCACGGATGAAAATGAGTGGGAGGCTCTCCGCGGTTGAAGCTTCTTCTCGACACACACATCTGGTTGTGGAGCTTGAATGAACCAGCGAAGCTCGGGAAGAGAGTCCTGCATGAACTCAGAAATCCGCAGAATGAAACGTGGCTTTCCCCCATCAGCACATGGGAAGCACTGACGCTTAATGCGAAAGGCAGAATTCGCTTGCCTGCGGACTTGGCGGACTGGGTAAGAAGGGCGACGTCCCCGTTGCGGGAAGCTCCGTTAACCCATGAGATCGCTTTGCTAGCCCGGCAACTCGTACTGCCGCACAATGATCCCGCCGACCACTTTTTGGCTGCAACTGCGCAATTGTTGAAGCTGACATTAGTTACAGCTGATAGAAGTCTGCTTGGACTTGGTGATATCTCCACCCTGTCCAATCGCTGAGTGAATGAAAAAAAACGCAGCGTCATTGGCGCTGCGCTCTGGCAGATCGTAACGTTGGAGCCTGTTACAGCTTCTCAAAAAACTCGCACCCCGAGCACGAAATATAAATCCCACCCGGTACGCCGCGCTCGCGGTCTTTTACGCGCTTTACGATGCGCGTGGGCTTGCCGCACTTGGGGCAATCCGTGCTCTTGGTGGTGTCCATGACCTTCTTGCGGTCGGCTGTCTTTGCAATCTTGGCGCCTACTGCCATGACTTTGATCTCCTGATCTCGAATGTGTGCGCAGCACATCCGCACCTCTCAGCGCGGATGGGTGAATGGGATTTGCCTGAAATCTTGTTCCGGAGTCTGTCAGCGAATCGAGTTCAGCACCGGAATCCACTCGGGAAGACGTTAAAGCTGCGTCTCAATATTCTTCCGCCCAGGTCCATTTTACCGTAAGGTCGTCGCGGCTGTCTTGCGCCGTGCGGAGCTTCAGTGAAACCCACCTTTTCACCAATTGTGAAAACGATCCTGTTCAGCGTTCTGGTGCCTGGAACCGTAGCCGTTCTTATACCCCGTTGGCTTCTAAGCGGTTTTTACTTGCCCGACAACGCGCCTTTCAAGTGGTTGGGCATAGCCTTAATCGGGCTTGGCGCCGCGATTTATTTCCGTTGTGCGTGGGAATTCGCAGTTCGAGGGCTAGGCACGCCGGCTCCCATTGCGCCCACCAAGTTCCTGGTGACCACCGCGCTGCATCGTCACGTGCGCAATCCCATGTACATCGGGGTCGCACTCGTGATTCTCGGAGAGGCCGCGCTGTTTCGTTCGCTTCACCTCGTCCTCTACGCCGCCGTAATGTTGGGAACCGCTCACCTGTTCGTCATCTACTATGAAGAGCCCACGCTGCGCCGCCAGTTCGGAGAATCCTACCAACAGTACTGCCGGTCCGTGCCGCGCTGGATTCCGAAATTTTAATCAGCAGAAGCCAGCCAACTCCGCCGTCACGACGATCGGCTGGACCTTCCCGCTGCGCATCCCGTTTGACCCCGCCGCGTTGCCCCTGCTACCGTCATATGTTTGCCTTCCGCTGTGGGGCGTGTCCTGCTTGCGGCAAACCAATGGCTGCCTGCCTGTATTCATGGGCTCATTTCTGTAGTTGCGGAGAAACGTCATGCCTGCCATCAAGTTTCGCGGTGTCGATTTTATCCAGTACGATTCCCTGCTCACCGACGAGGAAAAGCTCGTCCGCGACACCACCCGGCAGTTCATCGAAGACAATCTGATTCCCATCATCGAAGAATGCAACCGGGCCGGTCGCTTCCCCCGGGAACTGGTCAAGCCGATGGCCGAACTGGGTTTCTTTGGCGCGTCGTTGAAGGGCTATGGCTGCGCCGGCATGGGCAACGTGGAATACGGCCTGATGACACAGGAACTCGAGCGAGGCGATTCCGGGGTGCGCAGCTTTGTCAGCGTGCAGTCCGGACTGTGCATGTATCCCATTTACGAATTCGGCAGCGATGAGCAGAAAAATACCTGGCTGCCGCCCATGCAAAAGGGGGAAAAGCTCGGCTGCTTCGGCCTCACCGAGCCTGACTTCGGTTCCAATCCAGGGGGCATGCGCACCCGCGCCCGGAAGGTGGGCAACGAGTACGTCATCAACGGCGAGAAGATGTGGATCACCTCGGGAACCATCGCCGACGTGGCCATCATCTGGGCAAAAGTTGAGAACGAGAACGACCGCGTCCGCGGATTTCTAGTGGAGACGGATCGGCCCGGCTTCAAGGCGGACGACATTCACGGCAAGTGGTCGCTGCGGGCTTCCGTGACTTCGGGCCTTTCGCTGCAGGATGTGCACGTGCCCGAATCGAACCTGCTGCCAAAGAGTGGCGGCCTGAAATCTCCGCTCATGTGCCTGAACCAGGCGCGCTACGGAATTGCCTGGGGAGCCGTGGGCGCCGCCATGTCCTGCTACGATTGCGCCCTGCAGTACTCGCTTCTCCGCAAGCAATGGCGCGATCAACCCATCGCCTCACATCAACTCGTCCAGGACAAGCTCACCTGGATGATCAGCGAAATCACCAAGGCACAGCTTCTCGTCCTGCAAGTGGGACGGCTGAAGGATGCCGGCAAGGTCGAGCCCCAGCATATCTCGATGGCAAAACGAAACAATGTTTGGATGGCCCTGGAATGCGCCCGCTTATCACGGGACATCCTGGGGGCCAACGGCGTCGCCGATGACTACCCCATCATGCGCCACCTGATGAACCTGGAATCGGTAAAGACCTACGAAGGCACCCACGACGTGCACTCGCTGATCATCGGGCAAAGCGTCACTGGGATCGACGCTTTCTAGAAGGGTTCCGGCATTTTTGAGGAAAGCAAGGGCGGGAACATGCCGTCCGCCGTGATCAGCCATACAACTCTGTCAGCAGTTCATACGCGCGGCGCAAATGCGGGACCACGATGCTTCCCCCGACAACCAGAGCCACGTTGAGAGCCTCTTCCTGCTCGGCGCGGCCTACGCCCAAGCGATACGACTGGATGGCATGATAAAAAATGCAGTCGTCGCAGCGCAGGCACGCTGACGCCACCAGCCCCATCAACTCCTTCGTCTTAGCCGGCAGCGCACCTTCCAGGTACGTATTGTGGTCGATATTGTAGAAGCGCTTTACCAGAAAATTATTCGCCTTGTCGACGTTCGCGTTGAGGCGCTCCCGCGTATCCAGAAACTTGCGCGCCAGTTCACTTTTGTCGGCTACGTATTTTTCCGTGAACAGATAGGTAGGTTCCTTGCGCTCCGGCCGTTCTGACGCCGATCGTTCCACCTGGACGGGCTGTTCCGTAGTTGTGCTCATGAGGCAAATACTAGCAGAGAAATGCGGGCCGCAGGCTGACGTTCTACGTCGAACTGAGTGGCGCTAGGCGGTGGGTTTGTCGCGGGGCGGTTCGACTGCCAGGAATTCCCGCGCAAAGCGTTCCGCATATTGCTCGAGCAACGCCGGAATTCTGGCTGGGTCCGGCGAACTGAGCACCAATCCCGCATGATGATGCCGCTTGATGCGAAGGCGGACTTCCGGATCGTTGTACGCTGAATTGTCAGGATTCTCCTGGCGCGCCAGCGACAGAATGATGCCGGCATATTCCTCGCGCACCGGCGGCAGTTTGTACCCGCCATCGCCGCCGGCCACTTCTATGCGCGCCCATTCGCGCCATAAGTTGATCCCGGTCGCCGCCTCCACCATCTCGCTGATGTAAGCCCCGCCGACTCGCGCAGCACACTCCAGAAAATAGAAATTACCATCGGCCTGCGCCTTGATAAACTCCGCGTGCGAAACTCCGCGCAGCAGTCCCAGCGCCGCAATCAGATCGCGATTCATGGCCCGCAGAGCGCTATCGTCTTCACTCCCCCGCCCAATCGTGTAGCTCGTGAAGATCCCGCCGCCCTGCGCGACGTTCATGGGCGGCTTGCCATACCGGCTGACGTTGGAGAATGCGACCTCGTTCTCCCACACCACCGAGTCCACGTGATACACGTCTCCGGGCACGAACTTCTCGAGCAGATAATTGGACTGCTTATCGCCCAACTGTTCGAGCACTGGCCACAGCTGTTCGCCGGCATGAATCTTCTTGATGCCGATTGCCGACGCCTCCTGGCGTGGCTTCAGGACCCAGGGTCCAGGCACATGATCGAGATAATATTGAATGTCGCCATGGTTCACGACCGGCACAAAATCCGGCACGCGGATGTGGCGGTCCAGCGCCCGCATGCGCATGGCCAGCTTGTCGCGGAAGTAGCGCATCGTCGTCAAGCCCATGCCCGGGATTCGCAGATGCTCGCGCAGCGTGGCCGCCGTTTCCATGTCGAACTCATCCAGCGCCACAATGCGGTCGATTTTTTCCCCTCGCGCGAGGTGTGTGACAGCCTTGACGATGTCGCCCAAGGGTATCTCTTCGGGCAGGTAAAACGTGCTGTCCAGGCTCTCCCGCGGCCAGTCGGCGTCCCGTAATTTTTCCGCCGTGAGCAGGATGATGCGGCACCCCGCGCGCTTGCACTCGCGCATGAACTCCTGTCCCTTTTCGTAGGTCGTGATGCAGAGAAAGGTCAGGGGGCGCGTGTCAGCCATAAAGACTCGAATCCGGGATAGGAGCATAGCATGGCCCTACCCTGCAGCGGCGGGGCCGCCGGTATGTACAAAATCGATTCGGTGAATGCTGTATTTTCATTCTTCGAACCGTTGGGTTATAGTCTCAACCCGGCGCATCAGACCTCTGACCTGGGAGAAAGACATGGCTACGCAGACTCGTCCGGAAGGCAAAGCCCGCACCTATGGGGAAAATATCGAGAGCGACCTGGCGTCGCGCTTCTTGCGCGTGGTGGAAGTAGCGGCCATCGCTTCCGCCCGGACGATGGGCCAGGGTCAACGCAAGCTCAGCGACGAGGTTGCCACCGAAGCCATGCGCAAGACCATGGATTCGATCCCCATGCGCGGCACCATCGTGATCGGAGAGGGCGAGCGCGACGAAGCCCCCATGCTCTACATCGGCGAGAAGGTGGGAGCCGAATTTCCCGACGGCACCGAGGTTCCCGATGTAGACATCGCCGTCGATCCTCTGGAGGGCACGAATCTGTGCGCAACTGGCGCCCCGGGCTCGATCACCGTCCTGGCCGCTTCGGAGCGCGGCGGCCTGCTGAATGCCCCCGACTGCTACATGGACAAAATTGTCGTCGGCCCGTCCTGCAAGGACGCCGTCTATCTCGACGCGCCGGTATCCCACAATCTGAAAAACATCGCCCGGCGGCTGGATCGCGACGTCGAAGACCTGGTGGTCATGGTGCTGGACCGTCCCCGGCACGAGAAGCTGATTGCAGACATTCGCGCGGCCGGGGCGCGGATCCGGCTCATCGGGGATGGCGACCTCTCCGCTGGAATTGCAGCCGCCGTCATCGGAACCGGCGTTCACGCCGTGATGGGATCCGGCGGGGCCCCGGAAGGCGTAATCACTGCCGCCGCCGTTCGCTGCCTCAACGGATACATGCTCGGACGCCTCGTCGTGAAACCGGAGCAGGAAGAACGTTTAGAGCGCATGGGGATCAAGGACAAGAACCGCATCTATGAGGCGGAAGACCTTGCCCCCGGCAAGCAACTGATCTTTGCGGCGACGGGCGTGACCGACGGCGCCCTGATGAAGGGCGTACGCTTTTTCGGAGAAGGCACGCGGACCTCTTCCGTGATCATGACGCTGCGCACCGGCAAAGTGCGATTCGTCGACAGCATCCACCTGGAGAAAAGCCCCGATTTCAAAGTCAGATTTTCCTGAATTTCGGAGCTCGCGGTCGCTTTCCCGGTCCGCCTCACGATATCTTTGTAATTGCCCGAGCGCGCCTGCCGCCTGCACCGCGCGGTTCACGCGCATCCCTCTTAATCGTTGAGAACAACATGGACATCCGATCGTTGCAGCGCCCGCTCAAAGACCAATATCGCCAGAATCCCGCCAGTTCTCGAATTATGCTGACCGCCCGCGGATCGCAAACGGACGCGCCTACGGCCTGCTCCGTCGATCTGGGGCGGGCGATTTACAGCGCGCAAGCGCACCAGGGCGTGGGCGGAGCGGGCTCGGGCGCCTGCTCCGGAGATCTGTTACTAGGCGCACTCGCAGCCTGCGCTCAGATCACCTGTCAGATGGTCGCCGCGGCGATGGGAATCCCCACCGAACGTATCGATGTCACCGTCGAAGGCGATCTGGATCTGCAGGGAACCTTGGGAATCTCCAAGGATACGCCGGTTGGATTTCAAAGCATCCGGATCCTGTTCGATGTGAGCGCGCCGCAGGCCGGCGCAGAACAACTGAGCGCGCTGAACGCCAAAGCTGAGCAGTACTGCGTAGTGCTGCAGACGCTTCTGCATCCGCCTAAGATCGAATCGCGCTGGAATCAGTAAGTTTTTTGTGGAATGACCGCTTCGCCCAGGCCTACTTCAAGTACTCGGAATCTTTCTTGAGATCCTCCGGGATGGGCGGAAATGGCGGCCACTCCTGGGAGTAGCCCTTCAGCAGCGGTGTTGCCGTCTCCGACCGCAGGGTGCCGTCGTGCACCGCAAATTTGTGCGGATGCCCTGCGGAGTATCCCTCCCACAGGCTCACGCCGGCATAGGCGCCGTCTTTGCGCAGCATGTAATACGTCATGTCCATGAAGCGAAGCTTGTTCATGTCGCTGTTGTAGTTGCGCACGATGCGTTTGAGCGCATCCATGCCGGCCTCCCGCGGCGACATCCCATGACGCATGTTCTCGACGATGGTATGCGCCCCGGCAACTTTGATGTTCTCTTCGCCGCTTCCGGTGGCGCCCGTCGAGCCCACGTCCTGGTCCGTAAAGCAGCCTGCGCCGATGATCGGCGAATCCCCACAGCGCCCGGGAAGTTTAAAGGCAAGTCCGCTGGTGGTTGTGATCCCGGAGATTTCCCCTTTCTCGTTCAGGGCGGAGCAGTGGATCGTTCCCGTTGGCGGGAACAGCACGCGGCGGACCGCCGCAGTCTGGAATTCCGGTGCAATGCCCAGCTCGGCCGCGCTTTGATGCAATTTCCGGATGCGGTCCCGCGACAAGTGGGCTTGCGGCTTTGATTCGGTCGGCGGTTGCCAGTGCGGATCGGCGATTCCCGGCCCCCACCAGTCCCGGTCCGAATGGAATTGCTTCCATAATAGCCAGATCTTCCGCGAGCGCTCGGTCAACAGATTCTCACGGGGAAAGCCCATGGTGACGGCAAAGCGCTCGGCGCCTTCGCCCACCAGCATGACGTGGCCAGTATGTTCCATGACGGCTTTCGCGACCATGGATACATTCTTGATGTTCCGCACTCCCCCGACTGCGCCTGCTCGGCGCGTCGGGCCATGCATGCAGCAGGCGTCGAGTTCGACCGTGCCTTCTTCGTTGGGCAAGCCGCCGAGTCCCACCGAATCGTCATTCGCATCGTTCTCCGGTCCCTTCACCACCTGGATGGCGGCCTCGAGCGTGTCGCCACCGCTTTTCAGGAAAGCATAGGCCGCCTCGACATAAGCCAGCCCGTTATTGGCGCAAAGGATGACCGGGCGTTTTGCTGCCTCGGCCTGCGAAGCATGCCCCTGCCCGCCGACATCTGCCGGCGCTCGCGAAACAGCGGGGGCGGCCACTCCAGAAGCCACGGCTCCCAGCACTGAGGTCTTCACGAAATCGCGGCGCGAGATGCTCACACAGCCTCCTTTGGCAGTTCACCATTCTCCGCGGATCATGTGCCGCTTGCAGGACCGCTGACAGCCAGGCGAGTACTTGCAGGCGGAGGGCGGAAGGATATCACGAGATTGCGGTGGGATTCAGTGGGGGAATCGGCCGTGGCGAATCCGCAAGCTGGAATCCGCCGGGTCGCAGAGAAGAGCGAAAGGCGAGCTTGACGTCATCGTCCCGGCGATCCCAGCGGATCAAGAATCACTTATCCACGGGCAAACCGGCGCAGTCGCCCAGGATATTCGGCTCCAGCCCTTTCCAGTTCTTCCGACGCAGCCATGCTGATGGGCTGCACTTTCTCTGAGCGAAAGCGCAGCAGGGCCGCGATGTTGCCTACCTTGTCGAATTCCGGATCGTCTTTCACATAAAACGTTTCGATGTCCCTTCGCACCACCCAGGGCAGGATGGCCTCGCCCACGTCTACGATCTCCTGTGTGGCGCGGCCGCACACCGGGCAGAGACTGACCAGATGCGCGTCGATGTGGCCGCACCCGGTGCACTCGACGGCGTGCCCCTGAAGGTTTTCCCCGATCAGCAGGGTCTGCACTTCTCCCAGTTCCAGCGAACGCAGAACCCGCCGCAGTCCAGTCACTCCGCGGCCGTTGCCGCGGGCCTGACTCAACGCCTGGTTCATCATTTGCCGCCGCCGTTCCTCCTGCCACTGCTCCAGGATGTGCTGCCCGTGGGTACGGATATCATCGGCGCTGACGTGTCCCAGATCCGCGTTAAAGTGCCCGATCAGCGCCTGGCGGACGTAGGGATGCAGTTGCGATTCAAAGACGGGACGGTGCGCGTCCTGGCAAGCCAGAATCCATTTTTCGAAGATTCCCTTTTCCTGCAACTCCTTCAGCAGTCCGGCGACATTCTTGAAGTGCTGGCGCACCTCGTCTTCCACGCGGCGCTGCGCGTGCCCGCCATCGTATCCGGCAAAGCCGTCGCTTCGGCCGCGCCGCGTCAAGGGATGGAACAGGTCGTCGCGCTCGGTAAGTTCTCCCAGCCGGAAATCGAAGATGCGCGCCCGGTGCTTATCGACGAGCACGATCGCCAGCAGCGGCGAGGCTCCCAGCAAGTGAGCCAGCGGTTTCAGGTGAAAATGGCGATCGACGAAAAGCTGGGTGCTGCTCAGGGCGGCGGGCAGCTCAAACTCGCGCCACAGATTCCCGGCAGCGCAGGCGAAGACGGCCTTGGCGTGCGTTCCATTGCTGCGGAGTTCGCCGGAGAACCGCACGATGCGGTCGATATCCTCGCGCGCGCACTCCCGATTTCCCTTGGCCTCCAGGCCGCGTAAGGCCTCGCGCGCCAGGTCCTTGATCAGAATCGTGTCTTCTTTGTGCGCTTTATTGCGAGGGACGGAGGGTTGATAGTAGAAACTGACGGCACAGGACTTCTCGTCATGGAATTCAGCCAGTTCACGGATTTGTTCGCGAGAAATACTCATGGATAAATCTCCCCAAAAATGAAGGATTTTATGATTATGCGGCGCCCGTCGGAGCGAACCGGCCCTGAAACTGCCCGGCCAGTCCCGGCGCCTTGCGCAAGTGATCGCGCGCGGCAGAAACAAAGGCGAGCACCCGCTCGGCAGGTAAGCCGGTGATCGCTACAATCTCATCGACGCTGAAGCCCTCCACCGCATGCAGAATGAATGCTTCGCGTGGCCCCGCGCCCAGATCGCGCAGGGCGGAAGCAATCAGGCGCAGCAGTTCATCGGAAGCCATGATCTGCTCGGGCGTGGCCACGCGGGAATCGGCAATGACCGAAGCTCCGGTAATCGATTCATCGGGCTGGTGAAACTGCAATTCCGACTCGTCACTGCCCTTCACATTGGGGCGCCGCGCCGAGTCTTCCAGGTGGACCGCGTTGCCGTTGCTCTCGTCTTCGCGGGATAACTCATCGAGAGCTCGCAAGGCCTGGCGGTACAACCAGGGCTCGAGCGCCAGTTTTTCCGGCTTCTCCTGCCCATCGCTCAAGGCGCGGGCAATGGCTTCATCGATGACTTCTTCCTTGCTGACCGAATCGGGAGGAATGGTTTCCTGCGCCTCCCGGAAATAAATTTCCCGCTCGACGAAACGGTCCAGGCGTGCCAGGTTGACGTTCACATAGGAACGAATATCGTCGCTGGAAATCGTCGGCGGAAACACCGCGGCCAGCGTCTCCTCAAATGGCACCTCGTGCACCGGAGCGCCGCGCCGATTGTTATCCCCGCGACGCCCGCGCTGCCATTTATGCGACGCACGCAGCAGATCCTTGTGCTTGTTCACCTGCTGCAGCAAGTCCTCAAACGCGGCCTTCACTGCGCCCGTGGGGGTAGGAGCCGTCTTCTGCACCGCCATCTGGCCGGACGGCAGCCGCAAGTTCAATGACACGCTGGTGCCCTCGCGCGGCGACACTTCTTCCACCATGCCTTTGAGGTGAATTAACTCCGGGCGGAAGACCTGCAGGCGCTTCTGCAATTTCTCGATCTGGTGCTGAACATCTTTTTCTACGGCGGGAAGCTTCGGAAGACGATAGCTGACGTGAACGTTCATGAGCGCCTCGGCCTTGCTGACGAAGTCGCGCAACCAAGTGCTTTCTAAGCCGATTGTACACCCGGTTTAAACAAGGCAAGCCCAGAAAACAGTGTAGGAAATTAGACTTCACTCTCGCGCAAAATTCTGCCCTCCCTTCACAGTTTGCAGCCTTTCGACAGGGCAGGTTATGATCGCCAGCCATGACCTCATTCCGCCTTCTCCTGTTCACGTTAGTATCCGCTTTTGCTTTCGCGCAGGGCGCATCCTTAAAGGAAGCGGAGAGCGTTTACCCGGATGCACACTCGTTCTACCTCGATCTTCACCAGCATCCCGAACTGTCAGGGCACGAAACGCAAACGGCCTCCAAACTGGCGGGTAAACTGAAGACGGCGCGTTACGAAGTGACCGAGGGCGTGGGAGGCGCCGGCATGGTTGCAGTGCTGAAGAACGGAAGCGGTCCGACCATCATGCTGCGCACGGAACTGGATGCCCTTCCCGTCGAGGAAAACACCGGCCTGCCCTATGCCAGCAAGGTCCGGGTGAAAGATGACGCTGGGCGCGAAGTCTCCGTGATGCACGCCTGCGGGCACGACGTCCACATGGCTTCCCTGCTCGGCGCCGCTGAACTCATGGCGCGCAGCCGGAACAGCTGGCATGGCACTCTGATTCTGATCGGGCAGCCGGCCGAAGAGACCATTAACGGCGCCGAAGGCATGTTGCGCGACGGATTGTTCACCCGTTTTCCGAAGCCCGATGCCATCGTCGCTTTGCACGTGGGTAATGAACTTCCGGCCGGAACAGTTTCCATCACGCCAGGGATTTACAACACAAACTCCGATTCTGTCCGCATCACGATTTACGGCCGAGGCGGGCATGGCGCGTCACCGCACACTACCGTCGACCCCATTGTCATTGCCGCGCGGACCATTCTGTCGCTGCAAACCATCGCCTCGCGCGAGGTCAAGCCGGGCGAGATGGCGATCGTGACGGTGGGTTACATCCGGGCCGGGACAAAGAACAACATCATCCCCGACCAGGCGGAGATGGGACTGACAGTGCGCACTTACAAGCAGGATGTGCGCAAGCAGGTGCTGGGCGCAATTGCGCGGATTGCCAAGGGTGAAGCTGAGGCGGCCGGAGCGCCGCGCGCACCCGCAGTGGACCATTTTGAGGGGACAGATGCGGTTTACAACCAGCCGGAACTGGCGGAACGGCTGCGCGCTCCTCTGGAGACGGCACTGGGCAAGGATCACGTGGTCAGCGCGGGACCGATCACCCCGTCGGAAGACTTCTCCTATTTCGTGGAGCAGGGAGTGCCGGGGTTCTACTTCAGCCTGGGCGGCGCCGATCCGCAGAAGCTCGCCGAGGCCAAGGCCAACGGCTCGCACCTGCCCTCGAATCACTCTCCTCTGTTCGCGCCTGACGTGGATCCGGCGCTGCGCACCGGAATCACGGCCGAGGTGGCCGTGCTGCGGAACTTATTGAACGCATCACCGGAGGAATTGCACAGGCTGGCGGCTAAACCGCAACCGTGACCGACGTCTCTGTCCGGGTCACCGGCCGGTACAGCGTGTCGCGCTCGATAGGCTCCCGGCCTGCGGCACGGATGAGGCGCTCCAACTCTTCCCGCCTCATGCCCTGGGGCGTGGTCGCGCCGGCATCGTGATAAATCTTCTCTTCGATCACGGTCCCATCCATATCGTCGGCCCCGAATCGCAGCGAAATCTGCGCGATTTTCTCGGTCATCATCTGCCAGTAGGACTTGATATGCGGGAAGTTGTCGAGCACGAGGCGGCTCACCGCGATCTGCTTGATATCCAGCATCCCCGTAGTTTTCGGCAGGTGCTGCAGCGGGGTGTTCTCGGGATGGAAGGCCAGCGGGATGAAGGTCTGGAATCCGTCGGTCTCGTCCTGCAACGCGCGCAGCTTCAGCAGATGATCGACGCGGTCCTCATCGTTTTCCACGTGGCCGTAGAGCATGGTCGCGTTAGACTTCAACCCGATCTGGTGCGCCAATTTCGCCGTGTCCAGCCACTGGTCGCCATCGATTTTGTGGTCGCAAATAATGTGCCGCACGCGGTCGGAAAATATTTCCGCCCCGCCCCCCGGCAGCGAATCCACTCCTGACGCCTTCAACTGCTCCAGGGTTTCGCGGATAGAAAGCTTGGCCCGCCGCGCCAGGTACGCCACTTCCACCATGGTGAAAGCTTTCAAGTGCACCTGGGGAAAGCGTCGCTTCAGGCCAGCACAGAGATCAAGGAAGTACTGAAAGGGCAAGTCCGGATGCAGTCCACCGACGATGTGGAATTCCGTGACCGCCTCCGAGTATCCCGAGGCTGCCGTTTCGAATGCCTCATCCAGCGCCATGGTATAAGCGCCGGGAGCGTCCTTCTTGCGCCCAAAAGCGCATAGCCGGCAGGCCGCGACGCAAACATTGGTCGGATTGATATGCCGGTTGACATTGAAATAGGTCTTGTCCCCGTGCATGCGCTCACGCACCTGGTTGGCCATCCATCCCACGGCCAGGATGTCACCGCTGCGGTACAGTGCGAGCGCATCGGCGGCGTCAAGGCGTACCCCGGCGAGGACTTTCTCGTGAATCGGAGCCAGTCGCGGATCGTCTGTCTGAAATGGATGAGCTGCCTTCGAAGCGGCCATTACTTTGATGATATCGCAGGAAGTTCCCGCTCTGCTATGGCCAGCGGGACTACTGGCTGACGACGACCCGATCCTGAATCTGCGAGTATTCGTCTTCCGTCAGGATGCGCCGGGTCACTAGCTGGTGGGGATTCGCGTACGGGCGCTCGGCAATGATGCGGTCAGCCCGCTGCGCCGTAACGCCCGGCAGGGATGCCAGATCGTTCTTCGATGCCCGGTTGAGATCCACCGACCGCTTGCTGCTAAGGCCATCTTTCAGGCCCTGGGCCACGGCTTTGGTATCGCGCTTGACGGCGGCGGTCGCATCCGCGGTCTTCTGGCGAATCTGATCGGGACTCTGGTTTGTACAAGCCGTGCAGATGCCGAAGGCAGAAACGATCAGGACTGAGGTGAACCGGCTCGCCAGCATGGTATTCGGATGCGCCGGAGCCGCCGACGGTTGGTGGGTCGCGCAACATTGCGGCCTACTTCCCTGTTGAAAACTGCATCTACCGATAGATGCAACGCGCCCCTTCGGCACGCCAAAGTAGAGGAGGATGGTTCATGAAGAATCTTATTAAGCCCGCAGCAGTGATGGCTTTGCTGTGCGGAGTTGCGCTGGCACAAAGTACAGCTCCGGCGGCGACCGACCCCGGCACCCCGCAGCCGCAAGCTCAGCCCACCGCACCGCAGGATTCGCAATCCAGACAGGCCCCGGCTGCGACTTCCGCAACCCAAGCCTCAACCCCCCACGCCACTCGAATTGCCCCCGGCAGCGTGATCCCAGTGCAGCTGACCAAGACGATCGATGCCAAGAAAGCCAAGACCGGCGACGAAGTGGTGGCCAAAGTCACCATGGATATGAAGACGCAAACCGGCGACGTGCTGGTTCCGAAAGACACCAAAGTGATCGGGCACGTGACTGAAGCCCAAGCCCGTAACAAAGAACAGAAGGAATCCCAATTGGCCATCGCGTTCGACCATGCGGTCACGAAAGACGGCAACAACATGCAACTGCCGATGTCCATCCAGGCCGTAATCGGGCAGCAGCCAAACCAGGAGAGCGAAGCAAATACTCCGGCGGGCAGGGAACAAGCAGCAGGGGTACCTTCTGGCGCAGCACCCACGGGTGCGGCTGGTAACAAATCTTCCGGATCTTCAGGCATGAGCGGAACTACGCCTCCAAGCTCTCCAGCTCCAGCGGGCGCTGGCGCGGCCGACACTCAGGCTAATGGCGGACGCCCTCAGATTACCGGCCAGACTCAGGGTGTAGTCGGTATTTCTAACCTGACGCTCTCCCCGGCCGCGAACGGCGCGCAGGGTTCGGTGATGACCTCGCAGAAAAATAACGTGAAGCTGGAAAGCGGCACGATGCTGCTGCTTAAGGTGAATCCGTAGGAGTAACGAACCAGATCAGCGGCTGGCCGGTGAGGGAGCCCGCTCAGGCTCCTGCCCCGGCCGCCGCGACTTTTTCCGGCACGGAGTCGCTCTGCCTTCCGGCGCGCAATAACCGGTTCCACAGGACAATCGAGGGTGCAATCGTGGCCACGATCATCCCCCACGGAATGATTGGCGAAATCCAGAATAGCTTGACGCTGAAGCTCAGCAACGCCAGCCAGATCAGGGTCGCAAAAGCACCGAAGACGAACGCCATCCGCCGCTCACGATTGCGGGTTGGCATGGAATACGAGCACAGCGCCTGCACCATCAGCGAGAACGGAAACGCGGCCACCAGGTCGATGAGGTAATGTTCGCCCGTCCCCAGGGTCGCTAGAACGGTCAGAACCACAAACAGCATTGCGATTGCCCGTACCCAGCGGGCCAGGCCGCGGGAATTCCACCACACCAGCAGCACCCACGTCATGTGCAGGGAAGGAATCGCATTGCGCGCCCCCGCCAGAAGCACGGGAACAACGTTAAGCTGCATTAAATCTGCAGTGGAGGGCGGATTCCAGGGAAACGCCGCGCCTACAAGATGGACGGGCCCGCAAGCTGGCAACATGTTGTAGCAAAGAACCCCCATGGGCCCGGTCACCAGGAAAGCAATCATGACCGCCAGAGCGGTATCTTTTTGCCGGCGAAGTTGCGAGGCATACACCAGCGCCAGCGGCGACGGGAGACCGATGTATATGGCGAGCGCTGCCGTCCGCAGCCAGAGATTTCTCAGCAGGAATTGCCCGACCAGGAAACTGATCTGCACCCGCAAGCTTCCATCGAAGGAAAACAGGAACAAGTCGAACGTCTTGGGATGGAGGCTTTCGGTCATATCGAGCAGATAGGAAGCCGTCCACTCCGAAGCCACGAACAGCACCGCGGGCACGAATCCATATAGCAGTAGCTTGCGATCCTCCGGCTTGGCCCAGATCGTTCGCGTCCCCAGAACTGCCAGCGCGCTCAGGCCCACGAACGAAAAACCGGCCATGAAGAACGGCTTGTACTCCATCACCCGGTAATCCAGGGCGGCCAGGACAAGAGCGCCCGCGACCACCCACAGCAGGTCGAACCAGGAACGCCGCAAAATGGCCAGCACAATCAGCGCGCTTCCCAGCGCCAGCGAGAGATAAGCATTCGCCATCGACTCATAATAGAAATTCCAGCTAAGGGCCAGCGCGATGACGCCTGCTATCATCGCCGCGCTCAGCCCGAACCGGATGGCTGACTGGCGATCAATCACCGCATTTGAATGAGTCGATTTCAAGCGATCGGGAGACAAACCGGCACGCGCGCGCCCACGCGCTGCCATCAGTCTAGGAGCCTGACGCGGCGCCCGCAATCCGGTGAAGGGCGCCCGGGATTACAAAGGTAATTCGCCTGTAGCTTACGAACCGGATTGCAGCTTCTTCCGGGCCAGGGGACGCGCAAATGCATTCGCCGGATTGTGGAAGTTGATCTCCAGAACCTTGGCATAGTACTGCTTCGCACGCCCAGTATCGCCGGACTTCTCGAAGGCCTCGCCCAGCAATACGAGATTCAGGGGATCGCGCTGGTCTGCCTTCTGCAATTCGCTGATGGCGTTCTTGTAGTCACCCGTGTAGAACGCAACGTACCCGGTCAGATAGGGATAGAAGCGCTCCTGATCGGGATTATTCGCCTTGTCGAGCGCCGGTCTTGCGGCGGACACGTGTTGTTTCGCCAGTTCCGCATTGCCGCGTCGCGCCGCGATGCGAGCTTGCGCGCTCTCCCAGCGAAAGAGCCAAAGATTTTTGTCCGCTTCCGACAGGTCCGGCTTTCGCGAGGCCGTATCGTAGCCCATCTTGTACCACTTGTACGCGTGATCGGGATCTCCCGATTCAAGGTAGATGCGTCCCAGTTCATTGCAGATCTCTCCGGCGCCCACGGAGTCTCCCTTCGTCATGCGGGCGTTGAAGACCTGCATTTCCGAGTCGGCCGCCTGGTTGGCGTTTCCTTCAAAAGCATAGGAGACCGCCATCGCTCGCAAAGCCTGCTGCTTGGAGTCTGCGGGAGCAGCTTCGATGGCCTTGGTGAAATGCTGTCGCGCCTCCGGGTAATTTCCCTGCAGGTCGAGCGCAACACCCATTCCGAGATGCGCCTGGTAGGAGTTCGAGTCTTTGTCGAGCGCCTGCCGGAACAAGGCCAGGGCTTCGTCCTGCTTCCCTTCCCGGCTCAACTTTTCTCCCCGCTGAGCCAGGTCGGCCGCGCTGCCGGGAGGCGGAGCAGGCTTCGAGCTTTCCTGTTGCGCCAGAACAAATGAAGTCGTAAGGACAACAACGCACACCATTTGAAGCGTCGCAGGCATTTTGAGATCCTCCAGGTCACACGTGGGGGCGGACCCATTGGTCCGCCCCGCGCGGCGCGCCCCCCGACAATGCGTCCGGGGCTACGTGTTTCATCTTGCGTAACCGATTATGCCACGAACCATCGGCGTCTCAATGCCGCAGGAGCACATCTGCCGCCACAAAAACAAAGAACAGCACCGAGATCACCCCGTTCATCGTGAAGAATGCGGCATTGAGCCTGGAAAGGTCATCCGCGCGGACCAGCGAGTGCTCGTACACCAGCAGCAGAATTACAGCCGCGAGACCAACGGCCGCCCACTTCCCCATTCCAAACTCGATCAGCAGGGCAACCAGCAGGATCACCATAATCAGGTGGAAGGCGCGCGCGATCCACAGCGCCGCGGGAATCCCGAAGTAGCGGGGCAAGGAGTGCAATCCGGCCTGACGGTCGAATTCATAATCCTGGCAGGCGTAAAGCACGTCGAAACCGCCCACCCAGAACGTGACCGCGGCGGTCAGCAGGAGGATGCGTGGGTCGAGCGATCCGCGCACCGCAATCCACGCCGCCGACGGTGCGATGCCCAGCGCGAATCCCAGCACGAGATGCGACCAGCGCGTCAGCCGTTTGGTGTAGGAGTACAGAAGAAGCACTGCGAGAGCGATGGGCGACAGCAGCAGCGTAAGCCGGTTCAGTTGACTCGCCGCCAGAATGAAGACCAGGCTGGAAACCACGACAAAGGTCACCACAAACCCCGGCGAAAGCTGGCCCGCCGGCAGCGCGCGCGTGCTGGTCCTGGGATTTGCCGCGTCAATCGCCGCATCCGCCCAGCGGTTGAATGCCATCGCGGCGCACCGCGCCGCCATCATGGCAATCACAATCCACAGCAGTTGCCGGGCAGGGGGAAATCCTCCCGCCGCCAGCATCGCCCCGCACAGTGCAAACGGCAGCGCAAAAACGGAGTGCTCCCACTTGATCATCTCCAGCGTGACCCGCAGATTGTGCAGCACCGCCACGGTTTTGATTGTAATGTACTAACGTAGCCCCGGATGCATTCGTCCGGGTGGATCGAGGTTCTGTTGAAACGGGTCGCTAGGTCTTGGGTCTTCGGTCTTGGGTCTTCGACCTTGTGCATACGCTGTAGAAACGCCCTAAGACCTGACGCCTAAAACCTAAGACCCTTCTCCGATACCAGAGGCACAAAGCGGCAAAACTCCCGCAGCGTAGTTCTCGGCTGGCCATTGCGCTTCTCGATGAACTGCAACTGCTGGGAATCTTCCCAACCTACGGGGATAATCAACCGGCCGCCTTCAGCAAGCTGGTCGACCAGTTCATGAGGCAATTCGGGCGCCGCTGCGGAAACGATGACGGCATTGTAAGGAGCCGCTTCCGCAAACCCGCGGCTTCCATCGCCCGCAATCACCTTCACATTGGTGTAGCCCAACTGGGAGAGCAACTCCCGCGCCGAATCGGCAAGTTGCGGATGGCGCTCGATCGAGATCACTTCGGCTGCGAGTTCCGCCAGCAGCGCGGTCAGGTACCCGGATCCCGTGCCAATCTCCAGCACTCGGTTACCGGGCTCAACCGCCAGCGCCTGGAGCATCGAGGCCACGATATAGGGCTGGGATATGGTCTGTCCTTCCGCGATCGGCAGCGGATGATCTTCATAGGCCTGATCGCGATAGCGCTCGGGCGCGAAGGTATGCCGCGGCACCCGGGCCATGGCCTCCAGGACTCGCTCATCGCTGATCCCACGAGCGCGCAGCTGCGTATCCACCATGCGCTGCCGCAGGGTTGCGTAGACCGGAGAATCAGCCGGAGAAGCCATGGAAGCCTGGAATCATGAACTCTGGCAGAGATTCTATTTCTTGCGGCGCCGGATGCGCACATCGAAGCTGACTACGCCGTTCTGGTCGCGCGTCCCAACCACCGAAATGTTCCGGTTGATGTAGTACTCGCCCTCGATGATCTGCTGCGAACTCTGCGACACATTCGTGCTGTAGGTAAGAGAAAGGTTATTGGCGAACTGTTGCTCGATGGTTACCTGCGGACCCCGCGCCGTGGGGTTGGTTTCGGTGGTAAGCCCCTGCGGATCGATCTTGATGCGGCTTACCCCGAACAGTTTCTGCATGCGGTTGCCCATGGCCTGGTTGATCGCCTGGTTGATGATGAGGTTGGTAGCCTCGTCGGTGAACAGGCTTTGGCCGGACTGTTGTTGCAGTTGCTCCGACTCTTCGCTGGTGCGCCCCAGGGCCAGCAGGGCGATGATGTCCGACTTCGGCAGCGGCGGCTCCGAACGGTAGTTCACATTGAGCCGCTCCGGAGTTCCGGTCACGGTTACATCCAGATCGTAGTTGCGCACATGCGTAGTCGCTTGCAGGTTGACCTGGGGCTCGATGGCGACAGGGTTGGCGAACGTGATATCGCCGCGCTCGAGCCGGAATTTGATTCCGTTGAAAGTAGCATCGCCTTCGAGAATATCCGCCCGGCCCAGTACGCTGGGCCGCGCCAGTGATCCGCGCAGACGCAGGTCAGCATCGCCGGAGAGCCGGGCCAATGCGGTCTTCATCTGAAGTTCGGGCGCGGTCTGCACCGCAATGTCTAGTTTCACGTTGTACAGCGGAGAGGTGGCAGGAGTGATCGCCGCCGACTGCCGCGTCTTCTCCAAGTACGATCCGAAGTCAAATCCCGGCGTGACAGAAAGCTTGTTCACCAGCACTTCGCCGGAAATCATCGACGCGGACCTGCTGCCGATCCAGTGCAACTCGGCATTGGCCGTGGAACTGACCCCCGGGGGATAGCGCAAGCGCACATCTTTGCCCACCGCGGTCAGATTGAAGTTGAATTGCCGGTTGTAATTGGTGACATCGCCTTTCAGGTCGAGATTGCCGCCTCCGCTGCGCGCCGTCAGCTGTTCGATGTGAATCCGGTCCTGGGTGAAATCCAGCGTGCCGTTCATATCGCTGAGGCCGCTAGGCAGGCCGGCGTAATTTGCGGCCCCATTCTTGATCTGGATGGTTCCCTGCGGCAACGGATCGTTCAGCGTGCCGGCGACCGTCATGTGAATCGTCATCAAGCCGGAAGTGGTCAGATTCGGGTCCACCGCGCTAAAGAGCTTCAAATCCGCCTGCCCGTCCGCCGCCAGATCCAGTTCTTTCGATCCCGCAAAGTGAATCGCGCCGTGTCCGGTCACGTCGGTGCCCTCGCCCACCAGGTGCGTGGCCTGGATCTGAAGGTTCTGCTGGGCATATGTGAAGCGAACCGGACCCTGGTTATGCAGCTTGGCATATTCCACGTCGATGGCGACGTCGGACAAATTGCCGTCAATCGTCCATTGGCCCGGATAGCGCAATGGCCCGCGCATCGTCACTGTTCCCCCCACCGCCGAATGCCCCGTAAGCTGCTCGCCCAGATACGCGCGCCAGAGGGGATCCAGGTCCAGGTGATCCATTCGGGCAGAAATATTTGCCTGGTAGTCCCCGCGCATGCCTACGGATCCCTCGAGCAGGAGCGTTCCCTGCGGGAACTCCGAGCGTCCACTTAACTCCAGCTGTCCGTTCTTCGTAATGGCTTCGAGGTCCATTGCCCCCGCCAGCTCGCGGCCGAACATGAGATCGCGGGCGCGAACATGGGCATTGATCACGGGCGCATCCAGGGTTCCGGAGCCCTGCAATGTGAAGTCCGCGCGCCCGTCAATTGGCAGCCGCGGCAGCTGAACCTGGCGTACCCGCGATAAATCGAAGTTCTTGCCCACCAGGTCGAGTCGGAACCCTCGCCTGGTGGAGGAGTACGCCGCGCTGCCGGCCACCTCACCGCCCTCGTGCGTGAGATTGATGTGGGTAAGCCCGGTCTCTTCGCTGCCCACCTGCAGGTCCGCATCAAACCTCTCAATGGGCTCGCCGTAGGCTGACGCGTTTGAGGCGTGAATGTGTCCTTGCGCCTGGGGACGGGCGCGCGTGCCCGCCAGTTGCAGGGAGATGTCCGCTGTACCCGAGACGGGATAATCAAACTCCGCCAGAGCCGCGGTGGATGCCACATCTACGTTGTGAAGATTCACCCGGGCCGTAAAGGGACTGTTGGCAGTGAACTGTCCTTTGTCCAACGTGGCATTGACTTCGAAATCCGCGCTGGTCTCACCCCGCCGCAGCGATCCGCCGCGCAGCGCAACCTGCCGCGATGAAAACTGGAAATTGGCGGCAAACGAATCCCAGTGCACCGGCTTTTCAGGAGTCCGGGAGGTGGCCGGGACGGTGAATTCGAAGTCTTGGGCGACCAGCGTGCCGCTCAACGTGGGCGAGGAAAGAGTTCCCCCAGCCATACCGTTGAATGTGGCATTGCCATCCACTCGGAATGGCAGGTCTGTGGGCCCGCCCAGGGCGCTCACCAGTGGCCGCCACTCTTCCAGATTCGACGTGGACATCGAAATGCGCAAGGCAGACGACGCCGCAAGCGTGCCGGAAGCGTCGATCCTCGAGGCGGCCGTCGTCAAATTAAACTTGGCAACCTCCAGCGAATCGCTGGAGGCCCGATAGGTCCCCTGCAGGTGCGCGGTCACCGGCAACTCACGTGCGGCGGGGCGGGCGGGAGGAGCCACGTCGAAGGCAAAGCCGACCTCCGCGTTTTGCGGCGTTCCTTTCCATAAGGCTTCGATATTTCCGGCGGCCACCCCTGCCGGATGGAAGCGGCCCAGGGGATGCGCCGGAACATCGACGGCTCTGGCCGCCTCACCCACGGAAACGTCACGAAGATGAAGCCGGAATGCGCCGCTTTGCACACCCGCAGGCTTCGCAGTATCACCGTTCCTGGTCCAGGGATGAGCGGCGGAAATCACCGCCATTTCCTCGCTCTTCGTCTTCCCGCTCTTTGGCAACGGGACGCTGTGAAGCCAGTGATCCACCTGGGCGTCGCCTGTGAAACTCCCGCCGAGCACTCTGCCCTGCAGCTTGCTGAGCTTGATCTGCTGATCGGTAAGCAGATAGTCTGCGCTCGCGGCCACCTTCTTCAATCCAAATTCTTCATCCTGCCAACCCAGATCGCGGAGCACGGCAGCGCCTGACGTCGTGAACTCATTCCCTGACCAATGGCCACTGCCTTTGAATTCGGCAACTCCTCCGCGCACCTCGCGCCTGCGGGCGATGGCGGCTGCTTCCTGCAAATTGATTTCGGCCTCGTAACTTCCGTCGATGCTTGGATTGCGAAAATCACTGATGCGCCCGCTCGCCTTGACCGAGGAGCGCCCGGAATTCCAGTGCAGCGACTTGATGTCGGCAAAGCTCGGACCGAGGACAAAATTAACCGCCGCCATCCATGAGAAAGGCCGGTAATCCTCAATCGCAGTGTCCACTTTGCCCAGGGAAAGCGCGCCCTCATAGCGGTTGCGCAGGAACTCGTAATCCATCTGCAGATTGGCGCCGTGAACCGCAAATTCCAGAGGGATTTTGCGGTCTCCCCAAAGCAGTTCTCCGTTGCGCAGCGCGAGGTGATCGATGGAGAGGGCAAAAAGTTGCTTCACGCTTGCATCCCGGGGACCCGGCTGCTGCGCTCGCAGGGCCGGGACGTTGGTGGTAGCGCCGTCTGCCCCAATCGCAATGTGCACCACGGGATGTTCGAGGACAAGCGTAGTGAAACCAAACTCCGTCCTGAGAAAAGAAACTACCTTCATTTGCGCCAGCAGGCTGTCCGCATGCGCCAGCGGAACATCGCCGGCTGCCTCACTGCCGTGCACGGTGATATCTCTCACCTCCACCTGCAGATGGAAGGGGACAACGTGAAAACTGCCGATCTCCGCCCGCCCGCCGGTGATGCGCTCGACCTCTTCGACCATGCGCCGGCGCACGTATGCCTGAAAGGATTTCGTGGTGGTGAACCAGAGAGCCGCCAGGACAGTGATGAAGGCGATTGCGGCTGTGGCCAGGATGTATTTCCACCAGCGGCGGCGTCTGGCGGGGGCTGTGCTCACCGCGTCTGCACTCCCTCGTTGGGAGAGTCGGTCAGGCCAGGCATGCTCACTTTGCTTTCCGAACGCAGCGACTGCAGCCAGGAAACCATCAACTCACTGACCCTTTCCTCGATCAGGATCTCGCGAATCTGGGCGGAGACATCGCTCAGCGGCACATCCCCGGCGCCGCTCTGCTTCAGTTGCGGCACAAACTTATCCCGGTAATAGGCCTCAATGCTCTTGGAGTCGATCTGTACCGAGGGGCGCAGGTGTGCGTCCACCAGCCGCATCAGGTCGATCTGCTGCTGCACGTGCTCGGTCAGGCTCTTTTGCGTCATTCCATAGCGGGCCAGCAGCGACTGCCAGCCTTCCTCGGTAGCCGCATCGGGATGCAGTTTGCGGGCCTCCGCGATCTGGGCCGCGGCTTCCTGCTCCGAGGCGTGCCGGAAGGAAGCCGACTTCATCTGCTCGGCCAGCAGTTCCTGATCGATGAGCCGGTCCAGAACCGCGCGGCGATCCTCGTCAGTGAAAAAGCTGATGGCGCGCCCGCTGAGCAGCGCCTCATAGCCAAGAGCCTCATCCCAGTCGCTCTGCAAAATGATGTGACCGTTCACTGTGGCCACGATGCGATCGATCACTTCGCCGGCCTGCGCGGCGGGAAGCGCCGCCGAACTCATGGCCAGCGCCACGGCAAGCACCACCATTGTGCTGAATGTGCGAATGCGATCCATTAGAACGGCTGGCCTATGCTGAAGAAAACGTTGAAATGCCGTAAGCGCTGCGCTTCAAAGACGGTGATCGGGTTCCCTGTGGCCGGATCTTTCCGGGTAACGTTTTGGAAGAATCTGGTTGGATTCAGATCATATCCAAAGTCAAAACGTAGCGGCCCAATCGGAGTCTTATATCGTACGCCCACTCCGACCGCGTGCGAAGTGTAATCATAGCCACTATTGTTAAACGCGGTACAGTCTTGCGAGGACGGTGTACCACTGGACACGCACGGTTGGGTACTTGGCTGATGCCAGCGCATCAGTCCTTTCAACATATCGTGCTGCGCCGTGAATACGTTGCCCATATCGTGAAACACCGCAAACCCGAAGCCCTCTCCCAGATAAGGCAACGAGACCTGGGGGAAGCGCAGTTCCAGATTGTTGACGAACAGCGCCGTTCCGCCTACCGGGAAACCCGAGGAGGGGTCGCGGGGGCCTGCCTGATTCAACCCAAATCCGCGGTGCGAGTTTCCACCGCCGGCGAAGAATTGTTCTGGCAGCGGGATAAGGTTGAATCCCTCGCAAAACGACTCGTTGGTATTGGGATCGGTAACGCAGGCGCCCGGGGGACGCACCCTGGTGCCGCGAAAGGGCTGCTCCAGGCCGATGGCCGTAGATCGGGCAAAAACGAACTGCCGTCCAGGCCTGCCCTTTCCCCCGAACGCCTGGTAAGTGGAATTCTGAGCCAGAAGACGCCCGAAATCCGCCTCCGAACCCAGCAGGCCCAAAGCCGTGAAACCGTCCAGCGTGAAATAGTTTCCCTTGGTGCTCTCCAGTGGATTGTCCCGCTTGTCGCGGATGAACGTGAATCCCGGCCCTCCCACGCGGGCAGGGAGCGACAGTAGCGCAATTTCGCCCGCAGAAAAGCCGCGCGCAAAATTACTGGCTTTCACCCGCCGGAAGTCGAAGCGATAGGTGATCGAACTTGGACCCGGACGCGTGCCCGGCTCGGTTCCGGCATTGCCGATCTGCTGCCGCAGGTCGATCTTGCCCTCCAGCCGCTGAGAAGTGAAGGTGGCCACGTCCAGGCTGTTGTCATAGAAAATGGTGTAGATCAGCTTCCATTTGTCACTGTCCAGCAGCTTCGGGACGGTGTAGCTCACCAGTCCGCGCTGCTGCAGGCGGCCCACGTGCGATTGGAAGGTGAGGGTCTGGTTGCGACCTCCCAGGTTCAGGCGGGTTACATCGAACTCGACCCGCGGGCTCACTCCCGTCGTGCCCTGGGGAGCGGTTGTTCCGGCCGGTTGCCCGGTCTGAAACTCCAGTCCCACGCCATACGTGAAGGTGTAGCGCTTGGCTTCGCGCACCTGCACCAGCACATTCTTTTGCGGATCGCCGCCCTCCGGATTCTGCACCGCGGTATCCACCTGGCTGAAAATTCCCAGGTTGTACAGGCGGGTCTGGGTGTTGAGCAGATCCTGCTGGCTGAGCGGATCCGCGGAATGCACCTGTAACTCGCGCTGCACCACGTAGTCACGCGTGTGCTCGGTGCCCGCCACCATCACCTGGTCCACCGTGAAGTGTTCGCCTTCCTGAATGGAGAAGGTGACATCCTCGCGGTTGGGTTCGCTGGCCGAGGGCTTGGTGCCGATCTCCAACGTGGCGTTCGGAAAACCGTGGTCGAAATAGTAGCTCAGAATTCGTTCGCGGTCGTTCGCCAACTCCTGCTGAGAATAGGGCTGCCCGGATTGGGTACTCAATTCCGGCAGATCGCTCGTCTTGACCTTGTCGTTGCCTAGAACGTTCACCTGGCCCGCCCGGGTCCGCACTCCCTCTTCGATGTCAATGTGTACCGCAAGTTTGTTCGAGGAGCCCTGGTAATTGTCGTCCACCTTGGTCTTGATCTGAACCTCATGAAAACCATTGGACCGGTAGAGATTCTCCAGAGTGGCCACGTCGCTTTTCAGAAGTGTCTCGCTGTACCGACCATGGGTCAGGAAACGATGCGCCGCCTGAATCTGCAGGTAACTGCGCAACTTGGCCGTATCCAGAAAATTCTTGTTGCCGGTGATCTCAATCATGGCCAATTTGTGCAACGGCCCCGGGTCAATGTCATAAATCACGCGCATGATCTTCGGCTCAGTCTCTTTCCTGATCTCAACTTTGGCATCGAAGTGGCCGCGCGTCTGCAGATAATCCAGCAGATTACGCCGGCCCTCATTCAGCAGATCGTCATCCACCGCGTTTTCTTCGTAGACCGGAATCTCCCGCTTGAGAGTGCCGCGGCTGATGCGGTAACCGCGCGCGGAGATCAGCACGACGGGGCCAGGCTCAATCTGATAGGTGAAATCCAGCGCGTTGGTCTCGGGATGGTAAACCTGCTCCGCAATGGAGACCTGGGCTAATGCCCGATTCTGCTTTTGAAACCTCTTTCGCAGCCGCTGCAGCGACCCGCTCACGCGCGCGGCAGTGACCCGTTCGCCCGCCTGCATGCGCGCCAGTTCTCGTACCTGGTCGGCGGTCAGGCCCGAAGTCCCCGTAACTTTCACCTCGCCCACATGCGCCTGGGAACCGGCCGTCACGTGGAACAGCACGTCCACCTGCTGCGTAGAAGGATTCGACGTGTCCTCGGCAGTCACTCGGGCTCGACGATATCCGTTCTCTTCCATGAGTTGCCGGATGTTCTCCAGGGCGCGGTTCAGCTTGTCAGCCGTAAATAGTTCTCCAAGCTGAAGCTTGGATGCGTTGACGATCTGGTTGGCCGTGGGACGCGCAGTCGCGCCTTCGACATTGATCGCTCCCACGAAGAAATTCGGCGAAGTCGCAAAGTTAAGCCGCACGCGGTCTCCGACCGGGCTGACTTCAGCCTGAATGTCCGCGAACCGCCCGGTGGCATACAGGACGCGAATACTCTCCCGCACGAGGTCGCGCCGGAGTGGAAACCCCGCCTTTTGCGGAAGCAAATCCAGCAGGTGCTGGCGATCGCGCTCATCGATCTCAGGAAGGTCCACGGCGTCGACGGTTTTCCCCTCGTAGGCTGCGCTCCCGGCCTGGGACGCCTGCTGGGCGCAGGACCGCGACGACAGTCCCGCAAGCCACAGCAATGACATCGCGGTCACAAGTATCGCGTAGCGTTTCGCCAAAGGTGTCCCTGATCAAGCGCCCTTGAGTTGGATGGAACGCGCTTAACCTGTCGTTGTATCCGCTGCCGGCGGGCCTGGGAATGAACCCGCCAAAGACGATTCCACTCGGCCCAGCCACTTATAATAAAGGTTTTGCAGCTCGATACTGGTGACCTCTTTGGCACAGCAAAAGCAGAACGGGCAAGCGGCCGGCAACGCCGAGCGCTATTCGCGGCAAATCCTGTTTCGCGGCATCGGCGAATCGGGCCAACAAAAGCTCGCGCTGGCCCAGGTAGCCATTGTCGGCTGCGGCGCCACTGGCTCCGCGCTGGCGGGACTATTAGCCCGCGCCGGCCTTGGCAGGCTGCGGATCATCGATCGCGATTACGTTGAGTCCAGCAACCTGCAGCGCCAGTCTTTGTTCGACGAAGCCGATGCGGCCGAATCCCTGCCAAAGGCCATCGCCGCGGCCCGCCGGATCGCCGCCTTCAATTCGCAAATCGGGGTCGAACCCAGAGTCGACGACCTGGTCCCCGCGAACGTTCACGCGCTGCTGGATGGCGTGGACCTTATCCTCGACGGCACCGATAATTTCGAGACGCGTTATCTGATCAACGACTTTGCCGTTGAGCGTTCCCGTCCTTGGATCTATACCGCCGCGGTGGGCAGCTATGCCGTCACCTTGAATGTCATTCCCGGGAAAACGGCGTGCCTGGCCTGCATCTTCCCCGATTCTCCGAGGGGCATGGTGGAGACCTGCGAAACCTCCGGCATCCTGAATTCGGCGGTCAATCTGGCAGCATCCATCGCAGCTACCGAGGCGCTGAAACTGCTTACCAGCGGACCCGGCAGTCCATCCCTTCGCCGGACTCTGCTCTCATTCGACCTGTGGAGCAATGAGCACGCCGAGATTTCGGCGGCGAGCCCGCGCCCCGGTTGCCGCGCTTGTGACTACAAAGACCTGATTCATCTGGGCGGCGAGGGTCGTCCGCACATCACGCTGTGCGGCAGGAATTCCGTGCAGATTCATGAACGCCAGCGTCCCATCGATTTCGCCGAGATGGACCGCCGCCTGCAACCGCACGGAGCCGTTCGCTTCAACGACTTCGTCCTGAAGTTCTGGCACGAACCCTACGAGATGACGCTTTTCCCCGACGGCCGCGCCATCATCAAGGGCACGACCGACACAGCAGTGGCGCGCAGCCTGTACGCCCGCTTCGTAGGCAGCTAATGGACCACGTCGTGACGGACCCATTGGTCCGTCCCGCGAAGCGCAGCGAGCGCCCGGGCAATTCCCGCAAAAGCACCGGACCCTCGACTTCCGCCGGACGAATGCGTCCGGGGCTACGCGACTGTCTCGATTCCTAATTCACGGTCAGCATCAGCGCGCTGCTCTTCCCTCCGCTGGTGCAACCCAAATCTGCGCTGTTGCCGGCAGGCGTATCGAGCGCGATTTTTACCTGTCCCGGACCGGAGATTACGCCGGTTGTAAGCTTCACGGTAAGCTTCGTGGGACTCAGGATGATCGCGCTCAGGGGCGTCGAACCAACCAGCACCTCGGTGGCGGAGACGAAATTACTCCCGGTAATGGTCAGCGTAGTGCCGTTCTGCACCTGCGTAAAAGGAACTGTGGCGGGCGCCAGGGAACCAATCAAGGGCGCTGGCCTTGCGCTTCCACAAAGCGGGTTCAAAGTGTTGTTGCATCCAACCAGAGAGAAGGCAAGGACAACCAGCATCAGCAGGCAGGCAAATGAGAGAGCCACAGTGCGGCAACGCATGGGAGACACTCCTTAGGATGGGATCCCCGTCCGGCTGGTCGAGCAGGTCCGCCTGATTCAGGGCCGTAATCTTGTTAGGGCGGGGATGCAGCCGGAGTGCCGTTCCGCGGGGTTCCGGCTAATTACATTGTTTCTACTAGCTTGAATCAACCCTCTGAAGTTTTGAACAATCGCCCGGAGCCCGTGCTGGTGGCCCAATTCAGCCAGTCTGGTGCTTCTCGGCCAGCACTGCCCCGCTGGGGTGCGAAACCAGGAACGGGTCCGTCCCGCCTTATGGGTGGGGGCGCACCGCCAGCCTCTAGTGAGCCAAAGCTAGGAGCAGAAGCGCCCTTCTGCTACTCTTTTCCGTCACCAATTCCACAGAGTTCATCCTGCTCGGAAAAGAGCGTTGATGCAAGAAACCACTCGTCCTGAGCCCGGCCGGTTTTACCGCTGGCTGGTCCTGATCTTTGTCAGTCTGGCCATGTTCGGCAGCTATTACGCGTACGATGCGCTCAGCCCCATCGCTGACATCCTCAAACAGCAACTCGGTTTCACCGATCTCGACATCGGCTTCCTCCAGGCTATCTATAGCTTTCCCAACATCTTTACGGTCCTGATTGGCGGTTTCATCATTGACCGCATTGGCCTCCGCAAGTCGCTGATGATCTTCGGCGTGCTTTGCTTCGTCGGACCTGCAATCACCGCGGCATCGGGGCATCTCTCCGTCATGGCCAGCGGGCGCCTCCTTTTTGGGATGGGAGCCGAATCTTTAAATGTTGCGGTGACGACCGCTTTGGCCCGCTGGTTCCGCGGCAAGGAATTAAGTTTTGCCTTCGGACTGAATCTGACAGCCTCCCGCCTGGGAACCTTTGCCGCCCTCAACTCTCCCACCTGGGCGCGATGGGCTTATCACAGCTGGCGTCCGGCATTTCTGATTTCGCTCGCCTTCTCCGCTCTCTGCATCATCGGAGCAGCTGTGTATTGGGCGATGGAGGTCTACGCGGAGAAGAACTACCACCTGGGCGAGGTTTCCACCGATAAGGTTGTCATCTCTGATATCTGGAAGTTCGGGGTCAGCTACTGGCTTATCGTTGCTCTGTGCATCGTGTTCTACTCGGCCATCTTCCCCTTCCAGACCTTTGCGGTGAAATTCTTCATGGAGGCTCACGGCACATCGCGCGAATTCGGCGGCTTTCTGTCCAGCATGCTGACTTTATTCGCGATGATTGCAACCCCGATTTTCGGTTTGTGGGTGGACCGCATAGGCAGGCGCGCTCTGCTGATGATGTTTGGGTCCCTGCTCCTGATTCCGGTGTATTTGATGATGGCCTATACCCACGTAAATCTCTACGTTCCGATGGCGATGATGGGTGTCGCCTTTTCCCTGATCCCCGCCGTGATGTGGCCAGCCGTGGCCTACATTGTTGAGCAATCAAAATTGGGAACGGCTTATGGCCTGATGACCATGATTCAGAACATCGGTTTATTCGGTCTCAATATTCTGGTCGGATGGGCAAACAACTACGCTCATGCGGACGCTTCCAACCCGGCCGGCTACCGCCTAGGAATGTGGATCTTTTCCGTTCTGGGGCTGCTCGGGGTACTGTTCGCGTTCCTCCTTCATAAGCGCGAGACTGGTCCCCACAGCCATGGCCTGGAGACGATTACCACCGCCAATGCTCCAAAATAGCCAGCTCGAGATTTACCAATTTCCGAAGAATGCGACTCTAAATCTGGGATAGGGTTAATAGCTGTTGCGGTTGAGTATTTCAACAGCATCCAGGCAAAGGATTTGCAAGCACGGAAAAGGGGAGTCCGGAATCCAAAGAACCGTAGACTGGCTCTAATAATTGAAATAGGTACATTACTGTAGTTTTTTTTGCGATAACCTGCAACCTATACAACGTAAAGATATTTAGCCGCATCTCACGGGGTGCGGCCGGAAAAGGCGACTTGACCGACCCACAACAGAAACAGCCCGGTGAACAGCTCGAGGCTGGTCTGATCGAGAGGGCGAAGCAAGGGGACTCTCAGGCGTTCCAAGCCCTCTACGATAAGCACAAGCGGCGGGTCTACTCCCTCTGCCTGCGCATGACCTCGAACACGGCCGAGGCCGAGGATCTGACTCAGGAAGCTTTCCTGCAGCTTTACCGCAAGATTGGAACCTTCCGCGGCGAATCGGCATTCTCCACCTGGCTGCATCGTCTGTCGGTGAACGTGGTGCTGATGCACCTGAGAAAGAAGAGCCTGCCGGTGGTTTCTCTGGAGGAAACGACCCAGGCAGGCGAGGAAGACACCCCGAAGAAAGATTTCGGGGCGGAAGACCTGGCGCTGGCCGGGTCCATTGACCGTCTGCAGTTGCAGAGAGCAGTGGACGACCTCCCTCCCGGCTATCGTACGATCTTTGTGCTTCACGACGTCGAAGGTTACGAACATAATGAGATCGCGACGATCGTGGGGTGTTCGATCGGGAACAGCAAGTCCCAGTTGCATAAAGCACGAATGAAGTTGCGTGATCTGCTCAGAATGAAGCGGCCTGAAAAAGCCGAGCAATCCTGAGACGCAATACATGCAACCAAGTAAGAGACAGAAAAAAAATCAGGAAAGCCAGCCAGCGCAGACTGGCGGCCGTTTCGGCGCAAGCCGGTTGCACGACTTGGAAGTGGCGACCCACTGAGGAAACAGAGGCTTGGGGAGAGCCGTATGACGTGCGTTGAGTTACAGGAAAGCCTGGTGGAAAACGAGAACGGCAGCAATGCCGCCCAGCGGGCTCATTTGCGGGATTGTCCACATTGCGCAGCTCTGGTTGCCGACCTGCTGGTCATTGCCGCGGCCGCGGGGGAATTAAGAGCCGCTCATGAACCCAGTCCCCGGGTTTGGAATTCCATAGAAATCGCACTGCGGCGGGAGGGGTTAATCAGGCCGCAGCGTTCGCACCATTCCCTTCTGCCTTCGTTCAGCAGTTCCTGGGTTTGGGCGCGCTGGGCGCTGCCGGCCGCCGCGGCGCTGCTCATTACCCTGGGCATCGTGGTGCGGCAGCATGCTCCCTGGCGGGAACTCGCCACCAATGAACCCGTTTCTCGCGCTTCGCTTTCGCAGGCGGCCCCAGACGCATCCATCGCCGGCCTTAACGATGACGACCTGCTGGCCGAGATCGGGCAGCAATCTCCCGCTCTGCAGGCACAATACACGGAGAATTTGCGGCATGTGAACGAGTACATCCAGGATGCGAAAAACACCATTGCCGCTAATCCTAACGACGAGGATGCCCGGCGCGCCTTGATGGAGGCTTACCAGGAGAAGGCAATGCTTTTTGAGATGGCTCTGGATCGTTCTCTGCCATAATGATTGCCATTTGACTGCTGGCCCTACGGCCGGCTGAAAATCGTCGAGGAATTCAGGGAACCTATGGGCGGGCGCTTAATCGAATTTGCAGTATGCGGCGCGGTGCTGGCTGCAACCATGACCGCGGGAACAGCACGCGCGGAAACACGCAAAGAATTCCGCTTCAACGTCGCGCCGAAGGCGGGCCTCTCCGTCAACAATCCCTATGGCTCCATTTCGGTACGGCCGTCCAGTGGCAGTGTCGTTGTGGTGAACGCCACGCTGGCATCCGACAAGGTGGAAGTGGACAACAACGTGATTGGCAATCGCGTAGAGATCCAATCTCACCTGCTGCCCGGCGCAGACTCCCAGTCCGGCCGCGTCGATTACGAAATTCTGGTCCCGGTGGACACCAACCTGGCCCTGCACTCCACTTCCGGAACGCTGCGCGCGGAGAAACTTCGCGGCGACGTCACCATGGAAGGCGCCGGCGCTACCGTCGACCTGCGTGACATTAACAACGCGCATGTGCACGTGAAGACGCTGAACGGTCCCGTCACTCTCACCAACGTGCAGGACGGCCACGTGGAAGTCGACTCGCTGAGCGGGAACGTAACCCTCAATAGCGTGAATGGGCCGCTGGTACAGGTCATTTCCACCAGCGGCGGCATCAACTATGTCGGTGATTTTGGCGACCACGGCGAGTATCGCCTGACCAGCCACAGCGGCGACATCGAAGCCATTGTTCCCGATACCACCTCTGCGGACGTGAGCGCCCGCTCCGTCCGGGGCGAAGTCCACGACGATATACCTCTGCAGCCCAAGCAACACACCTCATTCGCTCTCAAAGAAGGAAGTGCCTTCTGGGGTACCATGGGCCGCGCAGCGGTGTCATCCACGGTGGTCCTGCGCAGCTTCAATGGTAAAATCCACCTCAGAAAACGCTCGGCAAAATAAACAAAAGAAACCGGGATCGTTTGAATCAGCGTTCCGCGAAAACGGTAGCCGCAAACCCGCGCCCGCGTGTGCGGAGCAACCCTCCGGCGCGGCGTAACCCACCCGTGCCCGAGGTTGTCTTCCTGATCGGCTTCATGGGAGCAGGCAAGACCAGTGTGGGCCGGGCCCTGGGCGAGCGCTTGAATTGGATCTTCGAAGACCTGGATGACCGGATCGAGCGCCGCGAACGCCGCACCATCGCCCAGATCTTTCGCGAGTCGGGCGAGGCCGCCTTCCGCCGTGCCGAGCATAGCGCCTTACAGGAACTGCTGGATGGGCTTCACGGCCAGCCGCGCATCGTCGCTTTGGGAGGCGGAGCGTATGCCCAACCCGAGAACTCAGCCCTGTTGCAGGCCGCGGGCGTGCCCATCGTTTTTCTGGATGCGCCGGTGGAAGAATTGTGGGAGCGTTGCTGCGAGCAGGCCAATACGGCCGGGACCCAGCGCCCCTTATTGCGGGATCCAGACCAGTTTCGCCGGCTTTATGACACTCGCCGTCGCAAATATGCGGAAGTACCCGTGACGATTTCCACCGCCGGCCGCACGGTTCCGGAGGTCGCCGCTGACATCGCCGGTAGACTCGGGCTCAAAAGGGCCGAGATGCAGGTCGAACAAGGAGAAGTCGAGTGAAGTCCCAACATCGCACAGCCGAACCGGCCCGCCTGCTCCCGGACGCACTGCTCCGGGGGCTGGTACTGCTTTTCATTCTCCTCAGCGGCATTGCCCTGTTGGCTGCTCCGGGCGCTGACAAGAAAGAGAAGGAGAAGTCCGGCCCGGCGCAGGCCGTAGATTCCGGCTCCTTTGGCATCTTCGTGAAAGGCCAGCGGGTGGCCACAGAAACCTTCACTATCCACCAGCAGAACACGACGAGCGTGATCAAAGCGCAATTGAAGGAAGAACACGGCCCGGCTAACCAGAAGGCGGACCTGGTCATCACCTCCGCGGGCGAGCTGGTGCGTTACGACTGGAGCCAGGACACTGCCGGTTCCCTGACCGTGCTTCCCAACAACGAATTCCTGATCGAAAAGATCACCTCGGCTGCTTATACAAAGCCGGCGGAGCAATCTTTTCTCATGCCTACCACCTCGGTGATCCTGGACAATAACTTTTTTGTCCATCGCGAGGTGCTGGCTTGGCGTTACCTGGCATCTGATTGCAAGCCGGAAGGCGGAGGCTGGAAGTGCCAGCGCGTGCCGGGAGATTTCGGCGTGCTCGTGCCCCAGGACCGTATGTCATTGCACATCCGGCTGGAACTGGTGGGGGCCGAGAAAGTTACGATCCGGGGCGCGGAGCGCGAATTGCTCCGGCTGAATCTCAAGGGTGAAAATGTGGACTGGGCCCTGTGGGTAGACGATCATAACCAGTTCAAGCTGATGCGAGTGGCAATCCCTGCCGATGATACCGAAGTAGTCCGGGACTAGCACTGATTCCCCGGCGGCAGAAACGAGATTCGCCCTGGAAAACTTATTGTCACTGGCTGACTCACGTACGGCTCGGGTTCTGGTCACGGTGCTGCTGTTCGCGCTGGTGCTGGGCTTTCTTTACGTTGCCCGCGCCACCCTGATCGCTTTCCTGTTTGCCATCTTCTTCGCCTACCTCATGAGCCCGCTGGTGGCTCAACTGGAACGGGTGCTGAAGGGCCGCGGCCGCGCCATCGCCGTGATTTACACGCTGCTGCTTGGTTTGGTGGTCGTCTTCTTCGTGCTGGTCGGCCCCAAGATTACGCATGAGGGCGCCCGCCTGGGACAGGCTCTCCCCGGATTGCTGAGCCAATTCAGTTCCGGTCAGATTGCTCGCCAACTGGGAGCCGAACATGGCTGGAACGAGCGCAGTACCGAATTTGTCCAGACTTTCCTTGCCGGGCACAGCGACGACATCACGCAAATCGCGCAACGCGTAGGGCTGCGCGTCGCCGATGTCGCCAAGCAGGCTTGGCTCTTCATTGTCGTTCCGCTGCTGTCTATTTTCTTCCTGAAGGATGGCCGCGCCTTTAGCGGCGTCCTGCTTTCCACCATCCAGTCCCGCCCGCAACGAGAGTTCATGGAAAACGTGCTGAATGACCTCAACCAGATGCTGGCGCACTTCATTCGCGCGCAGTTGATCCTGGCAGCTTTGAGCCTGTTCGTCTACTCAGTTTTCCTGATCTCCATGCGCGTTCCGTATGCCCTGGTCTTAGGATTCATGGGTGGAGCTTTGGAGTTTATCCCGGTGGTAGGGCCGCTGGTGGCGGCCGTCACCATCATTACCGTGTCTCTGCTGCTCAGCTACAAGCACTGGCTGGTACTGGTCATCTTCCTAGGCCTATGGCGCCTGATTCAGGATTACGTTTCGTCGCCCCGGATTATGGGCGACAGCATGGAACTGCATCCCCTGGCTGCCATCTTCGGAGTCATGGCGGGCGGCGAGGTGGCGGGGATCCTGGGCGTTTATCTCTCTATTCCCGTCATGGCCGCGCTGCGCATCGTATTCCGCCGCTGGCGTCTCTATGCCGAGAAGAAGAAGTTCGGCCCGCTCAGCGAATACTCTCTCCGCCACGAACCCCACCGCACGTAAGCGGCCGGATCTACTTGCCCGCTCCGGCGGCCGCAATCTTCGCCACCGCAACCTTACGTAGAAATTCCGCAGCCGCTTCCGGAAGCACCGTGTTGATGAACATCCCCGAACCCAACTCGAAGCCGGCCACCCGGGTCAACCGCGGTATCACACTCACGTACCAGTGGAAGTGGCGTGCTCCGGCATATTCCGCCGGCCCGCTGCGCACCGTGAAATTCAGATCGGGATTCTCCAGGCCGACATAGAGTTTCGCCAGCAGGGTGCGCAGAATCCTCGCCAGGTCCGCGACCTCCATTTCCGAAATCTCGCCAAAGCTCGCCATGTGCCGCAGCGGGAAAATGTGGGTGGCAAATGGGGTGGCTGATGCGAACACCTCCATCGCCACGAAACGCTCGCTCTTCAGCACCACGCGGGTCTTATCCTCCACTTCCCTCTCGACCATGTGGCAGAACATGCACTCGCCCGCGTCGTCGTAATGGCGCAGCGCCTCATACAAGCGGTGGCGGACCTGGCTGGGGATGACCGGCGTCGCGATTAACTGGGAGTGCGGATGCTGCAGGCTCGCGCCCGCGTCCAGTCCGTGGTTCTTGAAGATTGTGATGTGGTTCACCCGGTGATCCAGGCTGAGCACGTTGTAGCGCTGCTTGTATACATTCAGAATCCTGGCCACATCCTCGTCGGTCATCAGCGGCATGCAGCGCGAATGGTCGGGGCTGTCGATAATGACCTCGTGGAATCCGAACCCGTCGACCCGCCGTCGCAAATGCTGCAGGCTGCGCGTAGGCTGCACCTCGCTGGACAACGCCGCAAACTTGTTGGGAATCACCCGCACTTGCCAGGGCTCGCCCTGAGCCGGGCAACGCATCACCTCCGGCGGGGTCTTGCTCTCGTTGCCAGGACAGAACGGACAGGATTCGACAAAAGAACTCACGGGTTGCGCCGGCCGGTGCGTCGCCAGCTCCTCGGGCCGCTTCGCCCTCTCGGTCGCGATAATGACCCACTCCTTGGTAAAGAAATTCTGGCGTAGTTCCGGCATAGGATCCCTCCAAGGAACCTTATCGGCGGTTCAGCCCTGGTTCTCCAGTGACAGCGATCCAGACGCGCCTTTACCGCTGAAAGGGCCGGCCCTTTAAAGCCGCGTACTGCGGCTCAAGCGAAGAGGCAATTTAGCTCTAGTGCTCTGTAGAAGCGAAGGTCGCGCGCTCCGTTCACAACCCGCTCAGTGACGGAGTGTCCCCATCCCCTTGGTAATCCTCCGAGTGATCACGCACACCAGAACCTGCGTCCGCTTGTTATAAAATCCAAATACCCATGAAAAAGATTCCCGTAGGAATCCTCGGCGCCACCGGCGTCGTAGGACAGAGATTTATCCAGATGCTGGAGCACCACCCGTGGTTCGAAGTGGCGTGGCTTGCCGCCTCCGACCGTTCCGAAGGCAAGGTGTACTCGGAGGCGGCGCGGTGGCGGCTCAAGACAGCGATCCCGCCTGCTGTCGGCAGGATGCAGGTCTCGCCCGCAACACCGGATGGCGCCCCGAAAGTGGTTTTCGCCGCTCTTGATTCCGCTATCGCGGCGGACCTTGAGCCTCGCTTCGCGGACGCCGGCTGCGCCGTGGTTTCCAACTCCAGCGCCCTGCGCATGAAAGAGGACGTCCCGCTGGTCATCCCCGAAGTCAACGCCGGGCACATCAAGCTGATCGAGGTCCAGGCCTGGCGCAAAAAGAATGGCGGCTACGTCGTCACCAACCCAAATTGCTCCGCCATCGGCCTGGTGCTGGCCCTCGCCCCCATTCACCAGCGCTTTGTGCTCGATACGGTGATGGCCGTCACGATGCAAGCCGTCAGCGGCGCGGGATATCCGGGCGTGGCTTCGCTCGACATTCTCGGCAATGTGATCCCTTTCATCAAGAACGAAGAAGAAAAGATGGAGGAGGAGACCAGGAAACTGCTGGGCCAGGTCAACGGCTCCCGTGTGATCCCCGGAGCCTTTGCCATGAGCGCGCAATGCAACCGCGTCGCGGTCGAAGACGGGCACACTGAGTCGGTTTCCATCCGGCTCAAGAAGAAAGCCAAGCCCGAAGAAATCATCGACGCCTGGACTGCGTATCGCGCCGAACCGCAGGAGCTTAAACTGCCCAGCGCGCCGGAACGCCCGGTTGTCTACCTTGAAGCCAGCGACCGCCCGCAGCCGCGATTCGACGTGGATATGGGCGCGGGCATGACCACCGCCGTAGGCCGCCTGCGGCCCTGCGGAGTTCTGGACTGGAAGTTTACCGTTCTGTCCCACAACACCATCCGAGGCGCCGCCGGCGCAGCTCTGCTGAACGCGGAATTGCTGAAGGCCAAAGGCTACCTGGGATGACGGAACTGCCCAGCGGCGCAGAAATCCCGCTGTCGTTTCAGCGGCGTCGTGCGCGCCCATGCATTACGCTCGCAGCATACTTCCCGTGGGACCCGGAGCGCCGCCCATGATAGTCATGAAATTCGGCGGAACTTCCGTGGAAGATGCCAAGGCTATCGACCGGGTCGCTTCGATCGTCCAGGGCCGCCAGGCGCAGCAGCCGATCGTCGTAGTCAGCGCCATGGCCAAAGTGACCGACACGCTCCTCACCATGGCAAGGGCGGCGGGCAATGGCGAGCGCAAGGCGGCTCTCAAGCTCTGCCGCTCGCTGCAGGAACGTCACTACAACGCGGCCAGCGAACTGCTGGGCACCGCCCGCTTCACCGAATTCCATTCCGAACTGGGGTCGGACTTCGAAACCCTGGACGAACTCCTGCGCGGCATCTCTGCCGTCGGCGAGATCACTCCCCGCACCACCGACAACGTGGCCGCTTTTGGCGAAATGCTTTCCAGCAAAATCGTCGCTGCGGCCTTCGAGGCGCGTGGTCTCAAGGGAGTACACGTGGACTCCCGTGATGTCCTGATCACCGACAGCGCCTACATGCAAGCGGTGCCGCAATACGAGGAAACCAATCTGCGGCTGAAAGAGAGAGTCGAGCCCCTGCTCAGGTCGGGACAAATCCCCGTGATGGGCGGATTCATCGGCGCCAATCGCGCGGGCATCACGACCACAATTGGCCGCGGTGGCTCAGATTTCTCAGCCGCCATTTTCGGCGCAGGCCTGGGCGCCGACCGCATCGAGATCTGGACCGACGTGGACGGCATCCTCACCACCGATCCCCGAATCTGCCCAGATGCCCGCCGCATCAAGGTCATCAGCTTCGATGAAGCCGCCGAACTAGCCTATTTCGGCGCCAAGGTGTTGCACCCGGCCACAGTCTTGCCGGCAATCCAGAAGAATATTCCGGTGTATGTCCTGAATTCCCGCAATCCCGGCTGCGAAGGCACCCGCATCACCACCCGCGCCCCGCACAGCAAGAACATCTTTAAGGCTATTGCCGCAAAAAAGCGCATTACTATCGTGGATGTTGCCGCGCCGCGGATGCTGCTGGCGCACGGATTCCTCAAAACAATCTTCGAGGCCTTCGACCGGCACAAAGTGGCCGTGGACGTAGTCTCCACGTCGGAGGTCAGCGTTTCGTTGACCGTAGACTCGAATCAGGCGATTCCCGCCCTGGCCGCGGATCTGGCCAAGCTCGCAGACGTCAAGTACGAAGGACGCAAGGCTATCGTCTGCCTGGTGGGAGAAAATTTGCGCGAGACTCCGGGAATCGCAGCCCTGGTGTTTCGAGAACTGGCAGACAAAAAAATCCGCATGATCTCCCAGGGCGCGTCCGAGATCAACCTGACTTTCGTGATCGAAGAAGACGAAGTTCCGGACGTAATCCAGCGTCTTCACAAAACCTTCTTCGCCGATTTAGACAAGGAAGTCTTCGCCTGAACCCGTAGGGGCGGACCCATTGGTCCGCCCCGCGAAGCGAAGCGAGCGCCCTGCGCCACGGTCCCATTATGGGGGGCCGAAACGCCTGCAGCGGGCACAATAACCCCTGCCCCGGACGAATGCGTCCGGGGCTACGTGTTTTTATATGGAAAGCAGGCGATCGAAAAACGATCGATAACGCTGCAGCGCCACCCGCAAATCCTCGGTCGAAACGTTATCGCCGCGGTCCCACTGCTGTTCCAGCCCCGAACGCTCCTGCGCAAATACTTCCGCCAATCGCTTCATCGCGGATGCCACTAATCCATCCGCCTGCTCGACCGCCTTGCGGGGCTCATCCACGAACCCCGTCTGAATCTCTTTCCAGCGGGTGCGCAGATCTTCCAGTTCGTTGGCGGGAAAAAGCGAGGTGCTCTCCGGTGAACCAGATTGCTGTCCGCCGCTCATCGCAACCGGCTGCGGTCGCATTTCCTGCGCCGGCGCCGGACGCTTGCCCTGCGCAAGGTCGGCAGTGGTCAGTTCCTGATCGTTATCGAATTGAGTCTCATCTCTTCTTAACGGCGTTGCCATCTCTATGCTCCCTTTGAATAAGATGTGTCTTCTCCCACCAGTTCTTCGAATAAGCGGCGGTAATGCATCATGGCTTGCCTCAGGTCCTCGGTGCTGGCTCTACCCTCGCTGTGGCGCATGGAGATTTCGTGTCCCGCGCGGTAATTGTCCACGATGGCTGGATAGTCCACTGAAAGATCGGCAGCCCTTTGCTCGAACTCGCCGATGGGATAACCGCGGGCCTGCATTACATCAGTGACCAGCGCGTCCGCAACCGTGACCGCTCCCCGTGGATCATCGACAAACCGCGCCTGCACTTCCCTCCATCGAACCGAGAAGTTTTGCCGGTCGGAAGCAGACAGCGGGCGGATCTTGAATTTCTCTCTACGTCTTTCGCGGAACTCGAGCACTCCCTCCGCCTTGCGCTGGTCGCCCTGCTGCTTGAGCACGCGGTCGTACTCTGGACCAAAGTGCTCCCGCAATTTCCGGCTGCGCCGCTTGCGTGAGGCGACGAAACCGATGGCCGCTACCACCACGATGGCAATGACCACCACCACTACTAAAATCACTATCCGGTTCTGATCCATGAAGCCTCCCCTCCGCGGCGCTGCTATGGGATGCCGCATGGATGGTCAGTGTTGTCACAGGCAGTTGTGCCAAACTGTGGAAACCAGAAATTTGTGTAGCAGATGATTGGGCGCAATCCGGTATTCACGGTAAAACCAGCGGCATTGACTGCCTCCGTGCGCTTCTACGACCCCTGTGGTTAAATCGTGGGAGGTACCCGGAAGATGAATCTTCTCCTTCTCGGCCGTGGAAAAACAGGCTCGCTGGTTGCCGAAATAGCGGCCGAGCGCAAACACCACCTCCAGGTGGCAACCTCAAGGGAAAATCACGGCGGGGCCGCTCTTTTCGCGGAAAAGCTTCGCGGCATCGACGTGGTCATCGATTTCACCGCCCCGCACTGTGTTCTGGCTAACATCGAGGCTTGCCTGAAGGCGGGCAAAAACATGGTGGTGGGCACGACCGGCTGGTACGAACACCTCGAGCACGTCCGAAAGTTAACGGAACGCCAGGGTACAGGCTTCGTCTATGCCGCAAACTTCTCGGTCGGCGTAAATATTTTTTTTGCAATGGCGCGGACTGCAGCCGCCGCCCTGCGGCGCGACTACACCGGGCAGATCTTCGAACGTCATCACGCCCACAAAAAAGATGCTCCTTCAGGCACCGCTCTCGCCCTTCAGCATCTGATGCGTGAGGCAAGCGGCACTCCGGAACCGCTGGAAATTACGTCCTTCCGCGAGGGTGAGGTGGTGGGTTTGCACGAAGTGGTCCTGGAATCGAAGGCCGACCGCATCTATCTCTGCCACGATGCCAAATCACGCCGCGGCTTCGCCGAAGGCGCAGTCCTGGCCGCCGAGTGGCTCTCCGGCAAAAAGGGCTTTTACGATTTTAAGGAGATCTGGCAAGAACTTTAAGAACCGAGGGTGTCCCGCCCTTCTTGCGATCTTAGCGAGAGGGTGGGGCATTTGATCTTCGTTGCTCTAGATGAGGACATCCCCGAACCTACTCCTTCGGCGTTTTCGCCTCCGGCGCGGCTTCCTGCGCCCCCGGCATGACATTCTTCAACGGCGCGCTGCGCTGCTCATTCAACTCCGGCTGCGGCACGGCCTTGCGGGGAAGCATCTGGTCCCGCATCGCGGTGTTGTAAACGAAGATCGCCTCCACCGTGGCGGCCTGGGCCAGGTCGTCAGCCTGCAGCCGCTCGTAAAGATCCATGTTCGAGTGATGCGTCCGCGATCCGTAATCCAACGGGTCCTGAATGAACTGAAAGCCCGGGATTCCGACTGCATCGAATGCCTCGTGATCGGTTCCGCCAGTGTCTCGCATCGTGATTGTCGTGACCCCGAGGTCTCTGAGAGGTTCCATCCATTGCCGGAAGATATTTGCAATGCCCGCGTTCTCTTGCAGGTAGATTCCGCGAATCTTTCCCGAGCCATTATCGACGTTGAAGTAACCGGAAATCTTCTGTTGCTCGGGTTTTAACTGCACCGGGCCGGCCGGCTTGCGCAGGAACTCCGGCAGTTTTACCTGGTCGGGAGCAGTCGACAGCGGCACAAATCCGAAATGCTGCTTCACATAGCCGTAGGAGCCGAACTCGCCTTGCTCTTCGCCCGTCCATAGCGCAACGCGGATGGTGCGCCGGGGCTGCACCTTGAGGGCGTTGAGGATGCGCATCACTTCCATGGCGACCACGGTTCCTGCCCCGTTGTCGGTGGCGCCGGTGCCCGAGGCCCAGGAATCGAGGTGGCCGCCGACCATGACCAGTTCGTCCTTCAGTTTGGGATCGGTCCCGGGAATCTCCGCGACCGTATCGAAGCCATGCTCGTGCTCTCCGGTAAACTCGGCCTCGACGTCCATCTCGATGTTCACCGGCACGTTGGCCTTCAGCAGGCGATAGACGCGGCCATAATTTTCCACCGCGGTCACCACGATCGGGAGAGGTTCGGCGTGTTCCTTCTGATAGGTGAACCAGCCCATACCGGAGCCGCCGTCGTCAAAAATCGTTCCCCCGGAGCCGCCGCCGTTGCGGCCATCCCGGCTCGGCACCACGATGGCAACGGCGTGCTCCTCGGCAAAATATTTTCCCGCTTTTTCCCGGAACTCCAACTTCTTGATGAAATCCGCGAAAAAGTCTTCATGCGCGCCCACATGCACCGGATATTCCATCGTCTGCTCCAGGTTGGCATCATCCCGCCGTTCGAAGAGCGGCTTATCCACCGGCTTCACTTCGCGCATTTCGCCAAAGAACACGACTTTGCCCGCCAGCTTCCCTTTGTATTTCTCCAGATCTTTCTCATCCTTGGCGTCGACCCAGACGGCGTTCCCGCTGATGGGCCCGTGGCTGGACGGCGACCAGGGCAGAGCCTGGGCGATGAACACGGCCGTATCCGGCGCTGTCATGCGCATCCAGGCATTAAGCTGCCGCCATCCCATGCCAAACTCGCCCCAATCTTCCAGGTGCGCATTCTGGCAGCCCATGGCAGTGAATTGATCGCGTGTCCACTCGTTGGCTTTCTTGAGATTGGGAGAACCGGTCAGGCGCGGCCCGATCCCGTCCATCAATCCCGAGGCATACTCCATCACGTGCGAGTGGGCCAATCCTTCCTCACGGATACGCTGCACCATGGCGAGATCGACATTCTCCGTCGCAGGCTGGGGCTGGTCATAAGAAGGCTTGCTCTCTTCAGCCTTCGTTCCTTTGGATTTCTTGTCGGCGGCGAACAAACAAGTTGTGAGACAAACGAAAACGGCAAGGGATGGAATCATCCGCTTGTGTATGGACATTTTTTCTATCGTCCTCCCCTGAATGGAAAGCGAAGAGTAACAGAACGCCATGCCGCTATTAAAGACGAAAGCAGCTAGGAATGGCGGCACAAATGTTTTGTAGCATGTTTCGGCACAACGAACCAAGCGACAGCCCGGAGCGTAATTGTGTCTGGAGACACCCCACAAGGCTCATCCACCAAGAGTGTAGGGACGGACGCCCCCGTCCGTCCGCCGGACGAAGTCCGGCGATGGCATTTCTAGAATCTTGTCTCAGATGTCTTCTCTGATACCTGCCGCCGTTTTGCCCACTCAGCGCTACGAAACACGTTCGGGCCGACCTCAATGAGCCGCGGCAGCATCTCGAAGACGGAAATCGGAGTCCAAAGGGAACCGTCGCGTGTGCGGAATCCCCGCCGGTTGATCTCCTCGGCAATGCGCGCGTAGGAGCCTTCCTCGACCATCAACTCCATCATCTGGAACAGGGTCTCGCGCTCATCGGGGTCGTCAACCAACTGGCAGGGATCGGGCGATAACTTCAGGCCGAACGGCACGTCGCCGGGAAGGGCCTCTTCAGAAGTCTCGACCTCCCGTTCCCACTCAATCGCGACGGGCTTCCAGCCATTTTCGGTGTTTTGTTTGAGATCGGCCTCTTGCAGCGGCCCCGTGAGGGCCTGGCGCAGGCGTTCGGTTTTTTTCATATCTCGACACCTCCTGAGTCTGGAAATTGCCTGCACATGATCGTCCGAACATGGTGCGTGGAAGTGCCTTGGCTACAACAAGACGCGCATGGCAGATTAGGATGACTCGTCCGAGGATGGACCCGGGTGTCCGGAATCAGACACAGCTTCGGGCACGGCGTGCTGGGGCTCGGAACGTCTGCTGAGTTGTGAGAACTCAATCAGCGTTATGGAGATATTTCAACATGTTGCGACCCATCCGACCCGTGCCATCGTCTCGGTATCATGTCTTCGGAAGTCGCCAGCTTTCATGGCATCTGCGTCGGTGTTCGGCTACGATGGCAACACGATGCCGACGGACACAGGAAGAGCTAATGGCCGTTTTGGACGGCTCAACGCTCTGCGCGCAGGTCTCATCCTTGTCGCTGCATGCGGGACGGCCACTCTCGATCAGGGCTATGGCGATGTACTGTTGTTAACGGGGATGGCACTTCAAATCCCGGCTCAGGCGTTTTAAGTCCAACGATGTTTTTCGGATGTAGACTGCTCAAGTCTGTTGAGGAGTTCTTCCTTCATGAGGGGTCACGACGTGCGTTACCGGGCATTCTTTATTTTGTGGATTCTGAGCACTGCCGTTGCGGTGGCTGCTTCTGGTCAGAATCTGAGAGTGACGCTCCTGGGTACCGGCTCCCCGCAGCCCCGAATGGATCGCTTCGGTCCAGGTATCTTGGTTGAAGCTGGCGACAAGAAGCTGCTATTCGATTGCGGTCGCGGCGTCACGCAACGGATTGAGCAAATCAGGATTCGGTTCACGGAGATCGATGCCTTGTTCCTCACGCATTTGCACTCCGATCATGTAGTAGGAATCCCTGATCTGTGGCTGACCGGCTGGGCGCGCGGGCGCAAGATTCCTCTCCAAGTATGGGGCCCGGCCGGAACCAAGGAGATGATGTCGCACCTGAAGGAAGCCTTCCAATTTGATATCCAGATCCGCCAGGAAGACGACAAACTGCCCGCGCGCGGCGTAAACGTTCTGGCGAGGGACATCGAGCAAGGCGTCGTGTATGACAATGCCGGAATCAAAGTAACCGCATTTGCAGTTGACCACGGCCAGGTCAAGCCAGCGCTGGGCTACCGCGTCGACTTTGAAGGGCACTCCGTCGTGCTTTCCGGCGACACGCGATACTCCGACAATCTCATTCATTTTTCCCAGGGCACTGATGTTCTGATTCACGAAGTTATTGACCCCGAAGCCTTCCGAGCGGCGAATCCCTCGGTGAGTGAAGAACGGTTCCGGGCAATTGCCGGGCACCACACCACGGCGGAGCAGGCCGGCACGATCTTTTCGCGCGTGAAGCCCAAGCTTGCCGTTTACTCGCACATCGTGCCGGGGGATACCACCGGTTTGCTGCCGCTCACTCGGAAAACTTACTCAGGACCGCTGGAAGTGGGAGAAGATTTGATGACCGTTGAGATTGGAGAAAAAGTGGTGGTCCATCGTCCAGCCACCGTCAAATGACGACACCATCGGGTTCGCACTTATAACGCCAGCAGGCTACAAATGCCCTCCCGTTCAGAAGCGAGCGGAAGGGCATCCCACCAACGGCAGCATTCGAGGAGATGATCCCTTCACTGCTTGTCGTACACCGCGGTGCTCTTGTATTTCTTGCCCTGTGCATCGGTTCCATTGACTGTGACCGTGCGGCTCTTGCCATCAGCCGCGACCACAACGTGGGCCGTAAGAATAACCTTACCGCCTTTCTTTGACGTTACGTGAAGCGTATGGTCGTCAATTTGTTTCACTGCGCGCGTGTCTTCGTTCGGATTCCCGGTAGAAGGATAATCTTTACCGTCGAACTTACCCGTCCATTCACTGTGCGTAGCCGTCCCGTCCGGGGCGTTGCCGTCAATAGTGACTTTTATGCTGTCACCGGCAGCCTCGTAGACCACCGTGCTGTTCTTGGGTGTCCCGGCAGCGATTTTCGATTTCGCCTCGTTCAATTTCCAGGTGCCCATTTGTATATCGCTGGCGAAGCACACGATCCCCGCCACAAAACACAGGACCAGAGTCAATAACACAGTTCTTGCTTTCATACGCCTCCATTGCGAACAAATGGTGTGGGATGCTTTCCGCCGCGAATTCTAGTTCTGTGCAGCACATCCTGCAACTCACTTCTTCGGGCCCGGCTGAATAGCCGACGATCACCAGGCCGCGGCGCTCAGGATCTGCCCAAATCTCGCCACTACCCTTACCCGCTCTTTTTGACCTCGCTTTTTCCCCCTGTTAAACTCAATATCTGTATACCCATCAATAATTTTAGAAGGGAAGTCCGTGCGCGCAGAAACCCGCCATCAACTGAAACAGGATGCCTTTAGCCGTGCCACCATCGGAGTTGCCGAGAAGACCGCCGACTGGACCGTTGAGCACCGCAACACGCTCGTCATTTCCGTAGTCGCTGCCGTCCTCGTGATCGGCGCAGCCGCCGGCGGGTGGTATTACCTGAATGCGCAGGATCAGAAGGCCAGCCTCGATCTCACCGTCGCCGTCCGCACCATGGACACGCAACTGCGCGCGCCCGGAACTCCCGAGCAGCCTGATTTCCCGACTTTCACCTCGGGCAGGGAGCGTTCTGAGGCCGCCCGCAAGCAGTTTCAGGCGATTATCGACAAGTACCCGCACACCCACACCGCCGACATGGCGCATTATTTCCTGGCCGTCTCCGAAAAGGACCTGGGCGACAACGCCGCCGCGGAGCGCGATTTCAAGGTGGTAGTTTCCAAGGGGAACAAGGAAGTGGCCTCGCTGGCTAAGGACGCGCTGGCAGCCCTTTACGCCGATACGAGCCGTACCAAGGATGCGATCGCGCTCTACCAGGAATTGATGAACAAGCCCACGACCTCGGTCAGCAAAGTGACCGCGCAGCTGCAGTTGGCCGAACTCTACCAGGATTCCAACCAGCCCCTGGACGCGAAGAAAATGTACGAGCAGATCAAGAAGGAGAATCCCACCAGCGAAGCCGGGCAACTGGCAACCCAGCGTCTGGCGCAACTCAAGTAATCCGAATCTCGCATCTTCCCGCACCACTTCCGATTGCGCCCTGAAATTGTTGAGTGAATCCGTCAGAAATCCGAGGGCTTGTTCCTTCCCCTTTTTCCTCCAGTTGAGTACCATGGACAGCGGTCCCAAACTCCCA
>DASREX010000124.1:0-10601 GCA_035651855.1 Candidatus Sulfotelmatobacter sp.
GATCCGGTGAACGCCTGCCTGACCTGCCACAGCGAGCAGGCCGCCCAGATGAAAAAGGCTCACCTGCATCAGCCGGCAGCGGTGCAAGGCTGCGCCACGTGTCACGAGCCCCACGGCGGCGAGAACCAGCACCTGTTGCGCGCGGCCAGTCCGAATCAACTGTGCCTGGAATGCCATGGGCCGGAGGCCAATCCGAAAAAGCTGGAGAGCGAGCATCTGGTCAGTATTTTCAACGGCTCCGTGAAACTGCCCGAAGATTACTTCCGCAAGGTGACCGTGCTTCCCCTGAAATACGGGCGCGGGCACCCCACGGATCGGCACCCGGTCACCGACGTGATGGATCCGTCTGATGTGACCAAGGTTCTGAAGGCGGTCAACTGCTTGTCCTGCCACCAGCCGCATTCCTCGGCGCAGGCAAGTCTCTTGATCAAAGATCAATCGAACAATATGGCCTTCTGCATGACGTGCCATACGGGCTTCTCGAGGTAGGGAGAGATACCGATGTCGAAAGCGATGCCCAAAGCGGCGAGGGTGATGGCGGGAGTCGTGATGTTGCTGACTCTGGCCATTCCGGCGGCGCTCTATGCCGGGGGCAAGAAGAAGAAGGAAGAACCGCCCAAGCAGCCCAACATCCTCGACGTTCTGGATTACTCCAAAATCGTTTGGCCCAATCCGCCGGCCGTGACCCGGATCAAGTACTTGAACTACTTCTGCTGCGACAAGTTTGAGGTCGCTCCAGAGAAGAAAAAAAATTCCTGGATGGACCGCATGGCGGGGGGCGAAAGCCAGCAGCAGAAGCAGGCGCTGAAGCCGCTGTTCGCCCTGTGGACGCCGTACGGCCTGGCGGAAGATTCCAAAGGGAACTTGTACGTGGCCGACGGCAAGGTGGGAGCGGTATTCGTATTCAACACCGAAACCAAAGAACTCCGCATGATCAAGCACGGGGTGCAGGCGCGCTTCGGCGACATCATCGGACTAGCGATCGATGACTCCGACCGGCTCTTCGTTTCCGACACCAAGCTGCACCGCATCCTGGTTTTTGACAAAGACCACAAGGTCGAAGGCACGATCGCACAAGGTTTAGTCGATCCCGGCGGCATGGTCGTGGATAACGAGAACAGGTTTCTCTACGTGGCGGACGCGGCCCAGGACCTGGTGCTGGTCTTCGACGCGGACAAGCTGACGTTCATACGCAAGATCGGGACGGCGGGGAAGAACCACACGTTGACCGATTCCGGCCAGTTCTCGGTGCCCACCAACGTGGCGCTCGATGCGGACAACAATCTCTACGTTTCCGACACTTACAACGACCGGATCGAAGTCTTCGATGCGGATGGCAACTTCATCCGCCAGTTCGGTAAGGCGGGAGACCGCCCGGGAAAATTCACCCGGCCCAAGGGCATCGCCATCGACGTCGACGGCCATGTGTGGGTCGCCGATGCGGTCCAGGACCGGGTGCAGTGCTTTACGCCCGAAGGCGATTTGCTGATCTGGATGGGCGGCCACGGAACACTTCCCGGGCAATTCCGGACTTTGGCGGGGCTTTACATCGACAAGAACAACCGGATTTTCACCTCCGAGCAGTATCCCGGGAGGGTGCAGATGTTCCGCTACTTCACCGACGAAGAGGCCAGAGCGGAACTGGCGCGGCGCCAGGAAGCCGAGAAGGGAAAGTCCAATGGGGCGAAGCCGACGAGTAACGCAGCGGCTGCAAGTTCTGCGGCACAAAAGCCGCAATAGGGTTTGGACGTCCGCGGACGGCCAAAGGGAGTCTGGACTAATACACCGGCTCCGCATTGATAGCGGTAGCAGTAGCTGTAGCAGTAACAGCTGTTACAAACAGGAGGTCTTTAAACCTTTATGCGAAAGATGATGTTGTTGATGCTGGTAGTCCTGTTCGCGGTAGGGTTTGCGGCAGCGCAGACCTACAGCGGAAACAGTGTGGGGGGGCTAAAGGGGATGGATGTCCTCGGCGCCCACAATAATGGCGGCCGCGGTTGCGCGGGATGCCATGCTCCGCACAGCGGCGCAGCGGGCGGCGGCGGCAACGCAGCCAGCAACGGCGCAGCCTTCAACGATCCACTCTCCGGCAGCAACGCGCTGTTCGGACAAGACGTTACTCCTCTGTACGGCACTTCGCTGACGTTCGGCGGCGGATATGTAGAAGCCCTGCCGGCTGAGGCTGCTGCCTATACCACCAACGAGGAAGAACTGCGCGGAATCATGTTCTGCCTCGCCTGCCATGACGGCCAGATCGCAAAAGGCCAGATGATGCAGGGAACGTCCTGGGAGCAGGCGCGCGGTATCCTGCCCACCGGCGTTTACGGAACGCGGGGAATCCCCACGCTCCTCGGCAACGATAACAACAATGGCAACACCTCCGGTTATGGCAACGATCACCCGGTGGGCACGCAGGCTACGCTGGGCAGACTCCGCCTGGTGACCAGCAATGCCACCACCTCTCCCTTGACCGTGGTGATAGCCAACGGGGCGATCAACAGCATTACCCCGACCGCCGGCACCACCTATGCCGCCTTTGCCGCCAACTACGGTTATCCGGCGATCGCCGGCAGCCCGTGGTCATGGGGCGTGGTTCTGCCGGATGGCGACACCAATCCGGCGGACGCGTTCATCACCTGCACCACCTGCCACAACCAGCACGTGATGTACATCTATCAACCGCCGCGATTCAAGCAGGCCGCGACCGCCATCGTCAACAACAACAATGGGAATGGCTACCCGACCTACTTCTTCATCAACGCTCCTTACAACCCGGGCACGGGCAATACCAACCCGACGCTCGCTGCTTCGACCACCCAGTTCTGCCGTCAATGCCACTTCAACGAGGCGAACGAGGCGTTCGGAGTCAACAACGTTGCAACGCAGTTCTAATTTGTGCCAATGGGGGAGGAGCCTACTCTCCTCCCCCAGATTTTCGAGCGTGAGCGGAGGCAGGAAATGAAAGTCGAATTCAAGCACCGGATCATGACCAGCGCGGCGTTGCTGGCTATGACGGTGTCGTGTGGAGCGCAGGTAGTTGCTTCCCACGCTCCCAGCATCAGCACGGGTCCGGCGGCAGCATCGCCCGCGCCGCTGGCGGGAATTCCGGTGGCGCGGGTCAACGGGGCGGTCCTGACCGACCGCGATCTGGCGCGCGAGATCCAGGCAATTTTCCCTTACGCCCAAACCCACAACGGCGTCCCCAAGAGCATGGAGCCGGAGGTGCGCAAGGGCGCCCTCGACATGATCATCTTCGAAGAGCTGCTGTACCAGGAAGCGCTGCGCCGCAAGATGACCGTCGCCCCGGCGCGCATGAAGAAGGCAGAGACCGAGTTTCGCAAGCAATTCGCCACCCAGGAGGAATTCAACCAGGTTCTGCAGATCGAGGTGCACGGTTCACGGCAGCTGATGCGCGAGAAGATCCGCCGCTCGCTGCTGATTGAAGATCTGCTGAAGAGCGACGTGGCAGACAAGGCAAGAGTTTCGGTTACCGAAGCGCGCGCCTACTACAGCGCCAACCAGAAGAAGTTCCAGCATTCGGAGATGTTCAGCCTGCAGACCATCTCGATCATTCCTCCGGCCAATGCCAATCCGGAAATCCAGAAGGAAGCGCGCCAACACGCCGATGATGCGGCGAAGCGGGCGAAAGCGACCAGGTCCTATCAGGAATTCGGACTGCTGGCCGAAAAAGTTTCCGACGACGACTGGCACGTCAAGATGGGCGACCGCAAGGCGGTCGAAGCCGATAAGCTTCCACCCCCGGTGGTAAAAGCCGCGCGGGCCATGAAGCCGGGAGAGGTAAGCGATCTTATCCAGCTGGGTACGGCGTACACGCTGTTCCGGCTCAATGCGCACACTCCCGCCGGAATCTCCCCCTTTGCCGAAGTGAAAGCGAAGCTGATCACAGACTTGCAGAAACAGAAAAACGAGCAGCTCCGGAAGGAGTTGAGCAAGCGACTGAAGAAGACCGCCAAGATCGAGGTGCTGTGAATTGCCGCGCCAATACGCCGCGTGAGTTGAAGCCGCTCTACAACGCAAGGGTAGAGATCAGGTGGACGATGTGGGGAAGCTGGACTCGCAACTTGGCGTGGTGGCTGGCAGGGTTTCTGCTGACGGCACTGCCGGCGGCCGCCCAGTTGGAAGTGGGCGACAACTGGCGCATGAGCCTGAGCGGGGACATTGGTTACAACTACCAGGGGAACATCAACCAGGGCGTTTCCGGGCACAGCATGGGCTTCAGCGGCGATGCCAATCTGAACGGAAGCTTTTACAATCCTAATTTCCTGAACTTCAACGTGCAGCCATACTACGGCCGCACGCAATCCAACTCCGTCTTCGGCTCGCTGACTGATAGCCGTGGAGTCAACGGCAATGTGAATCTGTTCAGCGGCAGCCACTTTCCGGGGTCTTTCAATTACAGCAAGGGAATAAACAGCACGGGACAATTCGGGATCCCCGGATCACAAATTGGATTGGCCACGCACGGAGACTATCAGGGGCTGGCGCTGACCTGGAGCGAACTGCTGCCGAACATGCCCACCCTGACCGCGAGTTACGCCATTAACGACGGCACGTCGTCCATTTTCGGCACACAGGGGAAAAACACGCAAAATGACCGCTCGTTGACTCTGCTCTCGACCTACGGCGTGTGGGGGTACCGTTTATCCGGAGGCTACACTCACCGAAACGTCAATTCCAATTTCACGGAATTTCTGGGGGGAGGCACGGCGCCGGTGACCACAGACGCCGGTAATGACGGCTATCAGTTCGCCGCGATGCACTCCTTCCCGCTGCAAGGCTCCTACAGTTTTTCCTGGAACCGGTCCATATACAACTATGACTACCATGACTCGTACCGTTCCACGAGTTCGGGTACTTCCGATACGATCAACGCCAATCTGGTGTTTCGCCCGGCGCGCAAGCTGAGCGTGTCCCTGAATAGCAACTTCAACAACAGCCTTCTGGGGGACGTCCCCGAAACCGTTTTAAGCACCGGACAGGTGATCAATACGCTCAAGTTCGGTTCATTCCGGAATTTACTGATGGGGGCGAATGCGAATTACCAGCTCATTCCGAATCTGAATTTGCAGGGCGTGGTCAACCACGAACGGCAGTACTTCATGGGTAGAACCTATGAGGCGACGCAATTCGGCGGCAGCGCGAACTACAATCTGCAACACCGGCTCCTGGGGTCGCTGTGGTTCTCGTTCGGCGCGTTCGACACCGCGAACCAGGAAGGCAACTCGGCGCTGGGCTTTGTAGGCAATCTGAATTTTGCCCGCAAATTCTCGGGCTGGGAAGTGGACACCAACGCCAGCTACTCGCAAAATGTGCAGACCATGATCCTGCTGTATACGACTTCGTCCATCGGTTATGTGGGAAACATCCGCCGCCGGCTGGGCAACCGGATCTTCTGGATGGCGGGTTTTGGCGGGTCGCACAGCGCCCTGACCGCGCAGCCGGGATCTTCCAGCAGTTCCCAGCGATGGTCCAGCACGTTTACCTATCATTCGTACAGCTTTAACGGGTTCTTCTCCAAGTCGGATGGAGCGGCCGCGTTTACCAGTACCGGCCTGGTTCCAGTGCCCAACGGGTTGCCGCCCTCGCTGTTTGCGCCGGGAGCGGTCATCGAGTATGGATCGCAAGCCTGGGGAGTGAATGCCAGTACGGTTTTCATGCGGCGGCTTACCGTGAGCGCCGCTTACGCGAACAGCGAGGGCAGCACCGTGGACCCGCTGTTGCGAACCTTTACCAGCAATCAGCTTTACAACGTGATTTTCCAGTACCGGTTGCGCAAAATCTTCATCAATGGAGGGTACACCCAGCTTCACCAGGATGTGGGCACGGTGGGAAGCGTTCCGGTGAACGTCAGAACCTACTATATTGGAATCTCGAGATGGTTCAACTTCTTCTGATTTTCGGGAAGAGGACATTTCTGCGCGGGGGAATGCGGTGCGCAGGGATTCTTCTCCTCCTTATCGCGCCAGCCTTCGGGTCGAAGGTGCGCAAGGAGAAGACGGCGGAGCCTCCGCCGCCGGACCTGCTGCTGGAGGGCGGGCGCAAGCTGCATTGGGAGCGCAGTTTCAGCTCCGAGAAGGAGATGGAGAAACGCGGGTTCTTCAGCAAACTGGTGGACGTGGTTATCGGCGAAGCGGAGCATCCCCGCCTGGTCCGGCCCTACAGTATCGCGGTAGATTCTCGCGGACGAGCCATCGTCACCGACCCGGGCGCGAACGGGATCCACATCTTCGATCTGGAAGGGCATAAATACAAATTCATCGAGCGGCGCGATAAGGACAAAGATCCGATGCGCTCGCCGCAGTGCATTGCTCTGGATGCCCAGGATAACTTCTACGTCACCGATTCCGAGTCGGGAAAGATTTTTGTTTTCGATTCCAACGGAAAATTCCGGCGCACGATCGGCAGCCTCAAGGGCGGGGAAGGAATGTTCAAGCGTCCGACGGGAATTGCGGTCGACTCTGCCGCGGACCGGATTTATGTCACCGACACGCTGCGGGACAAAATCTTCATGCTCGATATGAACGGCAGCGTGCTGCAGACCATCGGGAAAAAAGGCACGGGCCAGGCAGAATTCAACGTGCCCACCGAAGTGGTGGTGCGCAATCGCAACCTGTTTGTCGTGGATGCGATGAACTTCAGGGTGCAGTTCCTGGACCGTTCCGGCGCATTTGAGGCTGCGGTCGGGCAGATTGGGGACTATTCGGGCTCGATGTTCCGGCCGAAGGGAATCGCCGTCGATTCCGAGGACCACCTTTACGTGGTCGACGGACTGTGGGGCGTAGTGCAGGTGTTCGACGAACAAGGCCGTCTGCTCTATTACTTCGGCACCCGGGGAACCCGCAACGGCGAATTCCAGCTGCCCGCGGGATTATTCATCGATCATGAGGACCGGATCTTCGTCGTCGACTCCTTTAACCGGCGGGTGCAGGTCTATCGCTATTACGGCTTGCCTAAGCAGGCTTCGGGAGGACGGCCATGAAGCGGTTGGGCCTGATCCTGTGGCTGCTGCTGCCGGGAATGCTGGCGCAGGCGCAGATTGTAACCACCGGCCAGGAGGTTCTGGGATCACATAATCTCTCCACCAGCGGCACCGGGCCGGTCAAAGGGCAGGCTGATGCGTGCCTGTATTGCCATGCGCCTCACTCGGGAGTGGGAGTCCCCAATGCCGCGCTATGGAGCCAGACGCTCTCGGTCCAAACCTACACGGCGTACTCCAGCACGACGCTGAAAAACGCGCCGGTGCAGCCCACGCTCGGCGGGTCCAGCAGCCTCTGCCTGAGTTGCCACGACGGCACGGTGGCGGTGGGCCAGACGCAGCCTTACGGCGCGCTCACCATGACCGGCAGCATGAGCCCCGCGGATGCGTTCGGAGCGGGCCTGCAGGGATCGCACCCGTTCAGCCTCAAACTGCCGATGGTGGATGCGCCCGATCTGCAGGTCTCTCTCACGAGCACCCATACGACAGCCGACCCCACCAAAGCGGTGAGCCTGATCAACAATAATGTGGAGTGCACCAGTTGCCATTCGCCGCACGTGCAGGCCATCGATAAGCTTTCGCAGAATTTCCTGGTGCGCGACAGCTCCAATGGGCAAATGTGCCTGGCCTGCCATTCGACCGATCCGCGGACGGTGGGCGGGCAGAACAATCCCCTGGCGCAATGGACCGGCAGTATCCATGCGCAGGCGGGGAACAAGATCGCGAACGCCCCCGTGCTGGGAAGTTATCCCAATGTTGCTCAGAACGCCTGCATTTCGTGTCATATGCCGCACAATTCGCTAGCCGGGCCGCGCCTGCTCCGCGGGCCGGTTCCTACCGTGCCGAACATGGACGCGTCCACCCAGAACTGCATGACCTGCCATAGCGGCGGTTCGAATATCACTCCGGCAATTCCCAATGTGTATGCAGAGTTCGCCAAGATCGCGCATCCCTATCCCGCGGGAACGAATACACATGACAACAACGAGGCCGCGCTGCTGAACAACAATCGCCACGCTACCTGTGTGGACTGCCACAGCCCGCACGCCGCGCAGCAGGTCGCGGGCTTCACTTCGCCCCTCCCGCCCGCGGCGCGCGGGTCGCAAAATGGCGTGCTGGGCGTGAGCGGCACCGACGGCACGACCGTGCTGAATCCGGCCGTGAACCAGTACGAGAATTGTTTGCGCTGCCATGGCACCAGCAGCGGCAAGCAGTCGGTGGCGGCGTTTGGATATCTGCCGACAAGAGCGGTGGCGGCCGCGGATCCGTTGAACATCATTCCGCAGTTCACGCCAACCGCCACTTCCAGCCATCCCGTGATGCACGATCGCAGCAGCGCTCTGCTGCAACCCAGCCTGCTGGGTTACATGCTCAATCTGGACGGCAGGACGCAGGGCCGCGCCATGGGCGTACGCCTTCTCTGCACCGACTGCCACAACAGTGACGACAATCGCGAGTTCGGTGGCCCCGGGCCAAACGGCCCGCACGGGTCCCAGTACCTGCACCTGCTGGAGCGGCGCTACGAGTTCAGCCAGGTCGCGCCCGGGGCGGCCCCGGGGACGGCGATCCAGAATCTGTTTCCTACCCCAATTCTCGATCCCGCCGCCAGTGGTCCCTATTCGCTTTGCGCCAAGTGCCACGATCTGAACCAGGTCATTTCCAACACCAGTTTCAGCGAGCACGCGGAGCACATCAATGAAGGCTTCTCCTGTTCCACTTGCCATACCGCTCACGGCATGGGCGCGATTTCAGCGGGTATTTCGGGCGAGCGCATGGTGAACTTCGATATCAACGTGGTGGCGCCCAACGGAACCAATCCGATCTCCTACAGCAAGGCCACGAACTCCTGCAGCCTGACCTGCCACGGCCACGCTCACACGCTGCTCGGCGCAACCGCGCAGAAGGCGGTCCGGACGCTGAAGTAGAATCACTGCGGATGTCGGATCATTCCCCAAGGGGATAGTTCCCCCGCCGAGATAAGTGCATCGCCCAATGAGTATCCTATCCACGCTCGCTGAAAGGAAACGTGCGGCGGGCGAGCACTCCAGGGCCGTTTGGATTTCGGCAGGGCGAGTCCTTGCAATGACGATCCTGCTGGGCGCGGCAGCGCTCCACGAAGCCGTGCACCTGAGCGCGCTTTCCAATGCCGGGGTATGGCTGCATTTGCGAACCGGGCTATGGATGCTGCATAGCCACTCGATTCCGCGCGACGGCCTGTTCTCGCAATTTTCCAGCTTGCCGTGGCTGGATTCCAGCTGGGGGGCCGACGTCCTTCTGGCGATAGCTTACAGGCTGTTCGGATTGCATTCGATCCCCTTGCTGCTGATGCTTCTCAAGGTAGCATTGGGGGCGGTTACTTTTCTGTTGGCCCGAGCGGGGAAAGCAAATTTTTGGATGGCCGTTCTGCTCTCCGCGCTGGGGCAGTACGTCATCCCCCTGACGCAGTTCCTGCCTTATTCCATCTCGATAGTGTTCTTTGGCGCCGAACTGCTGCTGCTGGAACGCAGTCGGCGGACGGGCAGCCTGCGGCCGCTGTACTGGCTGCCGGCTCTTTTTGTGTTGTGGGCGAATCTGCACGCTCTGTTTGTCAGCGGATTCATGCTCCTGCTCCTTTTTCTGGGGTCAATCTGGCTGGAGGGCGCTCTACACAGCTCCGGCGCAAGCTGGCTTGACCACCAGATCCGGCCGCTGCCGCTGAAGAGGATCGCCGCGGTGAGCGCCGCCTGTCTGCTGGCGATACTGGCGAATCCTTACACCTTTCATTTGTTCGGCGCGGCGTACAACACGCTCTACCCCGATGTGGCATTCCAGTATTTCTCGGAGATGCGCGCCATGTCCTTCCGCCACCCGCAAGACTATGCGCTGATGCTTGTGGTGATGGCGGCATTTCTCGCTTTAGGAAGAGGACGCTCGCTGCGAATCTTCGAATCTCTGGCGCTCATCACAGGGACGCTGGTGGCCTTCAGGATTCAGCGGGAGGCATGGATGGCGGTGCTGCCGGCCATCGCCGTCCTTGCCGACGGCTTCCGTTTCCAGGAGCGCGGCTGGAAATCCACGGGCGAAACGGGGTGGCGGTGGGAAAAGCCGCTGATCGGCGCCCTGGTCTCCGTAATCCTGGCGATGGCAGCGTTTCGACTGCCGCATCAGGCATCGTTCATGGATGGCATCAGCCGGAATTTCCCGGTGCAGGCCTGCGACTATATTCGCCAGAATCGCTTGCCTCAGCCCTTGTTCAACGAGTATTCGTGGGGCAGCTTTCTGACGTGGTACCTGCCGGAATATCCGGTAGCGATTGATAACCGCGTGGAAATGTACGGTAACGAGATTACGGAAAGCTATTTCAAGGTGATCGCCGGGGGTGTGCGCCTCGAGGCCAATCCGGCGCTCGCGGGGGCGCAAACCCTGTTGCTGCAGAAGCAATCGGGAATGGTCAAGGCGCTGACTACTCTTCCCGCGCTGAGTTCACAGTATCGCCTGGCCTACAGCGACGAGGTCGCAGCCGTATTCGTACGGCAACCTTGAAATCAGTTCCGGGCCAGGACGGTGGCGACGTCATCGCGGTAAATCACGCGGAAGCGGCGGTCGGTGGGCAGAAGCTTGGCGA
>DASREX010000125.1:0-3498 GCA_035651855.1 Candidatus Sulfotelmatobacter sp.
CGATGAAGATTGGGTACTTTGGCTGGACGTCGACGTAATCGAATACCCGGCTGATATCCTGGAGCAACTGCTTGCCACCGGCAAGGATGTCGTGCACCCACATTGCGTCAAAGCGTTTGGCGGCCCCTCCTTCGATCGCAACGCATGGCGCGATCAGGGTCGCCTCCATTTGGAAGACCTGCGCCAGGAAGGCCCGCTGGTAAGGCTCGACGCAGTTGGCGGAACTATGCTCCTGGTGCGAGCCAATCTGCATCGCGAAGGCTTGATTTTCCCCCCTTTTGCCTACGGGCGTCCGAACCCGCGAATCCGTCGCGATACCCCCGAGCTTGAAACCGAGGGGCTAGGTCTGATGGCCCAAGACATGGGATACGAGTGCTGGGGCATGCCGCACCTTGAGATTCGTCATTCCGACAAGTGAGTACATCTCTTCTCTATATCAGCCCTGTAATTCCACGGCTGACCGGCAACGGTCTGGCGATGCGGGCCGGGATGGTACTGGAAGCCTTGGCGTCCCACCATTGTGTTTCACTTCTGGTGAAGCCTCTCTACCCGCCGTTCGGTCCCATCCCTGATGTTTTCGTCCGAATGTGCCGCCGCGTGGCCGTAGGCCGAAGTTTTTACCGGCTGCGACGCTTCGACGTAGTCCACGTGTTTCGACTCGCGAGCGTGCCTGCAGCGCGTCCTTTTCTGAAAGAGTCCGCGCAACATCATCTGGATATGGACGAGATCGAATCGGAAACACATCAGCGCCTGGCCGGCCTCCGCCGCCAGAACGGGGACTTGGCCCTGGCTGCGACCGAAGAAAGCCGGGCCAGATCCAGCGCGGCATTGGAAACCAGAGTCCTATGGGACTTTAACCGCGTTTACGTGTGCTCCAAAATTGATCGCGAGAAATTGTTGAAGCGCGCCAGGGGAGAGATTTGCATCCTGCCCAACTCCATACGTTTGCCGAGGACCATAGCAGCACGTAACCCCTCGGGGCCTTTTCTGTTCGCGGGCACGTTGAGTTATTATCCGAACGAGGATGCGTGCCGCTATCTTCGCAACGATATCGTGCCCCGCCTGCCGGAGATGCAATTCCAGATCGTCGGGACCGGCGCCACCGCAGATTTCCGCCGCGTGGTATCGCACGCTCGCATTCAGATCGTTGGCGAGGTCGCTGACATCGCTCCGTGGTACAACAATGCTGCCGCGGTAGTGGTACCTGTCCGAGGCGGAGGTGGTACTCGTATCAAGATTCTGGAAGCCTTTAGCTTTCGCCGTCCTGTTATCGCGACCACGGCCGGTTTGGAGGGGATCGACGCGCGCCACGATGAAAGCGTTCTCATTGCAGACACGCCCGACCAGTTCGCGCAGGCCTGCCGGCGGATCGCTAACGATCCTGAGCTAGGCCAACGTCTGGCAGAGAATGCCTTCAGGCTGGTTGAACGCCTTTACTCCGCCGAGTCCACCAAGAGAACCATCGCGGGTTTTTCGTGGCCTCCAGCCCGCTGAGAATCTCAAGAAGGCGTTCCGTCGCTTTTTGCCAGTTGAATTCAGTCAGAATGCGATGGCGCGCCAGGCCCGCTTCTCCATCACGACCATCAATCGCGGCGCGGATCGCCGCCACTGCTGCGTCCTCGTCCGGTTGCCACCAGTTTGCGCCTCGGAACAGTTGCCCCGTCGCGGGATCGCCGGTCCATTCGACCGGAACCTCACGGCAAGGCAGTAGGGTGGCCACCGAAGCGTCGAGGTAGGTCTGGTAAGCGCTATGCCAGGGGGCGATCAGTTTCAGCCCCGAGGCTGCTGCCTCCATCATGGGCTGGTCCCAGCCTTCACCATGAGACATGCTGATGTAATGTGTAGCGGCGGCGTACAATCCCGGCATCTCCCCATCGGACAGCACTTCGTCGATCAGTTGCACGGGCGCGGCAACTTGCATGCCGTCGAGTTCCCGCTCCAACGCCTCCCTTGAACCCTGCTCATAGCAGCCCACCTTGAGGAGCAAAACGGCATCATCGCTGGGGGAGGTCGCGTTCCTCCAAGCTCGAAGCAGGCCTCCCAAATTTTTACGGGGCCCATACGCGGAAACATTCAAGAAACGAACGCGATGTCGGAGGCCTTGCAATTTTCGCGGTGGAACGGCCGCTCCATAAAGGAGGGGATCGATTCCCAGAGGACACAGCCGGATCCGGTCGAGCGGCATGCCGCCGGCGATCCAAGCCTGCCGTGATGACTCCGTAGGCAGAATCACGAGGTCGTGGCTCTTATTGTGTTCAATCCAATCGGCGGGTACACGAGAAGCTTCGAACATCGTGTAGTTGATCACAGGATTGTCCTGCCAGCGAATGACCTGATGGGGCATACAGAATTGCAGGACCGGCCCAGCCGGCGAATGCCCTTCGAAATTTTCAAACAGGCTTTCCTGTAAGTGGTGCGGCAAGTGGCTAGGACTCCATGCCGCGAGGTCAAGCAAGCGCACTTCCACTTCCCGCCGATCCAATTCCCGAGCGAATTCCCGCACGTGGTGATCATGTCCGGTTAGTCCGCGAAAACTCCCGTACAGCGTTAATCGGGGAATGGGGGGTGTTTTCCATCGTGTAAGTTCCACTGGCATTTGTTCATAGTGGAGCCACTTGCCTGTCCAAATTCCAGGGGCCTGTTGGCGCAGAAAACAGGTCGCTAATTGCTCCCCGTAAATCGCAAGGACCCTCTGCCCCCCTTGATCCTGCAGTTGCCATCGGCGTTCTGATCGAGAGCTTCCGTGGCCAATCGTCCCGTCTGGTAAAAACTCCAACATTCTCGCGTCTGCCGATACACGCTCGTATTGGAACCACAACGATTCACCCGGCGGGCGCTCTCGCGGCGGCTGCAGCACCGAACTCGTAACTTTGCCATTCCATCGCGTGGCAAGTTCACGCAGGAATTCCAGGCACTCCTGCTCGTACTGAAATCCCGGGTAATGCGGATTCTGGCCGAGCAGCACCCACTTGGGGAAATTGCGGTGTTGGAAGATGATCTTTCCGTCGAAATCGTGTTGTTGCAGGACCGGCCCCCGGTATTCAAACGATGGCCCAGGTCCCGGCGACAAACATTTCACGGGGTGCGGGATCATGCTATAGTCTTGGTCCAGCATGCGCCAAGCCATGTGAAACGTGTCCTTGTCGCCGTGTACGTGTTGGTAGTAGAAGGAAGCATGCTGGTTAAGGTGCATTGTCAAATGCAGAGGAGTCCAGCAACGCTGTTTGTCAACCAGAACCTGACCGGATTCGAAGGATGGCTCATCGCGATACGGCACTCTGCAGATTTCCCAGATCGATGAGCTGGGCGGAAGCGGCTCCAGGTCAGGCCAGAATACCGCGCCTGTCTCGCTGTATTGCCGAACATCGAGCAGGCATTCAGGATTCATCACCGGGAGATTGTCAGCATCCAGCAGCAGAACCTCCCGGAAACGCGAATGGAGCAGCGCGAAGGGCTTAAGCGACCAGCCTTGTTTGGGTCTTTCTTCTGGTCCAACTA
>DASREX010000126.1:0-15515 GCA_035651855.1 Candidatus Sulfotelmatobacter sp.
TGTTCACGCCGCTGATTTTCGCCATCATCCAGTTAGCGATGCGGGAGGGAATGCGGCGCATCCAGAAATTGTCGACGCGGACTTTGCGCCAGCCGCTGACGATGTCGTAACCGGCAGCAATCTTTTCGAGGAAAATGGGGATGTCGTTAGGGTCGTGCTGCAGGTCGCCGTCCATGGCGATGATGTACTCGCCGCGCGCGTGGTCAAACCCGGCCGCCAGGCCCGCCGTCTGCCCAAAATTACGCCGCAGCTTTACCACCGTCACGCGGCTGTCCACCGCCGCGATTTCCCGCAGCATGGCAAAAGTCTGGTCGCTCGAGCCATCGTCCACTAAAACGATTTCGAAGCTCTCTCCGTGAGCCTCCATCACCGCTTTCAGGCGGTCGTAGAGGTCGGTGACATTCTCTTGCTCGTTATGCAGAGGGACTACGATGGAGTACTTGGGCACGGTTTTTTGATTATAAACGAAGCACCGGCATTCCCGGCGGGGTTCGGGAGTGAGATTCCCTTCAGTAACCTGCAGGTGTGCTGAAAACCTCCATTCGCGGCTTCCGGTATAAGGCCCGCGGCGCGCAAGGGCTAGAGTTTTCCGCGCAACATGCTGATTACGTCATCGGAAGTGATTACGCCGGTCAGTTTGTTCTGCTCGTTGACTACCGGCAGCGTCTGCAGGTTGTACTTGTCGAACAACTCCGCCACCTCGTTCTCCGATACTCCCTCGTGCGCCCGAACCAGGGGTTCCTGCGTCAGCGTGAGCATGGGGGTATCGGTCGGAGCCAGAACGATGCGGGCCAGCGGCACCGCGCCTACCAGCGTTCCCTCGCCATCCACCAGGTAGATGGTACTTACCACTTCGACACCGCCTTCAAACTCCCGTAGAGAATCAATGGCATTCTGCACGGTGGCATGCACCGGAAGGGCGAGAAACTCGGTGGTCATGCGACCGGCAGCGGTTTCTTCCTTGTGCTCCAGCAGTTCGACCACATCCTGCTGCGCCTCGGGTTCCATCTGGACCAGGATCTGTTCGGTGCGGTCCTGGGAAAGGTCGGCCAGCAGGTCGGCCGCGGCGTCGGGATCCATTTCCTCCACGATGTCGGCAGCCTTTTCCGAATCGAGGGATTCCAGGATCGCCTTCTGAACTTTGGGCGCAACTTCCTCCAGGGCCTCGGCGGCGGTCTCCTCGTCCAGAGTCTGGAATACGGCTTGGCGCTCGTCCGGGGCAAGTTCTTCGACGATATCCGCGATATCGGCCGGATGCAGCTTCGCCAGACCTTCGTGGGAGATCTTCAATTTCACGCGGCGGGCGGGATCGGTCTCGATCACGTCCACGAAGTCCCAGGGGATGCTGCGCGGAGGAATCTTCCCCAGCAGCGCCTGCAATGCAGTTTTGGGAGCGACCCCGCGCAGCAAACGGCGGATCGCTCCGCGCGCCCCAACATCTACGGAGTGAACTCGCAGTGCGGGCCGGGAGCCCTTTTCTTTCTGCGGATCCAACTCCAGATCCACATCATTGACGCGCACAACCTTCCGCCCGTTGACATCGATGACCTGCTGATCCAGCAGGTCGCGCTCCAACAGGAAGAGCCCTTCGGTACCATTGGCCGCCACCCACTCCCCGGCCGCAGTGGTCGCGCGGATACCGCCATTGATGGCAGCTATGGCAGTAAACGGCAGCAAGCGATTTCCAGATTTGGTCTTGACGATCAGAGAAGATATTTTCGAGCGATCTTCTTGCGGCGCTATGGCCAGCTCTCGCACCCTTCCGGCCGCGCCAGACGGGTCATACACCGTGGCGCCCAGCAGTTCGGTAAGAGCAAGAGCGGTCATCCGCGTAGAGAATAACCAACTCTGGCGCCGGACGAAACGAATATCTGCGAGATACACCACATATTTTTCTAACCTCGGGAAATTCCCCAGGGCAAATTCAGAAGCTGACTGCCGATCTTGCGTCGAGACCGGGCCCTCATGGCTGTGTGTGGCGGATGCATCCCAGGCCGAGCGGTGGGTAAAATGCCTTCGGGACCTCGCTGAACAAGAGTCTAGAGTTGAAAAACCATCCCAAACCGGGCGGACTACGGTACTGGATGCTGCGCGTTCTTCAGGAGTGCGATAACGCCGCCTCCGATTTCCAGCCTGATCCGGTACATGACCTGCGCGTTGCCCTGCGCCGCTGTCGCTCGCTGGCCGACGGCATGATGGCCATGGATCCAGATCGCGAGTGGAAATCCATGAAGAAGGCGGGCAAGAGATTGTTCCAGAGCTTGGGTTCCCTGCGCGACGTGCAGATCATGGCGCAATGGATTGAGCAACTGGGCCTGGGGAATGCGGCTCCGGCATCATCCTCCGCCGGGATCGCGGAAGCCGTAGCTGGATCCCCCGAGCATCCGGGCGATCCCGCCGAGGTCCTGCTTCAGATCCTCCGATCCCGCGAGATCGAGCACAAGCGCGCAGCTTGCACGGCCCTGAAAGAATTCGATCGCAAGCAATGGCGTTCCTGGGCCAAGTCGCTGCCACGGCGGGCCGCGCGCATTCGCCCGGGAAGCGCGGTCTTCCGGCACCTAGCGCTGGAACGCTGGACCGCTGCCCGCGAACTGCACGCGCGGTCCATGCGCACACTGTCGCCTGGGGCCCTGCACGCGCTGCGCATTGCCATCAAGCGCTTCCGCTATATTGTCGAAAACTTTCTGCCGGCCGAGCACGAACTCTGGGGAAGCGGTCTAAAACGCATTCAAGACCTCCTGGGCGACGTCCATGATCTCGACGTGCTCTGGGCGACGGCAGCGCAAGAGCAGATTTTTCCCGCCGGAGACTTGCGTAACACATGGCGCGCACGCATGCGGGCAGCGCGCTCGCAGCGGCTTGATGAATATCGTCAGAAGACGAGGGGCCCGCAATCGCTCTGGAATATCTGGCGGGCCCGATTGCCCCAGGGCCGGCAGATCCACGACATCGCCACGCGGCGCATGCAGCTCTGGGCAAATGCCCTCGATCCGGACTTTGCGCACTCGAAACACGTGGCCCGCCTGGCGCTCGAACTCTACGATGGGCTGAATGCCGCCGGGTGGCTCGGCAAAACCACAACGGGGACACCGGACGGCGCGGCTCGCGATGCGCGGGAGAGCCTCTACGCGGCTGCACTGCTGCATGATGTCGGCAAGGCCAGGGGAAAGAAGGGCCATCACAAGCGCTCGATGGCGTGGATCAGAGCGTATGGCGCACCCCTGGGGTGGAAGCTGGAAAACGTGGAGCGGGCTGCGCTCGTATCCCGCTTTCATTGCGGAGCCCTGCCGGCGCGCAGCCACAAGGCTTTGCGGGAACTTCCCGGCTACGAACAGAAGGATGTGATTCGGCTCGCCGCCATCTTGCGGCTCGCCAATGCCCTCGACGCCGGCCATGACGGCCACATACGGGGGTTGAAGGTCGAGCACCCCCAGCCGGCGAATCCGCGTGCTGACCGCTTCCGGCGGAAGGCTGCCGGATTCGCCAAACCCCCTGTGCTGGTCATTGCCGCCGAAGGGTATCGCGCTGGAAGTCCTACAGCGCAGGAGGTTGCGGCGGAGAGATATCTGCTGGAGTTGGTGGTGAAGCGGCCGGTGGTGATTCGAGGCACTCGGCCATCACGGTCCGGCATTCGATCGTCGCGGTTACGCAGGGCTTCGTGACTGGCGAAGCCGCTCAGTTACTTCTTTGAGACTTCCGGCCGGGGTACAACTTGCATGGGCCGGTTTGCGCCTGCCGGACGAATGCGTCCGGCGCTACGTGGATCGGGCAGGCGGCGCAGCTCTTATGACTCACGCGCAATTGGTGGAACGAGCGGTGCGGTGGCTCCGAAGCTACCGCTGCGGAGTGGTGCTTTCCGAGCAGGCCTGCGTCAGCGGCGAGATGCCCGACGCCATTGGCTGGAAGCAGGCATGCCATTCCGTGCTGGTCGAATGCAAGGTCACGCGCGCGGATTTTCTCGCGGATCGCGCCAAACCATTCCGCGCCAAGCGGGACAAGGGCGTGGGCAGCGAGCGCTTTTATCTGACCCCTCCCGCCCTGGTGAAGGTCGAGGAACTGCCTCCAGGTTGGGGACTGCTGGAGCTTCGTCGCGGACGGGTGGAGGTGCTGCTGGCCTCGGCTAAAAATTTGCGGACATCCACCGGATTCCGCTACGAGATGAATCTGCTGCTGGCGAGTCTGCGCCGGGTTGAGGTGCGCATTGAACCGCAGAGCATCACGGAGTTTTTGAAGTGGAAGAACCGGATGGCGGAATACAACCGCGGCACCCTGCCCGAAGGATTGAAGGCCCCCGAAGAGGAACTCAACGTCTTTCTCGAGCCTGAAGTGTAGCCGGCCCGATCGGCGTCCCCCCAAAAAGGAAAACCGGGCTGGTTAGCCCGGCTTTTCTTTGCGTCGAGTGGATGCGGTTACATCGCGCGACGCCGCTGGCATCCCGTTCCGCCAGCTAAACTCGCAGAACCCAAGGGCACGCCACCGCTGGGGTAAGCCGAGCAATTGCGATTCCATCTTTAAGACAGGATCCCCAGCAGGCGAAGCTCGTGCCTATGCCGCTGAAAATGGTTTGTTTGCAGGAAAGCAGAGGACTGGCCGGCAGCCCCGAACTACGGGAAATGCGGGAGAAAAGTGTTGCGCAGTTTTGCCCTGAAAGGCGCGAGGGACGCGGGGAAGCGCCCGGTCACATGTCTCTGCGGCCTTCCATGGCTTTGAGCATGGTGATCTCGTCGGTGTACTCGATATCGCTTCCCACGGGGATGCCCATGGCGATGCGGGTGATCTTCACGCCCGCCCGCTTCAATTGCTGCGAGAGATAAACCGCGGTCGCTTCGCCTTCCACGGTGGGGTTGGTGGCCAGGATGACTTCGTCAACATTGCCGGATTCGACCCGCGCCAGAAGATTTGAAATCCGGAGCTGCTCCGGGCCGATCCCGTGCAGAGGAGAAATCGCACCGTGCAGAACGTGGAAGACTCCATTGAAGTGTTTTGTCTTTTCGATCGCGGCGATATTCGTGGGTTCCTCCACCACACACACCAGCCGCTGGTTGCGAGTGGGGCTGGCGCAATAGGCGCAGGGATCGACGTCGGTGATGTTGTTGCAGACCGAGCAGAGGCGGAGATTGGCTTTCACATCGCGCACTGCCTGGGCCAGCCCTTCGGCATCGTCATCGCTGGAGCGCAGAATGTGGAAAGCGAGACGCTGCGCGCTTTTTGCGCCAACGCCCGGAAGCTTCTTGAGCTCCTCGATCAGGCGCGACATGGGTTCGGCAAACTTGGACATGAGAATTAAGTCAGCGGGAAGCCGGGTAAGCGGGTATCAGGATCATGGGTGATACTAAAGCATCCTGGCTTCCTTTGGGGGGCACGACGGCCATCCCTCAATTTTCATTGCAGGGGCTCCGTGCCCGCATTTACCGAATCGCTTACAGCCCGGGGATGCCCATGCCGCCCAGCATGCCTCCCACGGTGGATTGGACCTGGGCGTCGACCTTGCGAGCGGCTTCGTTGACGGCAGCGACTACCAGGTCCTGAAGCATCTCGACGTCGCCCGACTTGACGGCTTCGGCATCGATTCGCAGGCTCAGAAGTTGCTTGCGCCCGTCCATTTTTGCGGTGACGGTCCCCCCGCCTGACGTGGCTTCGACCACCGTCTCCTGCATTTTCTTTTGCAGGGCCTCGTACTGCGTTTTGGCTTTGGACATCAGTTCTTGCAGATTGAAGCCGCCCATAACACCTCTGGTTCTGAAGAGTTCAAGTTTCAGGATTTTAAGGTCTAGCGTTTATCGCGATAATCAATAACGGTTCGGATTTGCGCGCCGAATTTCTCCTGCATGCGGCGCACAATCGAATCCTGCTCGGCGCGGCCGCGGCCGCCGGGGCCGGTTGCCGGGCGCGGGGCGCCATTTTTCTTATCTTGCGGGGCGGCCGTAGCTCCGGGAATTACTTTCAGTCTTGTGGCGCGACCTAAGACTCCGCTGGCTGCCGCTACCGCAATGCGCCTGCCTTCCGGGCCCAAGGACATGTCGAGGACGGTCTGAGATTCCGCCACCTTGATTACCAGTTCGTTGCCTTCGACGCTCCATTCACCCGCGGAGAGCATCGAGACCAGGATGCGCTGGTTGGCATCGGTGAGCGCCTGCAGGACAGCCGCCTGCAGGTTTTCGATAGACTCACCCGAGCCTTGGGAAACAGCAGGGACGGGACCCGCCTGTTCCCTGGGGGGCTCGAGGACGGCCGTCGAGGTGGTATCGGCAGCAACAGTGACAGCAACGTCTGCGCGGTCCGGAATTGCGGAGCCCAGGATGACCGGTTCGGGCTGGCTGGATTGAGCCACGATGCGCGGGCCAGGAGCCGCCCCGGATGCTGAGGAGTCTTCCTGGCGCGGAGTCCCTTTTCGCGCCGAGTCGGCGGCGAAGGGGCTGACGTAAGTGGAGCGCGCCGCGGGGGGGTCAGAGCGGCGCGGCTCGGAACTGGATGGAGCGACGATGGAGGGTCTCGTCGAAGTCCTCGCGGGGGGCGCCGCCGGAGCCGAGGCCACTTCGCTGAGCAATTGCTCAATCGGGATCAGCTTCTGGGCGTGCGCCATTTTCAGCAGGCCCAGTTCCAGATGGAACCGTTGTTCCTGCTTGTAACCCAACTCGCCGTGGGTGCGGAGCATGATCTGCAAATGCCGCGTCAGATCCTCTTCCCCGAACAGGTCCGCGACACGCGACACGCGTTCGCGCTCCTCGCTGGAGATCTGCAACAGGTGGGAATCCTTGCCGGCGATCTTGGCGACGGTGGCGTTGCGCAGGAACCGAACCATCTGGCGCGCGAAGTGCGTGGGGCTGTGGCCTTCGCTGATTAGATGATCCACGTGGCGGAGAATTTCTTCGCTCCTGCCGCCCGCGACCGACTGCATGACCTGTTCGAGAATATGGGCGGGCGCGGCTCCGACCAGGTTGCGCACCGAATCCGCGGTGAGTTTCCCGGTGGAAGAGGCAATCGCCTGATCCAGGATGGAGAGCGCGTCGCGCATGGAGCCGTCGCCGGCTTCGGCCAGCAGCGCCAGAGCATCGTCGTCGGCTTCAATCTTTTCCCGGGTGAGCAGATCCCGCAACTGGCCTACAATGTCGTCGAATTTGACCGCGCGGAAGCTGAAGTGCTGGCAGCGCGAGCGGATGGTCTGCGGAATGTCCTCGGGCTGCGTGGTGGCCAGCATGAACACGATGTGATCGGGAGGCTCTTCCAGCGTCTTGAGCAGCGCATTGAACGCGGCGTCGGTAATCTGGTGGGCTTCGTCAAGGATGTAAATCTTGAACCGGTCGCGCGCGGGGCGATAGCGCGCCGCTTCGCGAAGTTCGCGGATCTCGTCGATGCCGCGGTTGGTGGCGGCATCGATTTCGATCACGTCCACCGAGTTCCCGGCCCGGATTTCCAGGCAGGATTCACAGATGCCACAGGGCTCGGGTACGGGATGATCTTTCGACCGGCAATTCAGGGCCGCGGCCAGAATTCGAGCCACGGTGGTCTTCCCGATGCCGCGGTGCCCGCTAAAGATATACCCGTGAGCGCTGCGTCCCTGCTCAATGGCATTCTGGAGGGTGCGGGTAACGTGCTCCTGTCCGATGACCTCGGAGAACGTCTGCGGACGGTATTTACGGGCCAGGACGGTATAACTCATGAGGGCGAAAGGTCGATTATACGTGATGCCGAGGGGCGCGGGAGGCGTTCCCGCAGGCCGCCAGGATCGCGGGCACCGGCCGGAATGTGGGTTGCGAAGGCGCGTTCGACGCGGTAGGCTGGTGCGCGCTGGAGATTTGCGGATCGCGCACAAATCGGCTTTGGAGCCGTGAGGAGAGTGGTATGCAGTTGAAACTTACAAAACGAACGGTAGATGGGATTCTCGCAATCGGTTGCAGCGGGCGCATCGTGTTCGGCGAGGAATCGTCGTTGCTGCGCGATGAGGTGAAGAAGAACATTGCGGACGGCTGTAAGCGGATCGTGCTGAACCTGGGCGAAGTGAACTACATCGATTCCGGCGGGCTGGGCACTTTGGTAGCGCTGCATACGACCGCGCACAATGCCGGAGCGACGATCAAGCTGGCGAATCTGACCAAGCGCGTCGGCGATTTGCTGCAGGTCACGAAACTGCTCACCGTGTTCGAGGTGCACAGTTCCGAGTACGATGCCCTGGAGGCCTTTCGCAAAGCGGCCTAGCTGAAAATCTCCTTGTAGTTTTGCAGTTTGGAAGATGCCCGCGCTCACCGGGGTCTAAGCTCCGCGGCTCGCTGGTTGGGCGACTGCAACAGTTCTAGTGACGAGTAAGGAAGTCAAAATCCCCACCCTCTTGCGGGGCGAGAAGGGTGGGGCACCCTCCAGTGGTCTTCTCTTTCATGAAAAGAGGCCTGCAGCATTCCGATCGCGGGGCAATGATTCTTCGCGTTGAGCGGGTGATTCGCGCGATACCGCGAGGGAAAGTCCTGACGTACGGGGCTGTGGCCAAGGCTGCCGGCCTGCCGGGACAGGCTCGAATGGTGGCCCGAGTGCTTCGCCGAGGGTTTGGTTTGCCGTGGCAGCGGGTACTGGGGGCGGGAGGAGAGATCAAGCTCAGCGGGGATTCCGCGATCGAGCAGCGGCTGCGGCTTGAGGCCGAAGGGGTAAGGTTTCGCGGGCGCAAAGTGGACATGAAGGAGTGCGAGTGGAAAGCGACCCTATCGAAATCGCGGAAGCGGCGTCCAAACAACAGATCCTCATGAGAGCGGGGCTGAAGATGTCCCCTGATCCCCAGTGCTGGGAGAAGCTATGAAACAATTTTTTTTGGGCGCGCTGTGCGGAATTCTGCTAGCGGCCGCGGGTGCGCTCGCCTATCTGACGCTGGGCTGGCAGAAGTCCGAGGCGATGTTCCTCCGTCGCGGCTGGAGTCCTCCGTCATGCGGCTGGCCGTGCACGCATCGGTGCGCCGGCAGGCTCCGAAGGTGTCCAATCCAGTAGCGGCGAGCGAAGAGAATCTGATTGCGGGCGGCAAGATTTATCTGAACGAGTGTGCCGGCTGCCATGGGACGCCGGGGAAGAGCAGCGAACCTGATTCGCTGAATCCGGCGGCGCCGCGGCTGGCACGGGTGGGGACGGAATACTCGGAGGCTCAAATTTATTGGGTGGCGAAACATGGAATCCGCCGGAGCGGGATGTTCGCCAACGGCTTGTGGGATTCCGATCAGAAGTTATGGACGGTAGCGGCTTACATTTTTCGCATTCGAAGCCTGCCGCCGCGGGTGGCTCAGGAAATTGAGAGGACGGCGAAAGCGGCGAATCAGGCTGCGAATTAACGGTGGGCACGCAGGCCGGGCCGGAGGCCGACGGCTGCATACCATGTGTATTTCCCGATCAATGCCCCGGCGTGCTTCTACTCGGCCGCGAGCCTGGAGTGGCGACGGTTCGGCGGCGCCTTTCCTTTCTCCGGCGTCTCCCTTTCGATCCTGTCGGAGAGCTTGTGCAGAGGTCGGTCGTGGGCCGACGATAATTGACGTCCTGATCCTGCGGCAGTGAGTCCCTGTCCGGTGTAGATCGCCTCCCTGAACGCGGTCCCGGAATTGGCCTGGGCGACGGCGAAAACGCCGTGCGGAATGCCATTGGTGAATGCAGTCGCGATGTAGTCCCCTACCATGAGACCATTCTGCGAATTGGGTAGCCAGTCCAGTTGCATGGCGCCGGTCAGCGCGCTCGGAGGATTCCACGTTGCGCCTCCGTTTGGCGAGGAGATGTACCCGACAAACAGCTGGCAGGTGGACGCTGAGCAATTGCTTTGCGAATAGTAGTAGTAATGCAAGGCGACATGAGCAGCCGCACCCGAGGTCGTGGGATCGATGCCAATCCCAGGAATAAAGTGATCGACGGTACTGGCCACGTCATCGATGGGAATGCGGGTCACCGCGCTCCATGTCACGCCGTCGCTCGATGTGCTGTAGACCAGATCGTTGGTGGAGCAGTTTGAGCGGAAGCGGCAATCCTCCCAAACAACCCACACAGTTCCGGCTCCGTCGATAGCGGCAGAAGGCAACGGCCCGCTGCGAATGCCGCCCGCATCGCCGTGAAACTGGATAGCGGAAATAGTGACCGGGACAGTCCAGGTTGCGCCTCCATCGCTGGAGGAGAACGACGACATGAAGCTGGCATTAGTGCCGTTGTTGATCTCAATGGGCACAACCACGCTGCCGTTGGGCTGAACCAGGGGCTGCCCGCCGATGCCCTGGGCGAAATTCGCGGTGGCAATGGCCGGTCCCCATGTCAGCCCGCCATCGCTGGAGGTGCTCATCAGGATCTGATCGAAGCTGAGCGGGTCGTCCCACTGCAGGTAGCAGTTGCCGTAGAAGGGACTGCCCGGCCAGCTGTCGCAAACGATCCAGTTCTTGTCGGAACTCGGGGCAGAGGGAACCGCGCTAACAGGATTCTGCCATGTGATGCCGTCCGTCGAGCGGCTTACGGCTACGGCCGGACTCTGCAGGGTGGCGGAAAGCGGAAGCGAGGCGATCATCCAGATTCCGTGCTTCGCATCGTACGCCACCGCCGGGTCGCTGGCGGCATCGTAGGGTCCGCTTCCCTCGCCCAGGGTCAGGCCGGGCAAGAAGCCGTGAGTCCAAGTGGATCCACCGTCTGTAGAAGTTGCCCAACCGATGTCGGTGGCTCCGCCCGGAGCGATTCGCCCGGTTTGGAATGCGGCCACCAGCGTGGAGCCGTTGGCGAACATGTGCGGCTCGACCTCGGTGGCGTGCTGGCCGGGACCGATGGTAAAGGGATCGGAGCTGATTTGGGTCAGATTCGGCCCTACCGGATTCTGCGCAGGGGATGGAATGGAAGGACTGGAGGGGGAAGATGATCCGCCGGAACATGAAGTGAGGGCGACTGCCATCAGCATGAGGCAGACCGGTATAAGCGCGCGGACGGACATCGAATTATGATCCACAGGATCGCAGTGAACTGCAATGGAATTTATGGAATGAGTGGGCTCGGTGCGGCTTTCCCGGCCGCGCCAGTCTTCATGAACACTACCGCTACCTTGTCGGAATACACCGCCTTCCATCCCGCAGACTGATTCAGCATCGCCGTAATTTCGGCATTCCTGGGCATGAGCACGCAGGAAACGCTGTAATCGTGAAGGAATTTGTCCCATCCGGGTTGCGGGTGCACCATTTTCAGGTAAGGCGCCAGAACCTGCTCGCCGTACAGATCATGGCGGTCATCGATCACAACCTGGGCTTTGGGATGTAGACGATAAATCAGATAGCCGCCCCAGTAGTCGGGAGCCAGTACTGGTTGCGCGATACCGACGCTCTCCAGATGATTGACAGCAGCTACGGGCATTCGGTTGGGATCGAAATGAGCGCCGGCCAGGAGTTTGCCTCCGATGCGGCCGCCGTTCAGATCAACCAGGAAAACGAAAATGAGCGCTGCCACAGGCCAGAGATGACCTTTGAGACGAGACTCGATCGCGCCCATTCTTTCGGAAAATTCAGCGACAAGGCCGAAGCGCGGCAGGGTTGGCCCGATGGTCAGAACCAGCAGCACGGAGGAGACCGGCAGATTCCGGCTCGCGTAAAGACCCGCATAAATCGCAAACAGCGCGAGGAGCCCGTCGCTGACTCTCAGGCTACGCCTGCGAATTGCGGCTGCGGCGAACGCCACGACGACCAGTACCAGGAAACACTTCTGCGCGACGAAGTGGAAGTTCGGAGACTGGAACTCCTCGACGTGATCCATCAAAAATGGATTGGTAAGGTAAGCGAGGATGTGCTGGTGCAGCTTCCAGCCGTAAGGATTTAGCAGTGTCGCGGCGGCTGACAGGATTGTCACCCACGTCAAGCTTCGGAGGCGTTTGCCTGCGGCGATCTTTCGCAGCGCATCGTCGAGAATTCCTTCGCGGGTGGTCCCCAAGAGCCAGAGGGCGCTGATCCAAAAAACCGCGCATAGAACGAGTCCGAGGAGAAAGCCGCCATGGACGTTTACCCACAAAACCATGGACGGCGGCAACAGCCACAACCAACGGCCTCGCGATCCGGTCTTGCCTTCGAAGGCCTCCCGCTCAGTGGACTCCAGGATGCTGTACCACATCACCACAAAGAACCAGGTCAGAACGTGGGGGCGCGCGAGAACGTGGATCATCGAGGCGGATAGCGCGAGCAGAAGGAGCACCAGGGCGGCGATGAGACTGGTTCCCCGGGCAAGCATCATGCGAAATGTCCAGGCAAAGGACACCGCAATTACAACCGAAGTAAACCAGACCACGCCGTTCAATCCCGCGCTGGAATCCAATTGCCCGGCGATTACGTCATAGAGCCACTCCCAGGCGATCCAGGGCTTGTCCGCCATGATGGACGAGTACGTATCTACTCGCGGAATCTGGAGGGTGGCGAGGATCCGCTGTCCGGTGCGGATATGCCAGCCGGTGCCGGCGTCGTTCAAGAGCTTGGCCGATAGCGGGGTAAAACAAAGGGAACAGAGCAAAATGATGAACAGCAGGTCCGCAACCGACGGCAGGACCCAAACTATCCATGCTCTGCCTTTATTAGCAGCGGGTTTCCGAGGGAAAGAACTTATGGAACCGTCGGCCATCGCGTGAATCTTATAGGTGAGGGCATGGGACAGCAAGATGACGAATCATCCAGCACGGCGGGTAGCCATTATTGGAGCGGGCTTTGCGGGCCTGAATGCGGCGCAGGCTCTGGCCGGCGCACCGGTCCAGATCACGGTGATCGACCGCAAGAACCATCACACCTTTCAGCCGTTGCTGTACCAGGTGGCGACGGCGGGGCTTTCGCCGGGGGAGATCGCGGCGCCGATCCGGTCCATCTTGCGCTCGAACCCGAACGTTGAAGTGCTCATGGCCGAAGTCACGGGCTTCGATCTGGCGCGGCGGATCGTGCACACGCAGCAGGCGGAGATTGGGTACGACTACCTGATCGTGGCGGCGGGCGCACGGCATTCATATTTTGGGCATGAGGACTGGGAGGCGCTGGCTCCGGGGTTGAAGACGATTGAAGATGCGCTGGAGATTCGGCGGCGGGTATTGCTGGCCTTTGAACTTGCGGAGCGGCAGGCGGCCGCGGGCGAATCCGCCACGCCGCTTAATTTCGTGGTAATCGGAGGCGGCCCGACCGGAGTGGAACTTGCCGGGACGCTGGCGGAAATCTCCAGGCATGCGTTGGCGCACGAATTCCGGTCGATTGACCCGGCGCGAACTCATATCGTCCTGCTCGAAGGCGGCCCGCGCGTGCTGGCGGCCTATGCCGACGACCTCTCGCGCAGCGCCGAGGAGCAATTAAAGCGTCTGGGAGTGGAGGTGCGCACTTCGACCACCGTCACCAAGGTCGAGCCTGGAGCCGTTTGCCTGGGTTCCACCCGCTTGCCTGCGACCGTAGTGTTGTGGGCGGCAGGCGTGCAGGCTTCGCCCCTGGGCCGGGCGCTGGGCGCGCCGGTGGATCGAGCCGGACGGGTGCCGGTGGCGCCCGATCTGACCCTGCCTGGCCATCCCGAGATCTTTGTCATTGGAGATCTGGCGGCGGCCAAAGACGAGCAGGGCAAAATGCTGCCTGGCGTTGCGCCCGTGGCAATTCAGCAGGGACGATTTGTCGCCCGGGTCATTCGCGAGGAAGTGTCTGCGCCGGGGCAGTTGAAGGCTCGTCCGGCCTTCCATTATTGGGATAAAGGCAGCCTGGCGACCATCGGCCGAGCCGCGGCGGTGGCACAGTTTGGCCGAATTCACATTTCCGGATTCGTGGCCTGGCTGTCCTGGCTTTTCGTGCACATTTTCTTTTTGATCGGGTTTCGCAATCGCCTGCTCGTTTTCATTCAATGGGCCTGGTCATACTTCACGTATGAGCGTGGGGCACGCCTGATCACCGGCACCACCGAACTGCCCGGCTGGACGCCTCCAACCGAGCCAACCCAGCCGGGGTTTGAAGAAATTCACTCCGACGCCTCGAAATAGGCGGAAAATAGAGCTGTGGCATGGTACACGCCACATGCTTATGAAGAAATCTGCCGTATTGCAAATTCTCGTCATCACCCTGGCGGTTGTTTTCTCGGCCTCTCCAGGGCGCGCTGAAGTTCTGAAAATTGTGGTCGACGACACGATTCAGCCCATCACCGCGGAGTACATCTCCAGGGCGATCGACGAAGCTGCGCACAGGAATGCCCAAGCCCTGTTGATTGAGATGAATACTCCGGGCGGGCTGGTCAGTTCCACGCGGGAAATCATCGAAAAGATCACCAGTTCTGCGGTTCCGGTGATCGTCTACGTCACACCGACGGGGGGACATGCGGGGTCGGCGGGAATTTTTATTCTGGAATCGGCTGACATTGCCGCGATGGCGCCGGGCACGGCGGCGGGAGCCGCGCATCCGGTGGCGCTGATTGGCCCGGTGCAGCTCAAGCCTGACGATGAAATGCGACGCAAAATGGAGAATGATACAGCCGCCCTCATCCGCTCGGTTGTATCCAAACGAGGGCGGAATGTGGAAGCCGCCGAGGGCGCAGTCCGTGAATCCAAATCCTTTACCGAACAAGAAGCCCTGGCCCAACGCCTCATCGATTACGTTGCCAGCACGCCGGAGGATTTGTTTCGCCAGGCGCAGGGAAAGAACTTCAAACGATTTCATGGCGAGGCGGCATCCCTGAATTTGATGGGACAGAACATCGTGACCTTCGAGATGACTCTCAAAGAACGCATTCTGGATGTACTCATGGACCCCAATATCGCGTTCCTGATACTCGCCATCGGCGCGCTCTCGCTTTATGTCGAGTTCAACCATCCCGGAGCCGTGATTCCGGGGACTGTGGGAGTGGTATTCATCCTGGTAGCGGCCTTCGCCCTGAACCTTCTGCCTACGCGCTGGGCAGCGCTGGTTTTGATTTTGGGAGCCTTTGCGCTGTTTGCGGCGGAGGCGAAATTTGTTTCGCACGGCGTACTTACCATTGGGGGCATTGCCCTGCTCACTCTGGGCGGGTTATTGCTCGTGGACTCGCCGATCCCGGAAATGCGGGTGCATATTGCTACGGCTCTGGCGATCAGTATTCCGCTGGGGCTGATCACGGCGTTCCTGATGACCATCGCGCTGCGGGCGCGGCGGAACAAAATCGTCACCGGGGAACAAGGATTGGTGGGGGAGACCGGAGTGGTGCAGACCGCGCTCTCGCCGCTGGGCAAAGTTTTTGTGCATGGAGAGATTTGGGATGCGGTAGCACCATCCACTTTGCCCGCGGGACAGCTCGTGATCGTGCGCCGAGTGGACGGCCTGACCTTGCAGGTGGAAGCTTTAGCGGCAACGCCGGCGGAGTCCAGAGCGCCGGTGATGTCGTAACCGCAGAGGCGGCCCTAACGCTCTTCAGGAATGCGTCCGGGCCGGGCGTTGTTGTTCAGCGGCGCGAGACCAGCAGGTTGCGGTCCAGGCGGATCTCCAGGGCAGTGTCCTTGTCTAGAATGAGATCGCGGCCAGATTCAAGTGCGGAATAAGCGGCATCGGCTGCGCCCGCGCCCGCTCCCT
>DASREX010000127.1:0-51451 GCA_035651855.1 Candidatus Sulfotelmatobacter sp.
TGTGAGCGGCTGCCACACGTAGAGAAATATGCGGTTCCAGTAGAGGCGCTGGTTGGCCGGCCGGCGCGATTGGAATACACGAATCGCCGCGATCGCTTCTGACAGCATGCGCTCTAAATGCGGTAAAGCAACGGTCTGGCCGGACTCATCGCGGCGGGGCGTTACATCCCTGACTTCAGCGACCGCGATGAGTCTTTCGTCCTTCGGATTCTCTTTGGCAACGGCGCGCAGAAGATAGACGTCTTCGATCGAGGGCAGCCTCTCGATGTTGAAATTACTCAGGCGCCAGAGATGCAGCCGTTTCGCCATCATGGGATGGACGCCGCGGTAGAGTTTGTCCTCGCAATAGCCGCTCTCGCCGCGACGGTAGGTAAAGTGCTGCATCCCACCCACGCCCTGGCTGCGCAGCGGGCTCGCGACTTCCACCACCATGCGGCGAAGAGGACGATGGAAATCGATCTGGTTCAACAGGGTACAAAGATGTTGCTGGGTAATCTCGGGCTCGGTAACTGGGCCAGAACTCCAGGCATAAAAATCTACGACCACATCGTGGCCGTCTGGGACCGCTTCCAGAAGTCGCGAAAGCGCTTGTGCGGATTGCGCCAGCTGGGAATATTCAGAATGAGTGGCAAAGACATGGATCTGCCTGCCCTCGAACTCGTATTCCGCCGACGCATAGCAATGCCCGCCGTGTTCGAATGAGCGTAAGTTTCGCAGGTTGCGGATACGGTAGTAGCGCCACGTGATCGCCTCCAGCATCAGCTTCTGCATTGCCGTGGAAGCGGTTGGGAAGCTGCGGCAAAGCAGTCCCACCAGGGGCTGAGGACATTCGACCAACTCGCGCACCTGCTCGTGACGGTCGTCCACCTCCGGATTGGCTGACAGGTAGGCGAGCTGTTCCTGCACCTTGTCATAGACCTGCTTGCGGGACTGCTCGAACAGCGGCTGATCAAAGTAGCGGTACCGTACTTCCCGGGCAAGATCGCTAATGGCGGGAAACTGGCCGTTACTGACGCTGATCAGGCGATCCAGCAGGTGCCGGAACGAGTTCTCGCCGGACGCTGTAAGCAATTCCGCGGCATGCAGGCGGCGATCCAGCACCGCCAGCACAAGTGGAATCTGCGACTCGATTCTCTGATGGGATTTCTGAATCCAGAGCAGGCTCTCCTGCAATTTCGGGGAGTCATCCAGCGTATTCACGCCGTAGTGCAACAATGCACTTCGCAATGCTTTGACGAAGAAGGGCGGCAAGCCTTCCCCGCCGGTCCCGAGCATGCGGAGATACGAGAAGAGGTACGCTTCCGCACTGGGTTCCTCACCGCTTGCGACAGGATTCACTGCCGGCTCGCGCCGGAACAGAGTGCAAATATCGACAAAGATGTTCAGAACTTCATCTTCCAAGTCCCGCATCTCGGAGGGATCAGAGCTCGGGCTCTTCTTCCACGCAGCGATCAGGCGGGCGCATTCTTTTGGATCTACATCAAAGCCCAGCATGAGCTGCCGCAGGTGTTCAAGGCTCCTGCGCCCCTCCGAATGTGGCGGCTGATGGGCTTTTTCTGCCGAGGAGGCTCCGAACACTATGCGAGCCGCCGTCGAGGTTGAGTGCCCCTCACCAGTGGGTTCAATCTGCACGAGCGGGGCTCCGGCATCCACCTGCACGTTTCGCATGGTCAAAATGCTGCGGATTTTCCCGGCAAACGGCGCGATGACCTGCATCTCCATCTTCATCGCCTCGAGCACCAGTAACCGGTCCCCGGCTGCGACCGAATCGCCCGGTTTGACGGCAATCGACACTACGACCGAGGGCGAGGGAGCGTGCACGACACCTCCATCGTCGCGATCGATTCTGTGGGATACACCATCCACCTCGATGCGGTAGCTTGAGCCTTGAATGGCCGACACGACGTGAAATCTTCGCCCGAAGACGGTAATCCAATACTCGAAGCGGCCGAGGGATTCGAGTTCGGCCTCGATACTCCATCCATCGACTTCCACGCGGTATGTTTCCGGACCGAGGCGGAAGATTTTGGGTGAATATGCCTGCCCGCGGTAGCGCAGTTCGGCGGAGCGGCCTAATTCGCTGTGAACCTGGGGGCGGCCTCGAACTGCCGAAGCATAGAACTGGGCTTGCTCGATGGCCAGTTGTGCCTGATAGGCCTCGATGGCGGCATGCACCAGGGCCACATCCGCATACTCCCGCGAAAGATGCTCACCCGAGGCGGCGAGGCGATCGAGCCAACCCACATGGACTTCGCCGCGCTGGACATCGTCACGGCTAAGCAAGCCCTGGAGAAACGATTTGTTGCTCGATCCATCCTTGATCACAACGACGCTCTCGCGCAGCGCGCGCTGCAGCCGGGAAATCGCTTCCTTCCGGTCCCGTCCGCAGGCGATTACTTTAGCGATCATGGAATCGAATTCAGCCGGAACCGAGTCGCCCTCCGCCACTCCCGTATCGATCCGAATGCCCGGTCCAGTGGGAATCTTGAATCGCTCAATTAGCCCGGGGGACGGGGCAAAGGCGTTGTCCGGATCCTCGGCATTGAGGCGCACTTCAACCGCGCTGCCGGTCGTTCGCGGCGGATCTCCCAGCAAGCGTCCCCCGCGAGCGACGTGGATCTGCAGCTTCACCATATCCAGGCCGGTGGTGCATTCGGTTACCGGGTGCTCCACCTGCAAGCGGGTATTGATCTCCATGAAAGAGAGGGTTTCCGTCTGCGGCTGGTAGAGAAACTCGACCGTGCCGGCATTGCGATAACCTGCAAATTGGCTCAAGCGCACGGCCGCATTGCGCACTTCCTGGTCCTGGGCGGAAGACAGCGCCGGCGACGGAGCCTCTTCGAGAACCTTCTGATGGCGACGCTGGACCGTGCAGTCGCGCACGCCGGCGGCCCACGTCGTCCCGAAGTTATCCGCAATGATCTGAACTTCTACATGGCGGGCGCCGGTGATTAGCCTTTCCAGAAACACCGTAGGATCGCCGAAGGCTTTAAAGGCCTCGTTCCGGGCAGACTCGAAGGCCTCGCCGAGTTGATCCTCCGCCACGACTTTGCGAATACCGTGCCCCCCGCCCCCGGCCGTGGCTTTGATCAACAATGGATATCCGAGCCGCTTCGCGTGCCGGACGGCTTCACCTGCCGTTTCGACCGGTCCGCCGCTCCAGGGAGCCACCGGGACGTTCGCCTGCTCAGCGAGTAGCTTGGAAGCGATCTTGTCCCCCACACGGCGCATGATGTCGCCGTCGGGGCCGATGAAGACGATGGACATCTGCCGGCAGAGGTCGGCGAATGCAGCCTGTTCGGCAACGAATCCCCAGCCTACCCAGACAGCGTCGGCGCGGGCCGCCACAAGAGCCCGCTGCAGGCAGCCATAGTCCACATAACTGCTCTTGCATTGCTGCGTGGCCGGATCGAGAACACGAGTAGCTCCGAGGCATACCGCTTCATCCGCCTCGCGGACAAACATGGCATGCCTCTCGCAGTCGGTGAAGAGGGCGATGCTGCGCAGCGATGTGCCATGTTCCTGGTTGAACTCGCGGGCTGCATGAATGAAACGCATGGCAGCTTCGCCGCGATTCACAATGACGACGCGCTGGAATTCATAGTTCATAAGGGCCTCGATCGAACCGGTTTCTGGGCTTACGAATCAGGCGTCTACCAGATCCGGCATCATGGCCGTCCGCAGCACCTTTAGTTTTATGGCATCGATGGCGTCCGGGAGCGAAATCGTGTGGTAGCCGGTAAGGCACACCAGCCGGTTGCCGGCCCGGTCGATCACTTCCGCATCAAAGCTGTTTCGTTCCGGTTTGCGAGTGACCACGGCATACATTGGTCCATCGGACTCACCGAGGCGCGGTGACACAGTGAGCCGGTCAATATGAAGCGGCAGTCCCATGCGGCCATCGCTGCCCATTTCACAGATGCCTGCGGTCTGGAAGCAGAGCTCAATCAGCCGTGGTGCCATCGCGGTGACTAGTTCGGCTGGATGGTGGTTGCCGGGCAACTTGTCCGCCATCAGGCCGACGATTTGCTTTCCGTTCCACCAGGCTCGCTCGACCACCTGGTATGCCGGGCCGTGGAAATAGAGTTGGTAAATCTCGCCGGCATTGATCACGTTGCCCTCTATTTTTGCCGGCGCGCCAGGAGGCATCTTGGGCGCTTGCCTGGCGAGCAATACCCGCGCCGTGAAGTGGATCACAGTTTGCGGCTCCCTCTGGTTGGGCAGGGTCCTGTGGCCAATGAGCCGGCAATGTGCAACCAGGCCTTCGCCCTGCGGCCGGATCACGGTCTCCACCGTTACCGTTCGCGGCTCGTAGCGATAAAACTTGAATGGGGCCAGAAAACTGACCTCTTCCATTGCTTCGATGTGCCATCGGGGAAGCAGCGCCAGCGCCGCTTCGGCAAATGCTTCGACGCCCATCACACCGGGAAGAACCGGGGTGCCGTCAATCTGGTGGTCATATAAGAAGGGTTGAACTTTAGGATCTAGGGTGGTTTCGATCCGGAATGGAGAGAACACACCTGCGCTCACCACGGCACCCAGCATGGGACCTTTCGATGCCGGCCTTGAGGTGTCCAGACCGCCGGACTCGTCCCACTCTTTCAGCAGCATGCCGAGGCTTTGGCCGATGACGATTTCGCCGCGCGTGGCCCCGCAGGTTAGCTCGCGGCGGATCAGGGGAATGCCTGCTTCGGGGGGCAACATGTCGATTCCAGCCATCTCCATGACTTTCGGAATCGAGCCGCGGGTCGCCATTCCGATGCCGCCCCACGCGGTCCAGTCAATTGCAATCCCCCTCGTAGCGGAACGTGTGGTGCGGAAACTCGACGTGATCTTGCACAGCAGATCGTTGGCCGAACTGTAGTCCGTCTGGCCCGGATTGCCGAACCGTCCGGCGATGGAGCTGAAGGCGACGCTGGCCGCGAGCGGCATGTCGCCGATCGCATGCAGCAGGTTGAAGAAGCCGTCAGCCTTGACATCAAACACCAGGTCGAATTCGCGTGGGTCTTTTTCTGCGAGGGAGCGGCTGCGGTCCAGACCTGCCCCATGCAGCAGCACATCGATGCGGCCGCTGCGCCGCCGTACCTCGTCAATGACTTTGGCTACTGATGTCGCATCCGTCAGGTTGACGCTGAAATAGCGGGCTGTTCCGCCGGCTTTACGCACGGCGTCGATGGCGGCGTGGGCGGCTTGCGCGCGCTCAAGGTTAGCCAGTTCCCTTTCGACCAGCGCCGGTGTGGCACGTTCTCCACGCGCTTGGATCCGGGCAAACAGCTCACGTTTGAGGCCCTCTTTGTCGCTCACGTAGCGCTTCAGGTCAGGATTGTCGGGATCGGGTTCGGGGACAAGATCCAGCAGGTAGAACGTTCCGCCGGAAGCGGCAGCGAGGTCCGTGGTGATAGCGGAGACGATGCTGCCGGCCGCACCCGTGATAACGAACACGCTGCTTTGATCGAGTGTGATGCCCGGCTTGCCGTCATTTGCGGACTGTTCTTCCAGTCCCACCGTCCAGCGCAAGCCATTCTTGTAGCCGATCTCGACAGCGCCGGGATCCTGCAGAGTTTCTTTAACGAGACACTCGGCAATTTCCGATGCGCTGCGTCCTGCCTCGAAGTCAACCGCTTTCACCACCGCCGCGGGACGCTCGCGCTTGTAGGTTTTCGTGAAGCCTGCTACAGCGCCGCCGAGCGGGGCCACGGCTCCGGCTTCATCGTATCCATGCTGTCCGCCCAGCCGAGTCGCCGATACCAGGAAGCTGTCCGGAATGGCGATCTGCTCGAACAGAGCGCGCATGGTGGTATAGAGAGACTTGATTCGAACCCGGACAGCATCTTTCCAGGACTCGACCTCCATCTTGCTCAGATCGCCTTCGATATCCAGGGCAGGCAGCCAGTAGACGCCGTGCACGGGGCCGGTAGCCGTCCATGTGTTAAGAAGTTCGCCCAATGCATCCGACGAGAGGGACGAATCGATGCGCAGGACCTCCACGCCTCGATCTTGCAGGAGTTGGGAGAGTGCGTCCGCAACACAAGCGTGATCGGGCATCAGAACGACACGCTGACCTCGTTGCAGGGTGGCTCCTGTTGGTTTGCAGAGATCGAGGGGCGGGCGCAGGACCGGCACGGGAACGCGCCGGGGTATGGTGTTCGCGGCGTCAAGGCTCCTCAGCGCAGGTTTGAGCGGTGCCGCGGCGGGTGCTGCCAGAGAAGCAAAAACGGGGGAGGGCTCTGCTGCCTTCTCCGCCGCAGCAGAGGCAATCGCACTTGCGGCCAGCCCTGAGCCGTCCTGTGCGAATTTGATTACATGTGCCAGGGTGGGAAAATCGCGCAACTTGAGATTTTCGTCCCGAGCGATGTTGTAAGCAGCACGAATTGCGGCGAACATCTCGGCCTGCTTTACCGTGTCGATGCCCAGGTCGGCCTCCAAATCGAGATCCAGATCGAGCATTTCCTTGGGATAGCCCGTTTTTTCTGCAACGATATCCAGCACTTTTTGTTGGATCGCATCCAGCGCCGCGCCGGCGGGGGCCGCTGCAATGGGCGAAGGCGCTGCGGCAACGCCCTGGGTCACCGCCGCAGGTTCCACCGTCTTCGGCGGCTCGGAACCAGCAACTGCACCGGGAGCTCGGCAGGCCAGGTCTGGCCTTTGTTCATAGACGAAACGGAGCACGTGGGCGAGAGTGGGATAGTCGCGGAGCTTGCGATTTTCATCGCGCGGGATGTTGTAGATCTCACGGATCGCCGCAAACATTTCCGCCTGCTTCACGGTATCGACGCCCAGATCGGCTTCGAGATCGAGATCCAGATCGAGCATCTCTTTCGGATAGCCGGTCTTGTCGACTACCAGCGAGAGGATGCGTTCCCTTACCGGCTCGTCGCCGGCGGTTGGCCCGGCGTGCACAACCGCTGCTGCCGTCACCGCCGCGGGCTCCACAGCTTTCGGAGGTTCCGCGGCGATGGCGGCTGGAGCGGTTGTTGCAACAGCTGCCACGACAGGAGGGGTCGCAGCCAGATCTGGACGATTCTCATGCACGAAGCGAATTACGTGAGCGAGAGTGGGATAGTCGCGCAGCTTGCGGTTTTCATCACGCGGGATGTTGTAGATTTCGCGAATGGCGGCGAACATCTCCGCCTGCTTCACCGTGTCCACCCCGAGGTCGGCCTCGAGATCAAGATCGGGGTCCAGCATGTCGGCGGGATACCCGGTCTTCTCTACTACCAAGGCGAGAATGCGTTGCTTCACCCCGTCAGCCGATCCCGCGGGAGGGGCAAGGCTTTTCTGCTCGTTTTGTGCGGCTGTAATTTCGGACGCCTTCGCGGCCTCGACCGGACCAGCGGTGGCGGGCTGCGCTTCCGCTTTCGGTGGAACAGTCGCCGCTTTCGCGCCTGTTGATACCGCCGCCTCGTGAACTTCCTCATCTTTAGCCGGCAAGCTGGTAGCGGCTGGCGCTGATTCGTGCCGGCCTACCCTCGGCTGAACAGCCCAAGGGGCTGTTCCTACGTTGGCTTGGTCCTCAGAAGTTTTCGCGGGTGCGTTCTGATCTCGCGCGCGCAGAGCGCGGTGCACTACTTCCAATTCCGCTTTCGAAGACCCGGAGATCTGGCTCAGCCAAGTGTTCCAGGCATCCTGGTCTACGATGCGATAGGCGTGACCCAGGGCATTCGCTTTCGGACGAATGCCGCTCCTGGTTGGAATCCGGCGGCACAAGGTCATGCTGATCTGCGATCCGAAGCCGGCTCCGAGACGCAGAGCATACTCGACCGGATATACGCCGCCTTTGGACAGATTCAGCTCACCGAGCTCGGGATCGACTTCCTTGAAGTTGGCTACCGGCGGCACGACCCCGGTTTCCAGGGCTTTCACCGCCAGGACGTCTTCGACTCCCGCGCCCATGGCATGCCCGGTAAAGCCTTTTGTATTGGCGATCACGATCTGATCCGCGGATTTTCCGAAGACCTTGCGCAAGGCATGGATCTCGGCCGCGGCACTTCCCCCTCGGGCAGGCGTGTAGGTTTCGTGAGAGACGAACACGGTTCGGGGAGCGATCTGATGGCGCTCAATGCCGCAGTTGGCTTCCGCTTCGCTCACCAGGTGTTCCATGACCTGGCTGATGTGCTGCACGTCCAGGCGGGTACCGTGGAAAGCGCTGTTGGCCGTGACCGAGCTCAACACTTCGCAGATCGGCTGCAGGCCCCGCTGGCGGGCTAGGTCAGCGTTCTCCACGACGATTCCAGCTGCGCCCATTCCGATGATCATGCCGTGACGGCGGCGATCAAATGGGACCGCGGCTTTTTCCACGGAGTCGTCGGTAGCAGCGGCGCCGCTCGCCAGAAATCCGGCGCCCATCCAGCCAATCAGGTTGTCGGTCGTGATATCGTCGGCCGCAACCACAATGACCAGGTTGCAGCGCCCGGCGCGGATCCAGTCCTCCGCCAATGCCACTGCCTGCGTCGTGCTGGCGCAAGCCGCGTTGATGGCCGTATTTGGCCCGCGCGCTCCGATGTACTCGGCGAACTGCGAGTGCCCCATGGGCAGAATGCGGAAGAGGAAACGGCGGTCGAAGACATACGGCTCCTTCTGCATCGTGTCGCATAGGTCTTCGATCTGGCGGTCCAGTTCCTGGGCCAGGGTGGAATCTCCATTGCTCTCAGTGATTCGGGACCGAAGCCCCTGCAGCGAGGCGAGTTGCTCGCGACGAGCGCGATCCGCCGCGTAGCGGGACATCTCGTCGGCAAAGGAATTGAGGCCCGGAAATGCCGACGCGAAGATCACGCCCGTATCGTCGCGCAATGATTCCGGCAGGCTCCAGCGTTCGGGAAGCTTCGTGCCCTTGCTCGTGGTCTTGTAGCGCATGACCAGCGGAATGCCCGCATCGCGCAGCGCGTCCAGACCTACCGCGATGGCGAGTTGGGTTACCCGATCGAGTGCGGCATTGCGATCGGACGAAATTCCGAATTCGCTCTCCAGATCAAAGGCGCCGCCGCGGCCTGCCAACTTAATGACATCTGCGACATCGGTGATGCTCTCAAACGCCCCGCCGTTTTCGCTTTTCACCAGGCGAGTGATGTGCTTATCGAGCATCGCCTGGCGGAAGCGAACCGGGATGGCATCGATAAACTGCTCGCCGTGCAGCAGGCGCGCGATGTTGGCGTCGTCAAAAATGTGCCCGGTTCCGGGTAGTCCCAGGGCGGCTCCCGTGATCACCACTGGTTTGGCCGCAGGGGCGCGCTTCTCGCCGTGGTACACATCCCACCCTTTTTCAAGAATGTCGGCGAACATGTGGCCAAGCTCTACGTAACGGTTTCCGTTGAGTGGAGTGGTTGTAGTTGAGGGCGTCTCCGCGGCCAAGATCGGAGCGGCGGCCTTTTCCGGGGCAGCGATCGGGGCGCGCGACACCTTTTCAGGCTCCACCACGACGGGCGAGTCTTTGGCAACTTGAGTGGTTCCCTTTCCCAGGCCTGCCGCGTAAAGGCAACATAGCGCCTGATTGAAGGCCGGCACATCACCGTTCTTGGGATGATTGGTGAAGAGCGACACCACGTCGCCGCGCGGTCCGAGAACATCTTCGGCAAATCCCTGCAGAGCTTTCTTGGGGCCGACCTCTACAAACAGGCGCGCACCCGCGTCGTACAAAGTGCGCAGGCCTTTGACGAATTGCACGGGCGCGGCCACCTGCTCGGCGAGAATGTTGAGCATCTTTGGTACGGCGTCGCTGCCCGTGGGATAAAACTCTCCATTCGTGTTGGCAACGATTGGCAACCGCGGGGCTGCCAGCCGCAGGCGCTCCAGGACACGACGCAGCGGTTCGCTGGCCGCTGCGACAATGGAAGTATGGAAGGCATGGCTGACGGAGAGGGCAGACACCTCGTATCCGGCATTCTGGAAGGCTTGCATCGCCTGCGTCACCGCATCGCTCGCACCGCCGATTACAGCCTGATGCTCGCTATTGATGTTGGCGATGACGACGTAGCCATTCACGCTCTTGAGCACGCGCTCGATTTCGGAAAGCGGAGCAAAGACGGCAGCCATGCGACCATTGTCTTTAGTCGCGAAGTGCGTCATCTCGCGCCCGCGCGCGCTGACTGCCTCCAGTGCGTCGGCAAAAGGAATCCCGTCGACCGCGACCAGCGCGCCATATTCTCCCAGGCTGTGTCCCATCGTGAAGTCAGGCGTGATGCCATAAGCGGCCAGCAAGCGCGTCAGGGCGAGATCGGTGGCAAGAACCGCGGGCTGCGTGATGGCGGTCTGGCGCAGGTCATCTTCGGCTTTGGCGATCGCGTCCGCATCGGCCTTATCCACGAAAATGAAATCCGTGAGCGGCTTGCCCAATAGCGGTTTCATGACCCGATCCGCCTCGGCGAACGTCTGCGCGACGATAGGCTCGATTGCGCACAGGGGCTTCAGCATGTTGACGTACTGCGATCCCTGGCCCGGATAGAGAAAAGCCACTTTGGGCGCGGGGCCCTCGCCGCGGAAGATTCCTTGCGCGCGCAGCGCCTTCCACATCGCCGGCTGATTGGCTTGGAAGGCCTTGAGAGCATGAGCAGCCTTCTCCTTCAGGTCGGCGGCACCGACGTAATCGATGGCAATCCTGCATTTCGCGCGCAGGTCCGCTTCCGCCGGAGCACGGGGCGCTGCGGAGCGCCCCGCCGCGGCCTCCCTCTCCACGACGCGCAGGCGCTTGATTAGCGCTTCCTCTGATTCGGCGCCAAGGACCAGGGCGCCGCGCAACGGTGCTTTACAAACGGTCGCGGCATAAGAAAATGGAGGAGCCGGGGAGGCTTGCTGGGTGTTCATAAAGGACTCCGATACTTTTTCCGGAAGGTTGCTGACCGCAACTGAACGCTTTCCATTTCCGTTCAGCCGGTGGGGGATGTATTCCTCTAGCACTGCATGGAAGTTGGTACCGCCGAAGCCGAAGGCGCTCAAACCCGCTCGCCGCACAGCATCCGATGGCACGGTCCAGGGCTTCAGCTCGGTATTCACGTAAACCGGAGAATGAGCGAAATCAATATCCGGGTTGGGGTGCTCGCAATGCACACTGGGCGGCAGAACCTTCTCGTGCAGAGCCAGTGCTGCCTTCAGCAATCCGGCGGCTCCCGCGGCTCCCTTGAGATGTCCGAAATTCGACTTGACCGAGCCGATGGCGACCGAGTTCAGCGGCAGATGGGCCTGCTTGAGAACGTCCGCCATACTCTGCACTTCGACTACATCGCCGACTTTGGTAGAGGTGCCATGACCTTCAATGTACGTGACAGTTCCGGGAGATAGCCCGGCAGTTTCCCAGGCACGCTCGATGGCTAATTTCTGACCGCTCGGGTTGGGCGCGGTAATACCCTTTCCTTTGCCGTCGCTCGATGCGCCCATGCCGCGGATTACGGCGTAAATCTTGTCCCCGTCACGTTCGGCGTCGGCCAGTCGCTTCATGAGGAACAGGGCTGAGCCTTCGCCCATGACGAAGCCGTCGGCGCCTTGGGCATAGGGCCGTGTCCCAGTCGCGGAAAGGGCTCCGATCTTGCAGAACTTCACGAAAGTAGAAGCGCCCATGTTGCGGTCGATCCCGCCGGTAATCACGGCGTCGAAATTTTGCTCGACCAGCCCCTCAATCGCGGAACTGATGGCGGCCATGGCGGAGGCGCAGGCTGCGTCGCAAACGTAATTGGGCCCGTGAAAATTGAAGATATTGGCTATGCGTCCGGCAATGCAGTTTGCCAGCTCGCCGGGCATGCTGTCTTCGGTCACTTCGGGAAGATGCCTGCCCATGCGCTCGCGCAGTTCGCGGGTAATCTCGCGACGAATCTCTTCGGGCAGGGCTGCGAAATGGGCGGATGCTTCCAATTCCCGCGCATATTCGGGAAAATAGATTCGCAACGCGGTGAGATAGTGTTTCTCCCCCGCCATGGCATTGCCCAGAATGACCGCCGTACGGTCACCATCCAGCGGCCGTTTGGGATATCCGTAATCCTCGAGCGCCTCGCGGGTACACGCGATAGCCCATTTCTGGGCGCCGTCCATGGCATCGACAACCCGAGGTGGCACGGCCAGGTGCCACTTCATGGGCTCCCAGGCAAACTCGCGTACCCAGCCCCCGATCTTGGAATAGGTCTTGTCGGGAGCTTTGGGATCGGGATCGTAATAGAGCTTTGCATCCCAGCGCTCAGGATCCACTTCGGTCACGCTGTAGCGGCCCTGCTTGATGTTTTCCCAAAAGGTGGGGACATTGGGTGCGTCGGGGAGGATGGCCCCCGCTCCGACGATCGCGACGGCGCGATGCGCGGTGCTTTCCATGACTGTGACTCCTGGGAGAAGAAGCTCTGCGCCCGGCCCGCTGATTCCGCGATGTGTGGCGAAACACGCCGGGCACAGAGGAAATTTCTTTGTTAGGCCGCAACCTGCCGCTTGGCGGCGCGTCCGTAAATCACATCCGCGACAAAATCCATATCTGAAATCAGGCCAGCTTGCGCGCGGTGAATCGCGGACAAGCCGATGGTTGTTTCGAATGCCGGGAGTTCCGCGCTGCTCACGCCAGCGCCTCCCGTTATCCATCGCAATCCGTCATGGGCGACTTTGAGCGCGGCTTCGCGGGCGAAGATCCTGCTGATCGCTGCCAGAGCCGTCGCGTCGAAGCGCCGGTTGGCTTTTTCGTTCAGTTTGTTTTCCGCGAGCAATGCGGCGCGGCGTGCCAGGCTGCCCGCGCTTTCGGCGTTCGCGATCAGTTCTCCCAGCCGGAGAAGAACATGCTGGTAGCGAGTCAGGCGGGCGATACGCGCCTTCTCCATCACTTCGGCGAGAGCATGCATGGAAAGGGCGGCGACCCCGGCGCCCACGTCGCCGTTGCGGGCATGCAGTTCTTCGAACTTCTTCGCCTGCTCGTGGTAGTGCTGGCCGCGGGTCTTGAGATGAAGCTGCCAGCGGTCGCGGGCAATGGTCATCTCCATGATTTCGGAGGTGCCTTCGTAAATTGTGGTGATGCGCACGTCGCGCTTGATCTTCTCCACCATGTACTCGTGGGTGTAACCATAGCCGCCGAGCGCCTGGATGCTGGCGTCGGCCGCGCCATTCCCGGCTTCGGTGGCTATGTACTTGGCGATGGCGCCTTCGGTGTTCAGACTGCCTTCTTTGCCGGAATCGATTCGTTCGGCCGTCTCCTCGATCACGGCGCGCGCCGCCTCCAGTCGCGCGACCTGCGGGATGATTAACTTGTGGGTGTAGCCTTGCTTGTCGGAAAGCGGAGCCCCGGCCTGAATTCGCTTCATCGAATACGGAATGGCGCGGTCCAGGGCGGACCACCCTGCGCCCAGGCCGAACGCGGCAACCATCAACCGGGTGTAGCCAAAGACCGCTTGCGCCTGATTCAAGCCTTGTCCTTCGACTCCGCCCACCAGCCGGTCGGCATCCACGTAAACATCGCTGAACGCAAGCGCGGCCGTATTGCTCAGGCGAATCCCGTGTTTGTTCTCGGGCTCATCGTGGGTGAACCCCTTCGTACCTTTCTCTACAATGAACCAGCTCGGCCCCCCGGGCGTGTTGGCCAGCACGGTGTAAGCATCGGCGATTCCACCATTGCTGATCCACTGCTTGTTCCCGTTGATTTTGTAGCCGACCACCTTGCCGTCCTTGAGCACCGGATCGGCAGTCGTCTTCAGAGCGCCGAGGTCGCTGCCTGCCTCCGGTTCCGTCGCGCCATAGGCGAACAGGATGCCCTCTTCTGCGATGCGGGTGAGCCAATATTTCTTCTGCTCGGGAGTCGCGCCCACCGTAATCGGATCGCTGCCCAGAAAGGTAGCCAGGACGGCGGTGGCAACGCCCAGGTCGATGTGCGCCATCTCCTCGCAGACCAGGTACACGTCAAAGGCGCCTCCGCCGAAGCCGCCACAGTCCTCGGGGATGAAGAGCAGTTGAATGCCCAGCTGGTCGGGGCTGCACATGTGATGGACGATCTCCAGCGGGCATTCATCCTTCTCATCCAACTCGCGCAGCACTTCATCGGGCAGGCGCTTCCGGGCAAAATCGCGGAGTGATTTCAGGCTCAACTTCAGGGTTTTGTGGGAAATCATGGTCATGCCTCACTTGGCCGCGACAGCGCGCAGCTCTTGGACTTTGCTGGTCAACTCGGGAAGAAATTCCAGGACGTCATCCACGATGCCGACATCGGCAACCTGGAAGATAGGGGCTTTGGGATTCTTGTTGATGGCGATGATGAAGGGATTGCCCTTGATCCCCGCCAGGTGTTGGAACGCGCCGCTGATGCCGCAGGCCAGGTATACTTTCGGCTTCACCGTTTTGCCCGACGAGCCCACCTGGCGCGACTTTTGCAGCCACTTGGCATCCACCACCGGGCGAGAACAGCTGACGGCGGCGCCTAAGGATTCGGCAAGTTCCTCGGCGATGGCGACGTTGTCTTTTTCCTGGATCCCACGGCCGACCGACACCAGGATGGCGTGCTTGGTGATGTCGACGTCACTGGTTTCGGCGGCGATCGTCTCCAGATAGCGGCGGCCCGCGCTCAGCATTCCGACCTCGGCAGACTTATCAACGACCTTGCCCGCGGCCGCTGGAACCTCACCAGTGTTAAATGCGCCGGGACGAATCGTGATCACCGCTCCCGAGGAGACGTCGCACCTCACATGCGCGCTCACTTGCCCTCCGAATTCCTGGCGAACAACCTGCAGAGAGTCAGCTTGCAGCGGCTGCATGCTGGTGACGTCCGGCACGAATGCGGCGTTGAGCTTGATGGAAAGTCCGGGAGCCAGGTCGATGCCGAAGTGATCATGAGCAATCAGAGTAATGCTGCCTTCGGGGACGATCTTCATCAAAGCCTGGCGAATCAGTTCGGCGTTGGGATAGGAGAAACTCTCACCAGAAACCTTCCACAGTTCGGGGTACACTCTCTCAGCCTCGGTGCAGGCGGCATCCAGCGCGGGTCCTGCGCCCAGGATGATTGCGGTTACCGCCGTGCCGCGATCGATTTTCTTCGCAGCGGCGGCCAGTTCAGCGGCCGAATCATCGAGCACGCCGTTTTTGTGTGCGATGTAAGCAAAAATGCGTGGCATTTATTTCAGGCCTCCTTTAGCCGCAACCAGCTCGACAACTTCTTGCGCGTTCTCTTCGCGAGTGCCGCCGAGAAAGCGAGCGCCTTTCCCCAACACGGGAACGAAGTAATCCAAGCGGGTGACCTTTGCGGCTGCGGTTCCGACCTGTGCCGAATTGAGGCCCAGGTCCGGCCCGCTATACGTTGCAATCGGAATCGACTGCACCGCGCGGATACCCTTCATACCCACATAGCGGGGCTCGTTAATGCCGGTCTGGATTGACAGGACGCAGGGCAGATCGATTTCGCTGACTTCCCGGTTGCCGCCCTCGATCTCCCGCGTGATCTTCAGTTTCTTGTCGGCGAGCACTTCGATTGAGGTCACGAGCGAAGCGAAGGGATAGTCCAGCATGGCCGCCAGCATGCCGCCGACTTGAGCGGCGCCGTCCTCCGCCTGCACTCCCGTCAGAATCAGGTCATAGCTGCCCTTCTCGACGCAGGCTTTCAGGATTGACGCAATGCCCCGGCCGTCCGAGCCTTCGAACGCAAGGTCGGCAAGCAGGATGCCGTGAGTCGCGCCCATTGCCATCTCACGGCGCAGGACCTCTTCGTCCTCCTCCGTGCCCACCGTGACCACGCTGACTTTGCCGCCGGTCTTGGCGGCAATCTGCAGGGCCTCTTCGACGGCGTAGTTGTCGGGCTCGTTGATCGAGTAAACCAACTCGTCGCGTTCGATGTCATTGCCGGCACGGTTCAGTTCGATTTCGTTCTCCGAAGTGTCCGGCACCCTTTTGACGCAAACCAGTATTTCCACGTTTTACCTCCCGATAACGCACTCTTGCGGAATTTTCTGAACCTTACTTGCTCCCGCCGGAGCAGGCCGTGCTATCTGCCGGTCAACAAGTTCGGTCAGGTCGATCACGCTCATCTCCCCTTCGAGGCCGGCCACTTTCACGGCATCCTCCAAATTCGCCATGCAGAACGGGCACGCGGTGACTATCACGTTGGCTCCGGCTTCGGCGGCCATGCGCACGCGCTTCACGCCCATGCGCTCCTCTTCCTTGGGCTCGTAGAACAGCATCAACCCGCCACCGCCACAGCAGAAAGAGCGATCACGCGAGCGCTTCATCTCAACCCGCTTCAGGCCCGGGATGGCATCGAGCACGTCGCGAGGGTCGTCGTAAACATCGTTGTGTCGGCCCAAATAGCAGGGATCGTGGAAGGTAAACACCTGGTCACGATCGGCGGGCGTGAAATCGAGTTTTCCGGCCCTGAGTTCACGAGCAAGCACCTGGCTGATATGCTCGACGGGAGGCAGGTTCTCGTAATCGTGCTTGAGGGCGTTATAGGCGTGAGGATCGGCCGTGACAATGCGCTTCACGTCTGCGGCCTGGATCGCCTCGGTATTGTGATCACGCAAGGCGAAGAACAGCAGCTCTTCGCCGAAGCGCCGCGCTTCATGACCGCTGTCTTTCTCTGCCGCGCCCAGAATCCCGAAGTCATCGCGTGCATGGTCAAGAATTCGCGCAGTAGACTGGGCGATGGACTGCATGCGGTCGTCGAAGGAGGTCATGCTGTCGACGAAATACAGCGTATTCGCGCCGGGCTCTTTGTCCAGACGCTTGACGGGGCAAGCCGGCTGGAAGGTCGGCGCGAGAGCCCAATCGGCTCTCTTTTTCTCCATCTTGCCGTAAGGATTGCCTCGGCTCTCCAGGGCTTTCAGCGGCTTTTGCAGCGATTGCGGAACGTTGCCGTTATCGATCAGGCCCCGGCGCAGGTCAACAATCTTATCGATGTACTCGATCAGCAGCGGGCATTCGGCTTCGCAGGCACCGCAAGTCGTACACGACCAGATCTCATCTTCGGAGTAAATGCTTCCCACCAGCGCCTGGCCATTTCCTGCCTTGCCGAACATGGGATAGTGCTGGAACGCATAATCGCGCGCTTTAATGCTGAGGAACCTGGGAGAGAGCGGCCGTCCCGACGCGTGGGACGGGCAGTTGTCGGAGCAGCGTCCGCAGTCGGCGCAGGAGTAAAAATCCAGCATGTGCTTCCAGGTGAAGTCTTCAAAGGTCTTCACTCCGAACGATTTCACCTGCTCTAACTGGGATTCACTCACACCCCACCTGACAGGTTTCAGCTTTTCGCGATCGAGTTTGGCGAAGTACACATTGAAAAGCGAGGTTTCCACATGGAACTGGATCCCGAAGGGGCGGTAGCCGAGTAGGAAGTAAAAAGCCAACTGGTGGGCAAAGTAGCCGGCAAAACAGAAAGCTCCGATAGTGGCGGAGGGCGCCTGCATCACGACAACCTGCAGCAGCCAGGGCAAAGACAAATACGCTCGCGATTGCGCCGTATCGGACTGCGCAAGCGCGGCTGCCCTGGTGGCTTCAAACAGGCTGTCGGCCAGCATGAGCGCGGCGATGAGGCAGAGCAGGAAGATGGCGTCAGCCTTGCGTGCCTTGCCAAATTTTGCAGGCACTTCATAGCGCGCGGGCTTGAACACCACGCGCCGCACGATGGCGAATATCATGCAGAAAAAGACGACGGTCGCCGCATAGTCCGTGATCGTCTCGTAGGCGCGTCCCGCAGCGCCGGAAAGGCCCGGCATCACGAAGTCATACCAGACCCCGACGATCAGAACGGTGAACGCCCGCAGGGCCAGGACAAGGAATCCCGCGAAGATGAGGATGTGAAGAACTCCGGCCAGCTTGTACCGGGGATGCTTCCACTGGCCGACCCAGTACTTGAGCACGTTCTTCAGCCGCAAAAGCGGCCGGTCGAAGCGAAGATCGCTCTCGGCGCGCATCAGCGGCGTCAATCTGCGAACCACGATGTAGACGAAGCACAGGACTCCCAGGATGTGCACCGCCCAGAACAGCACCTGCCCTGGGAACAACCACGAAGCGAGTTGCGGAGCAGTTGAAAGGCCTTCCATATCGCTCAGCGCCTCTACTGCGAACTGGGCTAGGCTCCGGAACCGCGCTCGACTAACTCCTTGTCGAGCTTCTGCGGAGCGTTCTCCTGCGCTCGGGCAGGCGCTGGCGTTGGCACCGGTCCGATTGGAGCAGGATGGAGCAATTGTGAATTGGGCAGCAGATGAAACCGCTGGGTGGATTTACGCGGGCAATAACACTGCCGCGAGTCCGGTTGACTTTTCGACCTTCTCCTCTTTCCCAACCGGCTGTTCCCAAGATCATCCCGTCCCTGCTTTATGCCTGGAAGGGAGCACGTCAGAGAAGAAGTCTGCGTGATAGACGGATCCGGCTGTTCGTTGACGAAGCGATTAACTCGACAATGAACCGGCTACAACCGCTCTCCGATTACGCGTAGTCGATGGGATTTTTTTCGAACCAGCGCTCGTCGCGTACTTTGTCGATCCTGGCCAGAGCACCGCCAGCCGCGCTTGCGGCGAGGAATCGAGTTTCCCAGCCGATCCCCGCCGTCAGGCCGATCAGGCCACCTAGCAGGCCTGAGGTTAGAATTCTTGCCGCCGACCGGCGGCTATTTTGCGGACAGCCGGTCAGCAGGCCTACACATGCGCCCCATGCTGCGGGTTTCAATGCCCTGCGGAACGATTCGCGGAAAAACGGAGTAAGAGGCCTACCATGCAAAAATGCTTCCTGGCCGGAACGCACTCCCTCCAGACCAGAATTCAGAACCCTTCGGCCGTACTCGACTTCGGATTTGGACCACTCGGCAACCTGCATCGTTGACTCCGGCCGAAAGAACAAAAACCTGAAAACAACTAAAACATTTCAGGCGGCGTAAGTCCGTAGCGGCTGTCACCCCTGGCTGTGAGCGCGGTCACTGGACCTTCTGTGATCAGGATCATCGGCCGCGGGAGGCTGTGTTCACGCATTGCGGATGCACTTTTCTGATTGGCTGATGGCCCGCTCGTGAAGGTCCCACGACTCGATCGCCTTGACGCAGCCCTCGCGCGCGAGGCTGGTACTCAGTTTCCGCTCTGCGTCATCGAAGGTCTGCTCGGCCGCCATTCTCGCGGCAGAGGCCCGATCGTGCGAATCTTTCAACGTTTGCGCAATGGCGGACGCGCCTCCGTGCTTCGCGGACGAAAGTTGTCGCGTCCGGCCATTCAATTTGGCGGCGGCGCCCTCGCCCAGAAGTTCGTACGCCGCCCGAACTTCCTCGGGCCAGCGCCGCTTGAGTTCAACGATTCGGCGATCCAGGGCAGCATTGGCCTGATCCGCAGTCTTGCGCACCCTCTTCTTCTCACGCAGCCACTTCATCACCGACCACTTCGCAGCCTCGCGCATCAACTCCTTTGCAGCTTCAACCTCCGGTAGTTTTGTCATCCGATGCCTCGAAAAAGAATTCCTATGATTAGACTGCTGCCGTCGCCGGGACTGACCCAGTGACCGTGATCACGCTTCGTATTGTCGCGACGCACAACCGCTCGAACAGGGATTGACGCGCGGCGGTCTCCGTGCCTATATTGAGCCTAATGCTGCAGTGCAGCAATCGGGAGGCGGTTCATGCGAACTCATGCAAAGCACGACCAGTACTCGCCGTTGGACGTACTGACGGAGTTGGCGGTAGAAGGCACCTCGAGCCTGGTGGAAGCGCACCGCACGCTTCTCGACCTGGCCAAACAAGAAAACGAAATCGTTCTGGGCGGAGTGAAGGAGCGCGTCGGCAACTTTGTGCCGGCGGTGGCGATGACCGACATGGTGCGGCGGAGCGTGGATACGCTGATTGGCATGCAACAGGAGTTGCTGACGGCCACCAGCCGGCAAACCATGCACTGGATTGAGTCCGAGAAGTCCGGGAAAGACGACCGCTCCGCCAGACTCATGGAGATGGCGCGCGAGGCGGTGGAGACGTTTACTCGGGCGCAGCAGAAATTCCTGCAGGTGGTCGAACAGGAAGCGGCCAAGGCAACGGGCGGCAAGCCGCAGCATGCCGAGCAGACCGCTACCAGGACGGAATTGGCTGTGCTCGCGCGGGAAGCGGCCAATGCCTTCATCGAAGCGCAGAAAAAGCTGCTCGACGTAATGAGCCAGCAGATGAACGTTAACCTGGACCTCTCCACAAAATCCATGGAGATGATGTCTCCCGCGCGGCTCATGCCAACCGCGAACCTCACGGAACAGGGTGTGAAGAACTTTTTCAAGACGGAGACTGAACTGCTCGGCTCGCTGATCAATCCGCGCAAGCCCAAGGCTGTGGGACGCGCCAAACCAGGCCGGAGCCGCAGCAAGCCACGGAACCCGGTTGCGGTGTAGTTGCACCGCATCCCTCCGTGCCTTGCGGGGTGATCGCAGCCGCACTCAACTGGCAGCAGCCGCCGCTGGATCAGGCTTGAGCCACCGATTCAGCATCGTCTGCTGCCATTGAATTCCCAGCCGGCTTACCAGTAACAGGGCACTGCATTGGAGCGTGATCCAGTCTCTCCTCACCAGAGGAGAGCGGAATTCCGAGCGATGGGCTAACCAGTGCAAGGCGACATGACGAGCCACGGTAAGCCCCATGGCCATGTCGGACCCGACGAGATCGCCAAGAATTCCTTCCAGCGTGAACATCACTTTCGACAACATGATCAGTGATGCGGGGAACTTCACGCCTTGCATCGCCACGCTCTCCAGAAGGCGCATCGCATCGGCCGCGCTAGGCATACTGGTGGTAGGCATCTCATCCAGAAATTTCCCAATCGCCTGGCGCGTCCTGCATGCCACGGACGAATCTGCCCGCGGGCGGTGCTGGGCAAGCGCGATGATTTCATTGAATACGCCAGGCGGGTCGCGCAGCGTGACCATCAGAAACAAGAGGGCGAGATGGCGACGCTGCTCGCGGCCCAGCTTCTCGCGAAGCGCCCAGTCCAAAATCACAAGTTTTCCGGTACGGCGGTGGTAGAGCAGATTGCCGGCGTGCGGGTCGCCATGAAAGACGGCCTCAGGCAGGGCCGATAGTAGGGGCACCGCGATTAACGCTTCGACCAGATGCTCGGCCACTTTCCGCCGCGCGCCGGGAGACAACCGCGCCGCTGCATTGGTCACCTTGATGCCCCGCTCCTCGCTCAGCGCTGTCATGGTGCCGGTACAAAGCGGCTGAATCACCCGGGGTATGCGGACACTGGCATGCGAGCGGTAGAGGGCCGCCGCCTCCCGCAGTGTCTTTTGCTCCCGGCGGAAGTTCACTTCGTGGCGAAGCAGTCGTTGCACCTTGCGAAACGTATCCGGGATCAGATGGGCGGGAAAACCGTAGGTGTGATGCCGGTCGCCGAAATGCTGCGCCAGTCCCTGCAGGTAATTCATGTCCTCGGCAAAGTACTCCGGGATATGCGGCTTCAATACTTTGAACACGCCGCGTTCCCGGCGGCCGGTTGCAGGGTTCTTCCACGAAAAACGCACGACCGCACTGACGCTGGCCTCCTTCAGGATTCGGGTGGAGACCTGGACCTCGAAAGTCTTCGCCCTGGAGCCAAGTGTTTGCAGCACAATTGCGCGAATCTCTTCGGGTTCGACATCGTGAATCCCGTTTTCCAGCTTCGCCAGCGCCCGGCGCAATGCCGGGTGCAGATGCCGGTTTCGCGCAATGACTTGGCCAAGCTTCTGCAATCCGGGAACCTTCGCAATGAGAAGCAATAACCGGACTTCAGGCGGGGTATTGAGAGGAAGTTCAATTTGCTCGAGCAACTTGGGGGCAAGGCGCGCCGGGGAAAGCCGGGCAACCACAAACATCATGGAATCGCGCACCGGCGGGCGCCAGTTGGAATAAGCTTGGGGAACGAGTCTGGTAACGGGGACGACCTCGTCCACAATCCATCGCGCCATGGCATCACGGATGGACTGGCCCAGCGGGCTGCGCAATCCGGTCTCGAGGGCTATGATTTTCTCCTCGGTCGTGGCCCCCTGCGGCAGGTAGCTGGCGAGCGCGCTGCGCAACTGCTCAGGAGCAAGTCGGGTCAAGCCGGCGGCAATGGCGGAAGCATCCAGCACGATCGGCACCGCTCAGAATATCTGCCCGCCGCCAGAGACTTGCAGTGACCGCCATCACCGGGGCAATCCACACATCTGTGCGATAGTGTTCCGTATCGTCACGAGCGAGGCACTGTGAGTACCCTGAACGAGGCTTTCTCGACCTTGTCGGTCCGACGGCGTTATGAAGTATGGTTTCTGCGATTAGGACTCGCGGATGGCCGTGGCGCGTGGTGGTTTCGTTACCTCCTGATGAATCCCGGGCGCGGCGGGTGCACCCAGCCCGCGCAAGGGATGCCAGCTCAGGCCTGGGCCACGTGGTTTCCCCGGAGTGGTCCGCCGCGAAGCTTCATTCAGGGGTTCCCAATATCCGGAGTCAATCTCAGCGGAAAGGGACAGGCTCCCTTCAAGTTTCAAATCAGCGGCAACGAAATCGGGGATGACTTCTGCCGCGGCGCTCTCAATGTCGACGGACATCAGGTCACCTGGAACCTGCGCTACCGCTCCACGTTTCGCGTCACCCTAAGCAGCAAGGGATGGATCGGTTTCTCCCGCACACCGCATTCGGATGCTGTCTTTTCCGGAGAGATTACGATGGATGGCGAGCGTTACGCAGGAGATCCGCTGGGCTTCGGTGTGCAGGGGCATAACTGCGGATTCCGCCATCGCAACTTCTGGCGATGGATGCACGCCTATTTTTCCCGGGCGGGAGAAGCTCCGAGCACTCTGGAGGCGCTGGTGTACGAAATGCCATTTGGGCTGGTGTTCCGGAAAGCAGTGCTCTGGCACGAGTCGAAGGCTTACATCTTTCGCGATGTGCGCGAGTTGCAGAATCAGCGCGAGGATATGCGCTGGCATTTCGATTGCCGTTCCGGAGATGAGATCGAACTTGAAGCGAAGGTGGATGGGAGCGGGCCAAGTCTGCATCGCTTGCCGTATGTGAAGACGAACTGCGCGGGAACCTTCGAGGTTTTCAACAACAGTCTCGCCTCGGCCTCCCTTGTGATCAAAGGACGCGGCGGCCCTCCCCACAGACTGGAAACCGGCACAGGATCCGTGCTTGAGATGGTGGGCTAAACTGCGCGGGTGGCTCGAGCCTTGGCCAGGCGCTCGGCAACTACCGCGTACGCTGCTGGATTGAAGGCCATGCCGATGTGAGTTCCGGGAACCTCCACATCTTTTTCCGGATTCATCGTCATGCAATAGCGCCAGTCCACGATGCCGTCCTGCCGGGTATAAATCGCAGTCTCCAGCATCGCGTCCGGAACCTTGCGGCGCAGGGAGCCAAGAAAATTGCAGGTGCAGCGGCCGGTGTAGCAGTCGGGCAGCACGCCTTTTCCATGCTCCTCGATAATGCGCAGGCGAACCGCTTCCGCCGCATCCAGCACGCCGCGGTGAGCTACCGTGCCACGAATCGGCGCTGCCAGCGTAATCACGGATGCCACGTCCTTGGGCCGCTGTCCCGCCGCCGATCGTGCAATCACCCCACCCAGGCTGTGGCCGATGAGATGAACCTTGCGTCTGGTCTCGGACAAAGCCTTGTCGATCGTCTGATTCAGGCGGCTTTGAATCAACAGATTCGGGCATTCCGCATTCAGGCCGATACCGGAGAAATAGGGACTGTAGCCGATCCGTCCAAGCCAGGCGTGCAGTTCGGTGAGATAAAGGTCGGTTCCCAAAAAACCGGGAATGATGATCACGGCCGAACCATCGCCCCGCGGCACTCCCAATCCGTAATAGACCGGAGTGGCGTGCAGGATCAGGATTTCCGCTCCAAACAGAGCTTCCGTCCAAAAAGAGGAGGTGTGTGATTTGGGATATGGCTTGCGAGTAGAGGCACGCCTGGCCACCGACGGACGCGCTTTTGCTCTTTTCGTTTTGGGCCGCAAGTTCGTCCTGGTGTTTCCGACCTTCGGAATTGCTACGCGAAGATCGGGATGCTGCACCGCACAATTATAGCGCTATGCCCTGCATCCCACCAAGAGCGATTTGCGCATTCATATCGACTGACTAAGCCGCAGCATTTTCAATGTTTCTTTGGGCGGGAGCGTTTCTTCTGTTTTCTCTGCCGGAGCTGGGCCTCGAGTTCGGCGACTCGCCTCCGCAGAGACTCCGCTTCATGCCATTCGGAAGAGCGGGAACCGGAGGGGTTCGCTCCGCCCAGGAAGCGCTTCATCATGTCGACCGGGGATAACACCGCAGACTGCACTTCGCTGAGCCGGTTCTGTACTGTGTCTTGCAGCTTCTGGTAGGTGTCAAAAGCGGACTTCAGATACCACATGAGAAACTCCTGCCGGACCTCGTCCGAGGCGACGATCAATTGCCGCAACAGTTCCAGCGGGAGTCCTGTGGGCTTACCCTTTGCGTCTTCCGTGATGATTTGCGTCAGGACGACGCGCGTCAAGTCCTGGCCTGTCTTGGCGTCCACGACGCGGACTTCCCTGCCGGCGCGGATATGCGCCGCCAGATCCTCAAGGTTGACGTAGCGGCTGCCCGTGGTGTCATACAGACGGCGGTTGCCGTATTTCTTGATGAGGATCACGGAAGGTTTCATGTCGTCCTATGTTGCTGTGCACAAGGCAGAAGAATATCTTGACACAATCCTATTGTAGTCGTACATTTTAGCTGATGCTGCAGTGCAGCATTGGGAGGCACATTCATATGCCAGCGGCAAAGCACGAATCCACTCATCCCAAAGATTCTTCGGTGCTGTCCCTGCTTTCGGGCTGGGGACAACAGGGAGTACAAACTCTTTTCGCAACCCAACGGATTCTCCTGGATCTGGCGATGCGGCAAAATGCCAGCGTGATGCACGCAGTACGGCAGCAGTTGTCGGATCCTCATCGCTCCCCCACCGCCATTCTCAGCGAAATCGCAGAAGAAGGCATGACGAATTTTCTGGAAGGCCAGAAGATCCTGCTGGAGCTTGGCAAACAGCAAAACGAAATCCTCATGAACGGCGTGAAAGACCGCGTCGGAGACTCGCCGCAGCGGCGCGCCCTGCTGGAACTGCTGCAGCGCAGCGTGGAGACTTTCATCGACATGCATGAGGAGTATCTGAAGATCGCCAGCAAGCAGACGCACACCTGGCTGGAGTCCGCCAAGGCGGGCAAGCCTTATCAACCGGAGCACGTGATCGACCTGGCGCGGGAGGCGATGGAGAACTTCGCCAAAGCGCAGAAGCGCTTCCTGGATGTAGTCGCGGATGAGACCGCGAAGGCAACCGGCGGCAAACATAGCAATGGCGGAAAGAAAAAGCCCGCGGAATTGTCGGAGCTGGCGCGGCATGCCACCGACTCTCTGATGGAAGCGCAGAAACGGCTGGTTGACGTCGCCGGAAAGCAAATGAATGCCGGCGCGCAGAGTGCTGGCAAAGCCCTGGACCTGCTGAAGCCCTTCCCGTTTCTACCATTGAATGAGCTGACGCGCGAGGTGGTGAAGAGCTACGTGGATGCCCAGAAAGCGCTGATGGATGTGATGGTAAAGGCACCCAACGGGGCCAAGCCGGTGCCACACCGGAAGCCTGCGAAGCGGGCGAAGGCGGCTGCGGCTGTAGCTTAACCAGCGCTCAGCATTCTCCGAGGTGGGGCAGCCACTTCCCAAAAGGGTTTCTTTTGTCCCGGAGAATGACTGCCTGGCTTTGAACTGCACGGCGCGATTCAGGATCGCAGTGTGTTCTTGCGTCTGCGAGCGAAGGCGGCGTCCTGGCTCGGAGACGCGATGATCTGATCCTGGAGTGTGCCCCGCGGCGGCCGACCGGGGGTCCGAGCTGTGCCTGAGATCGAATCCACCGCAGGTTCATCGTAAGGCCGGGGAGAACGCCGTGGCATGGTTTCCCCCCGGTCCTTTTGCTCATCCGAAGGAAAAGAAGAAGTCACATAAGAGAGGCGCAATATGGCTACGCTTACGGCAATGCCGGCGAGCAAGATTCGTGGCGGCAGCTTCCTGATCGAGGAACGCACGCCGGATGAGGTGTTCACCCCAGAGGATTTCAGTGAGCAGCATCAGCTCATTGCGCAAACCGCAGAGGAATTCGCCAACCAGGAAATCGTGCCCAACATCGAGAAGATGGAACACAAGGATTTCGCCGTCATTCGGGAACTGCTGAGAAAAGCGGGCGAACTGGGCCTGAGCGGGGTGGATGTCCCCGAGCAGTACGGCGGAATGGAGATGGACAAAGTCACTTCGTCGATTATTGCCGATCGGATCGCGAAGTATGGCGGCTTCAGCACGACATGGGGCGCGCACACCTGCATCGGCACGCTTCCCATCGTGTATTTCGGAACCGAACAGCAAAAGAAGAAATATCTGCCCGGCCTGGCCGGCGGCGAGACGGTGGGTGCTTATGCCCTTTCGGAATCCTCGTCCGGCTCCGATGCCTTGAATTGCCGGACGCAGGCAAAGCTGGCTTCAGACGGGAAATACTTCGTCTTAAACGGCGAGAAGATGTGGATCACCAACGCAGGCTTCGCCGACCTGTTCATCGTGTTCGCCAAGATTGACGGGGAGAAATTCACGGCCTTCATCATCGAACGCGGCTTCCCGGGATTCTCCGTCGGCGCTGAAGAACACAAGATGGGAATCCGCGGATCTTCCACTTGCCCGCTGATTCTGAGCGATTGCCGGGTTCCGGTGGAAAACGTGCTGGGGGAGATTGGCAAAGGACATCACATCGCCTTCAATGTCCTCAATGTGGGCCGGTTCAAACTCGGCGCCGGATGCGTAGGATCGGCTCGCAACTGTATCGAGAGCGCGATCGCTTATGCCAGGCAGCGCAAGGCATTTGGGAAAGTGATCGCCGACTTCGGATTGATCCGGGAAAAGATCGCCAACATGGCGGCGGGAATCTTTGTCGGCGAGGCGATGGCGTATCGCACCGTGGGCATGATGGACCATGCCATTGCGCAACTTGGCGCGGAGCATGGAGATATGGCCCAGGTTCGCAAGGTGATCGACGAATACGCAGTCGAGTGCTCCATCCTTAAGATCTGGGGGTCGGAGTTCATCGACTACGTGGTTGACGAATCGGTGCAGATCTATGGTGGCTACGGCTTCGTCGAGGAGTATCCCGCCGAGCGCAACTACCGCGACGTGCGTGTGAACCGCATATTTGAAGGCACTAACGAAATCAACCGTCTGCTCATCACCGGATTCCTGCTCAAGCGCGCCATGAGCGGGCAGCTGCCTTTAATGGCGGCGATCAAGAAGCTCATGGACGAGGTTTTGTCCGGCACGTCGGAGGAGATGGGCGAAGGTCCGCTCGCTCCGGAAAGAAAGCTGGTTGCTACCGCCAAAAAGATGGGCCTGTTCGCTGCCGGAATCGCGACGCAGAAATACATGCAGGCGATTCAGGATCAGCAGGAGATTATGGGCGCGATTGCGAACATGACGATTGAAACTTATGCGATGGAATCGGCCGTTCTGCGGGCGCACAAACTGGCCGTGAAGCACGGTGAAAATAGCTGTGAGCATGCCATCGCCATGACTCGCGTCTACCTGTCGGGCGCAATGGACAAAATCGAAAGCGCGGCAAAGATGGTAATTGCCGCCTGCAGCGATGGCGACATGCTGCGCTCGCAGCTGGCGATTCTGCGGCGCCTGAGCAAGTACGAGCCGTTCAATACGGTGGCACTGCGGCAAGCGATAGCGCAGAAAGTCATTGAGGCGGGGAAGTATCTGGTCGCGTAAGGCTGCTTTCAGCGGTGCGCGGAAGCAGAGCGTGGTGGTTATGGCAACCGGCGGCCGCCAGTTCGATTTCGATTTCATCGTGATCGGATCCGGCTTTGGAGGCAGTGTTTCGACGCTGAGACTCACGGAAAAAGGCTACCGGGTTGCGGTGATTGAAATGGGGCGCCGGTGGGCGCCCCAATCTTTTCCCCGCACCAGTTGGTCTATTCATCGCTGGTTCTGGAGGCCCCGCCTGGGGCTGCGCGGCTTCTTCAACATGCGCATGTTCCGCCACGCCACTATCTTCCACGGATGCGCCGTGGGCGGAGGATCGATCACTTACGCGGCCACCCTGCTGCCGGCGCCGGACCACGTCTGGCAGTCGGGGTCGTGGCGCGGCCTGACGGATTGGCAAACGCAGATGCCGACGCATTATGAAACTGCCGCACGAATGCTGGGCGTAACCGAGAACAGAATTCTGGGCACCGCTGACCAACTCTTGAAGTTCACCGCAGATGCCACCGGCTGCGGGCATACCTTCTACGCCACTCGCGTCGGGATATTTCAACCGTCCAATGGCGAAGCAGGAAACAAGACTGTGCCCGATCCATTCTTTGCAGGAGAAGGGCCAGATCGCGGCACATGCACGGGTTGCGGTGGCTGCATGATGGGCTGCCGCTACGGCGCCAAGAACACCTTGGACCAGAATTACCTTTACCTGGCCGAGAGGAAAGGAGCACACATCATTCCCGAGACGAAGGTGGTGGATGTGAAGCCCATCTCCGGTTCGGAGGATGGAGCCGCCGGGTATGAGGTCCTTACCGTGAAGTCGACGGCCTGGATTCTGCGGCAACCCCGAACGCTGACCTGCCGGGGAGTCATTTTTTCGGGCTCGGCGCTGGGCACGATGGAATTGCTGTTTCGGCTTAAGGAGAGCGGCTCGCTGCCGGCCATCAGCGAAACTGTAGGCAAGCATGTGCGCACAAACTCAGAGTCCATCATCGGGGCGCGCGTTCCGCGTTGCGCAGACGACCTTTCGCAAGGCATCGCCATCGGCTCCGGCATTTACATCGACGACCACACCCACATTGAGGCCGTGCGCTATCCCAGCGGCTCCGACGTGATGGGCCTTCTCACCACGATGCTGACGGATGGGCAGCCGGGGCCGCGGAGAATTGCCATGTGGGCGCGAAATATGGCCAGTTCGCTGCTCACTCACCCCATCCGGACTCTGCGCCTGTTTCGACTCTGGGGATGGGCCCGGGAATCGACCATACTCCTCTGCATGCAGGCGGTCGAAGGACACATAGAAATGCGCTGGAAACGGCGCTGGTTTTGGCCCTTCGGCAAGATGCTGTCCAGCTATGGGGACAGGGTCCCGACGTATATTCCAAAGGCCAACCAGTTTGCCCGCAAGTTCGCGGATATTGCCGGGGGAACGGCTATGAGCATGCTGCCCGAGATCCTGTTGAATGTGCCCGGGACGGCCCACTGTATCGGGGGCTGTGTGATTGCGGACTCCAGGGAACGGGGCGTTGTCGACAGCCGGCACCGGGTGTTTGGTTACCGCAACTTGTATATCTGCGACGGATCGGTTCTGGCGGCGAATCTCGGGGTCAATCCAAGTTTGACGATCACCGCCCTTTCGGAGCGGGCAATGAGCTTCATCCCTCCCGCGCAAACGACTGCGTGGGACGACACAGCCCAAGCTCAGACCTATCGACAGGTTGCCCAAGCCGGGCCAAAACGCCTCGTGTGACATCCGTCACATTGAGACGTGACAGGCGTTGCTGACCGAATCCCCTCCCGGGGTTCTACTTTGGGAATCGAGGGTGAGTAGCCAGCCCGCCGGAGCCCGACACAGGCGGCGCTCCGGTCAGCGCTGCGTTTCGCCGGATGTCTTTCTCCCGCACCCCCCGCGCCTGTGTTCATTCCCCGCAGCATGCGAGGGAGGTTGTAATGATCGTCAGCGACGTGGAAGTCAAAGGGCGCGGGCAGGTTTCACTGCCTGCCGAGGGCCCGAGCGCAGAACGAATCGCCTACCTGGAATCTCTCGTCAGCCAAGCCAAAATCGCCGCCGCGGTGTTTACGCAGTTCACGCAAGAGGATGTGGATCGCATCGTGAAACGCATGGTTCTCGCAGGGCTGGAGCAGGCGCAATACCTGGCTCGCCTGGCAGTGGAGGAAACACGGCTTGGAGTGATGGAAGACAAGGTCATCAAGAATATGGTGGCCAGCGAATTCGTTTTCAACTATGTGAAGGACAAACGCACGGTAGGCGTGATTCGGGAGATCCCCCAACGCAATGTGCTGGAGATGGCCGAACCGATCGGGGTTTTGTTCTCGCTTACGCCGATTACGAATCCGACTTCCACGGTTCTATTCAAGTGCATTGTCGCGATCAAGACTCGAAACGCGGTCATTTTCAGCCCCCATCCCAAGGCTTGGCATTGCTGCGCAGAAGCCGTAAGGATCATGTACGAAACGGCCGTAGAAAACGGCGCACCGGAAGGCGTTTTCACCTGCGTGGAATCTCCCACGCTTCCGGATAACGCGTACCTCATGCACCACAAGGATGTCGGCTTGATCGATGCGACGGGTGGCCCCGGAGTGGTGAAGGCGGCGTACAGTTCGGGCAAGCCGGCTCTGGGCGTGGGCCCGGGAAACACGCCCGTCTACCTGGAAAAGACAGCGGACCTGAACACGGCTGTTGTCGACATCATCGTCTCGAAAACCTTCGACAATGGAACCATCTGCGCCTCCGAGCAAACGGTGGTGATCGATACCGAGATCTACGACGCCGCCTTGAAGAAGTTTGCCGACCTGGGCGCGCACATCTGCAACGAGAAAGAGACCAGGCTGCTGGAACGGAGCGTCATCGATCCTCAGACCGGATTCATGCAGCCCATGGCGATCGGCCAGAAAGCAGCCGATATTGCGCGCTTCATCGGTCTTTCAGTGAAACCCGACACCAAGTTGCTGATCGCTCCGATTCATGGAGTGGGGCGGGAGCACCCGCTGTCGGTTGAGAAGCTGTTCCCTGTTCTGGCGGTGTACCGGGCAAAGTCTGTTCCAGAGGCACTGAAGGTCTGCATCGATGTCAATCACGCGGGAGGCCTGGGGCATACCGCGGTCATTTTCTCGCGCAACGAACAGGTGATTCGCGAGTTTGGAAACGTCATCAATGCTGGCCGGATCATCGTAAATTCCCCCGGAGCGATCGGCGCGTTGGGCGCGGTTTACAACGACCTGGTGCCCACGTTTTCCTTCGGATGCGGCACCGGCGGGGGGAACAGCACGACTGATAACGTCAACATCCAGCATTATCTGAACATCAAGCGCGTCGCCCGGAGGACGCAAAACCATATGTGGTTCCGAGTTCCCAATCAGATTTTCTTCAACATGAATGCGGTGGAGAATCTCGGCCAGTTCCCTTCCAAGACCACCATCATCGTGACCAACCCCGCCTTGGAGCAGATCGGGCATGTCGACATTGTCCGCCGGCACGTCTGCCCGCAAACCCACGTTCACGTCTGCGTGATCCCTGATGCCGAGCCAGAAGTGAAGGTGATCCAGCAGGGAGTCGAGGCCCTCAATTTCTACAAGGCGGACCAGATCATCGCCTTGGGCGGCGGATCCATCATCGATGCGGCGAAGATCATGAAACTCAAGTATGAATCGCCGGAGGCTGACCTTGAAGAACTGGCCGCGCCCTTTCTGGATTTACGGAAGCGCGTAATCGAATACCCGAAGGAGAAGGCCCGGCGCACCCGCCTGCTCGCCATCCCTACCACCAGCGGAACGGGCAGCGAGGTGACTCCGTTCGCCGTGCTTACCGACAAGGATAGCGGACGTAAAGTGACTTTGGCGGATTACTCGCTCACCCCGGATGTCGCCATCGTCGACCCACAGTTTGTGATGTCGATGCCGAAGGGCCTGACCGCAGACACCGGAATTGACTGCCTTACTCATGCCCTTGAGGCGGGGGTTTCGAATTATGCCTCGGCATACACCGATTCGAACGCGATGCAGGCGATTCGCCTGGTATTCCGGTACTTGCCCGTCGCCTATGAGAATCCCCGGGATGAGGAGGCACGCTGCATGATGCACAATGCCGCCTGCATCGCAGCCATGGCCTTCTCCAACGCGTCCGTCGGCGTCAATCACGCGCTGGCACACGCATTCGGCGCCCGCTTCCACGTGGCCCACGGAAAAGCCAACGCCCTGATGCTGCCGCACGTCATCGCCTACAACGCCGCGGTGCCGGCCAAGTTCATGCCGTCGCCCTATACCCAGGGATATGTGGCGCACAAGAAATACGCCACGGTCACCGACCTGCTGGGCCTGGGAGGCCAAGGGGTGCAGGAAAAGGTTGAGAAGCTGATTGCCGCGACCGAACAACTGCTCGACCGGCTCGAGTTTCCGCGATCCATCGCCGAACTCGGCATCCCGCGAGATGAATTCGAGCGTGCCGTGCCGGAGATGGTGAAAGCGGCCTTCGACGATCCTTCCTGGCGGTCGAATCCGCGCATGCCCCTAATGGGCGAGTTGGTCGAGCTTTTCTGGAAGGCTTATGAAGGTCGCGGGGAGTCCAGGGTGAACACCGTTCACCCGCAAGCTGTCTAGGGTCTCCGCAATTGCGGAGCGAGGTTGAATTCATGCCTATGAGCCTCAAGGAAACCGACATGATCTCGGGCCTGCGAAGCGCCGCCGCCCAACTGAGCGGAGACGATGGCGAGCTGAACATGGACTTCTCCTGCATCGCCCGCATCGATGCCGGCGCCATGCGAGCGCTGGAGGATCTGGCCCGCAAGGCCGAAGAGAGACGGGTCAAGGTGGTTTTAAGCGGCGTAAACGTAAATGTGTACAAAACGCTGAAACTTGCGCGGCTGTCGCGCCGCTTTTCGTTCGTGAACTGACGGAGAATCTCATGCAGAATCAGTCCCAGAGTGACCGCCTTTCCTGGGGAGACACCGTCTTCCTTCACCTGGAGCGCGAAGGTATGCCGCTGAATGTCGCCAGCGTGTGCACGTTCGACGGAGAGATCTCCTTTAAAGATTGCGTTCACTTCGTGGAATCGAAACTGCCTCTTCTGCCGCGCTACCTCAAGCACATCATGGCGGCGCCATTCGGCGTAGGACTTCCCAGCTGGGAGTACGACTCCGAGTTCGACATCCGGCGGCACATACGGGAAGTAAAGCTTCGTTACGGCACGGAAACGGAATTGAAGGCTCTCGCCGGGAAAATGTTCAGCACCATGATGGACCGGCGGCATCCTTTGTGGGACATGACGCTGGTGAGAGGACTGAAGGGCAATCGCACGGGAGTCATTTTTCGCCTGCATCATTGCCTGGCGGACGGCATTGCTGGAGTAGGCATCATCAACGTGCTTCTGGACGCGAGCCCTGAAGCCGCACCGCCGCCGCGGAAAAGGATCAGGCTCCGCGTTCCCGCGCGCCGCGACGCGCTGAGTTCCCTCACGGCGGGTTTCGTCGACTCCTATTCGGATTTCGTAAAGCGGATTCTTTCGGCAATGGCGGATGTGCTCAGCATGGCCGAGCGGGTGGCGGCGAATGGGGGAGCGGTTGAGCCGAACGAGTTTGCCGATCTGTTCCCTGAAATTACCGCGTTTACCGAGCGGCTGCGCTTCAACGTGATCTATCGCGGCCCGCAGAAGTTTGCCTGCACGGCAATCCCCCTGGACGAGGTTAAGGCTATCCGCAAGAAATGCGGCACCAGCGTCAACGACGTCATCCTGGCCGTTGTGACGGCCACCATTCGCCGCTACTGTGAACTGCACGGCGACCGGGTGAAGGGGCGGTTATTTCGCATGATGGTCCCCGTCAATCTGCGGGGCAAAGACGACCCCTCGGAGTTGGGCAACCGCATCTCTCTGGTTCCGGTTACTGTGCCGCTCAGTATCCGGCAGCCGCGGAACTTGCTGGCCGCTGTCCACAAGCGCACGGAGTTTCTGAAACGAGTGCATGCGGCCGAACTGGTAAGCCTGGCCGGAGGCTTGATTGGAATGTTTCCGACGTCCGTGCAGGGGTTGGCGGGACCTATCGCCAGCCAGTTGCCTATCACCCCCTTCAATTTGGTTTGTACGAATGTTCCCGGGCCACAGTTTCCGTTGTATCTGCTCGGGCACAAGATGCTGGATTGGTATCCGTACGTTCCGGTGGGAGGAGAAATGGCGGTGAATTGCGCCATCCTCAGCTACAACGGGACGGTCTACTTCGGCTTCAGCGGGGATGTGCACGCGGCACCCGACCTGAAGCGCATGGAAAAGCTGTTGCAGGAAAGTTTTGCGGAATTGCGCGATGCGGTGGGTCTCAGGCCATCGCAAAAACCCCAAGCTCAAAGGAAACGGCGCGCGGTGCCAGCCGCCACCGTTCCGGCGGAGGGCCTATTGCAGCCGGTTCCGGCCGCAGACGTGCCGCCCCCTGTCGAATCGAAACGAAAACCGGAAGCTGCGCCGACGCCCGCACCTGAGAATCCCCTGGGCCAGTTGGTCGTAGCGTAAACAACCTCCGGGGGTGACGGCGCGGTACGTATGAAGTCACCTCCTCGCTAGACGAACAACGTGGTTTCGAACCGGTGTGTCTTCCGCTACGGAGAGTCCGATGCCGTCCGCAGGCAGCTCAATTTCAAACTTTACGAGGTGAAAGTATGAGACGCGTACCACTTCTCTTTCTATGCAGTCTTTTTACACTTGCCGCAGTTCTCCCCTTGCCGGCGCAACAAACGGATATCAACCGCTACACTCTGTTCACCGGTTTCGATTACATGGTCAGCCCCGCCCGGAACTTGACTGAGCGCGGATTCGAAGCGGATTTCGGCGTGACTACCAGGCCCTGGCTGGGTCTGGGTGTGGACTTCGGCATCCTCAGCGGAGCCGGGACAATTACTGGAACCGAAACCGTTTTTGCTCCCGCGGTGAACCAGTCAGGATTAGTCCCCGGAGGCGCAGCGTCGATCCACGTACCATTCAACTCGGTCACGTACACCTTTGCCGCGGGACCCCAATTCTACATTCGGAGATGGGAGAAGATCACATTTCTGATTCGTCCGGGGCTGGGTGGAATGCATGAAAGAGCCGACATCACATTTCCGCCGACGCTAGCGCCGTTATTTGGAGCGTTGCAGGTGCCGGTGCCGGGCGCGCATCAAACCGATACCAAGCTGTTTTTCGGGCTAGGTGCGGGTTTCGACCTGAACGTGTCGCGAACCATCGGCTTCCGCTTCGCTGCCGACTGGGTGAACACGCATCTGTTCACGGATTTGCTTTCACCCCGCCAGAACTACGTCCGCTTTTCCGTTGGCCCGACCTTCCGCTGGGGCAAGTACAGCCAGAGCGAATAGCCGCAAATTGAGCGCAGGCCCGGGAATAAGGAGGTCCCCCGTCATGGAGACTCGGACACTGAATGACGTCTTCTTCAACATTGTGGCTCGCAGGCAGGAGCGTTTGATGCTGGCCAGGGAAGCCACGAAGTGGCTTCCCATCAGTACGCAGGAATTCTATCGAAACGTGGCGGGTGTAGCGCGTGCCCTCGGGAGCTGGGGTGTAGGCAAAGGCGACCGAGTCGCGATCCTGAGCGAGAACCGGCCGGAATGGGCGATCGCTGATTTCGCGTCATTCCTGTCCGGCGCCGTCGTGGTGCCGATCTACACCACACTGACCCCACAGCAAACCGCGTACATCCTCTGCGACTCTGGAGCCAAAATTGTCTTTGTCTCAACCGCGGATCAACTGAGCAAAGTTCTTTCCATCAGGGATCAAACTGCGTTGGAAAGGATTGTAGTGATGGAGCCTGCCGTGAGCGGCGAGGCCGTGCCCATGAAGGCTCTGATGCACAAAGGTCCATGCGGGAGGGACCCGGAGTTAGAGCGGGAGGCGCGCATGGTGGGGCCGGATGACCTCGCCTCCATCATTTATACCTCTGGAACGACCGGCACTTCGAAAGGAGTTCAGCTTAGTCACGGCAACCTGACTTCGAACGTGACGACTTCGCTGACTGGCTTTCAGGTTGGGCCGGGCCACATCAGTGTGTCGTTCTTGCCGCTGTCGCACGTGACCGCTCGGCACGTCGACATCGCGCTGCTGGGCAAGGGGGTGACCCTGGCCTATTGTCCATTCTTCGACGACTTGCCTCGGGCCCTTCTCGAAGTACGCCCTACGATCTTTGTCGGCGTTCCACGCGTCTACGAGAAGATCTACCTGCAGGTAGAAAAGAGTGCTCAAGGTAAGGCGAAACAGACTATCTATCGCTGGGCGCGTGCGGTGGGAGACACCCATCGTCCCACCATCCTCAGCGGTCAAACCCCCAAGTCTCTGCAATGGAAACTGGCCCATAGGCTCGTCTATTCCCAGGTACACGCGCGCATGGGCGGACGCGTGCAGATCTTCATATCCGGCGGCGCCCCTTTAGGTAAGGAACTGGCGGCGTGGTATGCGAGCCTGGGCATCCGCATCCACGAAGGCTATGGTCTTACTGAAACTTCTCCCGTCATAGCAGTGAACAACCCGGGCGCTCATCGGCTGGGCACTGTGGGCCGCCCTCTCTCCAACGTTGACGTCCGGATCGCCCATGATTCCGAAATCCTGGTGCGGGGGCCTTCCGTGTTCCGCGCCTATTGGAACCGTCCGGAGGAAACCAGAGACGCATTCGTGGATGGCTGGTTCAAGACGGGAGATATCGGAATGATCGATGAAGAGGGATACCTCACGGTAACCGACCGCAAGAAGGACTTGCTGAAGACTTCCGGGGGGAAATTCATCGCTCCACAGCCGGTGGAGAATTCTCTGAAATTACATGCCCTGATCGGAGCCGCGGTCGTGGTCGGCGACCGCCGGAAATTCGCCTCGGTGCTCATCTCTCCCCACTTCCCGTTGCTGGAGGAATGGGCCCAGGCCAACCAGATCGCTTTCTCCAATAGAGAGTCCCTGGTCAGCCATCCCCGTGTGAAGGCGCTGTATGAGGAGATCGTCGCGGAGGTCAACCGCGGGCTGGCGCGTTACGAGACTCTGAAGAAGATCTTGCTGGTTCCCGACGAATTCAGCGCGAGTGATGGCTCCATGACGCCGACGCTCAAGCTTCGCCGCAAGGTCATTGAGGAGCGTTATCGCGAGCAGATTGACGGTTTATACCAAGAAGCAAGTGAGTATCAGCGCTCGGCCGCGTGCTAGCGTCGCAGGGGCTATAACTTCGGAATCCGCACGATGGTTCTTCTCCCGGGGCGGACGCGATCTCGCGATTGCGCAACGCCGCCCTCGATTCCAGTCCCAGCGAGACTGTTGCACTACTCGTTCAATTCGGCCGATCGAAGCGGCTGGGCAGGGCAAGATCATTCGCCATGAAGTAAACTTTCACCGGCATGATGCGCATCGACGCCCATCAGCACTTCTGGATTTACAACGAACGCGAATTCGCCTGGCTCGACGATTCCCTCACGGAATTGCGCCGGAATTTTCTGCCCGGAGACCTGGAGCCTGAACTGAATGCCAACGGCTTCCATGGGTCGGTTGTCGTGCAAACGCGGCAGACGCTTGAGGAAAGCCGCTGGCTTCTGGAGCTCGCGGAACATCATTCGTCCATACTGGGAGTCGTTGGATGGGCGGACCTGTCGAGCCCTGAGATCGAGGCGCAACTGAAGGATTTAACTCGACACTCCAAGCTGGTCGGCCTGCGTCACATTGTGCAGAGCGAACCGGACGAGCGCTTTCTTCTGCGGCCTGAATTCCTGCGCGGCATTGCCGCCCTCGAGCAGTTCGGCTTGGCCTTTGACATCCTGATTTACCCCCGGCATCTGCCCGTGGCGGTTGAATTTGTGAAACGATTTCCGCGGCAGCGCTTCGTTCTCGATCACATGGCCAAACCACCCATCAGGGATAGGCACATTGATACCTGGGCTGCGGGAATTCGCCGGCTCGCTGCCTTTCCCAATGTATTCTGCAAAGCCTCCGGGTTGGTCACAGAAGCCGAGTGGAAGAATTGGAAGCCGGAGGACATTGCTCCATATCTCGACGTTGCTCTCGAATCATTCGGGCCGGAACGGCTCATGATCGGCTCCGATTGGCCAGTATGCCTGGTCGCTGGCTCTTACAGCCGAGTCACCGGGCTGGTGAAGGATTACATTTCCCAGCGCGCGACGGCTCATCTTGCGGATGTGCTGGGCGAAAACGCCCGGCGATTCTGGCGGTTGGCAACCCTATAGCCTCCTCCGGGTTGGGAATGCTTTACAATAGCGCGACGAAAGGGCCGCAGCTCCGCTTTAACCCGGCCTTGTGAGTGATATCGATGGCTTCCCGACTCCTCCAACTCGATCCACTCGATAACGTCCTCATCGCGCTCACAGATCTGAATGAGGGTGAATGCGTTGACTTCCACGGGCAGCGATTTACTCCGACGAAAAAGGTTCCCGCCAAGCACAAGTTTGCCACCCGACCACTCGTGGTGGGCGACGACGTGATCATGTACGGGGTACTGGTCGGAAAAGCTGCTCAACCGATCGCTGCCGGAGAACTCCTGACGACCGGGAACATCCAACATCAGGCATCACCTTTCCATCAGCAATCCACGCCTTATGTCTGGGCGACCCCTGATGTTTCCCGATGGCAGCGGCGGACGTTCTCAGGATACCGGCGCTCCGACGGCCAGGTTGGAACGCGAAATTACTGGCTGGTCGTTCCCCTGGTGTTTTGCGAAAACAAGAACATCCAGGTGCTGAAGCAGGCTCTGGAGGAGGAACTCGGCTTCGCACCGCCGCAACCCTATCGCCACCAGGTGGCCGAACTGGCGCGACAGTACAAGGGGGGCGGCGCTCAAGCCATTGTCTCGGATGGGATGGCGAGCCGGCGCGAGCGGCTCTTTGAGAATGTTGACGGAATCCGCTTCTTGCTCCACGAGGGCGGGTGTGGCGGGACGAGAGAAGACTCTCACAACCTTTGCGGGCTCATCGCCGGGTACATTCACCATCCAAATGTGGCGGGAGCCACCGTCTTGAGCCTGGGTTGCCAACATGCGCAGATCGCCATCTTGCGCGAGGAGATCCGCAAACGGAACCCGCATTTTGACAAGCCCCTGTTCGTCTTTGAGCAGCAACGCAGCGGCTCCGAAGCTGCCATGATGTCAGAGGCGATCCGGCAAACTTTTTCGGGCCTGGTTGAAGCGAACAAGGCGGAGCGCACTCCTGCGCACCTTTCGAGCTTATGTGTCGGTCTGAAGTGCGGGGGATCGGATGGTTTCTCCGGGATTTCAGCCAACCCCTCCATCGGACACACCGCGGACTTGCTCGCGGCCCTCAAGGGCAGAACTATCCTCTCGGAATTTCCGGAACTTTGTGGCGTAGAGCAAGAACTAATCAACCGGGGAAAAGATCAGGCGGTCGGCAATCGATTTATTCAACTGATGCGCGACTACGCGGCGCGGGCCGCCGCCGTTCGCTCCGGCTTCGAAATGAATCCTTCCCCTGGAAATATGCGAGATGGCCTCCTGACCGACGCCATGAAGTCAGCCGGGGCCGCAAAGAAGGGAGGAACGTCGCCGGTCACCGCGGTGCTCGACTATCCCGAGTACTCGACTCAACCGGGACTGAATCTGCAATGCACCCCGGGCAATGACGTAGAGTGCGTGACGGCCCAGGTAGGGGCGGGCGCGTCCGTAGTTTTGTTTACCACCGGCCTGGGCACGCCGACGGGTAATCCCATCGCGCCTGTCGTAAAGCTGTCCACGAACTCGGATCTGGCCCGGCGTATGCACGACATTATCGACGTCGACACCGGAGCGGTGATCGCGGGAGAGAAAACGATTCAGCAGATGGGTGAGGAAATCCTGGATTTCACCATCCGTGTCGCCAGCGGCGAAATTCAGACCAAGGCGGAATTGAAAGCACAGGAAGACTTCATTCCCTGGAAGCGGGGGGTTTCACTCTGAGCGGCCGGACGAGTGGGGCAACTTCCTTGCGCCTGGACAGCAAGGCCGCCATCGTAACCGGGGCTGGCAGCGGCATTGGACGGGCCATTGCCCTGAAGTTCGCAGCGCAGGGCGCGACGATACATGTTCTGGATCTCAACCAGGCCGCAGCGGCCGAAACCTGCCGGGAGATTTCTGACGAGGGTGGCTCCGCATTCGCTCATCGATGTGATGTCACCGATCATGCGGAAGTGAAGGCCACATTCGAGCGGCTGACAAAGGGCGGGCGGGTTCATATCCTGGTGAACAATGCGGGAATTTCGCACATCGGTACGGTCGAAAGCACGACGCCTGAAGAGTTCGACCGCATCATTCAAGTGAACGTCAAAGGTTTCTACAATTGCATGCACGCGGTTGTGGGGCACATGAAGGATTCGGGAGGCGGGGTAATCCTGAATATGGCGTCAATCGCCGGGTCAGCCGGGCTGCCGGACCGCTTTGCGTATTCGATGAGCAAGGGCGCGGTGATCGCGATGACGTATTCGGTGGCCAGGGATTATCTGGCACATAACATCCGGTGCAACTGCATCTCGCCGGCTCGCGTTCACACTCCCTTCGTGGACAGCTACCTGTCGAGAAACTATCCGGGGCGGGAGAAGGAAATGTTCGAAAAACTGGCTCACGCGCAACCGGTTGGCCGCATGGCGGAGCCCACGGAAGTGGCGTCGCTCGCCTTGTTTCTCTGTTCCGAGGAGTCCGCTTTTATCACCGGGGTTGACTATCCGCTGGATGGCGGATTTATGAACCTTCGAGGCTAGAGCCATGGATCTGCAACTGAAAGATAAAGTCATAATCGTGACCGGCGGCGCCAAGGGCATTGGGGCGGCAATTGTTCACGCGTGCGCGGCGGAGGGCGCGATACCCGTGATCGTCGGCCGCAATGCGGAGGCCGGCGGGGAGGTGCGGAATCAGATCCTGAAGAACGGCGGCCGCTGCGAGCTGATCAGTGTAGAGCTTTCCACGGCAGAAAGCTGCTCGCAGTCAGTCGATCAGGTTGTGCAAAAGCTCGGCCGCCTCGATGGGCTCGTCAACAATGCCGGGCGCAATGACAAGGTCGGGCTCGAGCAGGGGAATCCGCAGGAATACGTGGCCTCGCTCAACCGTAATCTTGTGCACTACTACGCCATGGCGCACTATGCTCTGCCCCAGCTCAAGCGGTCGCGGGGAACGATTGTAAACATTGGCTCCAAGACGGCGGTCACCGGTCAGGGCAGCACGTCAGGATACGCATCGTCGAAAGGCGCAATTATGGCGCTGACGCGCGAGTGGGCGGCGGAATTGCTTCCCTATGGAATTCGCGTGAACACGGTCATTCCGGCCGAAGTCATGACGCCGCTGTACCGCAGTTGGCTGGATACATTTCCGAATCCGCAGGAGAAGCTCTCGAACATCCTGTCCAGGATTCCCCTGGAAAAGCGTATGACGACTTCGGAAGAAATTGCGGCCATGGTGGTTTTCCTGATTTCTCCCCGATCGAGTCATACGACAGGGCAGCATCTCTTTGTGGATGGCGGTTATGTTCACCTGGACCGCGCGCTGACCTGAGGGAGGATTCCCGATGAAGACCTCCGTCCCAATTACCGAGCGACGCTATGTTGTACCGTTGGTGCTGGTGACCAGCTTGTTCTTTGTCTGGGCCATCGGAGTCAATTCCAACGACATTCTGATTCAGCACTTCAAAAAGGCTTTTGGCCTCACCGATTTTCAATCTTCCCTGATCCAATCGGCTTTCTTCGGAGGGTACTTCCTCGCCGCGCTGCCCGCCGGTTGGCTTATGCAGAAGCTCGGGTACAAACGCGGAATATTGATCGGCCTCCTGATATGCGCAACCGGGACGATCCTGTTCATTCCCGCCGCCTCGGTTCGGATCTATGGATTTTTCCTCTTCGCGCTGTTCGTAATGGCCTGCGGGCAGTCATTTCTGGAGGTCGCTGCCAATCCTTATGTCACCACGCTGGGTCCAGAGCAAAGTTCCGAACGGCGGCTGAATCTGGCGCAGTCATTCAACGCCATGGGAGCGGTATTAGTCGCGCTGCTCGGATCCAGATTCATCCTTTCGGGCATCGAACACACCCCAGGGGAACTCGCTGCCATGAGCCCTGCGCAACTGACCGCTTACCAGATCTCGGAAGCGAACATGGTGAAGATTCCCTATGTCTTCATCACCGCCGTATTTCTCTTCGTGGCCCTGCTCATCTGGATGACGAAGTTGCCCGAGATCCGCGAGGAGCACGCCGGGAAGGCAGCCGCCGCGAAGCTGAGCGGCGCGCTCGCGCATCCACATTTGATCAAGGGGGTCATTGCCCAGTTTTTGTATGTCGGCGCCCAGGTGGGCGTCGCCAGCTTTATCATCCGCTTTACTGAATTCACCCTGCCCGGAACGCATGAGAAGTCCGCGGCTCATTACCTGCAAGCTCATTTGCTGGGATTCATGATTGGCCGCTTTGCAGGTTCGGCGATCATGCAAAGGATTGCCGCGCCCCGCCTTCTCGGCCTATTTGCAGGCGGTTCTGTGATCAGCCTCATCGTGGTATTGCTGACCACCGGGACGGCGCCGGCCTGGGCCGTGGTTTTAATCGGCTTTTTCCACTCCATCATGTTCCCCACGATATTCGCGCTCAGCCTCAAGAATCTGGGACCGTACACGAAGTTAGGCTCTTCCCTGCTGGTCATGTCGATCATTGGCGGGGCGGTGTGTCCCGCAGTGATGGGTCGAATTTCGGATGCGTGGAATATCCAGCGCGCTTTTTTCATTCCGCTGGTCTGTCACGCTTATATCTTTTATTTCGCTATTTGGGGATACCGCCCCGCTGCCGCGCCCGATTCCCCTGCAGCGATGGCGGTTCCTGCCGCAGAGGCCGAATGAACCGACGCTACTGCCTCACCCTCGACTTGAAAGACGATCCCAGCCTGATCGCCGAATACAAGCGTTATCACGAGAAAATCTGGCCGGAAATCAGCAGGAGCATTAGAGACTCCGGCATCGAAGACATGGAGATCTACCTGCTGGGGACCCGCATGTTCATGATCATGGAAGTCAACGAGAGTTTTTCCTTCGCAGCGAAGACCAAAGCGGATGCGCTCAACCCCGCTGTCCAGGAATGGGAGAAGCTGATGTGGAGCTTTCAACAAGCCCTTCCACAAGCCGAACCGGGAGAAAAATGGCTTGTGATGGAACGTATTTTTAAGTTGGAGGGAACGGAGCACCATCCAAAAACTGAGTCATGATTCAGGTGATTCCTGTATAGAAGTTTCAGGCCAGTCCGGGTTTGGGACGATTCCACGAAAATCTTTAGGGAAATTCATCGTCGAAGGTTGTCACTCGCGGACGTTCGGGCATAGGCTATCGGCAGGAGTTCTTATGAGCACGATCGAAGCCCAAATTCCAGCCGAGGTTGCCGAAATTAGTCCGTACGCTCCCACTCGATCGACGGTTTCCGCGGCGCCGTTGCGCGCCGAGGAACTGCGCAAGATTGAGGCGTACTGGCGCGCCTGCAATTATTTGAGCCTGGGCATGATTTATCTGCAGGAAAATCCGCTGCTGACGGAACCCTTGCGTCCGGAGCATATCAAGAACCGCCTGCTCGGGCACTGGGGATCCAGTCCGGGCCTGTCGTTTATCTATGTCCATTTGAACCGACTGATAAAGAAATATGATCTCGACATGATATTCCTCGCCGGGCCGGGACATGGCGCGCCCGGGGTTCTGGGCCCAACTTATCTCGAAGGAACCTACTCTGAGATTTATCCCGAAAAGAGCCAGGATCCCGAAGGACTGCGCGAATTCTTCAAGCAATTCTCCTTCCCGGGAGGAATCGGCAGCCACTGCACGCCCGAAACTCCAGGGTCGATTCATGAAGGCGGAGAACTGGGGTACGTTCTCTCGCATGCGTGCGGCGCGGCGTTCGACAATCCTGAACTCATCGTCGCAGCCGTGGTGGGAGATGGAGAGTCGGAAACGGGGCCGCTGGCGACGTCGTGGCACATCAATAAGTTTCTGAATCCGGCGCGCGATGGCGCCGTTCTGCCCATCCTTCATCTCAACGGATACAAGATCGACAATCCCACGCTGCTTGCGCGGGTCTCGCATGAAGAACTGGAGAACCTGTTCCGCGGTTATGGTTGGACTCCTTACTTCGTGGAAGGCTGCGATATCGACAGCATGCACCAGGCAATGGCGGCGACAACGGAGCATTGCGTGCAGGAAATCCGGCAGCATCGCGCCGCCGCCCGCGAACACGGATCCTCGAGCCGGCCACGCTGGCCGATGATTGTGCTGCGCTCGCCCAAAGGATGGACCGCGCCTCGCGAGCTGGCCGGCCACTTCCTGGAGGGATCCTGGCGTTCTCACCAGGTGCCTTTGCCAGGCGCGAAGAAGGATCCGGCCCAGCTGAAAATTCTTGAAAACTGGATGCGGTCGCAACAGCCGGAAAACTTCTTCGATACCGACGGCAGGCTCGCTCCTGTGTTCAGGGAACTTGCGCCCGCAGGCACGCGCCGCATGAGCGCGAATCCGCATACCAACGGAGGCCGCCTGAAGAAGACGCTACGTCTGCCTGACTTTCGGGCCTATGCCAATCCCACGGAGAAGCCCGGCTTGTCGCTGGCGGAAAATACGCGCCCGCTCGGCCGCATGCTGGCGGATGTCATGAAGCTCAATCCCCACAACTTCCGCGTGTTTGGGCCGGACGAAACAACTTCCAATAAGCTTGACGACCTTTACCCCGTGACCAAGAAGTTCTGGATAGAGGAACGTTTCCCCGAAGATCAAGACGGCGGAAATCTGTCCTCCGACGGCCGCGTCATGGAGATGCTCAGCGAGCACACTCTGGAGGGAATGCTGGAAGGATATCTGCTGACCGGGCGCCACGGCTTCTTCTCCTGCTACGAAGCCTTCGTGCACATCATCGATTCCATGTTCAACCAGTACGCCAAGTGGCTGGAGATCTGCAACCATCTTTCGTGGCGCGATTCGATTGCCTCCCTGAACCTCCTCATCACTTCCACCGTCTGGAGGCAGGATCACAATGGCTTTACGCATCAGGATCCCGGGTTCCTGGATGTAGTGGTCAACAAGAGCGCTAATGTTACACGGATCTATCTGCCGCCGGATGTGAATTGCTTGCTTTCAGTCGCGGATCATTGCCTGCGCAGTCAGAACTATGTGAACGTGATTGTGAGCGACAAGCAAAAGCATCTGCAGTACCTGAACATGGACGCGGCGATCACGCACTGCACCAAGGGAATTGGAATCTGGGACTGGGCCAGCAACGACGAGGGAGGAGAACCGGACGTCGTAGTAGCCTCAGCCGGCGATATTCCGACCCAGGAAGCCCTGGCAGCGACCGCGCTCCTGCGCAAGGAGTTTGCGGATCTCAAGATTCGCTTCATCAACGTGGTGGATTTATTCAAGCTGCAACCCACTTCCGAGCACCCTCACGGGCTGCCCGATCGCGAGTTCGATTCCCTTTTCACGGTGGACAAGCCCGTCATGTTTAACTTCCACGGATATCCGCAGCTGATCCACCGATTGGCCTACCGCCGCACCAATCATCACAACATCCATGTCCGGGGATACAAGGAACAGGGCAACATCAACACGCCTCTCGAACTTGCCATCAACAACAACGTAGATCGTTTCAGCCTGGCGATGGATGTGATCGATCGCGTGCCAAGGCTGCAACGAATCGGCGCGCACGCCAAAGAACGATTCCTGAACCAGCAGATCGAGTGCCGAAACTATGCTCATCAGTTCGGCGTGGATAAATCCGAAGCCACAGATTGGATCTGGCCGTATTAGCTGGGGAACTGCTAGGAGGGATGCGGGACTCCTCGAATCACCCGCACCGTGTCGCGGGCGATCAGGAGTTCTTCATCCGTAGGAATCGCGTAGGCTTGCAGCCTGGAATTGTCCGTGCTGATCTGCCCTTCGCGGCCAACCATCTCTTTATTCTTCTTTTGATCGATCTCCAATCCCGACCATTGCAGGTCAGCGCAAATTTGCGCCCGAATGTCCGGCGAATTCTCCCCAATACCTCCGGTAAAGACCACGGCGTCGGCTCCGCCCATCGCAGCCAGATAAGCGCCGAGGTATTTGCGTGCGCGGTAGCAGAAGATTTCGATTGCCAGCTTCACCCGGCGGTCGTCATGTTCGTTCGATTTTGCGAGCAACTCGCGCATGTCATTGGTCAACCCGGAGATGCCGAGAAGTCCGGACTGCTCATTCAACAACGTATCCACCTCGGTGGAAGACATCGACTCCTTGCGTGCAATCATTCCGATAATCGCTGGATCCAGGTCCCCGGAACGCGTTCCCATGACAAGGCCCTCCAGCGGGGTCATTCCCATCGAAGTGTCGACCGACTTCCCCTCTTTGATCGCCGCCGCGGAGCAGCCGTTACCCAAATGGAAAGTGATGATATTCGTCTGGTCGCAAGTCAGGCCTCGCAAAGTTCGATAGCGAAAAGCAACGTAGCGGTGAGAGGTGCCGTGAAATCCATAGCGGCGGATGTGAAGCCGGCGGTACAGATGATACGGAATTGCATAGAGGTAAGCTTGCGCGGGTAAAGAGTGATGAAACGAAGTATCGAAGACTGCTACTTGTGGCACGGCTTTGCCCAACAAATCGCGGGCCGCAAGGATGCCCTTTATGTTGTCAGGATTGTGCAGAGGGGCGAGGTCGATGCAATCCTTGATTCCTTTCAGCACACGGTCGTCGATCAGCATCGACTCGTTGAACAACTCACCGCCATGTACCACGCGGTGTCCGACCGCGTGCACATCGGCGTTCCTCTTAATTTCCTGGATTCCTGCTTTCTCCGATGCCAGAAACCGAATCAGGTAGTCCAGAGCGGCGCCCATGTCGTGTAAAGCCGTAGTCAGGGTTCGAGCCGGTTCGGTCCGATAGCGGATCCGGAGAACGGCTTCTCCGCCGATGCCTTCGATCTCTCCCCGGCAGATGCGATCGTCTTTGTACTCCTTGATCTGCTCAAGATCTGTGGCGATGATCTGAAATTTCAGGCTGGAACTGCCGGCATTCAGCACAAGCACGTTCATAGTGAAGGTCTCTGATCTCGATACACCCTCCAAGATAAGCTGCTGTTGAACGCCAGGCAACAACGTGATGGCCCCCGGAAATCTTGGGCTGAGGCTAGGCGGGAATCAGCCCCTGGTAGATCGCCATGCCGACGACCGCGTCCACTCCCATCGCATGCAGGGCATCAATCTCGTCCTGGGAGCGTATTCCGCCGGCCGCCATCAACTGTCGCGTGGTAGCCGCCCGTAATGGAAGGATCACGTCCCGCGGAAATCCTCCCAGCAATCCTTCCGTGTCCACGTGAGTATAGAGGAATGCGTCACACCAGGGATGAAGTTCGTGGATCATCTCCAACGGCTTTACGGCGGTAGTGCTCTGCCATCCATGAATGGTCACGAGTCCGCCGATGGCATCCAGTGCGAACACCAGGCGGGTGGACTCCAGCCGTGCCGCCAGCTTTTCGGCAAATGGCGCGTTCACCTTGCCATGCTCGAACAGTGCTGAACCTACGATGACCCGGCGAGCGCCCGAATCCAGCGCGGCTTGTGCTGCTTCCAATGAGCGGATCCCGCCTCCGACCTGGCACGGAAGGCGCTTTGCGATTTCCCGTACAAGAGCAACATTGTTTGCTCGTCCCATCGCCGCATCCAGATCAATCAACTGCACCAGCGGGTACTTCGAAAAGCGCGCGATCCATTCCTCGACATTGTCGAATTCCAGGGCCTTCTTCTTGCCCTGAATCAATTGAACGATCTTGCCACCCATGAGGTCGATGGAAGGGATCAGCATGGCCACCTCATGGGAATCGCACAGCGCGCGAGTTCCTGCTTCAGCTCCGACACCCGATTGAAGCCAAAGTGGAAAATGGAGGCGGCTAATGCCGCATCGGCCCTGCCATTGCGGAACACATCGACAAAATCGGCAGCGTTGCCGGCCCCGCCCGACGCGATCACCGGGATGCCCACCGAGCCGGCAATGGCACGCGTCAGTTCGCAGTCGAAGCCGCTGCCGGTACCATCTCGATCCATGGAGGTGAGAAGGATTTCGCCGGCGCCATACGATTCCGCATCCCGCGCCCAGGCGACTGCCTCGCGGCCGGCAGGAGTTCTCCCTCCGCGAATAAACGCCTGCCAACCTCCTCCTTCAGAGCGCTTCGCGTCGATTGCCACCACCACGGCCTGCGAGCCAAACTGCCGGGCGATGCAAGTGATCAATGAAGGATCGCGCAGCGCGGCCGAGTTGATGCTGATCTTGTCCGCGCCGGCCGCGAAGACATCCGCGGCGTCGCTCAGAGTGCGAATACCTCCGCCTACCGTCAAGGGAATAAACAATTGCTTTGCCGTTCGCCGGACCGTTTCCAGTAATGTGGCCCGGCCTTCGTGCGTCGCCGAGATATCCAGCAGGACGATTTCATCCGCCCCTGACTCGCTGTGGGCCTTCGCGAGTTCCGCCGGATCTCCGGCATCGCGCAGGTTGGTAAATCGGACGCCTTTGACCACGCGGCCGCCATCCACATCCAGGCAAGCGATAATGCGTTTCGTCAACATTTCAGAGAACACAAAAATTAGCTAACAGCTTGAGGCCCGGCTCTCCTGACTTCTCCGGATGAAATTGAACGCCAAACAAGTGCTCGCGTTCCACTGCCGCTGAAAACTGCCCACCGTATTCGCAACAGGCTGTGGTGCCGCTGACCACCGGACACCGGAACGAGTGGGTGAAATACATGTAAGCTGAAGGAATTCCGCGAAGCAGCCGGGACGAAGAGTCGATCTGCAGAGAATTCCAGCCCACATGCGGGGATTTCACGCTGGCTGGAAAGCGTTCACAATTCCCCTCCATGAGTCCTAACCCTGCAGTCCCGGGAGCCTCCTGGCTGCCTTCAAACATCCACTGCATGCCGACGCAGATCCCGAGAAATGGCGTACCACGTGCGATGGCGGAGCCAATTGCCTGCCGCAATCCTGAGCGGACCAGGCTGGCGGTCGAAGCGAAATGTCCAACACCGGGGAGTACGATCCTGGATGCCTTCTCCACCTGCTCAGGATCGGACGTAATGGTATTCTCCCGGCCCAGCCAGTCCAATGCTTTCTTCACCGAACTCAGGTTGCCCGCTCCGTAATCGACGATGGCGATCATCAGAGTATTCCCTTCGTAGAGGGCAGGAGACGCTGCATCCTTCGATCCCGCCAGCATGCCGCCCGAAGGGCGCGGGCGAAAGCTTTGAAGAGAGCCTCGATCTTGTGATGATTCGACCTCCCGTAAAGAACCCTGGCGTGGACGTTGGCTTTGGCCCCGCGCGCGAAACCCTCAAAGAAGTCGTCGACCAGTTCGGCCTGCAGATCACCCACAAGGCGGGTTGTCACCCTGGTTTCGACGACCGCAGCGGTACGCCCGCAAAAATCTACCGCCGCCATGCCCATGGTCTCATCCATCGGCATGAGAAAGTATCCGGCACGTAGAATGCCGCGCTTGCTGCCCAGAGCTTTCTCAAAGGCCTGACCCAGCGCGATGCCGACATCTTCCACCGTGTGGTGCTGATCGACATCCAGATCGCCGTTTGCCCGTAGCTTCAGGTCGAATCCACCATGATGGGCGAACAACTCAAGCATGTGATCGAAGAACCGGATACCGGTGGAAACCTGGTAGCTCCCCCGCCCCTCTATGGTGAGCGAAAGCTGAATCTGAGTCTCTTTGCTGAGTCGTTTCACGGTTCCCTTCCTCATCGGGGAGAGACTCCCTGCGGAAAGTTCTCCAGCACAGAGGTAAGCGCGAGGAGCAGTCGGTCCATGACCTGGCGTCGTCCAAGAGTGACCCGCACGCAGCCTTCGCATCCCTCATCTGCGGAGCGGTCGCGAACCAGGATGCCTCTTTGCCGCATCTGCTCAACGAAGTTCGCGGCATCTGCCTTGCTTTGCCCTGCGCGCAGTAAGACAAAGTTGGCTTCACTGGGCCAGTACTGAACACCAGCCGAGTTCAGGGCCTGCTCCAGACGCGCGCGCCCTTCGCGAACCTCATGTACATACTCCTGGATATAGGCGTGATCTTCGAGCGCGTCGGGCAAGCAAGCCAGCGCGACTGCATTTACGTTGTAAGGTGAGGCTACGCGGCGCAACCCGCGTATCTGATCCTCATCACCGATGAGCACGCCCAGGCGGAGTCCGGCCATTCCATAGGCCTTCGAGAAAGTGCGCGCGACCAACACGTTTCGCGCCTCGTTTCGATAATCCAGCATCGTCTTGCCGTAGAACTCGAAATACGCTTCATCCACAAGAAGCAGTGCATCAGGAGCAGAGCGCGCGATCTCCACAAGTTCCTCGCAGCGCGCAACCCGGCCCGTGGGATTGTTTGGATTCGCAATGGCGATCAGACGCGTCCGGCGACTAATAGAGTTCTTGACGTCTCTAAGCGGGAAGCTGAAATCCTTTCCCGCGCGAACCCTGACCAGTTCCGCCCCCGTGGCTGCGACGTAAACGGCATACATGGAGTACGCCGGCACCACGATCACGGCTTCGTCTTCAGGATCGAGGTAAGCCTGGCAAAGCAGATGAATGGCCTCGTCAACGCCATTCGTCAGCAACACCTCGCCGGGAGTCACGTTCAGGAACTCTGCGATGACCGCCTCCAGCGGCTCGCGCTCCGGATACTTCACAAGATCGTCCGCAGATAGCCGCTGCAAACGTTGCAGCACCCGGGGGGAACAGGCGTCGGTATTCTCATTGAAGTCGAGCCGCATTCCCTGCCGCCCCGCCAACGGCGGGTGGTACGAAGGCATGTTCAGGACGGCTTGCCTGGGCTTAAGCACGCGCGCACCTCAGGCGAACCGAATTGGCATGGCCATCCAGGCCTTCCGCTGCCGCTAGATATTCAATGGCCGGCGCAATACTCCGCAGGCCGCGGGCTGAGAGCTTTTGCAGGGAGATGATTTTGACAAAATCGAGCACGCTCAGGCCTCCGCGAAATCGGGCTTGGCCTGACGTGGGCAGCACATGGTTCGGACCCGAAGCATAATCGCCCGCCGCCTGGGCGGAATAGTCGCCCACAAAGATAGAGCCCGCATTTTGAATGAAAGCGACATCCCCCTCATCGACCGTGATGTGTTCCGCAGCCAGGCGGTTCGCCCACGCACGCGCCCGAGATTTCGATTCCGCAACGAAAATCGCACCATGCTTCCGCAACGCTGCTTCCGCGGTCCGATTTCCTATGACCAGGCGGGCCACTTCCTGGGAGACTGCTCGCGCAAGCTTACGGGAGGTGGTGATAAACAGTGCCAGTGCCTCTTCGTCATGCTCTGCTTGCGCGATCAGATCGGCAGCGATGAACTCCGGTGTTCCGGATTCGCTCAGGATTACGGCTTCCGTTGGCCCGGCAAGAAAGTCTATGGCACAATCAAAAGCAACCAACTTCTTGGCGGCAGTCACGTACGCGTTTCCCGGTCCGACAATCTTGTCCACGCGCGAAACGCTCTCGGTGCCGTAGGCGAGGGCGGCAATGGCTTGCGCTCCGCCGATGCGATAGAACTCGCGCACCCCCAGCATGGCAGCCGCCCCTAACACGTCCGGGGATGGGTTTGGCGACGCCACTCGAATGCTCCTTACTCCTGCGACCTGAGCCGGAATCACCGTCATCAGTACGGTAGAAAGCAGGGGATAACGACCGCCAGGAACATAACAGCCGACCGACTCCAGCGGCTGGATGACTTGCCCCACAGAGATTCCCCCGCGAGTTCGCGACCATGAGCGGGGCTTTTGCAGCTCGCAAAATCGACGGATATTCTTCGCGGCTTGCAGCAGAGATCTGGACAATTCCG